>DASTWI010000054.1:0-44172 GCA_035776635.1 Sphingomonas sp. | reverse complement strand
AAGGCGTGGCGGGCGATCACGCCCTCGTCGGCACCGTCGTTGATCAGGCGGCGGATCGTCTCATCGATCCGCACCGCCTCGAACACGCCGATCCGCCCCTTGAAACCGGTATGGTTGCACTCGGGGCAGCCGCCGGGCTCATAGACGATCGCGTGGGGCTCGATCCCGAGCAGCCCGCCGAGCGAACTCCCCGCCGCCACCGGCTTGCGGCATTCGGGGCACAGCCGCCGCACGAGCCGCTGGGCGATCACCGCGCGCAGCGTCGAGGCGAGCAGGAAGGGCTCGATCTTCATGTCGCGCATCCGCGTGATCGCGCCAAGCGAATCGTTGGTGTGAACGGTCGACAGCACGAGATGCCCGGTGAGCGACGCCTGCACCGCGATCTCGGCGGTTTCGCGGTCGCGGATTTCGCCGACCATCACCACGTCCGGATCCTGCCGCAGGATCGCGCGCAAGCCCGCCGCGAAGGTCAGCCCGACCTTGGGATTGACCTGCGTCTGCCCGACGCCCTCGACGGCATATTCTACCGGGTCTTCCACCGTCAGGATATTACGGCTGCCGTCGTTCAATAGACGCAACGCCGCATAGAGCGTCGTCGTCTTGCCCGATCCGGTCGGCCCGGTGACCAGCACGATGCCGTTGGGCTCGGCGATCGCGCCGCGCACCACCGTGTCGATCGCCACAGGCATGCCGAGCTCCGAAAGCTCGATCCCGGCATTCTCCTTGTCGAGGATGCGCAGCACGACGCGCTCGCCCGCCCGGCTGGGCAGCGTCGAGACGCGCACGTCGAGCAGCTTGCCGCCCAATGCCAGCCCGATCCGCCCGTCCTGCGGCACGCGCCGCTCGGCGATATCGAGCCGCGCCATCACCTTGATCCGGCTGACCACCACAGGGGCGACGTGCGGCGGCATGCGGAGCGTCTCGCGAAGCACCCCGTCGATCCGCATGCGGATGACAAGGCCGGTCTCATACGGCTCAATATGGATGTCCGACACGCCGTTGCGCGCGGCATCGGCGATGATGCCGTTGATCAGCCGGATCGCCGGCGCGTCGTCGGCCGAATCGAGCAAGTCCTCCGCGGTCGGCAAATCGGTCGCCAGCAGGTCGAGATCGCCGTCGAGCCCCAGCGTCCCCGCCGCCATCGCCGCGGCCTGCCCGTCCATCGCGTAACGGTCGGACAGCAGCTTGTCGAACGCCTCGGGCGTGACGAAGGCGACGTCGAACGGGTGCCCGAGATGGCGGCGCAATTCGATCAGCACCTTGGGATCGCCGCCCTCACGCATCGCGATCACCGGATGCTCGGCATCGCCGTCGAGCACCACCCCGAAACGCCGCGCGAACGGATAGGGGATCGCCGGCTGCGCAACGATGATCTGCGGCGTCTCGGCGGCGGGCACCTCCGCCGCGTCGCCGCGCGCGATCTTCACCGGTCCCTCCGTTTCGGGCGAATCACCTCGGTCGAGCTGCGCACCGTCGGCACCATGATGGCGGGATCGTGGATGTTGCCCGGCTCGGGCGCGGGCGGCACCGGCAGGGCCGCACCCATATAGTCGCGCACCAGCTGGTCGATGCTCGGCTCGGCGTCGGGGTTCATCTGCCCCTGCTCGGCACGCAGATAGCCGTAGCGCCGCTCGGTGATCCGCGCGGCATCGTCGGCGGAGCGGATGATCGTCGGACGGATGAAGATCATCAGGTTGGTCTTGGCATGGCTGCGCGAGTGCGACTTGAACAGATTGCCGAGTACCGGAATGTCGCCGAGCAGCGGGATCTTGTCCAACGTCCGCCGCTCGTTGTCGTCGAGCAGCCCGCCGATCACCGCGATCTGGCCGTCGTCGACGGTCAGCGTCGTCTGCACCTCGCGCTTGTTGAGGATCAGCTCGCTGTTGTCGTTCGACACCGGTCCCGCGATCGAGCTGACCTGCTGGTGCAGGAACAGCTTGATCGTCCCGCTCGAGTTGATCTGCGGCTTGACGTCGAGCTGGATGCCGACATTCTCGCGCTGGATCGTCTGGAAGGCGTTGTCGAAATTGTTCGACAGCGCCTTGCCGGTGGTGATCGGGATTTCCTGCCCGACCAGGATATGCGCCGGGCTGTTGTCGAGCGTCACCAGCGAGGGCGATTGCAGCAGGTTCGACTGCGTGTCGCTCTTCACCGCGTTGATGATGCCGCCCAGGATCGTGTCGCCGATCCGCCCGCCGCCGCCGAACAGTCCGCCGTTGGTGCCGAGGATCGAGCTCACCGCGGCCTGCGCGAGCTGGTCGCTGATCGTCGTGTCCCGGCCGGTGACGGTGACATTGCCGTTGGTCGTCGTGGTCGTGGTGGCAAGCTGCTGCGCGCCGATCGCGCCGGCGATCGCCAGCAGGCTCGGCGCCGAGGTGCTGTAATTGGTCGCCGCGAACGCCCCACCCTTGAGGTTGCCGAGCAGGAACTGGACGCCGAGCTGCTTCGCCGCAGTGTCCGACACCTCCGCCACCACCGCCTCGACCAGCACCTGCTGGCGGCGCGTATCGAGCTGGCGGATCACTTCGGCGAGCTGGCGCTGCACCTCCGGCGGCCCGGCGATGACGATCGCATTGGCCCCGGCGAAGCGCGTCACCACCGCCGCGGTGCGCCCGCCCTGCCCGACGATCGCCGGCTTGCCGGTTCCGCCCTCGCCGCTCGCGGCCGGCGCAGATGTCGGCGCCGAAGCCGGAGCTTGCGCCGTCGCCGACGACGTGAGCCCGCCGGCGCCGCCGCCGTTGGCCTGCGACAGGAACGGCGAGGCGATCGCCTGGTCGGTTTCGACCGGCGGCTCGGTCGGCTGCTCGCCGACAAGCTGCTGGAGCACCGGCAGCAGCTGCGCGGCATCGGCGTTCTCCAGGAACACGACGCGGATCTCGGTCCCCGCTTCCGCTTTCCGGTCGAGCTCGGCGGCGACGGATGCCAGCCGCGCCACGGTATTGGGATCGCCGCGCAGCACCACCGAGTTCGAGCTGTCGACCGACACGACCGACACGTCGGCTCCGCCGTTCGCGCCTCCTCCTCCGCCGGCCAGCCCCTTGAGCGCGGTCGCGATCTCCCGCGCGCCGGCGTTCTTGAGCGGGATGACTCGCGTCGAAGCCTGGTCGGTATCGATCCCGGCGAGCACCTGGCGGATGCGATGGACGTTGTCCGCGAAATCGACGATGACCAGCGAATTGCCCGCCTTGTTCGCGGTCACCGATCCTTGCGGACTGACCAGCGGCTTGACCGTGTCGAGCGCCGATTGCGCGTCGATCGAGCGCAGCCGGACGATATCGGTGACGAAGCTGTCGCGCGATGCGCTGCGCACGCCGACCGGACTGGGCTGCGAGGCGGCATTGTCGATCGGCTGGATGCGGAACGCGCCCCCGGCGGTCGGCACCGCGACCAGGCCGTTGGCGCGCAGCGTCGAAAGGAACACCTCGAAATATTGCGATTTCGACAGCGGATGATCCGTCACCACGGTCACCTTGCCGGTGACTCGGCTGTCGATGATGAAGGTGCGGCCCGTCGCCTGCGCGGCGTCGGCGATGAACGCGCGGATATCGGCATCGCGGACGTTGAGCGAAAGCTGCGCCACCGCCGGCGCGGCGAGCGCCAGGGCGAGCGCGGGAAACAGAACGAATGTCTTCATGAACCTGTCACGTTGATGCCGATGGGAAGGGTCTTGGCGCCGCGTTCGATGGTCAGCGACAGGATGCCGCCGTTGGAGAATTGACCGGCGAGCTTGGCGATATCGTCGGCGCTGGTGACGGGTTTGCCCATCACCTCGGTGATGACGTCGCCTTGCTGCAGCCCCGCCTTGGCGAACACCTGTCCGTCGCCGTTGGGGCGGACCACCAGCCCGGTGACCTTGCCGTCGTCGATCCGCGGAATGAAGCCGATCCCGCGCTTGATCTGATCGAGCGCCAGCCCGCGCGAGTTGAGATCCTGCAACGTGAGGCGCGGCGCGGTGGTGGTCGGGCCGACGCCGGGCGGCAGCGGCTCGACCGGCGCGACCGGCTTCGACTGGTCGATATAGAGGTCCTCGACCGTTCCGCCGCGATCGATCGAGATATGGTCGAACACCACCGCCTTCAGCGTCACGCCGGGCATGATCTCCTCGCCGACCGCATAGCTGTTCTGCGCGCCGTCGGGCGTGGCAACGATCGCGGAGCCGCCGCCGGTCGCCTCGTTGACGCGGATGCCGTAGAGCGTCAGCTGCAGCGACGTGACCGCCGCCGGCGCCGCCTCGCCGCCAGACAAGCGGAAGAACGGATCGAACCCGCGCAGCATGTCGCCGGGCGCACCGGCGGCGCCCGGCCGCACCGGCCGCCAATCGCCGAGCGGCGTTACCGGCGTCACGATCACCCAGACCAGCCGTGCGCATTGCACCGCAAGCAGTGCGAGCAGCAGAAGCTCGGCGAGCGAATAGACGTTGGTCCGCGGCAACCGCCGGAGCAACGCGCGCGCGCGGGGCCTCAACACCAATCGCATTCGAAATCCATCCCCACTCGCGCGGCCGCCGCCTTGTTATCGCAGCAGCCCGCCGCTGTGAACCGAATTAGACGATGCGTGCGCTTTGCTCCGAATCCGCGCCCTTCCCCGTCCCCCCCCCCCCCCGCCCTCGTCCGTCCTGACGCCCCCGGTCCGTCCTGACGCCCCCCGTTCGTCCTGAGTAGCCATTGAGCGAAGCCCGTCCCGAGCGAAGTTGAGGGATCAAAATGGCGTATCGAAGGACAGGTAGCGAGCGCGTCCACTTGTCCTTCGATACGGATTTCGACCTCGCTCAGCCCCGGCCCGGAACGAACGGGCGGTGGAAGCCCTCGACCCAAGCCGCCAAGGCTGGAACCGCCGCCCGGCTTTTGGCACAATAAGGCGATGGCCACGCAAACGCTTTCCACCGGCTCCGGCCTCGACGGCGCTCCCGTCGTCGAACGCATCCTGTCGCATCCGGGCGTGCAGCGGGTGCCGAGCCCCAAGCTCACGCTGTTCATCAGGCGCGATTTCCTGTCGGCCGACCTGTGCGCAGCGCTGATCGCGCTGATCGACGCCAGGCGCCGGCCGTCCACCGTGTCCGACTACAATGGCGACGCCGGCTTCCGCACCAGCGAGACGTGCGACCTCGATGCCGCCGAGCCGGCCGTGAAGGCGGTCGAGGCGGCGATCGCCGCCTTCACCGGGCTCGACGCCGCCTATGGCGAGCCGATGCAGGGCCAGCGCTACGCGGTTGGCCAGGAATTCAAGGGACATACCGACTATTTCGATCCCGGCGGCGAGGATTTCGAGCGGTATTGCTCGGTCGCCGGCAACCGCACCTGGACGGCGATGGTCTATCTCAACGAACCCGGCGCCGGCGGCGCGACCCGGTTCAAGACGATCGACAAGATCATCCAGCCCGAAACCGGCAAGCTGCTCGCCTGGAACAACCGGCGTCCCGACGGAACGCTCAATCCCGCGACGCTGCATCAGGGCATGAAGGTGCGCGCCGGCGTCAAATACGTCATCACCAAATGGTTCCGCGAGCGGCCCTGGGGCTGAAGACCCTCAATCGATCCGCACGCCCAGGCTCAGGCCCGCCACCATGTCGGGGGCGCCGCGCGACAGGCCGGCGCTGCCGTACATGCCCAGCGTGAGCGTGCGCGACAGGCCGACATTGATGCCGCCGGTCATCGCCTGCTGGTCGCCCAGCGCCGGGCTGATCGCCTGGGCATAGGCATAAGCGACGTGCCCGCGCACGCGCCGCCCGAGTTGCACCGCCGCGCCCAATTGCCCCGAAAGGCTGTCGTTCAGCCGATAGCCGTCGGGCTGCCCCGGCATCGTGTAGGCGATGTCGAGATAGGGCGTCACGGCGCCGATCTGCTTGAACAGCTCGCCGCCCAGCGCGAAGTCGGCCTTTCCGGTCCCGATTCCACGCGCCGCCGAGGCGGTCGGCAGCTTGGCTTGCGCCGACAGCGTCAGGCCGACCGGCAAGGTGGAGACCGTATATCCTGCCGCCAGCCGCAAATCGCCGATCCCGGAGCGCGAGCGGCGTTCGGTCGATGTCGTCGGCGGGACGATGATCGGCAGGCCGAGCAGGCCGCCGCCGGTCACCACATTGGCGGGTGCGGTCAGATGGACATACGCCAGGCTCGCCGCGAAACTTAGCTTGCCGTGAGTGATCCTGAGCGTCGTGGGCAGCGACAGCACGTCGACGTCGGCGTTCAGCCCGTAGTCGCCCTGCTGAGTTTCGGCGCCGGTAACGACCTCGACCGTCGTGTCGGTGCGAGGGGTCGAAGCCGTCGGCCGGGCATGGGCGATCGCGGGGAACGAAGCGGCCAATCCCGCCACAGCCAGCGTCATGCTGCGCATCCGGTGGTCTCCAGTGTCGAAACGGAAAAAGGGGTGGGGCGCGTCGTTTCGCGCCCCACCCTGTCGAGCATCAGTCGGCCGACTGCGACTGCTGCTTGGCAGCGCTTTCGACCTGGCCCTTGGTCATCGATGACGTCAGCACACTGCCCGATCCGCTGAAATCGGCCGCGGGCAAGGTCGCCAGGCGCTTGCCCGCCTGGACGGTCACCGACCGCACCATGCCATTGCCGGTCGTGGCGACATTCTGGACCGTGCCGATCACGCGGCCCTTGGCGTCGGTAACCGACATGCCGGGCGAAACCGCAAAAACGCCGTTGCCGTTGGCCGCACCGGAACCGGCGAGCGCGAGCTGGCCGAGGCCGCCTTCGGCGCCTCCGCTGCCCGACAGCGAGCCCGTCGCGCTGCCGGCCGCGGAGCCGACCGTCGATCGTGCCGCGCCGACCGTCGAGCCGGCCGCATTGCGGACGGTCCCCACGGCTTCGCGGCCCGCGCCGGCAACGCTGCCGACGGTCGAGCGCACCGCATCGGTGCCGGCCGCGTCGGCGCTCGCCGAACCGCTGCCGTTCGCCGATGCGCTACCGGCGCCGTCGAGGCCGACGCTGCGGCCCGCGGCATCGACCGTTCCGCCCAGCGCGCCATTGGCGCTCCCTGATCCGTGCGCGCTGGCCGACGCATGGCCCGAATGCGTGTCGATGTCGGGCGTCGCCCCGATCGAACCGGCACCGCCCAGCGTGCCGGTCGCTGCGCCGCCGAGTGTGCCGGTCGCTGCGCCGCCGAGTGTGCCGGTCGCCGCTCCGCCAAGCTGCCCGACCGCACCGCCGAGCTGGCCCGCGGCGCCGCCGAGCAGCTGCGCCGAGGCGGGGGTCGCCAGCGCGAGCGCCACGGCGCCGGCGGCGGGGAAAATCGCATAGGTGATCATGTGCCGTCTCCTGTCCTTGGTCGTCGAGTCGCGTCTCGGCGGCTCTCGAACGGGGAACGGATCGGACTCGGCGCTTCATCCCGGCTTCGCCGAATTTTCGAGCAAGTCTCTGGTCGTAAACGAAAGAAAGTTCAGGGACGGGTCGCACACTCGCCGCACACCAGGCCTCGCCCATAGACCGGATCGGCTCCTTCAGCGCCCAGATCCACCGCTTCGCGGTCCAGCGCCGTGCGCGCTCCGTCGCCATCGGCCGCCATCAGCGCGGCGAGCCTGCCGGCGGCCAGCGGCGCGGCAAAGGACGTCCCGCGCACCGTCGCCGTGCCTTGTCCCGGCAACGCCGCCAGCATGTCGGCCCCTGGTGCGGCGTAATCGAGATGCAGCGCATGGCCGGCCTCGACCAGCGCCTTGCGATGGCGATCGACGCCGGTGACGGCGATCACGCCGGGATAGGAGGCGGGATAGGCGGGCGGGGCGGCCGGGCCGTCGTTGCCCACCGCGGCGACGATGGTGACGCCCTTGTCCTGGGCAAGCTGGACTGCGCGTGCCAGCAAGCCGTTCGGCGGTCCGACCAGGCTGATCGTCACGACCGCCACCCGGTTCTCGACCATCCAGCCCAGCGCGGTCGCGATCGCCAGGGCGTTGCCGCCGGCCGGGTCGCGGCCATAGACGTCGGCGGCGAACAGGTGCGCGCCCGGATCGGCTCCGCGCACCTTGCCTTCGCCGATCAGCAGCGAGGCGACGGCGGTCGCGTGGCGGTCGGGTGCGGGCCCGCCGGTCGCGAAGCCGCGCTGCGTGACACGTCCCGGAATCAGCGGCGTTGCCGCAACGCCGCCGTCGATCAGCCCGATCGCGACCGGATCGGCCGCGGCTGCGCGGTCCGGCGCCATCGCCGCGACGGGAGGCGTGTCCGCCGCCATCGCTTCGCCGCTGCGGAACAGGATGTTGTTGGCGCTGACCCGGTCGCCGGCGATGGCGTGCGCGGCCTTTACTGCCTTGGCCAGCGACATTCCGTGCGGAATCGCCAGCCGGATGGTGCGCAGGCCCAAACCCGCGATCGTCTCGTCGTCGATCACCGCGAAGCCGTTTTGCCGCAACGCATCCAGATCGCCGGACTCGGGCGCGGTCAGCAAAATCTCGCCGCGAACCGCCGGAAAGCCGCGGTCGTCGCGGTCGATCGTCGCGCGATTGTCATGCACGAAGCTCGCGATCCGCCGCAGCCGCGCCTGCTCCAGCACGCGCTCGACGGTATGCCCGCCCAACTGCTGGATCCGCTCGATCGGCCGCTCGATCGGCAATCGCGGCACAGACACCGGCAATTGCGGAGCTCCGGGCAGCAGTTGCGCGGCTCCTGGGGCCGCGAGTGAAAACGCAGCGACGATCGCCAGCGGCCAGGCGCGGCTCATGACACTCGCCGGTCGTTGCGCCGCAGCCGGGCAGCGTGGAATAAGCTGAAGAGCGAATTTTTGTGCATCATCGGGATGAAACGTAGCACAGCGTCCGTTTCATCCACGAGGGCCGCTCTGAAGGTGAACGGAATTTGCGGTTCGAGGAGCAATTGCTGGCGCTGGTGCCGCGACTTCGGCGATTCGCGATGAGCTTGTCGCGCAACGAGCCCGACGGCGACGACTTGTGCCAGGCGACGCTCGAGCGTGCGCTCAAGGCGCGCAACTCGTGGCAGCTGGGGACAAGGCTGGATAGCTGGACGATGACGATCATGCGCAACATCTGGATCGACGAGGGGCGTGCGCGGACGCGTCGCGCGGAGACTTTCGTGCCGGCCGAGGCGGGCGAGCATGTCGGTGATGCGGGTGATCATCGGATTGAGACGGCAGTCGAACTCGGCAAGGTCGATCGCGCGCTGGCGATGCTGCCCGACGAGCAGCGCGAGGCCATTGCGCTCGTGCTGATCGAGGGATTCGCCTACCGCGAAGCCGCCGAGATCCTCGATATCCCGATCGGCACGCTGAGCTCGCGCTTGGTGCGCGGCCGCGAGGCGCTGATGCAGGCATTGGGAGAGGCGGCATGACGATCGATGCGGCGACGCGCGCGGCGTATGTCGACGGCGAACTCGACGAGATCGCCCGGAAGCGCGTCGAACGAGCGATGGCCGCCGACCCCGCACTTGCCGAGGCGGTCGAACGCGACCGGCGGTTGCGCGACGCGCTCCGGGCGCGGTTCGCGCCTTATGCCGAACAGCCGGTACCCGACCGATTGAGGGACATACTCGAACCCGCCGCCGTACCGATCGAAACGGCGCGTCGCCGCTCACGCAAGGCCGGGCGCTGGTGGACTCAAGCGGCGGCCATCGCAGCGACGCTGGTATTCGGTATCGTCGTCGGGCAACAGATCGAAACCGGCCCCGTCGCGACGCGGGATGGCGCGCTGGTAGCACACGGCAAGCTGGCGCGCGCGCTCGATACGCAGCTCGCCGCGACTCAGCCGGCCGAAGCCGCCGTGCGGGTCGGCCTGACCTTCCGCGCTCAGGACGGGCACGTCTGCCGCACCTTCACGAGCGAAAGCCTGCAGGGCATCGCCTGCCGCGGCGGCGGCGCCTGGCGTCTCGTCGACACCGCTGCCGGAGAGCGGACGACACCATATCGCCAAGCGTCATCCGGCGATGCCGGCATCATGGCGGCAACGCAGGCGATGATGACGGGTGCCCCCTTCGACCGAACCGCCGAAGCGGCGGCGCGCGACCACGGCTGGCAGTAATCCGGCCTGGGGAGAGGCGGGAAGACGCCGTAACTTGCACGATGCGCCGCCATGGCAAGGCTTTGTCAACCAGCTTCGTTGCCGCGCGGTTTACGACCTCGGCATATTTGTCTGATATCCCAGAGACTGGGAGGGGGTCGCAAATATGAGTGGTTACGGTCGGCTGGCGGCGAAGGACGAACGCCTGGTCGCACGCGATGAAGTGCATTATCGGACGCGAGGATTCGGCCCCGAGGCGCAACCGCTCAGCCTGTTGATCGTCAACATCTCCGCGCTCGGCCTGATGGCGCGGTGCGACACCGTTTTCGAGCCCGGCGACCGCATCCGCCTGACGCTTCCGGTGGTCGGCGTCGTCGCGGCCGAGATCCGTTGGTCGCTGGGCGGCCGCGTCGGCTGCCAACTCGATCAGCCAATCGCGCTCAGCGACTATTACGACCTGCTCGCGACGATGCTGAAGGCGCGTTAGCCCGACCTCAGCAACCCCACGCCGGCATCGCGATCGAACAGGTAAAGCGCGATCCGCGCCGCCTGGCCGCGTTCGCCCGACAGGCCGCCGTCGCGGTCGATCAGCAGGCGGGCATCGTCGGTGGCTATCGGGAGAAATTCCGACAGCATCTCGGGCGTCGCCAAGCGGAACGCCGCCTCGCCCGACTGGCGAGTGCCAAGCAGTTCGCCGGCGCCGCG
Source organism: Sphingomonas sp. (assembly GCA_035776635.1). GTDB lineage: Bacteria > Pseudomonadota > Alphaproteobacteria > Sphingomonadales > Sphingomonadaceae > Sphingomonas. The sequence goes on along the minus strand of DASTWI010000054.1, from coordinate 33,527 downwards.
CAGGCGCAAGTCCTCCTCGGCGATGCGGAAGCCGTCGTTGGTCTCGCGCATCAGCGCGAGGCGCGCGCGCGCAGTCTCGCTCAATTGGCTCCCGCGGATGAGGAGACAGTTCGACGCGCCGCTCCCCCGTCCGACGCGGCCGCGCAGTTGATGGAGCTGTGCCAGTCCGAAGCGGTCGGCATGCTCGATGACGATCAGCGTCGCGTTGGGCACGTCGACGCCGACCTCGATCACCGTGGTCGCGACCAGCACGCCGGTGCGGCCGCTCGCGAAGGCGGCCATCACCGCGTCCTTTTCCGGTCCCCTCATGCGGCCGTGGACGAGGCCGACCTTGTCGCCGAAGCGGGCGCGCAAGGTGGCGGCGCGATCCTCTGCAGCGGCGAGATCGGATTTCTCGCTCTCCTCGACCAGCGGGCACACCCAATAGGCTTGCCCACCCGCCGCAAGGTGGCGGCCGAGCGCCTCGACCACATCGCCGAGACGATCCTCCGCGATCACCCGCGTCTCGATCGGTTGCCGGCCCGGGGGCATCTCGTCGAGGCGACTCTGATCCATCTCGCCATATTGCGCGAGCGTCAGCGTGCGGGGAATCGGAGTCGCGGTCATCGCCAGAAGGTGCGGCGGCCGCTCTGCTTTCTGCGTCAACAGCAGGCGTTGGGCGACCCCGAAGCGGTGCTGTTCGTCGACCACGACGAGGCCGAGCGCCTTGTAGATGACCGCTTGCTGGAAGATCGCGTGGGTGCCGACAAGAATATCGATCGAGCCGTCGGCGAGACCCATCAGCGTGGCCTCACGCGGGCGTCCCTTGTCACGACCGGTGAGGACGGCGAGATTCACCGGTAAGCCCGCGAGGAGGCGCTGCAGCGTCTCGAAATGCTGGCGCGCGAGGATTTCGGTCGGCGCGAGGAATGCTGCCTGCGCCCCCGCTTCGACGGCGGTCAACATCGCCATGGCCGCGACAAGGGTCTTGCCCGCGCCGACATCGCCCTGGAGAAGGCGGAGCATCGGTTGCGCCTGCGCCATGTCGCCTTCGATCTCGGCGACGCTGCGGGTCTGCGCACCAGTCGGGGCATAAGGAAGCTCGAGCTGGGCGCGTAGGCGGCCATCGCCGCTGAGCGGCCAACCGCGACGGCTTCGCGATGCGGCGCGGACCAGCATCAGCGCGAGCTGGTTGGCGAACACCTCATCATAGGCCAGGCGCTGACGAGCGACTGTGTCGGCGGGATCATCGTGGATGCGCTGCAGCGCTTCGCGCCAGGACGGCCAGTGATGACGCGCCTTCAGACCGGGTTCGATCCATTCTGAAAGCTGGGGCGCGCGCTCGACAGCTTGCGCAGCGAGCTGGCCCATGCGGCGCGCGGTCAGTCCTTCGGAAAGTGGGTAGATCGCCTCGCGCTCGGGCTGGTCACCGGCTTCCTCAAGGGCGAGGACGTAGTCGGGATGAACGATCTGCAGTTCCTGGCCATATGTTTCGAGCCGGCCCGAGACCCGGCGCGGTTCACCGAGCGGAAGCAGCTTCTTCACCCAGCCGGAGCTGCCGCCAAAATAGACCAAACTGACGTAATTGCCCTTGGAATCGGTGGCGTGGACGCGCATCGGACCGCGGCTGCGGCTGATCTTGTAATCGATCGGAGTCAGCGTGATCGCGATCGTGCGGCCCGCGTCGGCCATATCGAGCTCGTCGCGCGGCAGGCGGTCGATGAAACCGGTCGGCAGGTGGAACGCCGCATCGACCACGCGCGAAATGCCGAGCCGCTCGAGCGGCTTTGCAAGCTGCGGGCCGATGCCCTTCAGCACCGTGATCTCGGCGAACAGCGGATTGAGGATTTCGGGGCGCATGACTATGTCCCTCCTCTACCCCGAGCCGACTGACGCCGCCAGCGTCCGCCGGCCAATCGGCATTGGACGGAATATGGACCGAGACACAAGGCTCAAACGCCTGCGATTCCGCGCGTGGCACCGCGGCACCAAGGAGGCGGACCTGCTGATCGGCGGGTTCTTCGATGCGCGTTCTGCGGAGTGGGACGACGATGCGATCCTGTGGTTCGAGGCTTTGCTCGAGGAGCAGGACGTCGACATCATGGGCTGGGCGATCGGTTCGATCGCGGTGCCGGCGCGGTTCGATGGGCCGATGATGACGCAGATGAAGGACGTGAGCTACGTTCCTGTTGCAAAGTGAATTTCCCGTTCACGCAGAGCCTGCCGAATTCTTCCGTCGCCAATGCGGCGCTTCGATAAGCTCGGCACGAACGGAACCAGTGAAAGCCTCGATGCCCGACCTTACCAAAATCCGCACCGCCAAACAGCCGCTGACGCTTTCGGGCGTGCCTGCGGGCTTCCTGCCGTGGCTACTCGCCGACTTAGCGCGCGCGGCGGAAAAACGCGCGGTGTTCGTCGCCGCTGACGAGGCGGAGATGCGGGCGGTCGCCGCCACGGCTGCGTTTTTCGCGCCCGAATTGGACGTGTTCACGTATCCGGCGTGGGACTGCCTGCCCTACGATCGCGCCTCCCCCACGTTGCGCGTGATGGCCGAGCGGTTGGCGGCGCTGCACAAACTGCAGCAGCCGGCGAAGGCGCCGCAACTGATGGTGACGACCGCAAACGCCGTCGGCCAGCGCACGCTGACCCCATTCCGTGTCCGCCAGCTCGTCGCGCAACTCGCGCCAGGCGAACGGATCGGGCGTGATCGCGTTACCGAGATGTTGCAAGCCAATGGCTATGTCCGGGTCGAGACCGTTGCAGATGCCGGAGAATTTGCGGTGCGTGGCGGGCTTGTCGATTTGTTTCCCTCAGGCGAGGAGCAGGCGCTGCGGCTCGACTTCTTCGGGGACGAGATCGAGAGCGTCCGCACCTTCGATCCTGCCGATCAGCGCACCACCGGGCGCATTGATGGGTTCACGCTGCTGCCGGCGTCGGAGGCGCTGCTCGATGCGGAGTCGATCAAGCGCTTCCGCAGCCGCTATCGCGAGACGTTCGGCGCCACCGCGACGGGCGACCCGCTCTATCAGGCGATCTCCGACGGCCGCCGCCTTGCCGGCATGGAACATTGGCTGCCGCTGTTCGAGGACAAGCTGTCGACCCTGTTCGACCATCTCGACGCGGGCGCGATCGTGGTGCGCGATTCGGGGGCGCCCGCCGCGAACGAGGCGCGGCTTGAGGCGATCGCCGATTACCACGCCAACCGCGTTCGCGCGCAGTCGGGCGATCCGGGCAGCTATCGTCCGCTGCCGGCCAAGGCGCTCTATCTCGACGGCGACGAACTGGCCGAGCGCACGGCCGCAGCCAAGGCGCATCTGGCGACGCCGTTCCACGAGCCGGAAAGCGCAACAGTGGTCGATTTCGCCGTCGACGGCGCGCGCGACTTCGCTCCCGAGCGCGCGAGCGGCGCAAACATCTACGAAGCGGTCGTCAAGCATCTCGACAAGCTACGCAAGGACAAGAAGAAGCCGATCCTCGCCAGCTATTCGATCGGCGCGCGCGAGCGGCTGGCGGGGCTGCTCGGCGATCATGACCTGAAAAACGCGCGAACCGCCGAAGATTGGCAGCAAGCGCTGGGTATCGCCGAGACGCATGTCGCGCTTATCGTACTTCCCCTCGACCACGGCTTCTCCGCCCCCAATGTGGCGGTGCTCACCGAGCAGGACATGCTCGGTGACCGGCTGGTCCGCCGGGCGAAGCGCCGTAAGTCGGCCGACGCTTTCCTCGCCGAGCTGGCGACGCTGTCGCCGGACGATCTTGTCGTCCATGTCGATCACGGCATCGGCCGTTACGAGGGGCTGACCTCCATTCCTGTCGGGCAGAGCCCGCACGATTGCGTCGCGCTCGAATATGCCGGCGGCGACAAGCTCTACGTGCCGGTCGAGAATCTCGAGGTCTTGAGCCGCTACGGCTCGAGCGAGGACGGCGCGGCCCTCGACAAATTGGGCGGCGAGGCGTGGCAGCGGCGCAAGAGCCGCATGAAGGAGCGAATCCGCGAGATCGCCGGCGAACTGATCGCGACCGCGGCCGAACGCGCGCTGCGCCCCGGCGAGATCGCCGAGCCCGACGCACAGGGCTATGCGGCGTTCGTCGATCGTTTCCCGTTTGCCGAAACCGACGACCAGGACCGCGCGATCGCAGACGCGCTCGACGACCTCGCCGCGGGGCGACCGATGGATCGGCTGATCGTCGGAGACGTCGGGTTCGGCAAGACCGAGGTCGCCCTGCGCGCCGCATTCGTCGCGGCAATGGGGGGGATGCAGGTGGCGGTGGTGTGCCCGACCACATTGCTGGCCCGCCAGCATTTCCAGAACTTTGTGACGCGTTTTGAAGGTTTCCCGTTAAGGATCGGGCGCCTTTCACGCCTTGTTCCCGCAACCGAGGCGAAGGCCACGCGCGACGGCCTGGCCGACGGCACGATCGACGTGGTGGTCGGCACTCACGCCGTGCTCGCCAAGTCGGTCGAGTTCAAGCGGCTCGGTCTCGTCGTCGTCGACGAGGAGCAGCGGTTCGGCGTCACCCACAAGGAGCGGCTGAAGGCGCTCAAGAACGACGTCCACGTCCTCACCCTCACCGCGACGCCGATCCCGCGCACGCTGCAGATGGCGATGTCGGGCCTGCGCGAGCTGTCGGTGATCCAGACGCCGCCGGTCGATCGCCTCGCGGTCAGGACCTATGTCATGCCCTGGGACCCGGTGGTGATCCGCGAGGCCCTGCTGCGCGAACATTATCGCGGCGGGCAGAGCTTCATCGTCACGCCGCGCATCGCCGACCTGCCCGACATCGAAGCGTTCCTGCGCGAGGAGGTGCCCGAGGTGCGCTACGTCGTCGCACACGGCCAGATGGCGCCGGGGATGGTCGAGGAGCGGATGTCGGCCTTCTACGACAAGCGCTACGAGGTGCTGGTCTCTACGACGATCGTCGAGAGCGGGCTCGATATCCCCAGCGCCAACACGATGATCATCAACCGTGCCGACCGGTTCGGCATGGCGCAGCTCTACCAACTTCGCGGCCGCGTCGGTCGGGCCAAGACGCGCGCCTATGCCTATCTCACGACTGCGCCCGAGCGGATGATGACCGATGCGGCGGAGAAGCGGCTCAAGGTGCTGAGCGATCTCGACAGTTTGGGCGCGGGCTTCCAGCTCGCCAGCCACGATCTCGATATCCGTGGCGCGGGAAACCTGCTCGGCGACGAACAATCCGGGCATATCAAGGAAGTCGGCTACGAACTTTACCAGTCGATGCTGGAAGAGGCGATCCTCGAGGCGAAGGCCGGCGGTGCCTTGCAGCGGCCCCGCGACTTCTCTCCGCAAATCACTGTGGATGCGCCGATTCTCATTCCGGAGGATTATGTGCCGGATCTCGATCTGCGAATGGGACTGTATCGCCGGTTGAACGAGATCGAGGACAAGGCGGGGGTCGAGGCATTCGCGGCCGAACTGATCGACCGTTTCGGTACGCTGCCCGATCCGACCGAGAATTTGATCCGGCTCATCGAAATCAAGATGAACGCGAAAAAAGCTTGTATTTCAAAGATCGAGCTCGGCCCACGCGGGGCACTCGTCTCGTTCCACGACGATCGGCCGCCCAACGTCGAAGGGCTGCTCGCCTATGTCGCACGGCTCGATGGCGTGGCGAAGCTGCGCCCCGACAGCAAGCTGGTGATCACCCGCGCGTGGAACGATCCCAAGAGCCGGCTCAACGGCGCGCTGCAGCTCTCCAAGGGGCTGGCGAAAGTGATAGGTTAGCAAAAATCGATGTAATCTGAGATCGTTGCGCTGAGTGGATCGGTCAAGATGCGATCAACGCCGTCAGCGCCTCGCTGCTCAGTGCCTCGGCGCACAGGAAGCCCTGGTAGTAGTTGCAGCCTTCCTTGGCGAGAAGGTCGAGTTGCTCCGGGGTTTCGACCCCCTCGGCGATGACTGCAAGGCCGAGCGAGCGCGCCATTTCGATGACGCCGCGCACCACCACGCGATCCCGAGACGAGCCGGCAATATCCTGCGCCAACCTCTTGTCGATCTTGAGATAATCGAGCGGAAGCGCCTTCAGGTAGGCAAGGCTGGAATAGCCCGTGCCGAAGTCGTCGATGGCAACGCGGCAGCCCGCGCGGCGCAGCGTCGCGAGCAGGGTCGCGGCCGCGCCGAGGTCGTCGATCAGGCCGGATTCGGTGATTTCCACGGTCAGGCGCGAGCGGGGGAAGCCGCTCGAATCGATGCGGTCGAGGAACAGGTCGGCGAAGCCCGGTCGCGCGATGTCGGCGGCGGTGAGGTTGATCGACAGGCGCATGCCCGACAGGCTCGACGGCCAGTGAGAAGCCGACGATAACGCCTTGTTCTGAATACGATCCGACAAGGCGATGGCGAGATCGGCGCGCTCCGCGGCGGCGAACAGGGTCTCGGCGCCGAGGACTCCGAGGCGGCCGTGTTCCCAGCGTGCGAGGGCTTCGACGCCGACGATTTTGCCCGTCGCGATCGCGACTTGCGGCTGGAACAGAATCTGGATTTCGTCGCGATTCATCGCGTGGCGGAGATCGATCGTTAGTTTTTCGATCGGAAGATCGTGCGGTTCCTCGCCGCCTGCGCGGCGGATGGTGACGCTGTCCGACGCGCGCGCCTCGGCGAGCGCTTCGCTGGCGCGGCGCAGCGCGGTGTTGGCGAGCTCGCCGGGCCGCGCGAGCGCGACGCCGATCCGCGCGCCGACCATCGCGGGCGTCTCGACCACCGCGAAGGGGCGCGCGAGCGCCGCCGCGATCCGTTCGGCGCTGAGCCCGGCACGGCCGTCGGGATCGCGCGCGGCGAGCAGAAATTCGGAGCCCCCCATCCGCGCCACCGCCGAGCCCCCCGCGAACAGATCGGCGGCGACATGCTCGATCCGCTCGCGCGCGGCGGCGAGCAGCGCGTCGCCCGCCGCACGGCCGTAGGTCGCGTTGACGAGATCGAAGCGAGTCAGCGCGACGAGCAGCACCGCGACCGGCGCCCCGCCCTCGGCCAATGTCCGGTCGAGCCAACGGCGCGCGGCGGCAGCAGACAGCCCGCCCGACGCGGCAACCGCCGACGGCACCTCGCGCAGCGCGCCGATCCGTTTGGCGTGACGCGCGGCGAAGCGGAGCGCCTGGACCAATTCAGCGTCGCTCGACGGCGCGACGAGGAAATGCGTCGCGCCCGCCTCGAACAGCGCGCCGAGCGCCGGCACCTGATCCGCGTCGAGATAGACGAGGAGGGCAGCGCCGGTGGTCGCCACCGCCTCGCCGAGCGCTCGTGTCGCGGCGACCGCCGCCTCGACCGCCGCGTCGCGCGCATCGACCAACGCCACCGCCGCGCCGCTCGCCAGAAAGCGTCGCTCGGCATCAGCGCCCGATTCGGCAGTGATCACCCGCCATCCGCCACGTGCGGCGAGCGCCGCAAGGCCATTCGGCTGCCCGACCGACAGCAGGAACAACGGCGCCGCGCTGGCGCGTCCGGCCTCGATGTCGCTCACGCCCTCTCCTGCCCCGTTCGAGTCCCCGTCCTATCGTGCCGCGCCGTCCCCGCAAACAGGCTTGTTTGGCCGCCCGCGAGCGCCTAGCTCGACTGTCATGGCCAGCGCCCCTGCCCTGATCGACCAGCACGGCCGCCGGATCAGCTATCTGCGTATCTCGGTCACCGACCGCTGCGACTTGCGCTGCCGCTATTGCATGGCCGAGCACATGAGCTTCCTGCCGCGCGACGAAGTGCTGAGTCTCGAGGAGATCGCGACGATCGCCGACCGGTTCGTCGCGCGCGGGGTGCGCAAGATCCGGCTGACCGGCGGCGAACCGCTGGTGCGGCGCGGCGCGATCGAGCTTGCCGAACGGCTTGGGCAGCATCTCGGGCGCGGGCTCGACGAACTGACGATGACGACCAACGGAACGCGGCTCGCCGATCACGCTCGCGCGCTGGCGGCGGCGGGAATGAAGCGGATCAACGTCAGCCTCGACAGTCGCGACCCCGAGCGGTTCCGGCACATCACACGACACGGAGATGTCGCCCGCGTGATCGACGGCATCTTCGCCGCGCGCGAGGCGGGGCTGGCGGTCAAGATCAACATGGTCGCGTTGAAGGGCCTCAACGAGGACGAGATCGCGCCGGTGCTCGACTGGTGCGGCGCGCACGGATTCGACCTGACGCTGATCGAGACGATGCCGCTGGGCGCAATCGACGAGGACCGCACCGACCGATTCCTGCCGCTGACAGCGGTGCTGGAGCGGCTGCAAGGTCAGTTCGCGCTCACTCGCGAGGCCGGCCACACCACCGGCGGGCCAGCGCGCTACTGGCGGATCGAGGGCATGGGCACGCGGCTCGGCCTCATTTCGCCGCTCACCGCCAATTTCTGCGACGGCTGCAACCGCGTGCGGCTGACCGCCGAGGGGAAGCTCTACATGTGCCTTGGCCATGACGACCGCGTCGATCTGAAGCGCGTGCTGCGCGAAGACGGCGCCGAAGCGCTCGACGCCGCGCTCGATGCCGCGATGCGGAGCAAGCCGCAGCGGCACGATTTCCGCATTGCCGCGGGCGCCGCCCCCGCGGTCGCGCGGCATATGAGCGTGACCGGCGGATGAGCGGCCCGCGCCGCGCGCTGGTCGCCTCTCCGGTACCGCAGGCCGAGGCCGCGGCGGTAGAGCTGCGCCGCCGCTACGATTGGGTGCCGCTCGCCGAGGCGGAGATGGTGGTGGCGCTGGGCGGCGACGGCTTCATGCTGCAGACGCTCCACGCCCAGCTCGACCGGCGCGCGCCGGTGGTTCCGGTGTTCGGGATGAACCTGGGCACCGTCGGATTCCTGATGAACGAGTGGCGATCGGGCGAGCTCGACGCGCGGCTGGCGGCGAGCCGGCCGTTCCAGGTGACGCCGCTGAGGATGACCGCGCGCACCGTATCGGGCGAAAGCCACGTCATCCCGGCGATCAACGAAGTGTCGTTCCTGCGCGAGACGCGGCAGACGGCGAAGCTGGAGCTGACCCTCAACGAGCGCGTGGTGATGCCCGAGCTCGCCTGCGACGGCATCCTGGTCGCCACCCCGGCGGGATCGACCGCCTACAATCTGTCGGCGCAGGGGCCGATCCTGCCGCTGGGATCGGCGATGCTGGCGATCACGCCGATCAGCCCGTTCCGCCCGCGGCGCTGGCGCGGGGCGATCGTCCCCGATTCGGCGCGGATCATGGTGCGCGTGCTCGACCCCGCCAAGCGCCCGGTGAGCGCGGTCGCCGACCAGCGCGAGGTGCGCGAAGTGGCGGAAGTGGACATCGCGATCGACCGCGCGCGCGGGCTGACGCTGCTGTTCGACCCGGAACATGCGCTCGACGACCGAATCACGATGGAGCAGTTCATCGCGTGAAGCGGGCGGCGGCCCGACTGGTGGCGACCGGGAGGTGCTTCGATACGAGGCCGCCCCCGGCCGCTACTCGGCCTCTACTCAGCACGAACGGGTAAGAATGCTGCTTATGCAGAATATCTTCTCCCGTTCGTCCTGAGTGCCGTTGAGTAGCTGCGTAGCAGCGTATCGAAATGGCGTATCGAAGGACGTTCGCGGTGCTTCACTACGCGTCCTCGACACGGTCACGCTTTCCCTATCCCCCGTCGAGGAGCAAGTCGCGCAGGACGACGGCGTCGTTGTGCTGCTCGTCGCGCGCGCCATAGACGAGGGTGACGGTGCGTTTTGCGGCGAGCGCGCGGAGGCGGTCGAGGTCCTCGCAATGCTGCCGCAGCTCGGCGCGGTAGCGGCACTGAAATTCGTCCCAGCGCGCGGGATCGTGGCCGAACCATTTCCTGAGGTCGGTGCTCGGCGCGAGATCCTTCAGCCACTCGTCGAGCGCGGCCTCCGCCTTGCTGACGCCGCGCGGCCACAACCGGTCGACCAGGATGCGCACCCCATCCTCGGGAGCGGCGCGCTGATAGGCGCGCTTCAGCCGGAGGTGCGGTGCCGGGATCGCTGCCGTCACGGTCTCGCCTCGGCTTCCAGCGCGGCCTCGGCACGCAGGCATTCCAGGTCGCGTCCGATCGTCGCGACGGCGAGCCTCTCGCTGCCCCGCCAATAGCCGACGGCGCAGTCGTGCGCGGCGGGGTCGCCATCGACCTCCGCCCGGTCCCAGCGTTCGGCATGGCCGACGTAATCGATCCCGAGGTCATACTGGCGCGTCCAGAAGAACGGCGCGGTGTCGAAACGCTCGCGCCGGCCGAGGATATTGCGCGCGGCGGTGACGCCCTGCCGTTCGGCGACCACCCAATGTTCGATCCGGACGTTCTCGCCGGTCCGCGAGTCGGGCCAGCGCGCGATGTCGCCCGCGGCCCAAATGCCCGGCGCGCTGGTTTGCAGGAAGGCGTCGACGCTGACGCCGCGATCGATCGCGAGCCCCGCGTCCTCGGCGAGCGCGACATTGGGGCGGACGCCGATGCCGGTCACCACCAGATCGGCGGCGAGCGTCTCGCCGGTCGAGAGCGTGACGCGATCGGGCGCGATCGCCGCGACCGTGGCGCCTAGGTGGAAGGTCACCCCATGCGCTTCATGGAGGGCGCGCACCACCTCGCCGATCGCGGCGCCGAACACGCGCTCCATCGGCAGCCTGTCGGGTGCGACGACGTGGACCTCCAGCCCGCGCGTGCGGAGCGATGCCGCGACCTCGAGCCCGATGAAGCTCGCGCCGACGACGACGCAGCGCCGCGCCGCATCGGCAGCGGCAATCAGCGCGTCGCAATCGGCGAGCGTGCGCAGGACGTGGACGTGCGGCAGCTCGGCGCCGGGGACCGTCAGCCGGACGGGCTCGGCGCCGGTGGCGAGCAGCAGCGCGCCGTAGCCGAGCGTGCCGCCGTCGGCGAGCGTCACCGTCCGGCTTGCGGAATCGATCCGGGCGACGCGAGCGCCGAGCCGCACGTCGATAGCGCGCTCGGCGTAGAATTCGGCCGAGCGCAGCGGGATCCAGTCGGGCTGCGCAGTGCCCGCGAGATAGTCCTTCGACAAATTGGGGCGGTCGCAGGGGAGCGCCGAATCGGCGCTGAGCATCGTTACCGCGCCCGCATATCCCTCGCCGCGCAAGGTCTCGACCGCGGCGTTGCCGGCCGCACCGCCGCCGATCACCACCACCGAGTCGGGGCCGCCAGACCGCTGCGAAGGCGCGGCTTGCGGCAGCGGCTCCCGGACGAAGGCGCGGCCGTCGCGGCGCTCGACTCGCCAGCGCTTCAAATCGTCGAGCGCGGGCGGGCGCAGCATCGCGCCGGTGCGCAAGCTGAAGCAGGCGTGGTGCCACGGACAGCGAATCGTGTCGCCGACGCGCAGTCCCTCCGCCAGCGGGCCGCCGTAATGCGTGCAGTGCGCGGCGACGGCGGACAGCGCGCCATCGATCTCGACGAGCAGCGCCGGCTCGCCCGCGACATGCCCCTCGATCATCGCGCCGCCGGCGAGGTCGGTCAGTGGAATCCCTTGCGTGAAATCGGGGCCCGTCGGGGGCGAAGCATCGTCGGCCATCGTCTTTCTCCTCCTCGCCGGGAGCACGGCTGCAATCGCCGCGCTTCCTCAAGTGCCGGGAAGCGAACGCGCACTGTCGCGCCGTCACTTCCGCCGCTGCGCACACCTGATATTAACGCCGGGACGGCAGCATGTCCGCAGTCGAGTGAGACCACGCCCCTTGAGACCGATCGAGCCGCTTCCCCTCAATCACAGCTGGCCGCTGTCCGAGCAGGACGGACGGTTCGCGCTGGGGCAATTGTTCGAGTGCGGGCCGGGCGGATTCCCGCACGCGGTCACGGCGCACTTCGACGGCGACGAACTCGCGCGCTTCGGCGCCGGGCGCTGGGAATGCGACCTTCGCGACAATTCGCTGAGCTGGACGGCGGGCGTGTTCGACATTTTCGGGCTGCCGCGCGGGGCCGAGGTGAGCCGCGAGGAGGCAGTGGCGCTCTATGCCGAGGAGTCGCGCGCGATCATGGAGCGGCTGCGGGCCTATGCGATCCGGCATCAGCGCGGCTTCACCGTCGACGTCGAGCTGCGTCCGGCGAGCGGGAACGTGCGGTGGATGCGGCTGATCGCGGCGCCGGTGTGCAGCGGCGACCGCGTGGTGCGCCTCCAGGGATTGAAATGCGCGCTGTGAGCGGCGCCGGCCGCCGCGCTGCGTCCTGCCGGGCCTGGAAATGCTGGTGCCCCCGGAGAGACTCGAACTCCCGACCTGCGGTTTAGGAAACCGTCGCTCTGTCCTGCTGAGCTACGGGGGCACTGGCGGGCGTCGTAAAGGCGGCGCGTCAGGCGGTCAATTGTGCGCGTCGGGCGGCGTGACCGGCAGCGGCAATGGCGCCACCGGCACGCCGTCGTCGATCAGCGAGCGCGCCTCGTCGGCGCTCGCCTGGCCGTGGATCGGCGCGTGGTCGATCTCGCCCACGTGCATCGCGCGCGCCTGATCGGCGAAGGCTCGGCCGACCCAGGTCGAGCCCTCCAGGGCCTTGCTCTGCGCGGCGGCGAGCGCGGCGAGCGCCGCCTTGACCGCGGCGGGGCCGGGCGGCGTCCCGTCCTGCGGGCGGCGGTTGCCCTTCGCCGGCACGTTGGGCGCCATCACCGCCTTGGCGATCTCCGCGTCGCCGCACAGCGGGCAGGCGATGAGGCCGCCGGCGCGCTGCTCGTCATAGGCCGCGCTCGAGGCGAACCACGCCTCGAAGACGTGACCGGCGCCGCACTTCAAGTCGAACACGATCATCGCGCGATCTCCACCGGCGGGATCGCGCGGCGGTGGTCGAGCGCCGGGATGCGCGCGCGGACCTCGGCGAGACGCGCCGGGTCGATCTCGGCGAAGCCCAGCCCGGCGGCCTCGCCCATGTCGAGCAGCACCTCGCCCCACGGATCGACCACCAGCGAATGGCCGTAGGTGGCGCGGCCGTCCTCGTGCATCCCGGTCTGCGCGGCGGCGACGACGAACGCGCCCGCCTCGATCGCGCGGGCGCGGAGCAGCACGTGCCAGTGCGCCGCGCCGGTCGGGCGCGTGAAGGCGGCAGGGATCGCCAGCAGCGTCGCGCCGGCATCGCTCAACGCCCGGTAGAGATCGGGAAAACGCAAATCGTAGCAGATCGTGAGGCCGAGGCGGCCCAGCGGCGTGTCCACCGCCACGGCTTGCTCGCCGGGGGCATAGGCGGCCGATTCGCGCCAGCTCTCTCCGGTCGGCAGATCGACATCGAACAGGTGGAGCTTGTCGTAGCGCGCGCGGATCGCGCCGTCGGCATCGATCACGAAGCCGCGGTTGGCGAGCCGCCCGTCGGCGCGGCGCAGCGCGAGCGAGCCGAGATGCACCCACAGCCGGTGCGTCCGCGCCGCCTCACGCACCGCAGCGAGCGTCGGGTCGAACTCCTCGCCGGTGACGTGCGCCGCCGCCCGTGCGCGGTCGCGGTGGAGGAGCCCCGACATTTCCGGCGTGAACAGCATCGCCGCGCCGCCCGCCTTCGCCTCGGCAACCGCAGCGGCCAAGGTGCGCGCGTTGGCGGCGGGATCGATCCCGCTGGTCAGCTGCGCGAGCGCGATCCTCATGGCGCGAGCAGCGGGTCCAGCCCCCCCGCGCGGTCGAGCGCGGCGAGATCGTCCGAGCCGCCGATGTGCGCATCGTCGATGAACACCTGCGGCACGGTGCTGCCGCCGCCGGCGCGCGCGATCATCTCGCCGCGCTTCGGTCCGCCGAACGTGATGTCATATTCCTGGAACGCGACGCCCTTGCGCTTCAGGAGCGACTTGGCGCGGACGCAATAGGGACAGAACGCCTTGGTGTAGATTTCGACCTTTGCCATAGGCGCCTGACGTGTGGTGCGGCGCAGCGCTTGTCAATCGCCCTCGCCGCCCAGGACGCGCGCCCAGCACAGGATCGTGACGCTGCCAGCGCCCGCACGAAGCAGCGCCGCGGTGCAGGCGTCGGCGGTCGCGCCGCTGGTGTGGACGTCGTCGACCAGCACCACCGCCTTGCCCTCGACCGCTGCACGGCGCGTGTCGGGCACGGCGAAGGCGCCCTTGATCGCGGCGGCGCGTTGCCGCGCTCCCAACCCGCGCAGCACTTGCGTTGCGTGATGGCGGCGCAGGGCGAAGGGATCGGCCGGCACGCCGCTCGCCCGCGCGACCGCGGCGGCGATCAGCGCTGCCTGGTTGAACCCGCGCGACCACAAGCGCCAGCGGTGCAGCGGCACGGGCACGAGCAAGTCGGCACCGGCGGGCATCAGCCGCGCCATCGGCCGCGCGACCGTCTCCGCCAACGCGATCCGGCGGCCGTATTTGAGCCGCAGCACCACGCGTCGCGCGACCTCGCCATAAGCGACCGCCGCGCGGATTCCGGCATGGCGCGGCGCGCGAGCAAGGCACGCGCCGCACACCGCCCCCTCGCCGCGGTCGAATGCGAACGGGGTATGGCAGGCGGCGCACCAAGGCGGGCCCAGAAAGCGCAAATCGCCCCAGCAAGCGGCGCAGAAGCGATGCGGCTCGCGCGTTACCGCGCCGCAACCGGGGCAGCGCGGCGGGAGCGCCAGGTCGGCGATCGACCGCACCGCTCTTTCCGCCCGTCGCATCATCGGCATCCCCCCGCCCCCTTGTCGCGCACGGCGTCAGTCCCCACAAGGCCGAGGTGACCAGCCCCGACCTTTTCGATCGCGCGCTGCGCCGCCGGCGCCGCGACCGCGCCGCGGCCGATTACGCCGCATACGATTTTCTCCGCGCCGCGATGCTCGAGGGGCTTGCCGACCGGCTGGACGCAGTGAGCCGCGAGTTCCGCGACGTGCTCGACCTCGGCTGTTTCGGCGGCGGGTTCGCGCCGCCGCCGGGCGCGCGCGTGGCGCGGCTCGACGCCGGCTTCGCCTTCGCGCGCGCGGCTGGCGGGGTCCAGGCCGACGAGGACCGTCCTCCGTTCGCCGACGGCGCGTTCGACCTGATCGTCTCGGCCGGCGTACTCGACAGCGTCAACGACCTGCCCGGCGCGTTGACGCTCGCTCGCCGCATGTTGCGCCCGGACGGACTGTTCCTCGCCGCGTTCGTCGGCGGCGACAGCCTGGCGACGCTGCGCAGCCTGCTGCTCGCCGCCGAAGCCGATCGCCCGGCGGCGCGCGCGCATCCGCGAATCGACGTGCGCTCGGCGGGCGACTTGCTGGTTCGCGCCGGATTCGCGCTGCCCGTCGCCGATTCCGAGACGCTCGAGGTGCGCTATCGCGATCTGGGGCGGCTGCTCGCCGACCTGCGCGGCATGGGTGCGACCAGCCTGCTTGCCGAACGGCCGCCGCTTGGCCGCGCGACGCTCGCCCGCGCCGCCGAAGGCTTCGCCGAGCGCGCCGCGTCCGACGGGCGCGTGACCGAGCGGTTCGATCTGATGTTCCTGACCGGCTGGTCGCCCGCGCCCTCGCAGCCCAAACCGGCGCGACGCGGCAGCGGAACGGCGTCGCTGGCGGATACGCTCAAGCGCGATCGGCGCTGAGCCGTTCGAGCAAATCCCGGTCGGCCGGCGGCATCGGCAGGCCAGCCAGGGCCTGCCGACCGAACCACGCGACCTCCGCCGCGTCGAGTGCGCGCGGCGATCCGTGCCAGCGCGCGCAGCGGTAGAGCAGCAGCAACAGGTGACGTGTCCCGTGCCGCGCGCTGGCGAAGACCGCCGGCTCGAGCGCGGCGGTATCGACCGCAATGCCGAGTTCCTCGGCAAGCTCGCGCGCCAGCGCCGCCTCGGGCGTTTCGTCCGGCTCGACCTTGCCGCCGGGAAATTCCCACAGGCCGGCGTGCTGCTTGCCCTCGGGCCGGCGCTGCATCAGCACGCGGCCGTCGCCGTCGACCAGCATCGCCGCAACGACCGGCATCACGCGCGTCGGGCCGTTGGTCATTCGTTAACGCTCCTGCGATAGGCCCGGCAGACGGTGGGAGACATGAACCGATGACACGCGCGCTCAGGGGGCTGTGGCGCAGCCTGGCTCGTGACCGCAAGGCGGGCACCGCGATCGAATATGGGCTGATCGCGGCGTTGATCGTGGTGGCGATGATCGGCGCGCTGTCGCAGCTCGCCGACGTCACGACGGGCATGTGGGACAATGTCAACGACGCGGTGAACACCGCCCATTGATCGATCGCGGGGGCCGCCGCGGCTTAAACGCTTTGTCAACCTGTCCTCCCCTACACCGCTGATGCTGGCCCGGGCTCCGTCCCGGTTCAGCCGGGTGACTGAAGCTTTGGAACCATTGGAGACCGGTAATGCAGAAGATTCGTCATTTCCTTCGCAACAACAAGGCCGCGACCGCGATCGAGTACGGCCTGATCGCCGCGCTGATCGCCGTCGCCGCGATCGCTGCGATGCAGGGTCTGGGCGGTGCGCTCAACAAGACCTTCAACAACGTTTCGGCCTCGATGAAGGTCAGCTGATCTCATCGAAGCACACGAACGGAAGGCGGCGGGACCCACGTTCCGCCGCCTTTTTCGTGCGCGTCAGAGACGGCCGATCTGCAGGAATTTCTCGCGCCGCTGCCGGCGCAGCGCGTTGCGGTCCAGTCCGGCAAGCTCGCCCAGCGCGCCGTCCATCGCGTCGCCCAGCGCCGCCGCTGCCGCCGCCGGATCGCGATGCGCGCCGCCCAGCGGCTCGGGCACGATCGTGTCGATGACGCCGAGCCTCGCCAAATCCTGCGCGGTGACCTTCATCGCCTCCGCGGCGTCGGCGGCCTTGTCGGCGGTGCGCCACAGGATCGAGGCGCAGCCTTCGGGCGAAATCACCGAATAGACCGCGTGCTCGAACATCAGCACGCGATTGCCCGTGGCGAGCGCGATCGCTCCGCCCGATCCGCCCTCGCCGACGATCGCCGCGACCAGCGGCACGCCCAATGCAAGGCACGTTTCGGTCGAGCGCGCGATCGCCTCGGCCTGGCCGCGTTCCTCCGCCTGAACGCCGGGAAACGCGCCCGAGGTATCGACCAGCGTCAGCACCGGCAGCCCGAAGCGATCGGCGAGTTCCATCAGCCGGATCGCCTTGCGATAGCCCTCGGGCTTGCCCATCCCGAAATTGTGGCGGAGCCGGCTCGCGGTGTCGTCGCCCTTTTCGTGGCCGATCACCATGACCTTGCGCCCGCGGAACCGCGCCAGCCCGCCCAGGATCGCCTGGTCGTCGGCGAACGCGCGATCGCCGGCGAGCGGCATGAAATCCTCGCACAGCGCCGCGACCAAGTGCTTGAAATGCGGCCGCTCGGGGTGACGCGCGACCTGCGTCTTCTGCCACGGCGTCAACCGGGCGTAGGTGTCGCGCACCAGCTTGTCGGACTTGGCCTGCAGCCGCGCGATTTCGGCATCGATATCGACCGTGCCGTCGGCGGCGGTCTCGCGCAGTTCGTCGATCCGGCTTTGCAGCTCGGCGATAGGTTTTTCGAAATCGAGAAAGCTAGGCATCAGGGCGAACCGTGGCTCCATAAACCGTTCGGGCTGAGCTTGTCGAAGCCCGTTTCAGCGTTGGGACGGACGCCCTTCGACAGGCTCAGGGCGAACGGAAAAGATGTGCCGTGGCTCTATGTCCCTCGCGACTTGAGGTCAACGAGCGGGTGGCGCGTGTTGACCAGCTCGACCAGCCGCCGGCTCTCGACATGGGTGTAGATTTCGGTCGTCGCGATGTCGGCGTGGCCCAGCATCGATTGCAGCGCGCGCAGGTCCGCGCCGCCCTCCAGCAGGTGCGTGGCGAAGGCGTGGCGCAGCACGTGCGGACTGACGCGGTCGGGCGGAATCCCCGCCTCGGCGGCGAGCGCCTTGATGAGCTGATAAAGGCGAATACGCGACAAATGCCCCTTGCCCGACGGGAACAGCCACGCCCGGTCGGTCGCAACGTGCTGCCGCCATTCGGCGACCGCGGCGCGCGCGCGGTCGGAGATCGGCACCAGCCGCTCGCGCCCGCCCTTGCCCTTCAGGATCACGAAGGGGCGGTCGGGCGCGACCGCGTTGCGCGGCAGCGACACGAGTTCGCTCGCGCGCAGTCCCGACCCGTAGAGCAGCTCGACCAAAGCGGCGAGGCGGAGGTCGTTGGGGTCGGGCGGCACGCGTGCGATCCGCGCGGCGATCGCCTCGAACAGCCGATCGACATCGCCGCGGCTCAACGTTTTCGGCAAGCCGCGCGCGGCGCCCGGCCGCGGCAGAGCGCTGCCGGGATCGTCGGCACGCAGCCCTTCATCGGCAAGGAAGGCGAAGAACCGCCTGAGGGCCGCAGACTTGCGCGCGACGCTCGCGCGCGACAGGGCGCGCCATTCGTCGCCGAGCCGCGCGAGCGCCGCTGCGTCCGCCTCCGCCAGCCCGCCTTCGAGGAATGTCGAGGCGAGCCGCAGGTCGCTGCCATAAGCGGCGATGGTATTGGCCGACGCCCCGCTCTCGGCCGCCATCATCTCCAGAAAGCGGTCGATCAGCGCGGCGTCGCCCGCGCTCAAGCGCGCGCCACCGCCTCTGCGGCGAGCATCCGCGCTTCGCCGCCCAGGCCCACCGCATTCAATGCCGCGACGATGCGGAACAAGGCTTGGGGCGGCACGCCGTCCCAACCCGGCGTCTGCATCCCGACCGCGGCGAGCAGCACCACCGTTCCCGGCTGCCGCGCCCGCACCGCGCGGTCGAGCGCGCGCGTCCAGGCGTTCTCCACGCCGATCGGCACGCCCGCCGCCTTCGCCGCGCGCTCGCTGTCGCTCGGCGACAGCCGGCCGAGCCCGGCAAGCCCGGCCGCCAGCATCTGCGAGCGGATCTTGCCGGGGCTGTCGTCATTGTCGCGGAACGAATCGAACAGGTCATAGGAAACCGGACCCGCCGCCGCCGGATCGGCGAGCGCCAGCAATGCCGAGCCGAGCGATCCGCGCGCGACGTGATCCTCCCAGCGCATCGCCGCGCGGTCGAACCCCGCCGCCAGCATCGAGACGATCAGCCGGTCGGCGTCCTTGACCTTGTCGGCGGGCACGATCCGCGCCGCCGCCACCGCGGTCATCACTTCGCGGGCATAGCGCCCCTGCTCTGTATCGGGGCCGTCCCACAGCTTGGCGAGCGCGTCGAGCCGCCCGGATTGCTCGGGGTCGTCATAGGCCGAGCGCAAGTCGCGCGCGACGCCGTCCTCGGGCGTGCCGGCGTTGTCGCCCATGTCGATCTCGCCATAGAGGTCGATCAACGCCGCCGACGACAGCACCCCGCGCGCCGCCGCGCGGTCGGCGAAAGCGGCGCGCGCGCGCGCGTCGAGCGCAGGCGACAGCGCGCGCCAATAAGCGACCTGGTTGCCCACCGTGCCCATCAGCTCGTCGGGAATCGCAACGCCCGTTGCGGTGGCGAGGCCGTAGCGCCAGGCGTTGAGCTGCGTCACGCCGGTCCATTCGATCGTCACCGCCTGGTCGCCACGCATTCCGGCGCCCGCCACTTTCTCGGCAAGGCGGAAGTCGATCCCGGTCGCGACACGGCGTCGCCGCGCGTCCTTCATCAGCGCATCGGATTGCTGTGGGTAGCCGGCGAGCCCGGCGCAGATCGGCTTGGCCATGATCCACGCCGGCGCATCGGACGCGAGGCTGTCGGCGACGCCGGTCAGCGAACATAATTGCCCCGGATCGCCATTCGCCAACGCGGTCTGCATCGCGACCTGGAGCAGCTTGGGCGTGTAGTCGTCGCGATCGACCTGCTGGACGAGTCCGCGCGCCACGACCGATTCGCCCATTCGCAGCAGCAGCCAGGCGCGCTCGGCGGCGAAGTCGGCGCCGTTGACGGGAGCCGGCGGCGCCAGCGGCGAGGCGAGCGCGCGCCGCAGGAAGATGTGCATCCAGCGCGATGCGACCGGCGTGTCGAGCCGCCGCATCAGCCCCTCGACGAATCGTCCGTCGGCATCGCCGAAGGCGTCGGACGGCAGCGTCCCGCGTCCGTTGCCGGCGATCCCGACCCGCGCCAGCGAGCGCCGCGCGAACGCGGGAAGCTCGTATTGCGGCGGCATCGCGGCGTAGGCCGGGGTGGGCGTGCCGGTCGGCGTCGGAGTGGGCGCGGGGCTGGGCGTCGCGCCGCCGGGCAGGATCGACAGGCCGAGCGGGTTGTTCGGCGCTGCCGGCGCCTGTCCGCTCGCGCTCGGCGTCGGGGCCGGCTGCGCCGGCCGCGCGGCGGACGGCGCCGGACTCGGCGCGGGCGCGGGCGCCGACTGGCCGAAACCGGGCGGCAACAGCGATTCGGGTTTCTGCTGCTGCCCCAGCGCCGGGATGCCGACGCCGACCAAGGCAACAACGATCGCGCCGAGCGCGACCTTATTGCGGAGCGGCCGCATTCTGCAGGTTCGCCAGCGGGACATTTGTCTCGATCTGATGGGTCGGCTGCGCGGTGTCGCGACCGGCGAGCCAGAACAGCCCCCCGACCACCACGATGATAACGACGATGAACACGACCAGCGAACGAGACATTGAGAAACCCTATACGGACCAAGAAAAGCTTGTGCGCGGCCTTTTGCCCGAAGGCCGGCCTCGCTGTATAGCCCCCGCCGCCATGTTGCAAAACCGTCATGCCCGAGCGCGCTGGAGCGGCAAGCCGATCGTGCTGGTCGGGCTGATGGGCGTGGGCAAGTCGACCGTCGGCCGCCGGCTGGCGCAGCGGCTGGCGCTGCCGTTCGTCGATGCCGACAGCGAGATCGAGGCGGCGGCGGGCATGACCATCGCCGAAATCTTCGATTCGTTCGGCGAGCCCTATTTTCGCGACGGCGAGCGTCGGGTGATCGCGCGGCTGCTCGACGGCAGTCCCAAGGTGATCGCGACAGGCGGCGGCGCGTTCATCAACGACGAGACGCGCGCGCTGATCCTCGACACCGCGCTCGCGATCTGGCTCGACGCCCCGGTCGAGGTGCTGGTCGAGCGCGTCCATCGCCGCGACACGCGCCCGCTGCTGCGCGATCGCGATCCGAAGGACGTGCTGCGCGAGCTGGCGAAGGTCCGCAACCCGATCTACGCCGAGGCGCCGATCCGCATTCCGAGCAATCACGCGCCGCACGACGTGACGGTCAACGCCATTCTGGAGACGCTTCCCCGATGACCCGCATTCCCGTCGCGCTCGGCGCGCGCAGCTACGACGTGGTGATCGAGGCGGGGCTGCTCGGGCGCGCCGGCGAGCACCTGGCCCCGCTGGCGCGCGGCCGGCGCATGGCGATCGTCACCGATGAGAATGTGCGGCCGCACCTCGCCACGCTGCAGGCGTCGCTGGACGCGGCGGACGTTGCGAGCGAAGCGATCGTGCTGCCGCCGGGCGAAGCGACCAAGAGCTGGGGCCAGCTCGAGGCGCTGACGGATCGCCTGCTCGACCTCGGGGTGGAGCGCAACGATCACGTCATCGCGCTCGGCGGCGGAGTGATCGGCGATCTCGTCGGCTTTGCCTGCGCGATCCTCAAGCGCGGCTGCCGCTTCGTCCAGGTGCCGACGACGCTGCTCGCGCAAGTCGATTCGTCGGTCGGCGGCAAGACGGCGATCAACGCGCGCGCCGGCAAGAACCTGATCGGCGCGTTCCACCAGCCTGCCCTCGTGCTGATCGATCCCGACACGCTCGACACCCTCCCCGCGCGCCAGGTCCGCGCCGGCTATGCCGAGGTGGTCAAATACGGGCTGATCGACGACCCCGACTTCTTCGCCTGGTGCGAGACGAACGGGGCGAAGCTGCTTGCCGGGGACGCCGAGGCGCGCGCCTATGCCATTGCGCATTCGGTCGCCGCCAAGGCGCGGATCGTCGCCGAGGACGAGCGCGAGACGAGCGGCAAGCGCGCCTTGCTCAACCTCGGCCATACCTTCGGCCATGCGCTGGAGGCCGAGGCGGGCTTTTCCGACCGCTTGCTCCACGGCGAGGCGGTCGCCGCGGGCATGGCGCTCGCCTTCGCCTTCTCCGCCGAACAAGGTCTCGCGCCCGCTGCGGACGCAGCACGCGTCGTGCAGCACCTGCAGCATGTCGGCCTTCCCGACAGCGCCGATTCCGCCGGAATTTCAGCTTCCGGGCAAAGACTTACCGCGCACATGCTGCACGACAAGAAGATGGAGGGAGGCGCCCTGCCCTTCCTCCTCGCGCGCGGCATCGGCCGGACCTATCTCGACCGCGAAGTCGACCTCGCCCGCATCGCCGCGTTCCTCGATTCACGCCGCCTCGCGGCCTGACGCCCAACACCCCTGCGAAAGCAGGAGCACGATGTCTCCGGAACTCGCACCGGTTCCGAAACGTTCAGGGCATCCACTCGAACAAGGGGACACCCGATGCTTCTGACGATCGCCGCCATCCTGATCATCCTGTGGCTGCTCGGCTTCCTCGCTTTCCATGTCGCGGGCGGACTGATCCACATCCTGCTGATCATCGCCATCATCGTGATCATCGTCCACTTCGTCCGCGGGCGATAGCCGGAGCCGGGCTAGCCGCGCAGCCCGCTCCACGCGAGCCATAGCCAGCCGGCGATCAGCGCAGCGCCGCCGATCGGCGTCACCGCGCCCAGCCAGCGCGGGCAGCCCGCCGCCATCAGGTAAAGCGTGCCGGCGAAGATCGCGCCGCCCGCGAGGAACAGCCACGCCGGCCCGCGCGCGCCGAGCTGCACCGCCAGCAACGCGGCGACGGCGTGGATCAGCTGATAATGCCCGCCGGTCTTGAGCCACTCCGCGGCCTCGCCGCTCGCGCCATGCGCGCCGAACGCGCCGGCGCCGACCGCCACCGCTCCCGACAGGCCGGCAAGCGCCACGATCCAGTTCATCCGCATTCTCCCCGCGCGACCGTCCGGTGGGTGATCATGCGATCGTCGGCGGCGTGCATGTCGCCGGTCTCCGACTGACGCCGCAGCCGTTCGGAGTCGCGCTCGCGATAATCGGCCTCGCCATTGTCGATCGCCTCCTCATCGACGCCAAGTTCGGTGAGCGCGAGCCGGCCCATGCAGACCGCCGATTCGAACACCTCGCGCACGACATGCCTGACCGGCGCGCCGTCGAGCCTGATCAGCGCGCGCCGATCATAGGCGCGCACCAGGATGGTGGCGTGCGGAAAGGCCTTGTTGATCCCCAGCACCGCGTCGGCGTCGAGCACGTCGCCGTCGAGGCAGAACAACAGCAGTTGCGCCTCCGCCGCCCCTGCCTGGCGCAGCAGGTCGATCCGCGTGCCGTCGCCATAATAGACCTTGGCGCCGAACGTGCCGGCGACCTGGATCATCTCGACGTCCTGGTCGATCAGCGTCACCGACACGCCCTGCCCCATCAGCATCTGCGCGACCGTCTGCCCGAAGCGGCCATAGCCGATGACGATCGCGCTGGCGCCGTCCTTGCTGGGACGTTCCAGCCCGTCGGCGCTCGGTTCGGCTTCCTCGCGGATGCGGCGCGTCGCCATCATCAGGAAGGGCGTGGTCGCCATCGACAGTGTCACGACGGCGCCGAACAGGCTGGCCGCTTCGGGCGCGATCAGATAGGCGTTCTGCGCCTGCGCGAACAGCACGAAGCCGAACTCGCCGCCCTGACTGAGCAGCAGGCCGAGCGCGAGCGCCTGCCGCCACTTCATCCGCGCGGCGAGCGCGAGCCCGCCGATGATCACCGCCTTGGCGACGATCAGCGCGGCGGCCATCGACACGACGAACAGCGGGCGGTCGGCGATCGCGTGGAGATCGAGGATCATCCCGATCGACAGGAAGAACAGCCCGAGCAGGATCGACCGGAACGGCTCGACATCGGCTTCCAGCTCATGCCGATACGGGCTGTCGGCCAGCATCACGCCGGCGACGAAGGCGCCCAATGCGGTCGACAGGCCCAGCGCCTCCATCACCGCCGCGCTGGCGATGACGGTGAACAGCCCGGCGAACACGAACATCTCGCGCTCGCCGAGATTGCCGATCAGCGTGAACAGCGGCCTGAGCACGAACCGCCCGGCGAGCACCAGCCCGGTGATCGCCAGCACGGTGTAGATCGCGAGCAGCCAGCCCGGCGGGCCCAGCTGGTCGGCGGGGTTGCGCGACAGCGCGGCGACGATCGTGATCAGCGGCACGATCGAAAGATCCTGGAACAGCAGGATCGAGAAGGCGCGCTCGCCGAACGGGGTCCTCAGTCTTCCGGCCGATTGCAGCATCGGCAGCACCTGCGCGGTCGAGGACAGCGCCAGCGGCAGCCCGAGCGCGATCGCCGCCGCCATGGTGAAGCCGGTAAAGAACCAGACGATCGCCGCGACCACCACCCCGCACAACACGACCTGCAGCGTGCCGAACCCGAAAATCTCGCGCCGCATCCGCCACAGGCGCGTCGGCGACAACTCGAGCCCGACGAGGAACAGCAGCAGGGTGATGCCGAGTTCGGCGACGCCCATCTTGCTCTCGGCGTCGCCGACCAGCCCGAGCATCTGCGGTCCGACCACCGCGCCCGCGACGAGATAGCCCAGCGTAGCGCCGAGCCCGAGCTTGCGGAACAGCAGGACGAAGCCGAGCCCGAAACCGAGCAGCAGGACCCCGTCGCGGAGGAGAGAGGCGCCCTGCTCCATCAGCCGCGCGCCCGTGCTGCGGCGGCGGCCTCGGCGGCAGCCTCGAACGCGAGCCGGATCGACGGATGCCGCGCGGTCACCGCCAGCGCCGGCGTGAACACGCCGAGCCCCGGCCAGTCGGGCGCCGCATCGCTCTCGCCGGCAAGCCACGCATTCAGCGCGTCGCGCACCGCGGTGAGATCCCCGGGCGACTTGCCGATCGCGTTCGCCGCCATCAGCGCCGACGAGGCCTGCCCGAGCGCACAGGCCCGCACCAGCAGCCCGAGCTCGGCGACGCGGCCCTCGTCATCGAGGTTGATATCGACCGTCACTCGGCTGCCGCAGATCGGCGACCGCTTCTCGACCGACGCCATCGGCTCCGCCAGCCGCTGATGATACGGAATCGATGCCGCGAGCCGGAGAATCTCATTGTTGTAAAGCGGCGCGTCCATGCGCCCGCATGTAGGACGTCGCCGCCGCCATGGCGAGCGCGTTGCGTCGGCCATTGGTAATAGCCGCCATTCACGAGATTCCGTCACCCCGGCCTTGAGCCGGGGTCCCGCTGCTCTTTCCGTTTTTGACCGACGGCTTGGGCGAGGGCCGGAAAAAGCGGGACCCCGGATCAAGTCCGGGGTGACGACATTCCTATGTCCGCAATTGGGCGAAAGCTGCCGCTCACGACCCGATGTTCGCCGCCTAATCCCCCTTCCCCGGCAACGGCGGCTGGTCGTAGCGGTGGCCGAAGACAGGCTGCCCGTGCCGTCGCCGATCGACGAAATCGGCGATGCTCGCGCTGGTGACGTTGAGCAGCGGATAGACACGCGCTTGCGTCAGCCAGCCGGGCCGTTCGCGCGGGCCGCCGTGGATCGTGTCGAGCACCAGCACGATCAGCAGGAAGCCCAGGCTGGCGACGATCAGCCCCTTCAGCGCACCGAATCCGAAGCCCAATGCGCGATCGACCGGGCCGAGGATCGAGGTCCGCGTGCGGCCGCCGATCGCGTTGGCGATCAGCCGTCCGCCGAGATAGGTTATGCCCGCAATGATCGCGAAGGCAAGCACCGCGGCGCCCGAGGCGGTGCCGATCCTGCCCATCAGCACATGCGCCAGCGGGGTGTGGAACAGCTTCAGCGCGAACACGACGAGGAACAAGGCGATCACCGACAGCACCTCGGTGACGAACCCGCGCATCCAGCCGAGCACCGCAGCACCGCCGACGAGCAGGAAGACGACGATGTCGAATGCGGTCAGGCCCATGCGCTCCTAAAGCCGCGAATGACGGCGGAAGTCGAGGGCAATTCGGCGGATGGAACCAAACTCACCCTCACCCTTCCCACTCCCAATGGGAGAGGGAGGGAGCGGCCCCGCGTCAGCGGGGGCGCGGAAGGGTGAGGGTGACGGTGCATCACCCCCGCCCCAGCATATGCTCGACCAGCGCGCCGAGCGTCCTGAACCCCGACAGCCGCAATCCGCCGCCCTCCTTCGCCATTGCCGCCGGCACCAGCGCGCGCTCGAAGCCGAGCTTGCCCGCTTCCTTGAGCCGCAGCGCGCCATGCGCCACCGGCCGCACCTCGCCCGACAGCGCCACCTCGCCGAACGCCACCGCGTCCACCGGCACCGGCCGCTCGCTCAGTGCCGAGACGAGCGCCGCCGCCACCGCCAGATCGGCCGCCGGGTCCTGCACGCGATAGCCGCCGGCGATGTTGAGATAGACCTCGGCCGACGAGAAGCTGAGGCCGCAGCGCGCCTCGAGCACCGCGAGAATCATCGCCAGCCGGCCCGAATCCCAGCCGACCACCGCGCGCCGCGGCGTCGCCCCGCTCGCCAGCCGCACCACCAGCGCCTGGATCTCGACCAGCACCGGCCGCGTACCCTCCAGCGCCGGGAACACCGTCGTCCCCGTCACCCCCTCGTCGCGATGCGTCAGGAACAGCGCCGACGGATTGGCGACCTCGCTCAGCCCGCCGGTCTCCATCGCGAACACGCCGATCTCGTCGGTGCCGCCGAAGCGGTTCTTGAGCGCACGCAGGATCCGGTACTGGTGGCTTCGCTCGCCCTCGAAGCTCAGAACCGTATCGACCATATGTTCGAGCACGCGCGGGCCGGCGATTGTGCCGTCCTTGGTGACATGGCCGACCAGCACGACCGCGGTGCCGCGTTCCTTCGCGAACCGCACCAGTTCCTGAGCAGACGCGCGCACCTGGCTCACCGTGCCCGGCGCGCCTTCGATCAGGTCGCTGTGCATGGTCTGGATGGAATCGATGATCAGCAGATCGGGCGAGTTTCCATCGCCGAGCGTAGTCAGAACGTCGCGGACCGAGGTCGCTGCCGCGAGCCGGACCGGCGCTCCGCCAAGCCCAAGCCGCAACGCCCGCAGCCGGACCTGCTCGGCCGATTCCTCGGCCGAGACATAGACGACATTTCGCCCACTCACCGCCAGCTTCGCCCCGATCTGCAGAAGCAGAGTCGATTTGCCGATCCCCGGATCCCCGCCGACCAGCATCGCCGATCCGGGGACGATCCCGCCGCCGATCGCGCGGTCGAACGCGGCGACTCCGCTGACGATCCGCTCCGGAAGCTTCGCCGGATGATCGAGCCCGACCAGCTCGATCGTCCGGCCACCGCCCTGGAGATTGTGCTTGGCGGCGAAGATGCTGGTCACCTCCGCCGCTTCCTGCACAAGCGTGTTCCACTCGGCACAGTCCGGGCACTGCCCCTGCCAGCGCATGCTGACGGAGCCACAGGCCTGGCACGTATAGCGGGTCTTGGGTCTCGCCATTGCGCGGGAACAATACACGAACACGCGCGCCGGAAAAGCACAAAGCGAAGATTGACCCTGCTCTGGATTCGCGCTTTCGCCCAATCCGAGGAGATAAGCGCATGCCCTACGCGACGGCAAAGGACGGGACCAAACTCTTCTACAAGGACTGGGGCGAGGGAAAGCCGGTGCTGCTAATGCACGGCTGGCCGGTCGACGCCGATTCGTTCGACGAGGTTGCACTCGCTCTCGCCGAGAACGGATATCGCGCATTATGCCCGGACCGGCGGGGCTTCGGCCGCTCCGACCAGCCGTGGAACGGCTATGATTACGACACCTTTGCTGATGACATTGCCGCCGTGCTCGACACCGCTGCTGTTTCCGAGCCGATTGCCATCGCCGGCTTTTCAATGGGCGGCGGCGATGCGGCCCGCTTCATCAGCCGAAATCCAGGGCGGGTCAGCCATGCGATCCTGATCGGGTCGGTGGTGCCGTTCCTTCTCAAGACCGCGGACAATCCCAACGGGGCGCCCAGGGAAGCATTCGACGGGATCGTCGCGTCCATCACCGCCGACAAGGCCGAATTCTTCCGCAACTTTCTGCGCGACTATTTCGGAGTCGGCTGGGCGGCGCCGGTCAGCGAAGGCGCAATCGACAATGCGTGGCGGCAGGCGATGCTGGGCGGGCTAAAAGCGATCGTCTCTTGCGTCCGCGCCTTTTCCGAGACCGACTTCCGCCCCGACCTTCCCGCCTTCACCATGCCGACATTGGTCATCCACGGTATAGCGGACCGAACAGTGCCGATCGACCTCACCTCGCGGGTGGCAGCCAAGGCCATTCCTGGCGCGAAGCTGGTCGAATATGACGACGGTGCACACGGCCTCTTCGCCAGCCACACCCAGCGCCTGACCCGCGACATTCTCGATTTCCTGGGCAGTTGAGCGCCGCGGTGTCGATTGCATTCCCGCTAAATTCGATCGGCCTGTTGCTGATCGTGGCGGCAATCATGGCGATGCTGACCCGGCGCGTGGGGCTGCCGTACAGCACCGGTCTCGTCGCCGCCGGAATCCTGGTTTCCTTCATGCCCAACCGGCCACAGCTGCCGCTGACGCGTGAGCTCATCTTCGATGTCCTGCTTCCGCCACTCGTGTTCGAGGCCGCGCTCCAGCTGGATTGGAAGCGCTTTCGGCACGAGCTACCCCTCACCCTCACCCTCGCATTCATCGGAGTGATCGGCGCCAGCGCCTTCGTCACCGTCGGCATGCACTGGCTGCTGGGGTGGAGTTGGCTTGGTGCGGCGCTATTCGGCGTGTTGATCGCCGCAACCGACCCGGTCGCGGTCATCGCCACCTTCAAAGAACTCAAAGGCCCGAAGCGGCTCACCATGGTCGTGGAATCCGAGAGCCTTCTGAACGACGGAGTTGCGGCCGTCGCCTTTGCAGTCCTGGCCGCAATCGCCTCTGGGGCCGCACCATCAGCAGGCCAGGTGATTCCGCAATTCCTTTGGAGCATCTTCGGCGGAATCCTCATCGGGGGCGGCGTCGCCGGAGCTGTCCTGCTGGTCGCCGGACGCACCGAGGACCGGCTCGTCGAAATCACCCTGACGACAATTGCGGCGTGGGGCTCGTTCTTACTCGCCGAGCACTACGGCGGGTCGGGCATTCTGGCGTCGCTGACTGCCGGGTTGATGATCGGCAATGTGGGCTGGGTCGGGGCAATTTCCGACAGCGGACGGCCGCACATCCTCGCCGCTTGGGACTATTTCGCTTTCCTGGCGAACAGCTTCGTTTTTCTGCTGATCGGAATTCACGAGACTCGAATTCCGCTCAACGTGCTCGGCTGGGCCGAAGCGGCGATCGCGATCCTTCTGGTGTTGATCGGCCGCCTGATCACCGTTTACCCGATCGTGGGTGCGTTCGGCGCTTCCAATCTAAGACTGCCGCTCAATTACCAGCACGTGCTGTTTTGGGGTGGCCTGAGAGGCGCGCTCGCCCTCGCGCTCGCGCTCGCTGTTCCCTATAGCGTTCCCGAAAAGGTGGCGATTATCGTGACTGCCTTCCTTGTCGTCTCTTTCTCGGTCTTCGTTCAAGGTCTGACGATCCCCTGGTTCGCGAGGAGGCTGGGCTTGGTCGGAGGCGGAGAAGAGGACCAGGCTCCGCAACCGGCTGTGTGAGCGCTTCGACGCATTGCCGCCCGGAATTGCGCCGACTAGGGCGCGATCGTGAGCTGGCTTCCCGAACCATTCCGAATTCCCGCCTTCCGCGCCTATTGGATCGCGCGCCTGAGCACGACCATCGCCATGATGGCGTTGGTGATCGTGATGGGCTGGCAGGTTTACGGGATCGCCCGGCAGACGATGGGGGTCGAAGCGGCGTCGCTTCGCTTGGGTTTCATCGGCCTCGTTCAGTTCATCCCGCTGTTCTTTTTGACGCTGGTCACCGGCTGGGTCGCCGACCGGATTGACCGGCGGTGGATCATCAGAGCGTCCGTCGCCGTTCAGATCCTCTGCGCGGCTGCGCTCGCGCTCCTGGCGTGGGATCATTCGACTACCCTCATCGCGCTTTACATTGTCGCCGCGTTGCTCGGGGTCGCTCAGGCGTTCTCGGCGCCAGCTCTGCAGGCACTCGCCCCCAATTTGGTGCCACGGCAGATTTTGCCAAGGGCAATCGCCCTCTCCTCGATCGCGTGGCAGACCGGTGCCATCGCCGGTCCCGCGGTGGGCGGCTATCTCTACGCGATTGCGCCGGTCGTTCCCTATGCTTCCGCGGCGCTGCTCTTCGCGGTCTCGCTGGTTTGTCTGATGATCATTCCGCCGGTGGCGGTGACCCGCATCGCCCGCGGTCTCAATCCGTGGCAGCAAATGATCGAAGGCTTGCGCTACGTGCGGCACAACCGCCTGGTGCTTGGGGCGATCAGCCTCGACCTGTTCGCGGTGCTGCTCGGCGGCGCGACCGCGATGCTTCCGGTCTATGCCCGCGACATTCTTCATTCTGGCCCCGAAGGCCTTGGCCATTTGCGTGCGGCCCCGGCGGTCGGGGCAACACTGACCGCAGCCTTCTTTGCTTTCCGGCCCCTCAAATCCGATGTCGGCGTGAAGATGCTGCTCGCGGTGGCGGTGTTCGGTACATCGACGATCGTTTTCGGTTTCTCGCGCTCCATGCCGCTGTCCCTTGCCTGCCTTACCTTGCTCGGGGCCGCGGACATGTTCTCGGTTTACGTGCGCCAGTCTCTGATTCAGCTTCATACGCCTGATGAAATGCGCGGCCGGGTGGGCGCGGTCTCGTCGTTGTTCGTTTCGGCGTCTAATGAGCTTGGCGAAGCCGAATCGGGGTTTCTGGCGTCACTGATCGGCCCAGTCGCCGCGGTGATCGCAGGGGGTGTCGGCGCAGTCTTGATTGTCGCAATTTGGGCGAGATGGTTTCCCGAATTGCGGCGAGCGAAGAATTTTGATGTGCCGGATCTTTCCGGCAACGCGCAGCAGGAGGGGGCATAATGAAAGTATCCGACATTCTCGAGACCGTCGGCGGCACGCCGCACGTCAGGATTAACCGCCTGTTCGGCGACAAGGCGGAGGTGTGGATCAAGTCGGAACGCGCCAATCCGGGTGGGTCGATCAAGGACCGTATCGCCGTCGCGATGGTCGAAGACGCGGAACGATCGGGGAAGCTTAGGCCGGGCGGCACGATCGTCGAGCCGACCTCCGGCAACACCGGCATCGGTCTCGCCATGGTTGCTGCCGTCAAAGGCTACCGTGCAATCCTGGTAATGCCGGACAGCATGAGTATCGAGCGGCGCCGGCTGATGCTCGCGTACGGAGCAGAACTCGTGCTGACCCCGAAGGAACTCGGGGTGAAGGGCGCGATTGAGAAGGCCCAGCAGATCGCTTCCGACACCCCTGGCGCATGGGTTCCGCAACAGTTCGAAAACCCTGCGAATATCGAGGTTCACGAGCGCACCACCGCGGCGGAAATCCTGGCCGATTTTCGGGACCAGCCGATCGATGTGCTGATCACCGGCGTCGGCACCGGCGGTCATATCAGCGGCGTATCCCATGTGTTGAAGAAGACATGGCCCAACTTGAAGGTTTTCGCGGTGGAGCCTGATGTTTCGGCGGTAATCAGCGGCGGCCAACCTTCGCCTCACCCGATTCAAGGAATTGGCACTGGGATGATCCCGACCAATCTCGATCTCCAGGCGATCGACGGCGCCATCACCGTCAGCGGCGATGAAGCAAAGCAGATGGCTCGCCGCGCAGCTCGGGAAGAAGGGATGCTGGTCGGAGTCTCTTCGGGTGCGACTCTGGCAGCGATTGCCAAGAAGCTTCCCGAATTGGGCAGTCATCCCCGCGTGCTCGGGTTCAACTACGATACCGGCGAACGCTATCTTTCCGTCCCCGATTTCTTCCCTAACGAAAGTTAGCAAAAGCCAACTCCTAAAGCACCGATAACCATGTCTCTTTCCCGCGCCGTTAACTCGTTGCGCGTAAAGATCGGTCTTCATGTGGGGAGTCCTCCGCGAGGAGGACGCGTAAAAATCGATGCCGCGAGCGCGTTTTTCGAAAGCCGTAAGCCTGGCGCCGGATCAGCCGGAGCGTGCGTCTGTTCACGAGGCGCTCTGGTTCGACGTCAGGACGGCGGAGACATCGGAAAACGACTCGCTTGCCGAATGGCGCATCAACGGCAGCGATCATGCAGCGCTACTGCTGGGCGCTACTCACCTCCTGCTCGGGGGTGCGTGTCTTGCTAGTTTTCCGCAATTGGGCGGGCTCCTCTCATTCTCCAATCCGGCGTTTGCGATCGCGGCGATGCTCGCGCTCGATACGATCGCGGCACTTGGGTTGCGCTGGCGCCGCGAACTGGAGGTAGCCCCTCACACGGTGGCCCGCGCGATGTGCGTCTATCTCGCCGCAACGGGTCTTCTATGGACGGTATTGGGACTCGACCTCACGCTCAATTCTGCGATCGCTCCCAACGCTGGCGTGCCAGTCTGGATGTGTGCCGGCTTTGCAATGGCCGCCATCGTCGCAATAAGTTCGCCGCCTCTGTCCGTTGTGAACGCCTTCGCGGCAACCATAGCGGCCGTCCTGTTCTCGCCGTCACCATTCATCCCGCTCGGCATTGCAGCTCTAACGCTCTTGCTGACGGCCTATAGCGTCGGCGCAGCCAGAACGATGATCGCCGCCGGACGCCGGCGGCTGAACCTGGACGCCGAGGCGCGCAAGGCCCTCACCTTTGTCGACGAATTCGAAAACAGCGGCCGCGGCTGGTTCTGGGAAACCAACCCGGAAGGAACCCTTTCGTACGTTTCCCAACAACTCGCCGACGATTTCAAATGTGAAGCGGCAGGGCTTCTGGGGCGCCAATTCACGGATCTCCTGTCTGTCGACACCGAAGGCGAAGAATCGATCGAGGAGCGCAAGACGCTCGGATTTCACCTCTCTGCGCGTTTTCCCTTTTCGGATGTGGTGGTCCGTGCGGCCAGTGATCAGGACGTGCACTGGTCCCTCTCAGGCAATCCGATCTTTGATAGCCGCGGCCGCTTTCTTGGTTTCCGCGGAATCGGTACGGACCTCACGGAACAGCGGCGATCAGAACGCGAAATTGCGAGGCTGGCGCGCTTCGACTCGCTTACCGGGCTGCCGAACCGCGCAATGATGCGCCAAATGCTCGAGGAGGCGCTTCGCAATTCAGCCCGGCGGCAGAAGGGCTGCAGCCTCTTCCTGATCGATCTCGATCGCTTCAAGAACGTGAACGATACGCTCGGCCATCCGATCGGCGATGCCCTTCTGCGTGAAGTTGCAGACCGGCTGCAGAGTGTGATGGGCGAACACGGAAAGGTCGGGCGCCTCGGCGGCGACGAGTTCAAGGCGGTCCTGCCGGGAACTGTCGACATCGGGCTGCTCGAGTCACTCGCGCGCACTCTCATCGAACAAGTATCCTGCCCTTACAACATCGAGGGGAATCGGATCCTGATCGGCGCATCGGTTGGAATTGCGATCGGTGACCCGGGCAGGGCCTGTGCGGACAGCCTAATTCGCAACGCGGATCTCGCGCTCTATGCTGCGAAATCAGCGGGCCGGGGCAAGCATTGCTTCTACGAAGCGTCAATGCATTCAGAGGCTGCCGATCGCCAGGCGCTCGAAAGCGATCTCAGG
Organism: Sphingomonas sp.; assembly: GCA_035776635.1. Classification (GTDB taxonomy): domain Bacteria; phylum Pseudomonadota; class Alphaproteobacteria; order Sphingomonadales; family Sphingomonadaceae; genus Sphingomonas. Next base: position 234 of record DASTWI010000054.1, on the reverse strand, counting down.
CAGGCGATCGAGCGCGGCGAACTGGAAGTCCTTTACCAACCCATCGTTCAGGCAGCCTCGGAGGAGGTTTCCGGCTTGGAATCCCTCGTGCGCTGGAAGCACCCGGTGCGCGGCGACATCTCGCCTTCGAAGTTCATTCCTCTCGCCGAAGAGTGCGGGCTGATCGGCAAGATCGGCCACTGGGTGCTTGAGACTGCGTTGACCGAAGCGGCAAAATGGCCGGACAACGTTCGG
>DASTWI010000053.1:0-7599 GCA_035776635.1 Sphingomonas sp. | reverse complement strand
TCCGCTCGGCGATGGAAGTCCAGGCGCAGACCGTCACCGCGATTACCGCCGCGGTCGACGAGACCGCGCTCGCCGCCGACTCCATGTCCAACACCATCGCCGCCATCCGCGAGGATACCGAAACCGTCGCCTCCGAGATCGGCACGCTCGAGCGCGACTTCGGCGAGGTCGACGAGCGGCTGACCAGCCTGCGCGGCGCGGCCGAAAGCTTCTCGGCGAGCGTCGCGGCCTGAACATCCTCTTTCGGCATAAGCAGCCCTGAAGGAATTTGGCGCGTCGCGTGAAGGCGGCTACAGCCCCTTCATGCCCACGCACATCCTCCTCACCGGCTCCAGCCGCGGAATCGGCGCCGCGATCGCTGCTGCGTTCGACCGCGACGACATCGTGCTCGTCGGCCACGGCAGGCAGAGCGGCATTCCCGCCGATTTCGACGAGCCGGGCGCCGCGCCCGCCTTGTGGCAGGCGGCGCTCGACCGGCTCGGCGGGCGGATCGACGTGCTGATCAACAATGCCGGAATCTTCGAGGCCTCGCCGCTCGACCAGCCGCATGACGGCTGGCTCGCCGACTGGGAGCGGACGATGCGCGTCAACCTGACCGCCGCGGCCGAGCTCTGCCGGCTCGCGGTGCGGCACTGGCAGGAAGACAAGCGGCCGGGGCGGATCGTCAACATTGCCAGCCGCGCCGCCTATCGCGGCGACTCACCGGCGCACTGGCATTATGCCGCGTCGAAGGCCGGCATGGTGGCGATGACCAAGACGATCGCGCGCGGCTATGCGGGCGAAGGCGTGCTGGCGTTCGCGGTCTGCCCGGGCTTTACGATGACGGGGATGGCCGAGGATTATCTGGAAAGCCGCGGCGGCGCGAGGCTGCTCGCCGACATTCCGCTGGGCCGCGTCGCCGAACCCGCCGAAGTGGCGAGCATCGCCCGCTATTGCGCGCTCGAGGCGCCTGCGTCGATGACCGGGGCGGTGATCGACGTCAACGGGGCGAGCTATGTGCGGTGAAGTCTTCCCTCCGTTCATGCTGAGCCTGTCGAAGCACGACTTCTCCTCGAACGCCATCGCCCTTCGACGAGCTCAGGGCGAACGGGAGGAGCTTGAACAATGCCCGATAGCTGGAAGCTGACGCTGCCCTGCACCAGGGCCGAGGCGGTCGCGCTCGACGTGGAGGCGCTCGCCGCGCTCGATCCGCCGCCGGTGCTGATGACCAGCGAGGCGACGCCCGACGATCCCGACGACTGGCGGCTCGACGCCTATTTCGACGGCAAGCCCGACGCGGCGGCGATCGCGGCGGTGCGCGCGCTGGTGCCGAGCGCGGCCGCGGCTCGCGCAAGGCCCGAGCGGGTGCCCGACGCCGACTGGGTGACGCTGAGCCAGGCCGGGCTGGAGCCGGTGCGGGCCGGACGGTTCTTCGTCCACACCGCAAACCACGCGCCGTCGGCCGAGCCCGGCGTGCGCAGCTTCCGCGTCGAGGCGAGCCGCGCGTTCGGCACGGGGCACCACGAGACCACCGCCGGCTGCCTGACGATGCTCGACGCGATGCGGCGGCGGGGCGCACGGGTGGAGAACCTGATCGACCTCGGCACCGGCACCGGGCTGCTCGCCTTCGCGGCGATGCACCTGTGGCCGCGCGCCTATGCGATCGCGACCGATATCGATCCGGTCGCGGTCGAGGTCAGCGCCGAGAATGCGGGGGCGAACGGAGTGCCGCTCGGGCTCGGCATGGGCCGGCTCGCGCTGGCGGTCGCCGACGGCACCGCCGATGGGCTCGTCGAGCGCCGCGCGCCTTACGACCTCGTCATCGCCAACATCCTCGCCGCGCCGCTGATCGCCCTCGCCCCCGATATCGCCGCGATCGCCGCGGCGAAGAGCCAGCTGGTGCTCGCCGGCCTGCTCGGAACGCAGGCCGACGCGGTGGCGCGCGCCTATCGCCGGCAGGGATATCGGCTGGCCGAACGGCTCGACCTCGGCGACTGGGCGGTCCTGAGGTTGCGCAAGCGGGGCTGAGCCGGCTCCTGCTTTCGCAGGAGCACAAACGCTTCAGGCGACCACCGCCTGCTTGCGGCGGCCCTTGGCATATTCCTGGGTGCCGGTTGTGATGACGTCGTCGTCGGGCATGATATGGCCGATCTGGATATCGGGCTTGGCCGCGATCTCGCGGTAGAGCGGGGCGAAGTCGGTCTCGACCGTCACGCGCAGCAGTTCGTCGAAGCTGGGGATGACGAAATAATTCTGCTGAAAATCGTCGATCCGATATTGCGTGCGCATCACTCGTTTCAGGTCGAAGCGAATGCGGTTGGGGCTGAGGTCGTCAAGCGCGAAGCGACTCTCCGCGAAGCTCGACACGATGCCAGAACCGTAGATGCGCAGACCCTGCGGCTCCTCGATCAGCCCGAACTCGACCGTGTACCAATAGAGCCGCCCCAGATATTTGAGCGCGTCGTACTTCATCGCGCGCAAGCCGCCGCGGCCATAGGCCTCCAGATAGTCGGCGAACACCGGGTCGGCGAGCATCGGCACGTGGCCGAACACGTCGTGGAAGACGTCGGGTTCCTGCAGGTAATCGAGCTGGTCGGGGCGGCGAATGAAGTTGCCCGCGACGAAGCGCCGGTTGGCCATATGGTCGAAGAACACGCTGTCGGGAACGAGGCCGGGCACGGCGACGACCTGCCAGCCCGTCAGCTTCATCAGCCGCTCCGACAGCTCCTCGAAATCGGGAATGCCGGGCTTCGACAGCTTGAGCACGTCGAGCCCGCGCAGATACGCCTCCGACGCGCGGCCGGGCAGCATTTTGGCCTGGCGCGCGAACAGCTTGTCCCAGGTCTCATGCTCTTCGCGCGTGTAGTGCGCCCAGTTCTGCGGGATCGTCCAGTCGGCGGCCGCGCCGGGCGGTGGTCGGTCCAAAACGTGCGTTCCCTCTACCATGCGCCTAGGATAGCACAGACCAATCGGGCCGGGAAACCGACGCAATGACAATCGACTGGCGCAAGACAGGACGGATTGCAAGCGATGCGTTGCTGATGCTCGCGCTGCTCGTTGTCGGCTACGGCGCGGCAGGGCTGGCCGGCGGCTCGATCCCGGTCAATGCCGGATGGCGGCCGCCGGCCGAGGGCGTGACGATCATCGTCGAGACCAACGGCGTCCACACCGATCTGGTCGTCCCGGTCGCTGCCGCCGGCGTCGACTGGCGCGACCTCGTGCGGCCCGAGGATATCGCCGACCCGCGCTATGCCGCCTATGACCATCTCGCGTTCGGCTGGGGCGAAGCGCGCTTCTATCGCGAAACGCCGACCTGGGCCGACGTGCGACCGACGACGGTGCTGCGCGCCGCGCTCGGCAGCGACGACACGCTGGTCCATGTCGAGCACCTTCCCGCACCCGTTCCGGGACCGGACGCACGGCCGATCGTGCTGCGCGAGGACGAATACCGCCGGCTCGCCGCGTTCATCCGCGCCAGCTTCGCGCGCGTGCCCCCCGGCAGCCGGCCGAAGCATTTCCGCGGCTACGGCGATTACGATGCCTTTTATTCAGGTTCGGGGCGTTATGACGCCTTGACGACCTGCAACGCCTGGACGGGGGCGGCGTTGCGCGCGGCAGGCGTCCGCGTCGGAGCATGGACGCCCTTCGCCGTGACGGTGATGGGATGGTTCTGATGGCGACGGCACGGCGAGACACCCTTCCCCAGGCTCCTTCCAAGCTGGCGATGGCCGCCGAACTGCCCCGCGCCGCCTGGACGATCGGCAGCCTCGCCTTCGCGCGCGCCAAGCTGATGGCGGCGCCGCGCGGCGACGGCCGGCCGGTGCTGCTGCTGCCCGGCCTGTTCACCTCCGACGTCTCGAACGCCGTGCTCCGGCGCTATCTCGAGGCGCTCGGCTATCGCGCATTCGGCTGGCGCCTCGGCAACAATTTATCGTTGCGCACGATCGGCCCCGGCGGCGAGCGGCTGCGCGCGCGGATCGCGGCGCTGGCGGAGGAAACCGGCGAGCCGGTGACGCTGGTCGGCGTCAGCCTGGGCGGGGTGATGGCGCGTTTCGCCGCGCAGCGCTGGACCGGACTGGTGCGCGAGGTGATCACCGTCAGCGCGCCGTTCGCCGGTTCGCCCCGCGCGACCAACCTGTGGCGGACCTATCAATGGCTGACCGGCGAGCGGATCGACAGTCCCGAGGCCGAGGCGCTGCTCGCCGAATGCGCCGCGCCGCTCCCCGTTCCGGCGACCGCGATCTGGAGCCGCAGCGACGGCTTCGTCAACGGCATGATCTGCCACGACCCCGCCGATCCGGCGTGCCGCAACATCCATATCGCCAGCAGCCATATGGGGGTGCAAGTGAAGCCCGACGTCATGCGCGCGATCGCCGACGTGCTGGGCGGAGCCGCCGAACCACGGATGCCGTCCCGCATGAACGGCGGCTAACCGCTTCATTCAGCGATCACTCAAAGCGAATCGCCCATAACCGTCTCATCGATCGGGCCAATGCGAATCGTCGCGGGGTCCGAAAAGACGAGGAGACGACCATGTTGAAGCAGCTTTCGCTCGTCGGTGCCGCCCTGGCGATGGGCGGGGCCGCTCTGGTCCCGACCACGCCGGCCATGGCGCAGCGTTACCATTCGCATCATCGCTATCATTCGTACGACCGCTATCGCGGCGGCGACCGCTACTACCGCGGCCGCGACTATCGCTATCGCTATCGCGACTACCGCAAGTGCGATGACGGCGACGGCGGGACGATCATCGGCGCGATCGCCGGCGGCCTGCTCGGCCACGAGGTCGCCGGCCGTGGCGACCGCACTCTGGGCGCGGTGCTGGGCGCCGGTGCCGGCGCGCTCGCCGGCCGCGCGATCGACCGTTCGGATCGCCCCGGCTACTGCCGCTAAGGCCTGAGCCACCAAGTTCCCTCGCGTTGCGTATCGAGGGCGAGGGCCGGTTCCGCAAGGGACCGGCCCTTTGTCGTCAGGCGCGCGCGATCAGCGTGTAGAGCAATGTCGTCCGCACGCGGAAGCCGAGCCGCTGGTACAGCGCGATCGTCGCCGCATGATCGGCATAGGCATGGAGAAAGGGCGTCTCGCCCCGCGCGGCGATGCGATCGCTGACCGCCGCCATCAATCCCGCCGCATAGCCGCGCCCGCGAAAGCCCGGCCGAGTGCAGACGCCGCTCACCTCGGTATAGCCCGGCGGCTTGAGGCGCTCGCCGGCCATCGCGACGAGCTGGCCCTCCTCCCGGATACCGATGAATGCGCCGAGCTGGTGCGTGCGCGCGAAGAACGGGCCGGGCTCGGTCAATGTCGCCAGCGCGAGCATGTCGGCGGCGTCGCGGTCGCCGAGGGCCTCGAACGCGAAGCCGGGTGCGGGGACCGCCGGCCGTTCGGCGACCATCTGGACGCACGCCGCCTGCTTGACGATCTTCAGGCCCGGCGGCAGCGGCGGCGGATCGGTTTCGACGAGGCCGAGCATTCCGGCCGCCGGCACCAGCGCCGCGAGCGCGGCGAGATTTTCGGGCGCGGCGTCGGCCGCGGCGGCGAACCAGCCGATTTCGGGAACGAACCGCGCCGCGCGGCCGTCGCCAAGGGCGAAATGCCGCTGCCGGGTGGTGATCGCGCTCCAGAAGGGTCGGTCGAGCGGATGCTCCATCGCTCAGAGCTGGTGGCCGGTGCGGTCGCGCTTGGTGGCGAGATAGCGCTCGTTGTGCGGGTTGGGCGGCAAATGGTGCGGCACGCGCTCGACCACCGTCACCCCGGCGGCTTCGAGCGCAGCGACCTTGGCCGGGTTGTTGGTGAGCAAGCGAATGCGGTGCTGCCCGAGCAGCGTCAGCATCCGCGCCGCCACCGCGAAGTCGCGCGCATCGATCGCGAAGCCCAGCCGAGTGTTGGCATCGACCGTATCGAAGCCCTGATCCTGCAGCGCATAGGCGCGCAGCTTGTTGATGAGGCCGATGCCGCGCCCTTCCTGCCGAAGGTAGAGCAGGATGCCCCAGCCGCTCGCCGCGATCTCATGGATCGCGGCATGGAGCTGCGGCCCGCAATCGCATTTGAGGCTGCCGAGCACGTCGCCGGTCAGGCACTCGCTGTGGAGGCGCACCAGCGGCGGACGGCCGTTCGGCTGGCCGATCAGCAGCGCGACATGCTCGCCGGGCATTTCGGGGGTCCGGAAGGCGACGATCTCGGCATCCTCGGCGCCCGCGACCGGCAGCCGCGCGCGCGCCGCGACGGCGAGCCGCGCGGCATCCTCATGCGCGGCGATGTCGTCCGGCGTGATGGCCGGGTCGGCATCGCCGTCGGGAAGCACGAAGAAGGCGGGCAGGATGCCGGCGATCCGCGCGACACCGAGCGCCGCGGCGGCGAGCGCCGGCTCGGACGTCGGCACCGCGCGGAACGGGCCCTTGAGCGGGGTCGCGAGGTCGAGCTGCGGGTCGGCGAGCGCGGTCGCGGTCGCGAAGTCGAGCCATGGCGCACGCTCGATCGTCACCGGCGCATCGGGAGTTGCCGCCTCGCGCTGGTTGGCGAGCTTCAGCGTCTCGGCGCGCCCGGCCGACAGCAGCACCAGCGCCGTGCCCTCCGGATCGAACGCCGCCAGCCGCTCGGGGTCGGCGGTCTCGATCGCCAGCAGAGCCAGCCGCCCCGCTTCCCCCGCGATGGCGATCGGCCAGCCGCGCCGCAGCGCGTCGAGTGCGCGGGCAGCGGCGCGCGGATCGTTCATACGCGAAACTCGGTCATGATCGGCACATGGTCCGACGGCTTCAGCCAGCTGCGGCATTCCTCGAACACGGTATGCGCCACCGCGGCCTGTGCGACGTCGCCGGTCGCCCACATATGGTCGAGCCGGCGGCCGCGGTCGTTCTTCGTCCAGTCGGGCGAGCGATAGCTCCACCAGGTGTGCAGCCGCGCCGGCGCGGGGTGGAAATGGCGGCCGAGATCGACCCAGGAGTTGGACGCCTTCAGTCCGTTCAGCGCATCGACCTCGACCGGGGTATGGCTCACCACCTTGAGCAGCTGCTTGTGGTTCCACACGTCGCATTCGAGCGGGGCGATGTTGAAGTCGCCGGTCAGGATCGTCGGGCAGTCGAGCGTTTCGGACCAGCGCGTCATCCGCTCGACGAAATCGAGCTTCTGTCCGAACTTGGGGTTCTGGTCGCGATCGGGAATGTCGCCGCCCGCGGGCACATAGACGTTTTCCAGCCGGATGCCGTTCGCCAGCCGCACGCCGACGTGCCGTGCCTCGCGATTGTCCTGCCAGTCGAGCCGGTCGTCTTCGGCAAGGCCGACGCGGCTGAGGATCGCGACGCCGTGGTGCATCCGCTGACCGTGGAGGACGATATGCGAGTAGCCGAGCTTTCGGAACGGCGCGATCGGGAAGTCGCCGTCGATCACCTTGGTTTCCTGCAGGCACAGGATATCGGGCGCGGCCTCCTTCAGGAACCGCTCGACGATGTCGATGCGGAAGCGAACCGAATTGATGTTCCAGGAGACGATCTTGAGCGTATCGGCCATGCGGCAGCGATGTAGCCATGCACGGGCGGCGGCGCCAGTGCGGGGGTTCTCGGTTGCCGCACCGGCCCGCTCCCCCACCCGGCCACCCATAGGATACTGGCGCTGGGTGGCCGGGTG
>DASTWI010000052.1:0-148608 GCA_035776635.1 Sphingomonas sp. | reverse complement strand
CCGGCCAAGAGGAAGCAGTGAAGATCGCGCGCGGCGATGCGGGCGAAGCGCCGGCGGAGGAGCCGCTGGCGCTCGAAACGCCGGCGCCGCCCGTCGTCGTGCCGCCGACGATCCCCTATCCCTTCGCGCGGCGCTTCGGCGTGGTCCTCGACGGCGATGACGCACACCCGGCGATCGCGATGCGCGAAGGCGGCGATCCCAAGGTGCTGATCGAATTGCGCCGTCATCTCGGCCATCCGTTCGACGTCAGTTTCGTCACCGCCGAGGCGTTCGACAAGCTGCTCGGCGAGCGGTACGCGATGGACGGACAGGCGGCGGCAATGGCGGCGGGCACTCTCGGCCTCGACGGCGATCTCGATCTGCTCGCGACCGACCTGCCGACCGCCGAGGACTTGCTCGATTCGGCGGACGATGCGCCCGCGATCCGCCTCATCAACGGCATCATCGCCGATGCGGCGCGCAACGGCGTGTCGGATATCCATATCGAGCCCTATGAGACCGGTCTCGTGATCCGGATGCGGATCGACGGCGTGTTGCGCGAGACGCTCAGGATGCCGCCGCACGTCGCGCCGGTGGTGGTCAGCCGCATCAAGGTGATGGCGCGGCTCGACATCGCCGAGCGGCGCGTGCCGCAGGACGGGCGCATCGGGCTGACGCTGGGCGGGAAGCTGCTCGACGTGCGCGTCTCCACCTTGCCGAGCCGGGCGGGCGAGCGCGTGGTGCTGCGGATCCTCGACAAGGAGAATGCGGGAATCGAGCTTTCGGAGCTTGGGATGCCGGCGGCGATCGACAAGGTCGTGCGCGGCGCGATCGCCGAGCCCAACGGCATCGTCCTCGTCACCGGCCCGACCGGATCGGGCAAGACGACCACGCTCTACGCCGCGCTGCGCCTGCTCAACGACGGCAGCCGCAATATCCTGACTGTCGAGGATCCGGTCGAATATGCGGTCGAGGGCGTCGGGCAGACGCAGGTCAATCCCAAGGTCGGGCTGACTTTCGCCGCCGGCCTGCGCGCGATCCTGCGGCAGGATCCCGACGTCGTGATGGTCGGCGAGATCCGCGACCGCGAGACCGCCGAGATCGCGGTGCAGGCGTCGCTGACCGGGCACCTGGTGCTCTCCACGGTGCATACCAACGACTCGCTGGGCGCGATTACCCGGATGCGCGACATGAAGGTCGAGCCGTTCCTGCTCGCCTCGACCTTGCGCGCGGTGATCGCGCAGCGGCTGGTGCGGCGACTGTGCCCCGAATGCCGCACGCCGGTAGCGGCGGGGAGCTCGGTCGCGGCGCTGCTCGGGATCGAAGCCGATACGATCGTCTATGAACCGGCCGGCTGTCCCGAATGCAGCCATACCGGGTTCAAGGGGCGAATCGGCGTGTTCGAGGCGGTGCGGATCGACGAGACGATCCGCCGCCTGATCAACGACGGCGCCGACGAGGGCGTGATCGCTCGCCATGCGTTCGCCCATGCCGACACGCTGAGCGCCGCCGCGCGCCGGCTGGTCCGCGAGGGCGTGACGACGCCGGAGGAAGCGGTACGGATTTCGCGCGCCGAGATGGTCGATGGGTAGTGCCCATCGTTCCGTTCGTGTCGAGCGAAGTCGAGACACGATTACGAGCGAAGCGAGAATGCCCCGGTTCCGCCCGGCAGCGGTTCTCGACTTCGCTCGAACCGAACGGTTGGGGTGTGGCCGCCGTGGCTGATTTCGACTTCGTCGCGATCGATACGCGCGGACAGGAGAGGCGCGGGCATGTCGCCGCGCCTTCGGTCGAGGAGGCATGCGCCAGCCTCGACAAGCGCCGGCTCTATGTCGTTCGCATCGAACCCGGCGCGCCGCCGCCGGCGCGCGGGCGCGCGTTGCTCTCGCTGCCGAGCCTCGGCCGCCGAATGAGCGTCAAGCAGCTGACGCTGTTCACGCGGCAGCTCGCGACGCTTAACCGAGTCAGCCCGCTCGAGGAATCGCTGCGCACGATCATGCGCCAGACCGAGCAGGACCAGGTTCGCGCGATCGTCGCCACGGTCCATGCCGGCGTCGTCGAGGGGCGGCGGCTGTCCGAGGCGATGGGCCGCGAGCCGAAGAGTTTCCCGCCGCTCTACCGCGCGATGGTGTCGGCGGGCGAAAGCTCGGGAACCTTGCCGACCATCCTCGACCGCCTCTCCGCGCTGCTCGAGCGGCAGGCGGAGATTCGCGGCAAGCTGATCACCACAATGGCCTATCCGACCGTGCTGGCGGTGGTCGCGATGGGCGTGGTCGCGGCGTTGATGATCTTCGTCGTGCCCGAGGTCGTGCAGCAGTTCGACACGGTGGGGCAGACGCTGCCGCTGCTCACGCGGATGGTGATGGCGATCTCCTATTTCCTTGCGCATTTCTGGTGGCTGCTCGCGCTGATCGTCGCGGCGCTCGCCGGGCTTGCGTGGCGCGCGCTCAAGGAGTCGTCGATCCGGCTTGCATTCGACAGTTGGTTGCTGCGCCTGCCGCTGCTGGGACGGCTGCTCCGCGATCTTCACGCGGCACGGATGGCGCGCACGCTCTCGACGATGGTCGCGAGCCGGCTGCCGCTGCTCGAAGGCCTGAGCCTGACCGCAGGCACGATCAAGAACACGCGGCTTCGCCTTGCGACCGACGAAATCGTCGAGGCGATCCGCGGCGGCGGCAGCCTGTCGGCGGCGATGCGGCGGAGCGAGGTGTTCCCGCCGCTGCTCGTCTATCTCGCCGCGAGCGGGGAGGCGGCGGGCCGGCTCGACGAAATGCTGGAGCGTGCCGCCGACTATCTGGAGCGGGAGTTCGACCGTTTCACTGCGACCGCGCTGTCGCTGCTCGAGCCCGCGATCATCGTGCTGATGGGCGGCGTCGTCGCGACGATCGTGCTATCGATCCTGCTTCCCATCCTCCAGCTCGAGACGCTGGCCGGTCAATGAGGTTTTCCATGCTGCGTCTGTTTCGCCGTTTGCTGTCTCCACCCACACGCTCGCCCGATGAGGGCGGCTTCACGCCTTTGAGGCGTTCCGCCGAACACGGCTTCACGCTTGTCGAGCTTATGGTCGTCATCGTCATCATCGGGCTGCTCGCGGCGATCGTGGCGTTCAACGTGCTGCCGATGGGCGACAAGGCGCGAATCGAGAAGGCGAAGAGCGATATTTCGACGATCGACCAGGCGCTGGAGATGTATAAGCTCCAGAACCTGCATTACCCGAGCACGTCGGAAGGCCTGCAGGCGCTGGTCAAGCCGCCGAGTTCGGCCGATCCGTCACGCTATCAGGCGGGCGGCTATATCAAGAAGCTGCCCGACGATCCGTGGGGCCGGCCGTATCAATATGCTTCGCCGGGCCAGCATGGCGAGGCCGACGTGTGGTCCTATGGCGCGGACGGCAAGGAAGGCGGCGAGGGCGTCGATGCCGATATCGGCAGCTGGCAATAGGGAGCCCTTGGGCTGGGCCCCGGCCAACGCCGGGGCGGCTTCGCGTAAGGGCGAAGCCGGTTTCACGCCTTTGCGGCGTTCCGCCGAACACGGCTTCACGCTTGTCGAGCTGATGGTGGTGATCGCGATTATCGGCCTTGCCTCGGCTGCGGTGGTGTTGGCAATGCCCGATCCGCGTGGAAGGCTGATCGATGATGCCGAGCGGTTCGGGGCGCGCGTGCGGGTCGCGCACGACACGGCGGTGCTCGATGCGCGGACGACCTCGGTCTGGATCGCGCCGGGCGGCTATGGCTTCGACATGCGCAGCGGCGACGGCTGGCAGCCGATGCCCGACCGCGCGCTGCGCGTCGCGCAATGGGGCAAGGGTGTACGGCCGATGCTCGCCGGAGAAGCGCGCGCGCGCGTCACCTTCGATCCGACCGGGCTCGCCGACCGGCCGCTCGACCTTCGCCTCGAGCGCGACGGCAGGATCGCGACGGTGCATATCGGGGCCGCAGGCGAGGTGCGGGTCGATGGCTAAGTCTTGCGCCACGCCGTTGTCCCGCGAAAGCGGGGCGCGAGAGTTTCGGATGACCGGTGTGCGATCCTGGGCCCCCGCTTTCGCGGGGGCGCCGTCCCGCGAGCGGGGCTCGCGGGACGGCGGCTTCACCCTGATCGAGATGATGGTTGCGCTCGCGGTGTTCAGTCTTGCGGCGCTGGCGCTGATCCGGCTGGAGGGCGCGACGATCCGTTCGACCGGTATTCTCGACGAGACGTTGGTCGCGCAGATGGTCGCCCGGAACGTCGCGGTCGAGGCGCTGACGGACGCGCAGCCGCCGACGATCGGCACCGCGACCGGCGCCGAAGCCAACGGGGGACGCAGCTGGACCTGGACGCGCCGGACGAGCGCGCTCGGCGATGCCGGCGCGCTCCGCATCGACATCGCGGTTGCGCCGGGCGCGGGTCGCCCGATCGCACGGCTGATGGTGGTGCGCCGTCCCGGAGCGGTGTCATGAGTCGCACCACCGCCGGATTCCGGTCGTCGCGGCGTTCCGCCGAAACGGGCTTCACGCTTGTCGAGCTGATGGTCTCGCTATTGATCTTCTCGCTGCTTGCGGCGGCGGGGGTCGGGCTGCTCGCGTTCAGCGTGCGGGCGCAAGGGGCGACCGACGACAAGCTTACCGAAATCGCGCATCTGAACCAGCTCGGCTCGGCGCTGTCGGCCGATCTCGCCGAGGTCCGTGCGCGGCCGACCCGCAACGAGGCTGGCGACACGATGCCGGTGTTCACCGGGTCGAGCGGATCAGGAGCTATGCCGATGCTGCGGCTGGTCCGCGCGGGCTGGACCAATATCGACGACGCGCCGCGGCCGAGCGAGCAGAAGGTCGAATATCGGCTCGACGACGGCGCGTTGAGGCGCGTCGCCTATCCGATGCTCGACGGCGCCGCGCCGGGACCGAGCGCGGCGATCCTGAACGACGTGGCGGCGGTCGGCCTCAGCTATCGCTATGCCGGCGCATGGAACGACCATTGGGACGGCACGCTCGACCGGCCGCTTCCCGATGCGGTCGAGATGACGGTGACCCGCATCGACGGCACCGTGTTCCGCGAGCTGTTCCTCGTCGGCACCGGCTATCGCACCCCCGCCGAGCGTGGAGGTGGCGATGGGAGTTGAGCGTCGCCCGTCGGAATGCGGTTCAGGTCGCAAGCCGGGCGAGCGCGGCGCGGCGCTGCTGACGGTATTGCTGCTCGTTGCGGTGATCTCGGTACTGGCGGCGAGCGCGCTGGAAAAGCTCCGGCTCTCGACCCGGCTGGCGCAGAACGGCGCGGCGATCGAGCAGGCACGCGCCCTCGCCTATGCCGCCGAGACGGTGGCGACGATCCGGGTCAATGCGATCCTCGACCGCGACGCCGCGCGCACGACGCTCGCGGGCGGCTGGGCCGGCCATCCCTTTGCGCTGCCGGTGCCCGGCGGCATCGCGACCCTGACCGTCCGCGACGGCGGCAATTGCTTCAACCTCAACGGCCTGGTCGCGGAGACCGGGCCGGGCGCCTATGCGGCGCAACGCAACGGCATCGTCCAGTTCGTCCGGCTGATGAAGCTGATCGGCATTCCCGGACAGACCGCCGAGGGCATCGCCGCCGCCGCCGCCGACTGGATCGACACCGATACCGACGCGCTGCCGATGGGGGCCGAGGACGCCGCTTATCTTGGCAAGGAGACGCCGTACCGGACGGCCAACACGCTGATGACCGATGTCAGCGAGCTGCGCGCGGTCGCCGGGATGACGCCCGAGCTTTATGCCAAGCTGGCGCCGTGGGTCTGCGCGCTGCCGGTCGCGCAACCGTCGAAGATCAACGTCAACACGCTGCAGCCCGAGCAGGCGCCGCTGTTCGCGATGCTGTTCCCCGACACGATGGACGTCGGCAAGGCGCGCGCGCTGCTGCTCCAGCGGCCGGCAGAGGGGTACGACAGCACCTATGATTTCCTCAACCTGTCGACTCTGCAAGGCGGACTCGTCTCCGCGGACGCGCAAAACCAGACCGACGTTAGAACTTACTGGTTCGCCATGAAAATCGACGTTACCGCAAACGGCGTGCATCTGACCCAGACCGACCTTCTCGACGCCTCGGGCCAGCGCGCCCAGATCGTCTCGCGCCAGTGGAGCGACCCGGCATGAGCGCGACGATCGTGCTGTTTCCGCCGGTCGGCGAGGACGAGCCGTATCGCTGGCTGCGGATCGCGGACGAGGCGGTCGTCGCTCACGGCGAAGGCGTGCCGGCGCCGCCCGCGCCCGATGAGGAGCCGGTGCGTATCGTCTCGGTCGCGCCCGCCGACGCGGTAGCGCTGCACTGGGCCGAGCTGCCCGACCGCTCGGCCGCGCAGGCCGTCGCGGCGGCGCGGCTCGCGGTGGGCGAGGCAGTCGCCGCGCCGCTCGCCGAGCTTCATGTCGCGGTAGGGCGCGAAGACGAGTCTGCCGAGCGGCCGATCGGCGTCGTCGGGGTCGAGCGGATGCGCGCCTGGCTCGCCGCGCTCGCCGCGCAGGGAATCGATCCCGACGCGCTGATCCCGGCGCCGATGCTGCTGCCGCGCCCCGATGCCGGCTTCGTCCGCGCCGACCTCGGCGGGCATGGTGTGGTGCGCGGGCCGACCAGCGGGTTTGCCGACGAGGCGCGGCTGACCGAACTCATCACCAGCGACAGCCCGCCTGCTACGCTCGACCGCGATACCGTCGATGCGGCGATCGTCGCCGCGGCGGCCGCGCCCACGCTCGACCTGCGCCAGGGGGTATTCGCCAAGCGGCGGCGGCGCGCGATCGACTGGGCGCTGGTCAGGCGGCTTGGCTGGCTGGCGCTGGCGATCATTGTCGTCACGCTGCTGATCAGCCTGTTCCGCATCCTGCGCACCGACATCGCCGCGAGCGGGATCGAGTCGCGCACCGCGATGGTCGCGCAGCAGGGGCTGCCCGCCGGCGCCACGATCACCGATCCCGAGCGTCAGCTTGCCGGGCGGCTCGCCGGGATGCGCGGCGGCGGGCTCGGTTTCAGCCGCACCGCGGCGGCAGTGTTCGGCGCGGTGCAGGCGGTGCCGGGGACCGAACTCACCGCGCTCACTTTCAGCGAGGCGGGCGTGCTCAAGGCGACGGTTACTGCACAGAACGAGGCGCAGGCGAACGACCTCAAACGCCGCATCGAGGCGCTCGGCTTCACCGTCGAGGCGAGCACCTTCACCGCCAACGCCGGGCAGGTCTCGGGCGACCTGACGGTGACGTCGTGATCGCCGCGCTCAAGGCCTGGTTCCACGGGCGCACGCTGCGCGAGCGGCGGATGCTGCTGGCGATGGCGGCGATGATCGTGCTGACGGTGATCTGGTTCGGCGTTTTCCTGCCGGTGAGCGACGGGCTGTCGTCGTCGCGCACCCGGCTCAACGACGCGGTGGTCCGGCTCGGCGATACCGAGGCCGAGCTCGATGCGATCGAGGGGCTGCAAAAGAACCGGCCGCAGCCGATTCCCGACCAGCTCGACGATATCATCCGCCAGCGCGCGGGCGATGCCGGTTTCGCGCTGTCCAACGTCGCGCCGCAGGGCGACGGCCGCGTTCAGATCGCCATTCCCACGGCGCGGCCGGGCGCGCTGTTCGCGTGGATCGCCGATCTGGAGGCTGCGGGCATCGTCGTCGCGTCGATCGACGTCAGCAACAACGGCGACAAGACCGTCGCCGCGCAGATGACGCTGATGAAGAGGGGCGCATGAGGCGTATCCGGCTCCGCACCGGTCCGACCGCGCTGTTCGGCGCGATCTTCGTCGCGGCGCTGATCGCGTTCCTGCCGATGCGATTGGTGCTCGGCTGGATCGGGCTCGGCGAGCTCGGGGTGACCGCGCGGCAAGTGACCGGGAGCGTCTGGTACGGCGAGCTGACCGAGGCGCAGGCCGGCGGCTTTGCGCTCGGCGACCTTGCCGCGCACCTGTCGCCGGTCCAGCTCCTGCTCGGCCGCGCGCGCGTCGAGGTGGCGGGAGAGGGGGACCGGCCGCTCCAGGGCGCGATCAGCATGTCGCGGCACAGCCTCGGCGTGGACGATCTCAGCGCCAGCCTGCCCGGCGGGGCTGCGTTCGCGCCGCTGCCGGTCACCACGCTCGACGTCGACGAGGTGACCGCCCGGTTCGCCGACGGCGTCTGCCGACATGCCGAGGGCCGCGTCCGCGCGACGCTCGCCGGTGCGATCGGTGGAGTACAGCTGTCGCAGGCGCTGGCCGGCACTGCACGGTGCGACGGCGATGCGGTGCTGCTGCCGCTTGCCAGCACGGCGGGGACCGAAACGCTCGACCTCCGTCTCCATCAGGACGGCAGCTACACCGCCGATCTGGCGATGCGTACGGGCGATCCACAGCTCGGGACCAAGCTGCAGCTGGCGGGATTCCAGCTCTCGCCGGACGGCTATCGGCTTTCGCTGCAGGGGCGGTTTTGACAGGCTTGACGGTGGGCGCGTCGGCCCGCTAGGGCGCTGGCCTTCGCGGCGATCGTAGCTCAGTTGGTTAGAGCATCGGTTTGTGGTACCGAGGGTCGCGGGTTCAAGTCCCGTCGATCGCCCCATTTCCTGTTGATCAAGCCCGGGAAAATTGATGATCACCGGCTGGGGCTTCCCCGATTTCGACGCGCATGAAGGCGTCCATCTGTTCACCGATCCCGATTCCGGATTGAGCGCGGTGATCGCCGTGCATTCGACCAGGCTCGGGCCGGCGGCGGGCGGCGTGCGGTTCTGGCACTATGCGTCGAGCGACGAGGCGATCACCGACGCGCTGCGGCTGTCGCGCGGCATGAGCTACAAGAACGCCATGGCCGGGCTCGAGCTGGGCGGGGGCAAGGGCGTCGTGCTCGCCGAAAAACCCGGCGCGACGATCAGCGAGGCGCAGCTGAAGGCGTTCGGCCGCGCCGTGCAGTCGCTCGGCGGCCGCTATGTGACGGCCGAGGACGTCGGCATGTCCGAGGCGCGGATGAAGGTGATCGCGGGGGAAACGCAATACGTCTCCGGCTTGCTGGTCGAGACCGGGGCGGCGGGCGGCGATCCGGGGCCTTATACGGCGCTCGGCATCTATCTGGGCGTCAAGGCGGCGGCGAAGCGCGGACTCGGCGCCGACGGGATGAAAGACGTGCATGTCGCGATCCAGGGCGTCGGCTCGGTCGGCGGCGGACTGGCGCGGCTGCTGGCGAAGGACGGCGCGCGGCTGACGCTCGCCGACGTCGATGCCGGCAAGGCGAAGGCGCTGGCGGATGAGCTGGGCGCGGAAACCGCTGGAGCCGACGCGATCCTGTCCACTGCGGCCGATATCGTCAGCCCCAACGCGCTCGGAGCGATCCTGACCGAACGCTCGATCGACTCGCTGAAGTCCAAGGTGATCGCGGGCGGCGCAAACAACCAGCTCGCGACGCATGAGGACGGGGCGCGGCTGCACGAGCGCGGCATTCTCTACGCGCCCGATTACGTCATCAACGCCGGCGGCATCATCAACGTCGGGCTCGAATATCTCGGTCATGGCGACGAGGCCGAGGTCAAGGCGCGCATCGCCCGCATCCCCGAGCGCCTCGTCGAGGTGTGGGGCGAAAGCGATCGCACCGGACGCCCCTCGTCCGAGGTTGCCGATACCATCGCGCAGCGCTTGATCGGGCGGGGTTGAGCCCGACAGTCCTTTCCTTCACCCGGGAAGGCAAAATTTCACCGCAACGCTGGATTCGCGCGAGCCCGTGCCCTAACCACGAGCCGTGCCTGCGCTCCATGCCCTCGCCAATCCTGCCCGCTTCCTGAAGCTCGCCCGGCCGCTGACGCCGGTGCTGTTCTGGCTCGGCCTCGCGCTGGCGGCGTTCGGCGGTTGGGCTGGCCTCACGCAAACGCCGCCCGATTACCTGCAGGGCGATGCGGTGCGCATCCTCTACATCCACGTGCCGACCGCCTGGCTCGGCATGGCGGGGTGGAGCGGGATCGCGATCGCCAGCCTAGTCTATCTCGTCTGGCGGCATCCGCTGGCGCGTGTCGCAGGCGAGGCGCTCGCGGTGCCCGGCGCGACTTTTACCGGCCTGTGCCTCGTCACCGGGTCGATCTGGGGGCGGCCGACCTGGGGCACCTGGTGGCAATGGGACGGACGGCTGACCTCGATGCTGCTGCTGTTCTTCGTCTACCTCGCCTATATGGCGCTGGTCCGTGCCGACGAGGATCGCGGCGGCGACGGGCGCATTCCGGCGATCTTCGGCATTGCCGGATCGGCGCTGCTGCCGATCATCCGCTATTCGGTCGTGTGGTGGAACACGCTCCACCAGGGGCAGAGCATCGGGCTGACCAGCTCGACGATCGCGCCGTCGATGCTCTGGCCTTTGTGGTTCACGCTGGCCGGCTTCACCCTGTTCTTCGCGAGCGTGGCACTGATGCGGATGCGCGCGCTGATCGCGGCGGCCAAGGCCGAGGCGCGGATGCGGCGGAAGGCGGCGGCATGAGGCTCGATCCCTGGCCGTTCGTGATCGCGGCTTATGCGGTGGTCGTGATCGCGGTCGCCGTGCTGTCGGTAGCGAGCTGGCGCGCGATGCGCCGCGCCGAGGCCGCGGTGGAGGCGAGCCGGCGGGCATGAAGGCGAAGCATCAGCGGCTCACCCTGGCGCTGCTGGCGCTGGCGGCGGTGATCGCGGCGGCGCTGCTCGCGCTGTCGGCGCTCAAGGACCAGGCGTCGTTCTTCTACGCGCCGTCCGATATCGTGAAGGACGGCCTGCCGCTCGGCAAGGCGGTGCGGCTCGGCGGGATCGTCGAGGCCGGGTCGGTCAAGCACTTGCCCGACGGCGTCTCGATCCGCTTCGTCGTCACCGACGGGAAGGCGAGCGTTCCGGTGCGCTTCAGCGGCATCGTGCCCGACCTGTTCCGTGAGAAATCGGGTGTGGTGGCGGAAGGGCAGTTCCAGCCCGACGGCAGCTTCGTTGCGACCAACTTGTTGGCGAAACACGACGAAAAATACATGCCGCCGCAAGTGGCGGGCGCCATGCACAAGACCGAAAGCCTCGAGCAATGATCGCGGAGGCGGGCCTTGCCGCCTTGTGGTTCGCGGCCGCGCTGGCGCTGCTGCAGCTCGTGTTGGCCGGCGTGGGCGTATTCGGGAGCCGTGCTCCTAGGGAAGCGGGAGCCCAGGGTTTGACGCGGAGCGCAAACGACTCCTGGACCCCGGCTTTCGCGGGGGAACGGATGGGTGATGTCCTCGCCGCGGTCCGCCCGATCGCGGTCGTGCAGGGATTGCTCGTCATATTCGCGATGCTGCTGCTGATCGCGGTGTTCGTCACCAGCGACACCTCGGTGCGTCTGGTCGTCGAGGATTCGAGTGCGGCCAAGCCGCTCATCTACAAGATCGCCGGCGCGTGGGGGAACCACGAAGGCTCGATGCTGCTGTGGGTGACGATCCTCGGGCTTGCCGGTGCGGCGGTGGCGCTGTTCGAGCGGCGGCTGGCCCGACCCACGCTGGTCGCGACGCTGGGGGCGCAGGCGGCGATCGCGCTGGGTTTCTATGCCTTCCTGCTGTTCTCCTCCAACCCGTTTGCGCGGCTGTTTCCGGCACCGGCGGACGGGCAGGGGCTCAATCCGCTGCTGCAGGACCCCGGCCTCGCGTTCCATCCGCCGACGCTCTACATCGGCTATGTCGGGATTTCGGTCGCCTTCTCCTTCGCGGTCGGCGCGATGCTGACGCGCGACGTCGGGCCGGCGTTCGCGCGGGCAATGCGACCGTGGGTGCTGGGCGCATGGATTTTCCTGACGATCGGGATCACCGCCGGGTCTTATTGGGCCTATTACGAGCTCGGTTGGGGCGGCTGGTGGTTCTGGGACCCGGTCGAGAACGCCTCGCTGATGCCGTGGCTCGCGGCGACCGCACTGCTCCATTCGGTGACGGTGCTGGCGACGCGCGATGGCCTGCGCGCGTGGACGATCATGCTGGCGGTGGTCGCCTTTTCGATGTCGATGGTGGGCACGTTCCTGGTGCGGTCGGGCATCCTGACCAGCGTCCATGCCTTCGCGATCGATCCGGAGCGCGGCGCCTTCATCCTCGTGTTGCTGGTGCTCTATATCGGCGGCGCGCTGGCGCTGTTCGGCGCGCGGGTGGGCACGATCCGGCAGGGCAACACGTTCGAGCCGGTGAGCCGCGAGGGCGCGCTGGTCGTCAACAACCTGCTGCTGTCGGTGATCCTGGGCATCGTGCTGATCGGGACGCTTTATCCGATCGTCGCGGCGACGATGGGCACGCAGCTGTCGGTCGGACATCCCTTCTTCGATTCGACCGCGGGGCCGATTGCGCTGGTTCTGGTCGCGCTGATGGCGGTGGGACCGTTGCTGCGTTGGCGGCGCGACAAGGCCGGCGCGGCGCTGCGGCGGGTGGCGATTCCGGCGGCGGTAAGCGTGGCGGCGCTGGCCGCGCTGCTGGTGCTGGCGCCGGGCATTCACGTCCTGCCGCTGTTCGGGTTGGCGCTCGCTGTCGGGGTGGCCGTGGCGAGCATCGCGCCCTTGTGGGGACGCGATCTCAAGCGCACACCGTTGTTCACCTACGGCATGGTGGTCGCGCATCTCGGGATCGCGGTGAGCCTCGCCGGGATGGCGTCGGAGAGCGCGTTCAGCAAGGAGACGCTGGTCGCGACACGGATCGGCGAGGTGCAACAGGTCGGGCCCTATCAGGTGGCGCTGATCGGCATCCGGCCGGTGGTCGGCGTCAACTGGTCGGCGATCGAGGGCGTGCTCAGCGTGCGCCGCGGCGATAGCGCGCCGTTCGTGCTGAGGCCGCAGTCGCGCTTCTTTTCGACGCCGCCGCAGGAGACCAACGAGTCGGCGATCCGGACCGCGCTCGATGGGCAGCTTTACACCGTGCTGGGCAATCAGGATGATGCCGGGCGCTGGCAGTTGCGGCTGTGGTGGAAGCCGTTCGTGACGCTGATCTGGGCGGGCGGTGCGCTGGTCGCGATCGGCGGCGCGCTGTCGCTGCTCGGCCGCATCCGGCGCGAGCGGCGCGCGACGAGGAGGGAAGAGGCATGAAGCGGCTGATGCTGTGGCTGCCGCTGGCTGGATTCGCGCTGCTGTTCGCGGTGGTGGCGAGCGGGCTGTTCCGGCCGAGCGACCACCTCGTCCATTCGCAGATGGTGGGGAATCTCCTCCCCAAATTCTCGCTGCCGCCGATGGTGCCGGACAAGCCGGGTCTCGGCAGTGCGATGTTCGCCGACGGCAAGCCCAAGCTGCTCAACGTGTTCGCGAGCTGGTGCATCCCGTGCATGGCGGAAAGCCCGCAGCTGATGGCGCTGAAGCGGCAGGGGGTGGCGATCGACGCGATCGCGGTGCGGGACACGCCCGAAAACATCGCCGCATTCCTGAATCGGTTCGGCGATCCCTATGAGCGGATCGGTGACGACCGGCAGAGCGCGGTGCAGCTCGCGCTGGGATCGTCGGGCGTGCCCGAGACCTATGTGATCGACGGCGACGGACGGATCGTCGAGCAGCATATCGGCGATATCCGCGCGGAGGACGTGCCGGATCTGCTGGCGGCGCTGAAGAAGGCGGGAGGATGAGGCGGGGCGGTCCATCTTTGCGCTTCCGTTCCCCTGCGAAAGCAAGGGGCCAGGGTTCCGGGGACTCTGGGTTCCTGCTTTCGCACGAACACAAAGCGGGTTTGCGGGCCTTCCTGGCTATTCTCATGCTGCTCGCTGCACCCGCGCGCGCCGATACGCCGCTGCCGCCGGCGCGGCTCGCCGATACGCAGCTGCCCGATCCGCATCAGGAAGCGGAGGCGCAGGCGCTGATGGAGACGCTGCGCTGCGTTGTGTGCCAAGGACAGTCGATCGCGCAAAGCGACGCCGACATGGCCGGGCAAATGCGTGCGATGGTCCGCCAGCGGATCGCCGCCGGTCAAACGCCGGGAGCCATCCGCAAATGGCTGATCGAGCGCTACGGCGACTATGTCACTTACGACCCGCCGTGGAGCGTGGTGACGGCGCCGTTGTGGCTGGCGCCGCTGATACTGCTGGCGCTCGGCGCGTGGATCGCGCGTACGAGCTTCAGGCGTAACCGGGGGCGCGGCTGATGGGCTGGGCGATGATGCTGGTGATCGGCTTCGGTGCGGCGGGGCTGCTGCTCGCGTTTGGCCTCAGGCGCGGGATGTGGTCGGCGGCGGGGGCGGCAATGATGGTCGGCGCGATCGGCTACGCGGTGCAGGGCAGTCCGGGGCTCGCCGGGCATCCGGTCAAGGCCGATGCCGGCGGGATCGCGATCGATCCGGGCATCATCGAGCTGCGCGGGGCGATCTTCGGCCGCTACGGCGACGATGCGATGTACCTCATGACCTCGGACGGGCTGCAGCGCGCGGGGGAGGCGACCAGCGCGGCGCGGCTGCTGCTCGGCGCGATCAATCACAAGGGCGGCGATCCGGTGTTGTGGACCGAGCTCGGCACGGTGCTGTCGACGCACGACGGCGGGTATGTCTCGCCGGCGGCGCGGCTGGCGTTCCGCCATGCGCGCGAGCTGGCACCCGAGAACCCGGGGCCGCTGTTCTTCGAAGGGCTGGCCGAGGTGCGCGCCGGCGATTTCGCCGCGGCGCGCCCGCTATGGGCGAGGGCGCTGGCGCTGACTCCGGAAGGGGCGGAATATCGGCCCGAGATCGCGGTACGGTTGGCTTTGCTCGACCGCTACCTGGCGATGATGGGGCAGATGGGGCGGTAAGGACGAGGGATCACCCTCCCTTCCGCACCCCCGTTTTTGCGGGGGTGCTGACGGGAGAGGGAAGAGTTCCTTACCCTTCCCATGCTTCGTAAGGGAGCTCGAGCGCTTCGGCGACGGCCTGGTGGCGAATCTTGCCGTCGGAGACGTTGAGACCGTTGGCGAGGTGCCTGTCGGCGCGCATCGCGGCTTCGGCGCCCTGGTGGGCGAGCGCGAGCACGAACGGCAGTGTCGCGTTGTTGAGCGCGAAAGCCGAGGTGCGCGCGACCGCGCCGGGCATGTTGGCGACGCAATAGTGAATCACGCCGTCGACCTCGTAGACCGGGTCGTCGTGCGTGGTGGCGTGGCTGGTCTCGAAACAGCCGCCCTGGTCGATCGCGATGTCGACGAGGACCGAGCCGCGCTTCATGGTCTTGAGCATGTCGCGCGTGACGAGCTTGGGGGCCGCCGCGCCGGGAACCAGAACCGCGCCGATGACGAGGTGTGCCTTTTCGACCGCCGAGGCGACCGCCGCTTTCGACGCATAGGCGGTCTTGATCTGGCTGCCGAAGACCATGTCGAGCTCGGCGAGGCGGGCGTTGGAAATGTCGTAGATGGTGACGTCGGCACGCATTCCGACCGCCATCTGCGCGGCGTTCACCCCCGCCACCCCGCCGCCGAGAATCGCGACTCGCGCCGGCGCGACGCCGGGAACGCCGCCGAGCAGCACGCCGCGGCCGCCCTGCTCCTTCTCCAGATAATGCGCGCCGACCTGAATCGACATGCGGCCGGCGACTTCGCTCATCGGCTTGAGCAGCGGCAGCGAACGGTCGTCGGCGGTCACGGTTTCGTATGCGATGCAGGTCGCGCCTGACGCCATCAGTCCCTCGGCTTGCGGCTTGTCGGCGGCGAGGTGGAGATAGGTGAAGAGGAGGTGGCGCGGCTCGAGCATCGCGATCTCCTGTCGCTGCGGCTCCTTGACCTTCACGATCATGTCCGCTTCGGCGAAGACGGCGCGCGCGTCGGGGACGATCCGCGCGCCGGCGGCGACATAGTCCCGATCGTCGAAATCGATTCCCGAACCGGCCTTGGTCTCGACGATCACCTCGTGGCCGGCGGCGACCAGTTCGGCGACCGAGGGCGGGGTCAGCCCGACGCGATATTCGTGATTCTTGATTTCCTTCGGCACACCGATGCGCATGGCGTCTCTCCAATTCTGCCGCTCTTTTCGAGCGATTGCCGCCCCCATAGCGGGGCGTTTGGCGCGAATCTCTGCAAAGCTGGGCGGGTTTTGAATGATTCGTGCATGGAATTTCCAATGATCCGAGCTATAATCGAGCTTCCATGCAAATGGATCGTATCGACTCGGAGATCCTCCAACGGCTGGCCACCGATGCGCGCGCGCCGGTGAGTCAGGTCGCGGGCGCGGT
Organism: Sphingomonas sp.; assembly: GCA_035776635.1. GTDB lineage: Bacteria > Pseudomonadota > Alphaproteobacteria > Sphingomonadales > Sphingomonadaceae > Sphingomonas. The sequence goes on along the minus strand of DASTWI010000052.1, from coordinate 132,585 downwards.
CGGGCTGTCGCAATCGGCGTGTACGCGGCGCATTCAGGCGTTGGAGGCGGCGGGGCTGATCGAAGGCTATGGCGCCCGGCTGGGGACGAAGCGGCTCGGCTTTCACGTCACTGCGCTGGTCGACATCACGCTCGGCACTCAGGTCGAGGAGGATCTGGAGCTGTTCGAGGCGGCGGTGGCGACGATCGACGGCGTGGTCGCGTGCGCGCTGGTCTCGGGCGCGCAGGATTATCGGCTGACGATCCTGTGCCGCGACCTCGACGATTACGAACGGCTCCACCGCGAACATCTGGGGCGGCTGCCGGGGGTCATCACCATTTCGAGCAGCTTCGTGCTGCGCCGCGTGCCGACCCGCAGCGAAGCCGACGCGCTGTTTGCCGGATCGAAATAAGCGCGCTCCGCGTTGCCGTTTGCGGTGCATCATGAGCCATGCTAGAGGCGCGGCCGTTATGAACAGGGGCGCGAACCAGGGACCTTCGGGGGACCACACGCTCGGCTTGCGGACGCAAAGCCTCTTCCGGTGACCACCAGCATCGACACCGCGGGCGAGCCCGCAGAGCGGCCGCCCGAGGCGGCGCATGGCGCGCACGGTCATCCGGAGGGCTTCGTCAAGCTGGCCGTCGGCGCGGTCGGCGTGGTGTTCGGCGACATCGGCACCAGCCCGCTCTACGCCTTCCGCGAGACCTTCGCCGGCGAGCATACGCTGGCGCTCGACGTGCCCAACATCATGGGCGTCGTCAGCCTGATGTTCTGGTCGATGATGATCGTGGTGACGTTCAAATACGTCTCGATCATCATGCGCGCCGACAACAAGGGGGAGGGCGGCAGCCTGGCACTGCTCGCGCTCATCTCGGGCAAAGCGGGCAACCTTCGATGGACCAGCGGAATCGTGCTGCTGGGGGTGTTCGCGACGGCGCTGTTCTACGGCGATTCGATGATCACGCCGGCGGTCACGGTGCTGAGCGCGGTCGAGGGACTGTCGGTTGCGGCGCCCGCGTTCAGCGGACTGATCGTGCCGCTCTCGGTCGCGATCCTCGTGTTCCTGTTCGCGATCCAGCGGAGCGGGACGAGCCGGGTCGGGCTGTTCTTCGGGCCGGTGATGCTGTTCTACTTCGCGGTGATCGGCACGCTGGGGCTGATCAGCGTTGTCCAGACGCCGGGCATCTTGTGGGCGCTGTCGCCGACCTATGCGATCGCCTTTCTCGTCAACGGGCCGCTCCATGCGTTCCTGGCGCTCGGCTCGATCGTGCTGGCGATGACAGGTGCGGAGGCGCTCTACGCCGACATGGGGCATTTCGGGCGCAACCCGATCCGCGTGTCGTGGCTGACCTTCGTGATGCCGGCGCTGATCTGCAATTATATGGGGCAGGGGGCGCTGCTGTTCCGCGAAGGCGCGACGGCGCTCGAAAGTCCCTTCTACATGCTCGCGCCCGACTTCCTGCAGCTGCCGCTAGTGCTGCTGGCGACCGCGGCGGCGATCATTGCCAGCCAGGCGGTGATCACCGGCGCCTTTTCGGTGACGCAGCAGGCGATCCAGTTGGGCTTCATGCCGCGCCTCAGGATCGAGCATACCAGCGCATCGACCGCGGGGCAGATTTACGTGCCGCTCGCCAACTGGATGCTGATGACGATGGTCATCCTGCTCGTGCTGTTCTTCCAGACCTCGTCGAACCTGAGCGCGGCCTATGGCATCGCGGTGACGGGCGCGATGTTCATCGACACCTGCCTGCTGAGCGTCGTGCTGTTCCGGTTGTGGAAATGGCCGGTCTATACCGCTGCACCGCTGCTCGCCTTGTTCTTCCTGGTTGATGGGGCCTATTTCAGCTCCAATCTGACCAAGGTGCCGTCGGGCGGCTGGGTGCCGCTGCTGGTCGGCTTCGTGATCTTCGCGCTCCTCACGACCTGGGCAAAGGGCCGGCAGCTGATGATCGGGCGGCTGCGCGAGGCGGCGATGCCGATCAAGGTGTTCGTCGAATCCGCCGCGACCGCGGCCGCGCGCGTTCCGGGAACTGCGGTGTTCATGACCTCGAGCCCCGAGGGCGTGCCCCACGCGCTACTCCACAACCTGAAGCACAACAAGGTGCTGCACGAGCGCGTCATCCTGCTGACCGTCAAGATCGCCGACGAACCCTATATCGCCGAGTCCGATCGCGTGCTGCACGACAATCTGGGGCAGGGATTTCATCGCATCATCATCCGCTACGGCTTCATGCAGGATGCGGACGTGCCGGCGGCGCTTGCCAGCGTCCATGCGTGCGGCGCGGACTTCCGGATGATGGACACCAGCTTCTTCCTCGCGCGCCAGACGCTGCTGCCGGCGGAAAAGCCCGGCATGATGCTGTGGCGCGAGAAGCTGTTCGCCTGGATGCTGCGCAACGCCGAAAGCGCGATGGAATTCTTCAAGCTGCCGACCAACCGCGTGGTCGAGCTGGGTAGCCAGGTCGAGATTTGAGGACGCGCCACATGGTCGCTTGACCGGCCTATCCGCGCTTTCTATAGCCCGCGCCTCACGGCGATGTGGCGGAGTAGCTCAGCTGGTTAGAGCAGCGGAATCATAATCCGCGTGTCGGGGGTTCAAGTCCCTCCTCCGCTACCAACCGTACCAGCATCGACCTTTGCACTTTCGGCGGCTTTCCGCCGTTCGAGGTGTTGATGCGCACAGGGACAATCAGCCCGAAGGCGCCCGCCGGCATCTCATTTCACCGCCGGCAGGGCGGGATGTGCGACCCGACTTTCGAGGGCCCGATCGATGGCGGCTCGGGCGAGGGGGGTCATGACCTCGAAGCCCCGGCGATTGGGGTGGAGGCCGTCGTTGGACAGCCCGTCCCTTATCCCCAGCTTCGCGTCGACGAGCGGGGTATGATAATCGACGTAGATCAAGCCGTTCTTCTCGGCATAGTCCTGCAGCCAGCGGTCGAGCCAGACGATATGGGGACCCGGGACCATATCGGGCGAGCCCTGGAAGAAGGACGAGGGCGTGACCGCCCCCAGGATCACGGTAATGCCGTGCGCTCGGGCGAGGTCGACCATCGATTCGATGTTCGACCGGGTCAGCGCGGTTCCGGGCGGGTTATGGATGTCGTTGATGCCGCCCATGATGTGAACGACCGCGGGGTGAAGGTCGATCACGTCGGTGCGGAAGCGCGCCAGCATCTGCGTGGTCGTTTCCCCCGAAACGCCGCGGTCGAGCACGTCGCCGGTAAAGAGCGAGGGAACCGACGGCTTCCACGCCTCGGTTATCGAATCGCCGATGAAGACGACCCGGTGGTCAGTGGCGGGCGGTAGCGCTCGGTTCTCTTCACGGTAACGGCACACGCCGTCGGGATCGATCTTCGACCAGCGCATGTAATTGGCGCGGTCGGTTTCGCTGGCGGGAGGGGTCTTGGTGATGTGCGGCTTCGGCTCGACGATCAGCGCCATCCGCTCGGGGCTGACCACGGGCATCGGCGGGCATGGCAAAGCATCCAGCGACCGCGGTTGCGCACTCGACGGGCGGTTCTGGGCAAGAACCGGTGAAAGCGGGATTGCCAGGAGCGTCGCGACCAATCCCGACAAAGCGACGGCGATCCTCATTTTCCCTCCGCGACAGACCGAGTCCTGATGACAGCGGGACGGACCGAGAGTCCAGAGGCGAGGGGCTTTGGTGATCGTCCGAGTAGGATTTGGGCTCTTCTTCTGTTAGGTCGCCGCCGCCATGCTCAACCTGACCGACATTACCGTGCGCCTCGGCGGACGCACGATCATCGACCGCGCTACCGCCAAGCTGCCGCCTCGCGCCCGGATCGGGCTGATCGGACGGAACGGGGCCGGCAAGACCACGCTGGTGCGCGTCCTCACCGGATTGATCGAGCCGGATACGGGGTCGATCGACATGCCGCGCGGCACGCGGTTGGGCTACATCGCCCAGGAGGCGCCGTCGGGCGACGCGACGCCGTTCGAGACCGTGCTCGCCGCCGATACCGAACGCACCGCGCTGATGGCGGAGAGCGAAAGCTGCGCGGACCCGGAGGGGCTCGGCGACATCTACGAGCGGCTGATCGCGATCGACGCTTATGCTGCGCCCTCGCGCGCCGCGCAGATCCTGGTGGGGCTTGGCTTCGACGAGGAAGCGCAGCATCGGCCGCTCGACAGCTTTTCCGGCGGCTGGAAGATGCGGGTGGCGCTTGCCAGCCTGCTGTTCTCGCAGCCCGACCTGCTGCTGCTCGACGAACCGTCGAACCATCTCGATCTCGAGGCGGTGCTGTGGCTGGAAACCTTCCTGAAGAGCTATCCGGCGACGATCCTGCTGGTCAGCCACGAACGCGATTTCCTGAACAACGTCGTCGATCACATCCTGCACCTCGGCAACGGCAAGCTGACGCTGTATCCGGGCGGCTACGATGCGTTCGAGCGACAGCGTGCCGAGCGTCAGGCGCAGCTCGCCTCGGCACGCGCGAAGCAGCAGGCCGAACGCGAGAAGCTGCAGGACTATGTCGCGCGCAACTCCGCCCGGGCCTCCACTGCCAAGCAGGCGCAGTCGCGCGCCAAGATGCTGGCCAAGATGCAGCCGATCGCGGAACTGATCGACGACCCCAGCCTGACATTCGATTTCCCCGCGCCGGACGCATTGCGGCCGCCGCTGATCACGCTCGACATGGCGACGGTGGGCTATGGCGAGACGCCGATCCTGAAGCGGCTCAACCTGCGGCTCGATCCCGACGATCGCATCGCGCTGCTCGGCCGCAACGGCAACGGCAAGACCACGCTGGCGCGCCTGCTGGCGGCGCAGCTGGCGCCGATGGAAGGCGCGATGACCGCCAGCGGCCGGATGCGGGTGGGGTATTTCACGCAATATCAGGTCGAAGAGCTCGACCGCGACGAAACGCCGCTTCAGCACATGACGCTGATGATGCCGGGCGCGAGCCAGTCCGCGGTGCGGGCGCAGCTCGGCCGTTTCGGGTTTCAGGGGCAGAAGGCGACGACCGCGGTCGGCAAGCTTTCGGGTGGTGAGCGCGCGCGGCTGGCGCTGGCGCTGATAACCCGCAACGCGCCGCACATGCTGATCCTCGACGAGCCGACCAACCATCTCGACGTCGATGCGCGCGAGGCGCTGATCCAGGCGCTCAACGCCTATTCCGGCTCGGTGGTGATCGTCAGCCACGATCGGCACATGATCGAGATGACCGCGGACCGCCTGGTGCTGGTCGACGGCGGCACCGCCAGCGAGTTCGACGGGTCGATCGAAGACTATATCGCGCTCGTGCTCGGCAACGACGCGGGCGCCAAGCCGCCCAAGGCCGACAGGAAGGGGGCGCGTCGAGTCACGGCGGAAGTGCGCGAGAAGGAAAGGGATCTGCAACGGCGCGCCAGGACCGCCGAGACCGAACTGACGCGCTTGTCCGAGCAGCGCAGCGCGGTCGATCGCGCGATGGCCGATCCCGCGGCCGCCGGAAGCGGGCTCGCCCGGTTGTCGATGACCGAGCTGATGAAGCGCCGCGCCGAACTCGATGCCCAGGTCGCGACTGCCGAAACGGCGTGGCTCGAGGCGAGCGAGGCGCTGGAGAGAATGGCGGCCTGAAGAGTCGACGACGCAGATTGGCTGCGGGGACGATGCTCAAGGATTGGTGCTCCTGCGAAAGCAGGAGCACGACGCATCAGCGTCGCTTCAGGCGCACGACCGCCGCGTCGAGCGCCTGCAGGAACGCCGATCGGTCGGTCCTGGTGAACGGTGCCGGTCCGCCGACCTGATCCCCGCCGGCGCGCAGGTCCGCCATGATCGCCCGGGTCGCGATCGCCCCGCCGATCGAATTCGCCGTGAACGGCTTGCCGGTCGGCGCGAGGACGGTCGCACCGGCCTTGAGACAGCGGTCGGCGAGCAGGATGTCGGCGGTGACGACGACGGCGTCGCGATCGGCGGCCTCGGCGATCCAGTCGTCCGCCGCATCGAATCGGTCGCCCACCGTGACGCGGCCGATCAACGGATGATCGGGGACGCGCAGCCGGCTGTTGCTGACGATCGTCACCGGCACGTCGTGGCGCCAGGCGACCTTGTAGACCTCGTCCTTGACCGGACAGGCGTCGGCATCGACGAGGATGCGGAGGCTCATGCCGGGCCGCGCCCCCGCGGCTTGCGCCTCGCGGCAGTATGGGAAGCGGGCTTCCGCTTCGGTCGATCGGGGCGAAACGGCTGCGGGCGATGCGGCGCGCCCGGCGAGCGGGGCCGGTCGCCGCGAGCATCCCGCGCGCCGGCACGCGGCCCCTCCGAGGGCGCGATCCGCACGGTTTCCTGATCGCCCTCGTCGCGCGCGGTGCGCGCGAGCGCGGCGCTGAACTTGCCGGCGATTGCGCGCGGCACCTGGAAATGGGTTTCGTTGGCGCCGATCCGGATCGCGCCGACCTCGTTGCGGGTGATATGCCCGCGCCGGCACAGCAGCGGCAACAGCCAGCGCGGGTCGGCATTCTGGCGGCGGCCGATATCGATGCGGAACCAGACGACGTCCTCGAAGCCGGGGCGATGCCGCTCCTGCTGCGCCGCGCGGCGTGCGTCGGGGGTGTTTTCGATCATTTCCTCGGGCTCGGGCAACGCGGCGCGGTGCGCGCGGACCAGAGCTGCGGCGATGTCCTCGGGCGAACGCTCGGCGAGCAGGCGGTCGGCCAGCGCGCGATCCTCCGCGTCGAACTCGGCGGGCGCGAGGAGCGCCGCAAGCAGCCGCTCGCGATCCTGCGCGCGAATCGCTTGCGGCGTCGGCGCGTCGATCCACGTCGCCGCGATTCCGGCGCCGCGCAGCATCGATTCGACTCGCTTGCGCCGCGGATAGGGCACGATCAGCGCCGCGACGCCCTTATTGCCGGCGCGACCGGTGCGGCCCGATCGGTGCTGCAGCGTCTCGGCATCGCGCGGAATCTCGACATGGACGACCAGGCTCAGGCTCGGCAGATCGATGCCGCGCGCGGCGACGTCGGTCGCGACGCAGACGCGCGCGCGGCCGTCGCGCAGCGCCTGGAGCGCGTGGTTGCGTTCCGATTGCGAATGCTCGCCCGACAAGGCGACGACCGCGAAGCCGCGCTCCTGCAGCATCGCGTGCAGCCGGCGGACATTGTCGCGCGTGGCGCAGAACAGGATCGCCGTCTTCGCCTCGTGAAAGCGCAGCAGGTTGACAACCGCTGCCTCGATCTCGGCAGGCGACACGGTGACGGCCTGATAGGCGATGTCTCCATGGCCGCGATTCTCGCCGACGGTCGACAGGTGCAGGGCGTCGCGCTGGTAGCGTCTCGCCAGGGCGACGATCGGCCGGGGCATGGTCGCGGAGAACAGCAAAGTCCGCCGATCGGCCGGGGTCGCATCGAGGATTTCCTCGAGATCCTCGCGAAAGCCCATGTCGAGCATCTCGTCGGCCTCGTCGAGCACCACCGCCTGCAACGCCGACAGGTCGAGCGCGCCGCGTTCGAGATGGTCGCGCAGCCGCCCGGGCGTGCCGACGACGATATGCGCGCCGCCGTGCAACGCCCGCCGCTCCTTCGACGCATCCATCCCGCCGACGCACGTTGCGATGCGCGCGCCCGCCTTGGCGTAGAGCCACGCGAGCTCGCGGCTGACCTGCAGCGCCAGTTCGCGGGTCGGCGCGATCACCAGCGCCATCGGCGCTTGCGCGCGCGCCAGCCTCGCGTCCGGGCCGAGCAGATCGGCAGCGAAAGCGAGCCCGAACGCGACGGTCTTGCCCGATCCGGTCTGCGCCGAGACGATCAGGTCCCGCCCCGCGGCATCGGCGGCCAGGACGGCGGCCTGGACGGCGGTAGGGGCGGCAAAGCCGCGCTCGGCGAGCGCGTCGGCGAGGACGGGCGGAAGGGATGAAAAGGGCATCATACTCACAGGATCGGGCAGCCAGGAAGGCCAAGGTTCGGGCGAGGGGCGGGCGATCGTCCGACGGGCGGGCCATCGGCTTCGGAGGCTTCCGGCGTTCGGCCGCATCGAGTCTCGCCATCACTTACAGCCTGACGCGCTATTTGGCTTCTTCTGTTTTTCGGGTCCTTCTGCGTGCGCATTCTCTCGGGACGGGGACATCTAGCCTCCGGCACATAGAAAGGAAGGTGCGAACAGGACGTCACATTGGACGGCACGATGGCCCTCCGGCCGCTGCTGCCGCCGGACCGCTGGGATTTCTTCGCGCTGCGCCATCTTTCCTATCGCGGCCACGACATTTCGATCAGCTGGGACCGCACCGGGCGCCGCTACGGTCTGCCGGGCCTGCAGCTGGCCATCGACGGCAGGATCGTCGCGAGCCGTTCGACACTCGGCCCGCTATCGGCGAAGCTGCCGGAACGGTCGCGCGCTGTCGCGATCGCCGGGACGATATCGGCGCGGGCCAGCAGCCGTTCCGCCTTGCGCGTGAGAAGATCGGGATCGCCGGGGCCGGCGCCGACCAGCCAGACCGAGCCGGGAGCGAATTCGTCATCCATGGGCGACGCCCTTGTCCTCCGCAAGAATCCGGGCGAGCGCGGGCCGGCACGAACCGCAATTGGTGCCCGCGCCGAGCGCCTCGCCGATCGCGGCGACATCGGTGAGGTGCTGCTCGCGGATCGTCGCCAGAATCGTTCGCAGGCCGATATCGAAGCACAGGCATATGATCGGCCCGCGCTCGGGCTGCTTGCCCGGCGCGCGCCCCGCGAGCACGTTCGGGCCATGCTCGGCGTCGAGTTGCGCGATCAGCCAATCGCGGTCCGGCAGCGTGCCGCCTTTCGTCACGAACAGCACGGCCGCCAATCGGCCTTTGTCGAGCACCGCGACACGCCGCACGCCGCGCGCCGGATCGATTGCCTCGATCCGCTCACCCTTCGGAAGTGCCTTTTCCAGCGTCGCGGGATCGTCGTCGCCGGCAAGCTCGAACAAGGTGCCGCCAGGCACCGCCACGCGTGTCATCCATAAACAGCCAGACGCGGGGGCCGCGCCGCGTACGATCAGGAACCCGCGCCACGCGACCGGAACCGCAGTGATCCGCGCGGGCGTCATCTTGAAGCCGGGCTGGCCCGATACCGGATCGGTGATCGCGCGTGCGAGCAGGCCAGTGCGGCCACCGGTCGATTGCTGATCGGTCCAGTGGATCGGCGTGAATAGCTCGCCGCTGCGCTGCGCGTCGCTAATGCTCACACGATACAAGCTGTCGCCCTGTGGCGTGGCGACGCGCGCCAGCCCGCGATCGGCGAGGCCGAAGCGCTCGGCGTCGGCCGGATGAACCTCGACCAGCGGCTCCTCGCGATGGCGCGCCAGCTTCGGGCTGAGGCCGGTACGTGTCATCGTGTGCCACTGGTCGCGATAGCGCCCGGTGTTGAGCGTCAGCGGCCAGCGCGGCAGGGGCCTTTCGACGGCGCGCTGCGTAACCGGGATCAGTCTCGCCTTGCCGTCGGGCGTGGGGAAAAGGCCGTCGACGAACGGCGCGTCGGCCCAGCGGAACGGCGCCATCGCGTCGTATGCGGCATTGCCGATCGCCGTTCGGCCCTTGAGGTCGAGCAGCCGTCGGCCGCCGTTGCGATAAGTTGTCAGCCGGGCATGTTCGCGCCAGATTTCGGCGGGGCGATCATAGGCGAAGGCGGTGCGCCAACCCATCCGGCGGGCGACCTCTTTGATGATCCACCAATCAGGCCGCGTCTCGCCCGGCAGCGGCAGGAACGGGCGCTGGCGGCTCACTGTCCGCTCGGAATTGGTGACGGTGCCGTCCTTCTCGCCCCAGGCGGCGGCCGGCAGGCGGACGTGGGCAAAGCGGCTGGTGTCGGTCTGCGCGATCACGTCGGAGACGACGAGGAAGGGGCAGCCGGCCAGCGCCGCACGCACCGTTCCGGCGTCCGGCAGCGACACTGCCGGGTTGGTCGCCATGATCCACAACGCCTTGATCCGCCCTTGGCCGACCGCGCGAAACAGATCGACCGCTTTGAGGCCCGGCTTGGTCGCCATGGCGGGCGCGGCCCAGAAGCGGCCGACGTCAGCGATGTCTTCGGGCGTGAAGCCGCGGTGCGCGGCAAGCGTCGAGGCGAGGCCGCCGACCTCGCGTCCGCCCATCGCGTTGGGCTGGCCGGTGATCGAGAACGGCGTCGCGCCCGGCTTGCCGATCCGCCCGGTGGCGAGGTGGACGTTGATGATCGCATTGACCTGATCGGTGCCGGCGATCGACTGGTTGATGCCCTGGCTGAACAGCGTCACCGTGCGCGGGTTGGCGGCGAACAGGTCGTAGAATCGCTTGAGCTCGGCCGCCGGCAGCCCGCAAGTGCGCGCGATCGTCCACAGGTCGTGATCGCGGTCGAGCGCGGTCCAGAATCCGTCCGGCGTCGCCACATGATCGGCGAGGAACGCCGCGTCGACCACGCCCTCGCGCCGGCAATGCGCGAGCAGCCCGTTCATCAGCGCGACGTCGGTGCCGGGCTTGAGCGCAAGGTGGCAGTCGGCCTGCTCCGCGGTCTCGGTGCGGCGGGGATCGATCACCACCAGACTGGCGCCGGCCTCGCAGCGGGCGCGGATGCGCTGGTAGACGATCGGATGGCACCAGGCGGTGTTCGACCCGACCAGCACGATCAGGTCGGCGGCGTCGAGATCGTCGTAGCTGCCGGCAACGACGTCCTCCCCGAACGCGCGGATGTGGCCGGCGACCGCGCTCGACATGCATAGCCGCGAGTTGGTGTCGATATTGGCCGAGCCGATGAAGCCCTTCATCAGCTTATTGGCGACGTAATAGTCCTCGGTCAGCAACTGGCCGGAGACGTAGAAGGCGACGCTGCCGGGGCCGTGGCGCGCGATCGTCTCGCGGAAACGCCTGGCGACGAGGTCGAGCGCCTTGTCCCAGCTCGCCCGGCGCTTGCCAATCATCGGGTGGAGCAAGCGTCCTTCGAGCCCGATCGTCTCGCCGAGATGCGTGCCCTTGGAGCACAGCCGGCCACGGTTGGCGGGGTGGTCGGGATCGCCGGCGATCGTCGCGGCGCGCGCGCCGCTGGGGGTGGCGCGCACGCCGCAGCCCACCCCACAATAGGCGCAGGTGGTGCGGACGGCACTCATAAGCCCCTCCCCTTCAGGGGAGAGGGTTGGGGTGGGGAAGTTCGGCAAGCACTTCGTCTGCGGCTCTGCCCCACCCCAACCTTTTTTTTGAAGGGGAGGGGCTTCAGGTTCCTACCTCTCACGCTGCCGCCTTGAGCGTGCTCGCGCGGCAGATCAGCACGCGGCCGCCGCTCACCTTTACTGGCACGACCGGCGTGCAACCCTTGTCGGCGCCGAGCGCCTCGCCGGTGGCGAGCGCGATCCGCCAGTTGTGCAGCGGGCAGGCGACGGCGTTGCCGTGGACGATGCCCTGGCTCAGCCGGCCGTGCTTGTGCGGGCAGCGGTCGGCCAGCGCGAAGACGCGGTCGTCGCCGGTGCGGAACACCGCGACATCGTCGCCGCCCGCGACTTGCACCGTCCGGCTGCCGCGCAGCGGAATTTCATCGAGCCAGCCGATATCGAGCCATTCGCCGATCATGCCATTTCCTCCGTCCGGGGGGTGAACGCCGCGATCGGCGCGTGATGCTCCGCCGCCACGCCGGCGGCGCGTTCGGCCCAGGGGTCGCCCTGGCTGAAGCGCTGCGAAAACAGAAAGCGCTCCGTCAGCGCCTGCCGGCCCGCGGCATCGTCGACGATCCGTGCCTTGATGGCGTCGAGACCGATGCGCTCGATCCACGGCGCGGTGCGCTCGAGATAACGCGCCTCCTCGCGGTAGAGCTGGATGAAGGCGGCGCAATAGGCCATCGCCTCCGCCTCGGTCGCCACCTTGCACAGCAGGTCGGTGGCGCGGACCTTGATCCCGCCGTTGCCGCCGACGTGCAGCTCGTAGCCCGAATCGACGCAGACCACGCCGAAATCCTTGATCGTCGCCTCGGCGCAGTTGCGCGGGCAGCCGGAGACCGCGATCTTGAATTTGTGGGGCATCCACGAACCCCAGCTCATCTTCTCCAGCCTGACGCCGAGCCCGGTCGAATCCTGCGTGCCGAAGCGGCACCATTCGGCGCCGACGCAAGTCTTCACCGTGCGCAGCGCCTTGCCGTAGGCATGGCCTGAGACCATGCCGGCTGCATTGAGATCGGCCCAGACCGCGGGCAGATCCTCCTTTTTGATGCCGAAGATGTCGAGCCGCTGACCGCCCGTCACCTTGACCATCGGCGCGTCGTATTTCTCGACCACGTCGGCGATCGCGCGCAGTTCGCGAGGAGAGGTGATGCCGCCCCACATCCGCGGCACCACCGAATAGGTGCCGTCCTTCTGGATATTGGCGTGGAGCCGCTCGTTGACGAAGCGGCTCTGCTGGTCGTCCTGATAGTCGCCGGGCCAGGCGCACAGCAGGTAATAGTTGAGCGCCGGGCGGCAGGACGAGCAGCCGTCGGGAGTCGTCCAATGCAGTTGCTGCATCACTTCGGGGATCGACTTCAGCCCCTGTGCGACGATCTCGCGGCGGACGTCGTCATGGGTGAAGCTGGTGCAGCCGCACATCGCCTTGACCGTGCGCTCGCCGGCATAATCGTCGCCCAATGCCACCGCGAGCAGCGTTTCGACCAGATTGGTGCATGAGCCGCACGACGCCGACGCCTTGCAGGCCGCGCGCACCGTATCGAGCGTCGTCGCGCCCGCTTCGATGCACGCGACGACCTGGCCCTTGGAAACGCCGTTGCAGCCGCAGATCTCGGCATCGGCCGAGAGCGCCGCAACGGCCGCCTTAGGGTCCGCCCGCCCCCCTCCCGAGGCGAAGGTCTGGCCGTAGATCAATACGTCGCGGATGTCGGCGACGTCCTCCTGTTTCTTGAGCAGGGCGAAATACCAGCCGCCGTCGGCGGTATCGCCGTAGAGCACCGCGCCGACGATGCGGTTCTCGCGCAGCACGACGCGCTTGTAGATGCCGCGCGCGCCGTCGCGCAGGACGATGTCCTCGCACCCTTCGCCGCCCGAGAAATCGCCCGCCGAAAAGACGTCGAGCCCGGCGACCTTGAGCTTGGTCGACGTCACCGAGCCGCGATAGCCGCTCGGCCGCTCGACTAGTCCGTCGGCGAGCGCGCGGCACATCTCCCACAGCGGTGCAACCAGGCCATAGACCTGGCTGTCATGCTCGACGCACTCGCCGACCGCGAGCACGTTCGGATCGGACGTCGTCATGTGGTCGTCGACCTGGATGCCGCGGCCGACCGCCAGCCCTGCGGCGCGCGCCAGCGCTACCGACGGACGGATGCCGACCGCCATCACCACCAGGCTCGCCGGAATGTCGCGGCCGTCCTTCAGCCGCACGCCCTCGACCTTGCCGTCGCCGTAGACTTCGGCGGTGTCCGCGCCGGTCAGGATGGTCTGGCCGCGTGCTTCGAGCGCCTGCTTGAGCAGCCAGCCCGCCGCCTCGTCGAGCTGGCGTTCCATCAGCGTCGGCATCAGGTGCAGCACCGTCACCTTCATGCCGCGCAAGCTGAGGCCGTGCGCCGCCTCCAGCCCGAGCAGGCCGCCGCCGATCACCACCGCCGCGCCGCCCGCCGCGGCAGCCCCCAGCATGGCATCGACATCGCCCATGTCGCGGAAACCGATCACGCCGGGCAGATCATGGCCGGGCACCGGGATGATGAACGGGTCCGAGCCGGTGGCGATCAGCAGCTTGTCGTAGCCGACGATGCGTCCCGCCCGGGACGTCACCGTCTTCGCCGCCCGGTCGATCGCGACGACGGGATCGCCGGCGATCAGCTCGATGTCGTTGTCGCGATACCAATTGTCGTCGTTGATGACGATCTCGTCGAAGGTCTTCTCGCCGGCGAGCACCGGCGAAAGCATGATGCGGTTGTAGTTCACATGCGGTTCGGCGCCGAAGATGGTGACGCGGTAGCGGCCGGCGTCGCGCGCCAGCAGTTCCTCGACCGCGCGGCAGCCGGCCATGCCGTTGCCGATCACCACCAGGCGCGCGCGCGCGACTGCGGCGCTCGTCTCGATCGCATCGGTCGGGCCGGGCGCGGGCAAATCCTGAAAGTCCATTCGTCGAGCTCCGGAAACGAAAAAGGCCGCCATCCGGGCCCCGTCGTGACGGAGCCTGGATGGCGGCCTTGCCATCATGTGCGCCTTGGCGATCCGGCACTGGATCGTCGCAGCTATGTCGAGCGGGCAGCATTGCCCTGTTGCAGTGCAGCATTACTGGAAAGCCGCGCCGCGCTCAAGGGCTTTTGGACATCAAATCCGCGCGCCGGTATTCCAGCTCGTCCGCCAGCGGCGCTTGACCGTCGTCAGTCCGATCAGCGCCACGACGGCAAGGCCGGCGAAGATCAGGCAGCCGGGCGCGAAACTGCCGGTGAGCTGCCGGGCGAAGCCCAGCGACCAGGCGAGATAGAAGCCGCCGATGCCGCCGGCCATGCCGACCAGTCCGGTCATCACCCCGATCTCGGCGCCGAAGCGTTGCGGGACCAGCTGGAAAACCGAACCGTTGCCGACGCCCAGCGCCAGCATCGCGACGACGAACAGGCCGAGCGCGACGGCCACACCCGGCGCGACACTGACCTCGGCGAGCGCCGCTGCGGCGACCGCGAACACCGCCGACAGGACCCTGATGCCGCCGATGCGATCGGCGAGCGCGCCGCCCAGCGGCCGCACCAGCGATCCTGCGAACACGCAGCCCGCGGTGCAATAGCCGGCGACGATCGGGCTCAAGCCGAACCGGTCGGTGAAATAGATCGGCAGCGACGCCGCCAGCCCGACGAAACCGCCGAAACTGACCCCGTAGAAGCCCATCAACCACCAGGCGTCGATCGATTTGAGCGGGCGGAAATATTCGGCGAGCCGCTTGGGCGCAGGCTGATCAGGTGCGTCCTTCGCCATCAGCAGATAGGCGATGAACACGATGCCGAGCGGGATGCAGGCGAGCCCGAGCACGCTGGTCCAGCCGAACAACCTGGCCAGCGTCGGCGCGAACAGCGCGGCAAGGACGGTGCCCGAATTGCCCATGCCGGCGAGCCCCATCGCCTTGCCCTGATGCTCGGGCGGATACCAACGGCTGGCAAGCGGCAGCGCGATCGCGAAGCTCGCCCCGGCGAAGCCCAGGAAGAGGCCAAGCACGAGTGTTCCGGCAAAGCTGTCGACCCCGAGCGACCAGGCTGACAGCAGCCCAGCGATGACGATCAGCTGGCTGATCGCACCGGAGCGCTTGGGCCCGATACGATCGACAAGCAGCCCGTTGCAGACGCGAAGCAGCGCGCCGGACAACGTGGGTGTCCCTACCATCAGCCCCTTTTCGGCGGGGCTCAGGTCGAGTGTGGCGGCGATCTGCGGCGCCAGCGGCCCGAGGATCACCCAGACCATGAATGCAAGGTCGAAATAAAGCAAAGCGGCCACCAGAGTCGGCCAGTGCCCGGCCTGCCAGAAGCCGGCAGGCGCGTCCTTTCTCGCCGATGCGGCCGTGATGCGATCGCGGAATGCCGTTGCCATAATGCTTGTCCTCGAAATGCGGGAGGGCATAAAAAAGCCGCTCGCCGGATATTCGCGGTCGCGAAATCCGGTCAGCGGCTTTGCTGCTTGTCGGGTGGACGCGCTCCGTCCCGTCGTTGGGAGAGGCGTCGATCAGGCGCGCGTCATTGCGCGTTGATTAGAATTATTCCGCGAATCGATCGATGGTGCAACACGGAAAATTCGGCGTCCGGAACCGGTTATTCGAAACGTCCGTTCTTCCCGAGTAGCCATCGAGCAAGGTCGAGACGAGTGTCGAGTGGCAAAGGTGTGTCTCGACAAACTCGAACCCTATTCTACACAAGCGGCCGAGGGCAATCACGCTCCGTCGAATCCCCTGAGGTAATCGATCACGTGCTCGGGATCGAACACGCGCTGGTCGAAGAAGCGATCGGGACCGAGCGTCAACGCGCCGCGATAGGTGCCGACGCCGGTCGGACTGGACACTGCGCCTTCCAGCTTCATGCTCGCTCCCGGCATCGCGACGTCACTGTCGCCGAGCGCGCGCCGGAAAATGTCGGGCCGGAACACCGCGGCGGCTGCCTGTTCGGCCTTGGCACTTGGAGCGATCTGTCGCCAGCGGACGAACTGCGAATAGATCCACAAGGCCTGGCTACGCCACGGGAAGGCAGTCGCCTCGCGGTGAAAGAGCAGGAGGTCGGGCGTTTCGACCGGTGCCGCACCCTGCCGCGGGATCACCAGTCCTTGCAGGCCGCGCTCGATGATCGCCGCCGGCTGGTCGACGTAACGTGGCTCGGCAAGCAGCATTGCCAGCTCGGGACGGTTGCCCGGCTCGTCGCACCAGCGCGCCGCGGCAGTCAGCGCGACAAGCAAGCGATCGACTGCCGCTGCGTTGTCGTCCATCCACCGGCTGCGGAAGGCGAGCACCTTTTCCACCCCGCGCTGCCAGATGCGCGCGCCGAGCGCGACGGCCTCGACCAATCCCTGGTCGATCGCCGCGGCGGGCCAGGGATCGCCGGCGATGAAGCCGTCGATTTCACCCAGTCGGCTGGCCTCAACCATCAGCGAAGGCGGAAGCACGCGCAGCACGACATCGCGCTCGGGATCGATGCCTGCGCTCGCCAGCCAATAGCGCAGCGTGAGCGCGTGGCTGGAGAAGCGATGGACGATCCCGATGATCGGCTTGCGGCGGTGAAGCCCGATCGCTGCGGCGAAATCGTGGGCGGTGGCGAGTGGATCGGCAAGCCGCATCGACAGGTCCGGCTCCAGCGCGGCGGCGAAATCGGCCGCCATCACCAGCATGTTGCCGTTCAGGTTGAGCTTGAACGGCGCGGCCAAGGCGGCCAGCTGCTGACTCAGCCCCAGCGTCACCGCAACCGCGAGCGGCGCCAGCATGTGAGCCGCCTGCACCTGCCCATAGATCAGCCGGTCGCGCAGTGTCGCCCAACTCGTTGTGCGGACCAGCTCGAGATCGACATTCTCGGCGGCGGCAAAGCCCTTTTCCCGTGCAGCGACCAGCACGGCGCTGTCTGTCAGCGGCAGGAAGGCAGCGCGGATGGTCGTCACGACTTGTCCCCAAACAGTGCGCTGGCGGTGATCAGCGCCTCGGCCACCTCGACGATGCGGCGCCCCTGGTTCATCGCGGTGGTGCGGAGCAGCGCATAAGCCTCGGGCTCGCTGAGCCCGCGGCTGGTCGTCAGGATCGCTTTGGCCTTATCGATCGTCTTGCGATCGGCGAGCGCGGTGCGCGCCTCGTCGAGCTCGGCCTGCATCCGTGCGAACGCGTTGAAGCGACGGATGGCGAGCTCGAGGATCGGCTTCACTCGTTCCTTGCGTAGACCATCGACGACATAGGCTGAGATGCCGGCGTCGATCGCCGCGCCGATCATCGCCTCGTCCGACTGGTCGACGAACATCGCGATCGGCCTCGCCAACGCACGGCTGACCAACAGCATTTCCTCCAGCGTGTCACGGCTCGGGCTGCCGAGATCCATCAGCACGACATCGGGCGCCATCCGTTCGATCTGCGCGACGAATGCGCCGCGCGGGGGGATGAGGTGAATGTCGCCATAGCCGACGTCGCGAAGCCCCTCCTCAAGCACCGAGGCGCGCAATCCGCTGTCGTCTACGATGACAATCCGCACCGGCCACCTTTCCGTCAGGCCCATGATTGCCGGCTATGCTGCGCTGCGTCAATTTCCGCTTGGGGTGCCAAGCCCAATATTTGCGCTGGCCCGATCCTCAGGCTGCTCGACGAGGCGCCGGCGTGAGCCCGCGCCGTCTTCACGAAGGATGAGGATAATCGAGTCGTATCGCAAAACGGGCGCCCGACGGCTCGTTATCACGCACATCGACCGATCCGCCGTGGGCGATCGCGATCTGGCGGACGAGATTGAGGCCGATGCCGATTCCACCCTTTCGCGTGGTGAAGAACGGGAGGAAGATGTCCCGACGCAAATGACGTGGCACGCCAGCGCCGTTGTCACAGACTTCAATCATTACCGAAGACGACGACGCGCGAATTGCGATCGAGACAAGGGGGGCGCGGTCCTTTTCGCGCGCGGCTTCGACGGCGTTCTTCATCAAGTTGATCACTGCTTGCGCAAGCAAGTCCGGATCGGCATCGATTGCCGCATCGTCGGGTGAAACGACGCTTTCGATCATCACCCCCTCACTCAGCGGCACAAACAGGCGCAGCAGCTCGTCGAGCCAGGCGCGGGCGAGAAAGTGTTGCCGTCTGACCTCCGGGGTTTGAGCGACGGCGCGGTAGCTTTCGACGAACCGCTCGAGGCCAGCTGCACGTCTCGCCAGCGTGGCAACCGCAAGCGCGGCGTCGGCCAGCCGCGGATCGTCGCGGTCGTCAATGTCGTCGAGCAAGCCTGCCGCCGTCTGCGCAAGCGAGGCGATCGGCGTCAGAGAATTGAGGATCTCGTGCGTCAGGACACGGACAAGATCCGTCTGCGCGGCCATCTCGATCGCATCGAACGCCGCCTGCGCGGGCTGGATGGTGACGATGCGAAGCCTGCCGCCGAGCCGGTCGACGCTGCCGAAGCGGACGATCGCCTGCTCGGCCCGCTGACCAATCCGGAGCAGCAGCATTTCCTCGCCCGCCGCGGCGGAGTCGGCGAGTCGCTTGGCCAAAGTCGCGCCGTAGCGCTCGAACGCGTCGGCCGTCACGCCGTGCAGTTCGGTCCGGAACAGATGTCGGGCGAGCTTGTTGGCCGGGGTGACGATCTCTCCGTCGATAACGAGCAGCGCCACCGGCATATCGTCGAGCAGCGCCTCGTTGTATCGCGTCATCGCGCGCTCGCGATCGCGTTCGGTGCGCAACCGGGAGATCGCGCCGTTGAATGCGCGGGCGAGCGCACCGAAGTGGCCGTCACGCTCCTCGGTGCGGGTGGCGAGATCGCCGAACTCGAGCGCTTCGACGAAGCGTGCGGTGGCGATTGCGCTTCGGCTTGCATAGACCCATAGCCACGCCACCGCGGCCACTATCGCCGCTGCCGCGACCAGGCGCACCGCGGCAAATCCAGGAGTGGCGAATGCGGCGAATGCGGCGATTAATGTCGCGAGCAGCATCGCGACGCGCAGACCCAGGCCGAGCGCGAAGCGCCAGTCAGAGGCCATGCTTCTCCATCCGCCGGTAAAGCGCGCCGCGCGAAAGGCCGAGTTCGGCGGCGGCGAGCGAGATGTTGTAGCCGTGCTTCTTGAGCGCGTCGGCGATGATCCGTTTCTCCGCGCGATCAAGGTTGAGGTCGGCGGCGGGCGGGACCACCGCCGAGGGCGCGATCCGCTCGCCATGCCGGCGCAGCGCGAAATCCTCGGACGTGAGCGGTCCGGGGCCGGCAAGGATCACTGCGCGCTCGATCGCATGGCGCAGCGCGCGGACGTTGCCCGGCCAATCGTGCTCGATCAGGGCTGCCATCGTGTCGTCGGCAAGGTCGGGCGTCGGGCGCCGATAGCGCGCCGCGTAGAGACCGAGGAAATGCGCGACCAGTTCGGGAATGTCCTCGCGCCGTTCGCGCAGCGGCGGGAGTTCGATCTCGACGGTGTTGAGGCGAAACAGGAGGTCCTGGCGGAAGCGCTGCGGGTCGTGCAACTCGGTGGGACGCAGGTTGGTCGCGGCGATCACGCGCGTGTCGACGGCTGCGGCGCGGTTGCTGCCGACCGGAGTCACCTTGCGCTGTTCTAGCATCGTCAGCAGCTTGGGCTGGAGATGGAGCGGCAGGTTCCCGATCTCGTCGAGGAACAGCGTACCGCCGTTTGCCGCTAGGATGCGGCCGGTGCGATCGGCCCGGGCGTCGGTGAAGGCACCTTTCACATGACCGAACAGCTCGGAATCGATCAGATTCTCGGCGATCGCACCAAGATCGACGGTCAGCATGTCGGCACGCGCCGAGGCCGCGTGCAACGCGCGGGCGACGAGTTCCTTGCCGGTGCCGTTTTCCCCGATGATCAGAACATTGGCCTCGGTCGGCCCGGCGCGCGCGATCAGCGAATGGACCCGCGCCATCGCCGGGGAGCTGCCGAGCAACACGGTCGGCGTGAGCCCTCGCGCCGGCGCTGCGGCATTGCGCCGCGATCGGCGCAGCGTCGCGCCGGTGCGCACCGCCGCGAGCAGACGTTCGTTCGACCACGGCTTGGCGATGAAGTCGGTTGCGCCATGCTTCATCGCGTTGACCGCGATCTGCACTCCCGCATGTGCGGTGATCACGATGATGACCATCTCGGGATCAACCGCAAGCAGACGGCTGAGCCATGCCAGCCCTTCCGAGGAATCGGTCGCGCCGCGCGCGAAATTGGCGTCGAGCAGGACGACGTCCGGCGACCGCCCGCCGAGCGCGGCAATGGCCGCCGCCGGATCGGTCGAGGTGAGCACCTCGGCGAACAGGTCGCGGAGCAGCAGCCGGCTCGCGACCAGGATGTCCTCGTCGTCGTCGATCACGACGCACAGGTCGAACTCGGCCATTCTCCCTTTCCTGTCCGTTCCCGTACAGCCTTTGTCCGGATGCGGACAATCAATTTACATGCCAGCTGGCTGGAGCGTGCCTAAAGGTGCCGTTTCCAGCCGTTTCCAGGGGCTGGCACGGCCAGTGCAGAGATCAGGACATCGCCTCAAGCAAGGAATTTTGCCATGCCGCTCTCGCTGCTAAACCGCCTCGTCAGCATCGCCGCCGCTTTTGCTCTCGCCGCCAGCTTGGTCGCTGCCTCGGCGCTGCCCTTACCCCCGCTGGCGATCGCGTGACGCGCGCTCGTGTCCATTTTCGGACGATCGTGTCCGGAAATGGACACGAATACGCCCTGTGGCTGCGCGTTCGCTCTCGTGCGGCTGCTGGCACGGTGCTTGCTGACTGTCGCGCCAACGCCACCGGACGAAAGGATGCCGATGCTTAGCATGCGCAACGTGTCGCGGGTCTACCGCACCGAAACGATCGAAACCACCGCGCTCGACGATATCGACCTCGACGTCGCCGAGGGCGAGTTTGTTGCGGTGATGGGTCCGTCGGGGTGCGGCAAGTCTACGCTGCTCAACCTGATGGGGATGCTCGATAGCCCTACGGCCGGTTCCTACGTGTTCGACGGCAGGGAGGTCGCCGGCCTTTCCGAGAACCAGCTCGCCGATGTCCGCAAGGAAAGCATCGGCTTCATCTTCCAGAGCTTCAATCTCGTCGACGAGTTGAGCGTGCGCGAGAATGTCGAACTCGCGCTGCTCTACCACAACGTCTCGGCGAGCGATCGTAAGCGTCGTGCCGACGAGGTGATGGACCGTGTCGGCATCGCCCACCGTGCGCGCCACCGGCCGAGCCAGCTGTCGGGCGGGCAGCAGCAACGCGTCGCGGTCGCTCGCGCGCTGGTCGCCAACCCGCGGCTGATCCTCGCCGATGAGCCGACCGGCAACCTCGATACCAGCCACGGTGAGGAGGTGATGCGGATGCTCCAGGCGCTCAATGCGCAGGGCTCGACGATCGTCATGGTCACCCATTCGCCTGCCCACGCCGATTATGCCGCGCGCATCGTGGAGATGCTCGACGGGCGCGTCCTCCAGCAGCACCGCCGCGCCGCTTAAGGAGACCACCTCATGTGGCGTAACTATCTGACCGTCGGCCTCCGCACGCTAGTGAAGAACCGCACCTACGCGTTCATCAACATCTTCGGCCTCGCGCTCGGCATCGCCGCGTGCCTGCTGATGCTGCTCTATGTCCGCTACGAGGCGAATTACGACGGCTGGATGCCCCATGCCGATCAGGCCTATCAGCTGCAGATGTTTTATCGTCCCGACAAGAACGGTGGTCAGGCCAAGGACCTGCAGGTCACGCCGATCATTGCGGCGCAGGAGCTGGCCCGGGATTTTCCGCAGGTCGAGAAGACGGTGTTCGTCCGCTCCTTCTCACCGATCGTCATCCAGGACGGAAGGCCGTCCAAGGTCGATGACCTGCGCATGGTCGACGGCAATCTGTTCGACATCCTGCAGGTGCCCTTCGTCGAGGGCGACCCGCGCACCGCGCTGTCCGACACGCATTCGCTGGCGATCAGCCAGAGCGAGGCGAGGAAGCGGTTCGGCAATGCCGATCCGATCGGCAAGACCCTCACCATCGTCGATAATGCCGGCGACGTCGATTACCGGATTACTGGCGTATTCAAGGACTTTCCGCGCGACAGCAGCTTTTCGGCGAGCATGGTCGCGCGTTTTGATCTCGCCGTGCAGTTCGCCGATCGCGCGCGGCTGCTGACCGACTGGAACAGCGAGCAAGGCTGGAACTACGTCAAGCTCAACCCGGGAACCGACGTCGCTGCGATCAATGCCGCGCTGCCGGCTTGGGAGGAGCAGACCATCCCCGACCAGGTGATCAACGGCGAAAAGACGAACGCCGGCGATATCGAGGATTTCAAGCTGGTCAACATCCGCGACGTGCATCTGGGCAAGGCGCAGGAATATGGCGTGACTCCCGGCAACGACGCGGGCACCGTCGCGACCTTCGCGGTGATCGCCTTGCTGGTGCTCGGCATGGCGTGCGTCAATTTCACCAATCTCGCCACGGCGCGTGCCTCGCAGCGGGCGCGCGAGGTCGCGCTGCGCAAGGTGCTCGGCGCGCGGCGCGGCCAGCTGATCGTCCAGTTCCTGAGTGAATCGATCCTGATTGCGGCGATTACCACGCTGATCGCGCTGGCGCTGGTCGAGCTTGCGCTGCCGGGATTCAACGCTTTCCTGGGCGCGGGAATCGAGCTGCATTATTTCGGCGCCGACGGCATCTGGCTGCCGTGCCTCGTTCTCATCCTTCTGGTCGGGGTGGCGGGCGGGCTCTATCCGGCCTTTTACCTGTCGCGTTTCCAGCCGGCGCGTATCCTGAAGGCCAACCGTTCATCGACCGACGCGCAAGGATCGGGCCGGCTGCGCAACGCGCTGGTCGTCGCGCAGTTCGCCGTCTCGATCGGGCTGATCGTGTGTACCAGCGTGATCTATGCACAGACCCGCTATGCCCAGACGATGGATGCCGGCTTCCGCCGCGATGGCCTGTTGCAGGTCGCCAATCTCGATTTCAAGGGCGTGTCCGACAGCCAGGCGCGGTCGGTGATCGAGCGAATCAGGCGGCTGCCCGGCGTGGTCGCCGCAGCGGGTACGCAGATCGCAGTGTCGCCCAACGGCAACTCGTCGAGCAGCTATTTCCTGCCTGGCGCGACGAATTCGGTGACTCTCGGCACCTATGGCGTGAGCGACGAGTTCTTCGAGGCCATGGGGATGCGGCTGCTCGCCGGCCGGTTCTTCTCCCCGGCCTTTGCCAAGGACGACGCGACGACGCCCTATCCGCCCCAGCTCGACGCCGAACGCGCGCTCGCCGCGCGCGGAGTCAACGTGGTGATCTCCGAGCTTGCCGCGCAGCGGCTCGGCTTCAGGACGCCGCAGGACGCGATCGGAAAGACGATCGGCGGCAACATATCGCTGCCCGAAGTCGGGCTGGTGCCATGCACGATCGTCGGGGTCGTATCGGACGCGCGGTTCCGCTCGCTGCACGAGCCGCAACAGCCGATCGTCTATGTCATGCAGAAGGTCGGTTACGGCCAGATCGCGGTGCGCTTCGCGAACGTCGCGCCGGCTGCGGTCCGCGCAGAGGTCGGGAAGGTGTGGCAGCAGCTGGTGCCGGAGGTGCCGTTCACCGCCGATTTCGCCAACGAGCTGGTCCGCGAGCAATATGACCGCGACGTCGCGCGCGGCGAGCTGTTCGCCGCTTTCGCGGTGCTGGCGGTGGTGATCGGTTGCCTCGGACTGTTCGGGCTGGCCGCGTTCACCGCCGAGCGGCGCACCAAGGAAATCGGCATCCGCAAGGTGCTGGGCGCCAAGACGCGCGATATCGTCCGGCTGCTGGTATGGCAGTTCAGCCGGCCGGTGCTGATCGCCAACGTAATCGCCTGGCCGGCCGCGTGGTGGATCATGCGCACCTGGCTGAACGGTTTCGATCAGCGGATCGGCCTCGGCCCGTTACCCTTCGTCGCGGCCGGCGGCCTGGCGCTGGCGATTGCTGTGGCGACGATCGCCGCGCATGCCTGGCAGGTGGCGCGGACACGGCCGGTCAAGGCGCTGCGATACGAGTGAGCGCAGAAGAGGGAGCGTTGCTGCGGTAACCCGTTCTCGCGTTACGTGCAGCCCCTCCATTCATCGCTGGACAAGCACGGTTCGTCGCTGTTAGCATCTCAGCCGTTTTCGCGGGAGGTCTCATGCGGCTGCCTGTCCGACTGGCGTTCCTCGCGCTCGCATTGGCTCCTCTGGCCGCGCAAGGTGGTGGCTCTCCTCGTGTGGTGTTGGCGACACCCGGCGTCGGCAACGGCGCGATCGAGCGGTTCACCGCCCGGTTCAACGATGCGATGGTGCCGCTCGGCGATCCGCGAGCGGCTTCTCCGTTCGACGTTACTTGCGCCGTCCCCGGTCAAGGACGCTGGGTCGATCAGCGGACCTACGTCTATCAGTTTGACCATGGGCTGCCCGGCGGCGCGAGTTGCCGATTCGCCTTGCGCGACGGTCTGAAGACGCTTCAAGGCTTTGCCGTCGAGGGCCAGCGGACTTTCACCGTGGATGCCGGCGGCCCGGTCGCGCGTGCGGTCCTGCCGGACGAGAATGGCGGCGATATCGAGGAAGACCAGGTCTTCCTTGTCGCGGCCAATATGCCCGCGGTGCCGCAATCGGTCGCAGCCAATGCCTATTGCGCGGTCGACGGACTCGGCGAGAAGATTCCGGTCCAGGTCTTGAAGCCGACGGTGGCGGCCAAGCTGTTGGCCGCGGTGGGGACCGATGACTGGCGTGTCCGGGATTTCCTCGACCGCGCCGGTCTGCCGAGCGAGCTGCCCGGCGATGCGACGACGCGGGCAAAGGCACTCGCTGCGGTCACCGCGCTCACCTGCCGTCGTGCGCTGCCGCCCGGGCGCGACATGTCGCTGATGTGGTCGGGCAAGATCGTCGGCGCCGGCGGCAAGGCCGCGGGCGCCGACCAGCGCTTCGATTATACCGTGCGCAAGGCGTTTACCGCGCGGTTCGAATGCGGGCGGACCAATCCGCAGTCCGGATGCGATCCGGTCGAAAAGGCGCGAGTGCGCTTTTCCGCGCCGATTTCGATGCGCGAGGCGCAGGCGATCCGCCTCGAATTTCCGGGCCGCAAGCCGATTGCGCCAAGCTTCAGCGATGACGACAGGACCAGTTCGACGATCGCCGATATCCGTTTCGACCCGCCATTCCCGGCATCGTCGGCTGCCAGGCTGGTGCTGCCCGCAGGCGTCAAGGATGAGAGCGGCCGGACGCTCGCCAACGCCGAGCGCTTTCCACTCGAGGTCCGCTTCGACGCTGCGCCGCCGCTGGTCAAGTTCGCTGCCGATTTCGGGATCCTCGAGGCGGAGCAAGGCGGCGTGCTGCCGGTGACGGTGCGTAATGTCGAACCGGCACTTCAGGGCAGGAACCTCGCGGTCGGCGGGCGGCGTCTGCGCGTCGCCGGATCGGACGGGGCGGTCGCCGACTGGCTGCGCAAGGTGGACGCAGCCGGCGATTATGCCAGCCACGACGTAACGCGCGGCGGCGAGACGGTGACGATCAACGACACCGGCTCGAAATCGATCCTGTCCGGCCAGGGCACACCGGTCACCTTCGCGTTGCCCGGCAAGGGAAAGGAGTTCGAGGTCGTCGGAATTCCCTTGCGTCAGCCCGGCTTCTATGTCGTCGAACTGGGCAGCCCGACGCTTGGCCGCGCGCTGCTGGGACGCGACGCACCGCGCTACGTGGCGACCGCGGCGCTGGTCACCAACATGGCGGTCCATTTCGAATGGGGCCGCAGCCGCAGCCTCGTCTGGGTAACCGCGCTCGACAGCGGCCAGCCCGTCGCCAATGCCGAGGTGCGGATCACCGACAGCTGCACAGGAAAGCTGCTCGCGCGCGGCATCACCGATCGTAGCGGCGGTCTTAACGTGCCTGCGGGGCTACCCGAACCCCAGACCTATTCGAGCTGCAAGGACAGCGACTACGGCGCGTCGCCGCACGCGCTGATGGTCTCGGCGCGCAAGGCGGGCGACTTCAGCTTCGCGTTGACCGACTGGAGCGACGGCATTCGTCCGTACGATTTCAACTTGCCCTACGGCTATTCGGCGCCCGAGCAGATCGTCCACACCGTGTTCGACCGCGCGCTGGTCCGCCAGGGCGAGACGATTCACATGAAGCACATCGTGCGAATGCCGACCGCGCACGGCTTCACCATCCCAAAGCCGTTCAAGGGCACGCTGCGGCTCCAGCACCGCGGCTCGGATACCGATTTCGACCTGCCGTTGACGATCGACGCCAACGGTGTCGGCGAAACGCGCTGGACCGCACCCAAGAGCTCGCCGATGGGCGATTACGACCTGCAGATCGTCGCCGCGGACGGCCAGGTCACCGCCACCGGCCAATCGTTCAGGGTCGACGAATACCGGCTGCCGACGATGCGCGCGACTATCTCCGGGCCGAAGCAGGCGGCGATCAGCCCGAAGACGCTGCCGCTCGATCTCTATGTCGGCTATCTGTCGGGCGGCGGCGCGGCGCGGCTGCCGGTCGAACTCAGGATCGGCTATTTCGCCGACACGCCGAGCCCCGCGGGCTATGACGCGTACACATTCGGGGGCGACACGGTCGAAGAAGGCGTCAAGCCGCTCAACGGCAATGGCGAAGAGGACCAGGCGCCGCTGCCGCCCACCCAGACGGTTCCGCTCACGCTCAAAGCCGACGGCACGCAGCACAGCGTCGTCACGGTGCCGCAGACGCTCAGCGGCATGACGCGGATGCAGGTCGAGATGGACTATCAGGATGCCAACGGCGAGGTGCTGACCGCCTCACGGAGCGTCCCGATCTATCCCTCATCGATCCAGCTCGGCATCAAGACCGACGGCTGGATCATGAAGCAGGACGATCTGCGGCTCCAGTTCGTGGCGCTCGATACCGACGGCAAGCCGGTCAGGGGCAAGCGCATTTCGGTGGCGCTCTACAGCCGCCAAATCCTCACCGCGCGGCGGCGGCTGATCGGCGGCTTCTATGCCTACGACAACCAGATGCGCACCAGGAAGCTCGACGCGCAGTGTTCGGCGACGACGGATGCCCAAGGGCGCGCCGAATGCAAGGTCGATCCCGGCATTTCGGGCGAGATCTACGCGGTGGCGACGACCACCGACGACTCGGGCCGTGTCGCGCGGGCGACGAGGTCGGTGTGGCTCGCAGGCGAGGACGATTGGTGGTTCGGCGGCGACAACGGCGACCGCATGGACGTGATTCCCGAAAAGACCGAATACAGGGCAGGCGAGACTGCGCGGTTCCAGGTGCGGATGCCGTTCCGCGACGCGACCGTGCTTATCTCGGTTGAGCGCGAAGGCGTGCTGTCGAGCTTCGTCACGCACCTGTCGGGCAAGGACCCGGTCGTCGAGGTGCCGATGCCCGGCAGCTATGCGCCCGACGTCTATGTCTCGGTAATGGCGGTGCGCGGGCGCGTCGACGGCTTCTGGGCACGACTGAGGCATCTCGCCTACGAATGGGGCCTGCCGTTCGGCTCGCCGATCCCGACGCGGCCGACCGCGACGGTCGATCTCGCGAAGCCGGCCTATCGCCTCGGTATCGCCAAGGTGACGGTCGGCTGGGAAACGCATCGGCTGCACGTCGCGGTGAAGGCCGATCATGCCCGCTATCCCGCGCGCGGCACGGCGATTGTCGATCTCCAGGTACGCACCCCCGACGGCAAGCCGGCGCGGCAGGCCGATGTCGCCTTCGCCGCGGTCGATGAGGCGCTGCTCCAGCTCGCGCCCAACGACAGCTGGGACGTGCTGACCGCGATGATGGGCGATCGGCCGCTTTCGGTGCTGACCTCGACCGCGCAGATGCAGGTGGTCGGCAAACGACATTACGGCCGCAAGGCGCTGGCGCCCGGCGGCGGTGGCGGGACCGGTGATGTTTCCGGTCTCAACCGCCAGAACTTTCAGCCGGTGTTATTGTGGAAAGGCCATGTCGCGCTCGACGCGGACGGCCATGCCCGCGTTGCCGTGCCGCTGTCGGATTCGCTCTCGTCATTCAAGCTGGTGGCGATCGCCACCAACGGCGCCGAGCTGTTCGGCACGGGATCGACCAGCGTGCGCACCGCGCAGGATCTGAGCATCTATGCCGGCATCCCTCCGCTGGTCCGCTCGGGCGACTGGTACGGCGCGGGGTTCACGCTGCGCAACGGTTCGGACCATGCGATGACGGTGACCGCGACCGTCGCGCTTTCGCCGCGCGTCGCGGTTGGCCATCCGTTGACCGTGACCATCCCCGCTGGCGGGGCGGTGCCGATCGCGTGGAACCTGACCGCGCCGCAGGGCGTCGGCACGCTGAGATGGCACGTCGTCGCGCGCTCAGCCGACGGCAAGGCAAGCGACCAGATCAGCGTCGATGAGCAGGTCGTGCCGGCCGTGCCGACCGAGGTTTGGGCGGCGACGCTCACCCGCGTCTCGGGCGGCACGATTCCGATCGCGCCGCCGGCAGGTGCGCTGCCGGGGTTCGGCGCGGTCGATGTGCGGCTGAGCGACACATTGGCGCCGCCGATGGCGGGCGTGCGCGCGTTCATGGCCGCTTACCCTTACGATTGCATCGAGCAACGCCTGTCGCGCGCGATCGTCATGGGCGACAGCGCCGATTGGCAGGCGATTGCCAACGACTTGCCGACCTATCAGGCGCCGGACGGCCTGCTGCGCTATTTCCCGTCGGATTCGCTTGACGGATCGGAGGCGCTCACCGCTTATGTCCTGTTGATCACCGCCGAGGCCGGGCTGGCGCTGCCCGGCGACGTGCGCGGCAAGATGATCGAGGCGATGAAGGCGGTGCTCGACGGGCGGTTGCGGCACGAGGCCTATGGCGATCCGCGTCTGCAGAAACTCGCGGCGCTGGCGGCGCTGGCGCGCAACGGTGCGGCGACCCCGGCGATGCTCGGTCAGATCGGAATACCGCCCGCGGCGATGCCGACCGGACAACTCGCCGATTATCTGATGACGCTCGATCACATTTCCGGACTCCCCAATGCCGCCGCACTCAAGGCAAGCGCCGAGCAGACGTTGCGCACCCGGCTGGTCTATGAGGGCACGCGCCTCGATATTTCGGACGGCAGCAACACGCCATGGTGGCTGATGGCGTCGAACGACGAGGCGGCGATCAAGGCGCTGGCCGCGACGATCGGCCGCCCCGGCTGGCAGGACGATACCCCCCGGATGATGGTCGGGGTCGCCCAGCGTCAGCGCCGCGGTCGCTGGGATACGACGACGTCGAATGCCTGGGGAGCGATCGCGGTGCGCAAGTTCGCCGAAGCCTATCCCGCGCAGGCGATCGCCGGCACGACGATCGTGTCGTTCGGCCCGAGCACGTCGAGCCGGCAATGGCCGCTGGCAGAGGGCGCTCGCACGCTCACCTTCGCGCTTCCCGCCCGCGCCACTCCGTTGATGCTGGCGCAGCGCGGTGGAGCGGGGCCGTGGGCGACGGTCTCGGTCAAGGCAGCAGTGCCGCTGACCAGTCCCGTCGCGGCAGGATATCGCATTCAGCGCAAGGTCGAAATGGTGCAGCAGCGCGTGCGTGGCCGGCTGACGCGCGGCGACGTCATCAAGGTGACGATCGCGGTCGATGCCTCCGCCGAGCGCAACTGGGTGGTGGTCAGCGACCCGATCCCGGCCGGCGCGACGATCGTCGGCGATCTCGGCGGGCAATCGCAGATGCTGGGCAACGAAGCGAGTGACGGAGGCGGCACGGAATTCGGCGCAGTCGATCGGAACGGCAAGATCTGGGACGTTCAG
Organism: Sphingomonas sp.; assembly: GCA_035776635.1. Classification (GTDB taxonomy): domain Bacteria; phylum Pseudomonadota; class Alphaproteobacteria; order Sphingomonadales; family Sphingomonadaceae; genus Sphingomonas. Next base: position 102,875 of record DASTWI010000052.1, on the reverse strand, counting down.
GCGGGAGTCCGCGCTTCCTATATCGAGCGCGGCAATGACGCCTGGCGCGCCTATTTCGACTGGGTGCCGCGCGGTCATTTCGCGGTGTCCTATCTGCTGCGCTTGAATGCCGCCGGTCATTTCCAGGTGCCGCCGACGCATGTCGAAGCGATGTATTCTCCCGAAATTCATGCCGATCTGCCCAAGGCGGCTATCGACGTCGCGCAGCGATGAACCGTGTTCCGCCGTTCGCGCTGAGCTTGTCGAACGGCCGTTCTCGTCTTCGTGAGGCAGCACGAACGATATTTCGACGAGGTGAGGGCGAACGGGGCTGGGGGCAGCGCGCTCCCGTCCTCGGCGTTGGGATTCTGGCGCTGCTGTTCGGCACGATCGATTACGCGACACTGCCGCCGCCGCTCCCCTCCTACGCCGAGGTACGCACCGCATGGCGGCCGTCAGAGGCCTGGCTATACGATCGCAACGGCACGCTGATCGACAGCGTCCGCGTCGATTTCGCCGTGCGGCGGCTGCCCTGGACGCCGCTCGACCATATCTCCCCCAACGCACGCGACACTATCGTTGCCGCCGAGGACCGGCGCTTCTGGCATCACGGCGGAGTCGATTGGCTATCGGTCGCGGGCGCGATCCGCGACCGTATCGAAGGCCGGCCGGGCCGCGGCGCGAGCACGCTGGCGATGCAGGTTGCCGGCTATCTCGAACCTGATATCGCCGCGCCGGGCAGCCGGACCTGGCTCGACAAGCTCCGCCAGATGCGCGCCGCGGACCGGCTGGCCGCGCGGTGGAGCCGCAAGCAAATCCTCGAAACCTATCTCAACCTCGCGGGCTATCACGGTGAGGCTCAGGGGATTGCCGCCGCGGCGCTTGGCCTGTTCGGCAAGACCCCCGACGCGCTCGGCCGCGACGACGCGTTGCTGCTCGCCGCGCTGCTGCCCGACCCGCAGGGAGAGCCGCACGCGATCGCGGCGCGCGCCTGTGCGCTCGCCAAAAACAAGGATTGCGGCAGGCTGGAAGGCGAAGCAGTCGCGATGCTTGGGCCCGAGCGCAGCTTGCAGCTCGATCCCGGCCTAGCGCCGCATCTCGCGGTCAAGCTGCTCGACAAGCCTGGAATGCGCGTCACGACGACGCTCGATGCCCGCGTCCAGCGGATCGCCGCCCAAGCCCTCGCGCGCGAGATGAAGGGGCTCGGTGCCGACCATGCCCGCGACGGCGCGGTGGTCGTGGTCGACAATGCGACCGGCGATGTGCTCGCGTATGTTGGTGGCGTCCCTGGCGGCGGCTCGACCGCGCCGGCGGTCGACGACGCCGATGCCTACCGTCAAGCGGGCTCGACCCTGAAGCCGTTCCTTTATGCCGATGCGATAGAAAAGCGCTACGTCACCCCGGCTTCGATCCTCGATGATTCACCGGTGCAGCTCGACACCGCCTCGGGACTCTACGTGCCGCAGGATTACGATCGCGATTTCAAGGGGCCCGTCTCGGTTCGAAGTGCGCTCGCCGGTTCGCTCAACGTCCCGGCGGTGCGAACGTTGCTGCTGGTTGGGGTCGAGCCGTTTCGTGATCGCCTGTGGGACACCGGCTATCGGGGGCTGACCGAGGATGGCGATTATTACGGCTATTCGCTGGCGCTCGGATCGGCTGAGGTCACGCTGCTCCAGCAGGTCGCTGCCTATCGCAGCCTTGCGCAGGGCGGCGCCTGGTCGCCATTGCGCTTGACCGTTCACGATCCGCATATACCGCCGCGCCAGATCACGACCCAACCGGCAGCCTGGCTGGTTTCGGACATCCTCGCCGATCCCAATGCGCGCGCCGCAACCTTCGGGCTCGACAGCGCGCTTCGGCTGCCGTTCTGGGCAGCGGTGAAGACCGGCACGTCGAAGGCGATGCGCGACAATTGGGCGATCGGCTTCACTCGCGCCTATACCGTCGGGGTGTGGGTGGGGAACGCCGAGGGCGATCCGATGAAAGTCGTCTCGGGCATGAGCGGCGCCGCCCCGGTATGGCGTGACGTGATGCTCGCGCTCAACCGCGACACCGACGCCGGGGCGCCGCCGCGCCCTGCCGGCATCGTCGCGCGGCACGTCACCTTCGACGAGCATATCGAGCAGCCGCGCATCGAATATTTCCTCGCCGGCACCGCCGAAACGCACGTCACCTTCGCGCCCGCGACGGCACGGCGCCCGCGCATCACCAATCCCGTCTCGGGCAGCATTTATGCGCTCGATCCCGATATTCCGATCGATCGCCAGCGGCTCGCGATCGGCGTTTCCGGCGCCGTTGCGGCGCATCGACTGATGCTCGACGGCCGCGACCTTGGTCCGGCCGGCGCGCACCCGCTTATCCTCGCGCCGCCCGGCACCCACAAGCTGAAGATGCTCGACCAGGACGGGGCAGTCGTCGATCAAGTCCTCTTCTCGGTCAGATGAACGCTGCGACCAGACCGCGACCTCGGCACCGGACGGTCCAGCACCGCCCGGAATTGCCTGCGGCCCGCTTAACGCCCGCTTATTCTTTTGGAATTAGGCGTGGCAGCGGAGCGTATTGCAGGTGGATATGGGGTCCGACACCAAGACGCCGCGTGGTGCTACGAGGGCTGGCACCGATTGGCGGATCGCGATGGCCTGGATGGCTGTCTTGGTCGCGATGGCGGTTGTCGTCCTTGCGCTGGAGAGCGTGCAGGCGGCGCCTGAACGCGCCGTGATCGGCAGCGTCTCGCTACTCGCGTTGCTGGGCAATTTCATGATGCTTGACGCGCGGCGCCACGCCTTAGGGCGCGCGCGGCGGATTGCCGGGCGTGCCCGCGCGATCCTTGCGGCCGTGGCCGAGGCCGATGCGGACAGCAGCGACCCCATAGCCGACATCGATCGCCGCCTCGAGGCGATCGATGCGGCGATCGCTCCTGTCCGTCACCGGCTGACACGCCGGCATCACCGGACCGGCCTGCCCACCCGCGAGCCCTTGCTGACCGCCATGCGCAAGGACCTCTCGGCCGGCGCCGGCGGCACCCTGGCCATCTTCGAATTCTGCGATTTCGACCGTTTGTCGGCGTTCGATCTCGATGTCGCCGAGGAGGCGATGGCGCGGCTCGCCGAGCGCATCGCCCGGATGGTCGGAGACCATGCCTGGGTCGCGCAAATCGACCGGGCGCGGATCGGGGTGTGGTTCACGCGCGCCAACCGCGACGCGACGGCAAGCGAGATCGACGCGATCTGCTATGCGCTTACCGAAGCGATCGTCATCGACAATCAGCCAATTGCTCCCGAAATGGCTGCGGGGAGGGCTTCCGCACCGGACGACGGAGCCGATGCGGCAGAGCTGTTGATGGCCGCGATCGCAACGCTCGCCGGCATCCAGCGTCGCGTTGACCCGGCCGCCGGTTCGGCGGCGCCGGCCATGCACCGTGCTCGCGAGGCCTTCACGCTCGAACAGGATCTGCGCCAGGCCGTCGCGCGCGGCGAGTTTGAACTGGCCTATCAACCGCTGGTCGATGCCGCTCATCACCGCGTGTGCGGCGCCGAGGCGTTGATCCGCTGGCGCCATCCGCAACGCGGCCTCGTTCAGCCTGGGGAGTTCATTCCCGTCGTCGAGGCGACCGGGCTGGCGGAAGAAGTCGGCTTGTGGGCGCTGAACGCAGCGTGTCGGCAAGTGCGCCAGTGGCGGCGCGACGGTCTCGACGGCCTCAGCGTCGCAGTCAATCTTTCGGCCGGGCAGCTCGCCCGCGGTGACCTTGCCGACATCGTCGCAAGAACCATGGCGCGCCATCGTATCGGCGCAGGGATGCTCGAGATCGAGCTTACCGAAACCGTTGCCGCCGGCGACGTCGAACGGGCACAGCGGCTGTTCGACGCGCTGCGCAAGCACGGCGTCGCGATCGCGATCGACGATTTCGGCACCGGCTATTCCAGCCTCAGCTATTTGCGCCAGCTGTCGTTCGACAAGCTCAAGATCGACCGCGAGTTCGTCGACCATGTCGATCAACGGCCGGCCAGCCAGGCGATCTGCCAAAGCTTGATCGCGCTGGGTCGCGGTCTTGGCATCCGTGTCCTCGCCGAGGGGGTCGAACGGCGCGAGGAATTCGACTGGCTGCACCGGCATGGATGCACGTTGTTCCAGGGCTTTCATTTCGGCCGGCCGATGACCGCGCACGATTTGGGCATCCTGGCAGCCGATCCGGCCGTCGCCCAGCTGACATCGGCGGCGGCACCGTCCGCGCTTCGCGACTCCATCGAAAAGAGGATGCAAGGATGACCTCGACGCACCCGCGCGCCAGGCGCGCCAAATGGACCGTCCTGATCGCCGGTCTTGCCTTGTCCGCTTGCTCGCACGGCCTCGGCGAATCGGGACGTCCGCAGGCAGCCGCGCCGGCGGCGGCATCGCCCGTCCAACGCTATGACGCGGTCGTCGCGGCGCTCCAGCATGGCGACACCAACACCGCCCAGAAGGTGCTCAAGCGCATCCGCAAACAGGATCCGAACGACGCGCGGGCGCGGCTGCTCGGCGAAACGATCGATATCGACCCGGTGGCGATGCTCGGTTCGCGCTCGTTTCCCTATACCGTCAAGCCGGGCGACAGCTTGCGCGAGCTCGCCGGACGATATCTCGGCAATCCGGATAAATTCTACGCGCTGGCGCGCTACAATCACATCGCGATACCCGACGCGATCAAGCCGGGGCAGACGCTTCGCATTCCGGGCGCACCGCCCGCCGAGCAAACCGCGCCTGCACCGCGCGCCATCCATCCCGCGAATGCCGAACCGGCGCACCGCGCCCCGTCTGCGCCGGCGAAACCGGCCCCGCCGCCGCAGCCGAAAGCCGATCCCGCTCGCGCAGCCAGATATCGCGCCGCCGGCTTGAGCGCGCTCAATCGCGGCCAGGTCGATCGCGCGGTCGACGATCTGACGCGCGCGGCGGCGCTGGATCCTGGAAATGCCGTCATCAAGCGCGATCTCGATCGCGCGCAACGCATCCGCCGTACCGTCAAGGCCCGCAAGTGATAGCGCAAAGAAACCTTTAATCTCGTCGCGCTAAATTCTCCCCGGACCGGACCGAAAGAGGGGCCTTTATGGAGGTCGTGGGGCGCTATCAGATACGAGCGGCGCTGGGCGAAGGCGCCATGGCGGACGTGTATCGCGCGTTCGATCCAGGCGTCGGACGCGACGTCGCGATCAAGATCCTGAAGCCCGAATATCGGACGAACGCCGAACTCGTCGGCCGTTTTCTGCGTGAATCGCGCGCTGCCGGGCTCCTGTCCCATGCGCATATCGCCACCATCTACGACGTCGGCGAGGCCGATGGCTTTCCGTACATCGCGATGGAGTTCGTCGATGGCCGCCCGCTCGACGCGGTGCTCGCCGAGCAGGGCCGGATGCCGTGCGAGCGGGTGCTGGGTATCGCGCTGCAGCTCGCCGATGCGCTGAGCTACGCGCATCGCATGGGCATCGTCCATCGCGACATCAAGCCGTCGAACATCCAGCTGTGCGACGGCGCCAAGACCGTCAAGCTGCTCGATTTCGGGATCGCCCGGGTCGCCGATGCCGATCCCGCAACCGGGGAGCAGGAAACGCTGCGGACGCAGGTCGGCCAAGTGGTGGGCACACCACGCTACATGAGCCCCGAACAGGCGCTGGGGCTGGCGGTGGACCCTCGTTCCGATCTCTTCTCGCTGGGCGTAGTGATCTACGAAATGCTGACCGGCAGGGTCGCGTTCGATGCCACCGGCGTCGGCACGCTGGCGATCCAGATCTCGCAGCAGCAGCCGCCGGCGATCGACGCCGTCGTGCGCGATTGCCCCAAGGGCGTGCGCTACATCGTCGAGAAGCTGCTCGCCAAGAAACCGGACGAGCGCTTCGCCGACGGCGAGGCGGTGCGCCAGGCGCTGGCGCGCGAATTCGAGGCGCTGCACAGCGACGAGGGCGGGCGCCGCCGCGGGCTGGCGCTGCGCTTCAAGCTGCCGCTGATCCTGTGCGCGACCACCGCGATCGCGCTGGCGTTCAGCGTCACCGCCATCCTGGGCCGGCAGACCCGCACGCTCGAGCATCTCGCGCTGACCTCGGGATCGTCGATCACCGGTTTCGTCACCAGCAACGCTGCGCTCTACGCCGCGGACAACGCCGGGCTTCCTCCCGACCAGCAGGACTGGATACCGTTGCAGACGTTCGTCGCGGGCGCTGCGCGCGACCCCAATGTCCGCCGCCTGGAGGTGGTCGATGGCAACGGCGTCATCCGTGCCGCCAGCGACGCCCGGCTGGTCGGCAAGCCCTATCGGGGACCGCAGGGCGAGGCCGCCGTCGGCTTCCCCGGTCCGGCCAAGGTGACTCAAAGCCAGGGCGCGCGAGGCGACGGCTATCGCTTCGTCGAGCCGATCGACTATGCCGGTGCCGATTTCGGCCGGGTCGACCTCGTGCTCGGGCGCCGGCCGCTCGACGATGCCATCGCCGACGCGCGCGCGCTGCTCGCCGCGCTGTCGGTCGCGATCATGCTGGTCGTCTTCCTGATCGGCTATATGAGCGCGCGGATGATCTCGCGGCCGATGGCCCGGCTGCGCCGCGCGCTCGACGATGCCGCGACCGGACGGCTCGATTTCCGCATCTCGCATCACCGCCGTGACGAATTCGGCCGCTTGTTCGACGCGTTCAACCATATGGCTGGAGCGCTTGAGCCCGGTCTGAGACCGGCTGACGAACGCGCGCGCGACGCCAGCGCAATGATGAAGACGCGCGTCGACAATCCCGTTCACGACCAGCTTCAACGCCTCGCGAAAGCGCAGCGAGCGGCATAGGAGGACGGCACGCGATGTACGTGTTTCGACTGTTCGACCAGGCCGATCCGCTCCACCCGGTCGACGCCCGCATGATCCGCGACGGGCTGTTGCGTGTCGGCCGCGATCCGTCGTCGGATTGGGTGCTGATCGACCCCGATTGCGAGCTGTCGCGCGCGCATTGCGAATTCGAAGCGGCGGGCGACACGCTGAGCATCTGCAGCATCGGCGCCAACGGCGTGTTCGACGATCTTACCGACGAGCGTCTGCCCAGCGATCGCCGGCTGCCGTTGTCGCTGCCGCAGACGCTGCGGTTGGGCAAGTACCGGATCGTCGTCGAACGCGCGGCGGATGCGCCGCTCGACGACAGTGCGGCGTGCAGCACGATGGTGTTCCAGCCGCCGCTCGGCGACTCGATCGACGTGCCCGCCGACTGGACCGATGGCGGCAGCGTCGTTCCGGTCGGGGGCGAGGGGTCGCTGCTCGAGGCGTTCTGCGAAGGCGCCGGGCTCGATTGTTCGGTGTTCTCGACTGAGGATCCCGGCGACATCATGCGCCGCGCGGGCGCGGTCTATCGCCAGATGGTGCTCGGCGTCGGCGACCTGATGGCCGAGCGCGACCGCGCCCGTGCCCAATTCCGGCTGACCCGCACGACGATCAGCGGCGCCAACAACAATCCGTTCAAATGGGCGCCGACGCAGCGGCTGGCGATCGATCTGCTGCTCGCCGGCGAAAGCAGCTTCCTGTCGGGGCCGGCCGCACTCAAGGCGTCGTTCCGCGACATCAAGAAGCATCTCGTCGCGACCTTTGCAGGCCTTTCGGCGTCGCTCCGCGCCGCGGTCGAACATTTCGATCCCGCCGATATCGAAGCGGCCGCGAAGGACCGCGGCGGCTTGCTCAAGACCCGCGCCGCCGTTGCCTGGGAGGAAAGCTGCGCGCGCCACGCCGAACTTCACCGGCAGATCGCCGATGCCGGCGACGGCACGCTTAACCGCGCGTTCGTCGATGCCTACTGCCAGGCGGCCAATGCCGAGGCCGCGTTCGAATGAAGCTGTCGGCGATGAAGGATTGGTTCGGCCGGCCGGCGCATCCGCCGGTCGCACCGCCGGCGGTCCGCTCGGTGGCGAGGGCGCATCTCGGCCTCGTCCGCAGCGTCAATGAGGATCGGCTGTTGGAGCGGCCCGATCGAGGGCTGTGGGCGGTTGCTGACGGGATGGGTGGGCACGAGGGCGGCGATATCGCCGCGACGACGGCGGTTCGTGCGCTCGAGCGTACAGCCAACCGGCCGGGCAGGATCGGTATCGGCGATGTCGAGCAGGCCCTGAATACCGCCAATCTTCACATTTTCGAACACTTCGGCCGCAAGGGCAGCAGCGGCAGCACGGTCGCCGGCCTGATGATCGGCGATGATGTCGCGACGGTGTTCTGGATCGGCGACAGCCGCGTCTATCGATACCGAGGCGACCGGCTCGAGCTCCTCACGCACGACCACAGCCTGGTCCAGGACCTCGTCGACGCCAAGGTGCTGACGCCGGATCAGGCCCGCCGGCACCCCAATGCGCATGTCATTACCCGCGCGCTCGGCGCCGGCGAGACGATGCGGCTCGATGTGAAATCGCTGCCGCTGATGGCGGGCGATCGCTTCCTGCTGTGTACCGACGGGCTGTGGGGCATGATTTCCGATACTGCCATCGCGGCGCTGATCCCGGGCGATGAAGCGGAGGCTGCCGCTCACCTGACCAGCGCTGCGCTCGACGCAGGAGGGCGCGACAATCTCGCGCTGATCCTCGTCGATGTTGGCGAACGTGACGCGCGTGAGGCCTATCGCGTGCGGCCAAGCCCTTCTTCGCGGTGACGGCCGATTCGCTCGAACATCCCCCCGTAAATGACACGCGAGGCGGATCGAAGAAAATCGTGGGGAAATCCCAGCTCGACCTGGCTCACCATGTCGAGACGATTCACGTGATCCGGCGACAGGGCGACGTCGCGATAATCCATGTTCGCGACGATCTGCTCGACGCTCGTTGCACCGACCAGCGGGATCACCCCTTTGTCACGGACCCAGGCGAGGGCGACCTGCGCCGATGCGCAGCCGATCTCGTCGGCGATGGCATCGGCCTCGCGGGCGATACTGAGGTTGCGGTCGTCGCGCGTCGTCGAGGCGGTGGTATCGAGGCGGCGCTTCTCCAGCCGCTCGCCGGCGCGGGTATATTTGCCGGTGAGGAGGCCAGCGGCGAGCGGCGCCCAGGCGACGATGCCCAGATCCAGCGCCCGCGACATCGGGATCTGCTCGCGCTCTGAAGTCCGTTCGACGAGGCTGTATTCGATCTGGTTGGCGACGAACGGCGTCCAGCCGCGAAGGTCGGCGAGTTCGTTGCAGCGCGAGACGATCCACGCGGGCGTGTCGCTGATGCCGGCGTAGAGGATCTTGCCCTGCCGAACCAGGTCGTCGAGTCCGCGCATGACCTCGTCGGGCCGCGTGGTGAAATCCCAGCTATGGACGTAATACAGGTCGATCCGATCGGTAGCGAGACGCCGGAGGCTCGCTTCGACCGCCTGCACCATGCTCTTGCGATGGTTCCCCGCCGCGTTGGGATCGTCGCCCGTCGCGGCGTCGGTGTATTTCGTTGCCAGGACGACGCGGTTGCGGCGATCCGCGGTGATGATCTCGCCGAGGATGCGTTCGCTCTCGCCGCCCGTGTAGATATTGGCCGTGTCGACGAAATTGCCCCCGGCATCGACATAGGCGTCGAAGATGCGCCGGCTTTCTTCGGCGCTGGCACCCCAGCCCCAGCTCTCGCCGAAGGTCATGGTGCCGAGGCACAATTCCGAAACGCGCAGGCCGGATCGGCCGAGGAGGTGATAACGCATGATTTTCCTTCGAGGTCAGGCGGGGAGGGGGACGAACTGCGCGTGGAATAGCCGGACGGGGCCCAGCAGGCCGGATTCGAGCAGCGGATCGTCGGCATCGTAATGCTTCCAGGTGGTGAAGGCGACGCGCTTGCCGGGCGGCATGGGGCGGCCCTCGCGATACCATTCGGGGAGCGCGGCGATGCCGCCGACCGTATCGAACGCGATGACGTCATAGACGCTTTCCGACGGGAAATGCTCGTCGCCGATCAGTCGGTTGGGCCAGAGATTTGTGATGCGTATTTCAAGCTCGTTGACGCCGGCGCGGACCGCATCGGTGACGTCGATCCGGAACGGGGGCTTCCAGAAGGTGCCCAGATCGCGGCCGTTGACGCGGACAGCGGCGATCACCTCGACCCGGCCGAGGTCGAGGAATACGCGCCGGCCGCCGACGAGCGCGCCCGCCGCGACATCGAAGCGGGTGCGGTAGCTGGCCGTGCCCGAAAAATGTCGGACGCCGAAATCCTGATGATGCCTGAGGGAGACGAGCCGGTCGAGCACGATCGATGCGGGCGCGCCGAGGTCGGGCGGGAACGCGACATGCCACGGCCCCACGACCTCGCGTGCCGGCAGGATGCCGCGGCCGACGAGCGGGCGCCCGTCGACTGCGTGGCTGCCGTTGCGCCACAGGAGCAGCCCGCCCTTCGCCATTTCGACCGCTGGCGGGCCGTCGGGCGGCGGCGGACCGCCGGATGCGAGGCGCGTGATCGCTTCGGGTGCCAGCGGCTCGGGATGGAGTTCCAGCGCGGCGACATCGCCTTCGAACAGGCGCGGGCGCGGGATCGCGAGGCCCGGCGCGGCATGGATGCGTGCCGCCGATCGCTCGCCGGTTCCGATGCGCTTGCCGTCGAGATGGAGGGTGGGGCGGCCGTCCTGATACGTCACGGCGAGGTGAGTCCAGCCGGCGATCGGCGTCGGCGCGGCGAGCACGGCGGGATAGGCGTCGCGCCTATGCTCGTAGAGGATCACGCCGTTGCGCCCAGCTGAGATGGCGAGTGTTGCCTGTCCCTCGCCATAGGCCTCGTCGCCGGGCGGCGGGTCGATGATGAAGCTCGCGCCGCTCAGGCCCAGCGTCGGTATGCTTCCGCCCCGGGCAAGCGCGGCGGCGCGCGCGGCAACGATGTCCGGACGGGTGCTGCTCGAAGCGATCTCCGGACTGATCGGCCAGAGGTCGGTTTCGGGCTTGATCCACGCCGTGACGGTGAAATCGCCGGCAACCTCCGGTGCCCCGACCGCCGGATAGGGCCGCGGCGCGATCGCGGTGCCGTCGGCGGCGGTGATCGATCGTGCGCCATCGCGGCCGGCCGGCGCGCGGAAGACGACGAAGCACGATCCCGCCTCGTCGAGCTGCAGCGCGACGCGGGTGCGGCCTCCGCTCTGCTCGTACACCGGCAGCGGCGTTGCCGTGCCGGTCATCGGATCCCAGCATTCGGGCCGGCGTCCGGCGACGCGGAACGTGCAGACGATGTCCTCGGATCGCCGACGGCCGTTGGCGACGAAATAGACGTCGGCATCGCCGATCCGGCGGTGGATCCAGTGGATCGTCACGTCGCTGGTGCGCGTGGAGATTTCGACATCAGCGGGCGTCGCGGCAGCGTCGAGCACCTCGCGCACCGGCACGCCCCAGAAGACGCGGCCCTTGCCGAACGCGCGCGATGTGCGCGCCTTTCCGTCGAGGTCACCCCACAAATCGGCGGCGATGCGGCGGACCTCGCCATCGCTCCCGGGATAGCCGGCGAGGCCGTGCGAATGCTCGACCCGTGGCCCGACCAGCCACATGCCTGCCTTGACCAGATCGCGAAGCTTTTCGAGCAATTCGCTCGTGATGCGCAGGTCATCGGGCATCACGAGAATGCGGTAACGAAGGCCCTCGGGCAGCACGATCTCGCCGTCCTCGATGCGCACGCGCGTCAGCAGCACCTCCGCGTTGGCGACGTCATAATCGTGACCTGCCGGAACCGGCTGCGGCAGCTTCGGCCGCGCGCCCGACAGCGTGGCGGCGACCGGCTCCTCGATATGCGTCGGCGTCTGCACTGGCGAGTTCTCGCCGGTGAAATAGAGGATATCCGCGACGAAGCGGCCCTGGCTCAGCAGATGCTGGCAGCGCGTGGCATAGGCCAGCCAGGACCCGGCCTGATCCCACCAGGTGTTGGTCCGCTCGAAATGCGAGCCCCATGGCCCCATCGTCATGCCGGGCCGCGCGGTCGGGTGCGGCTGCTGCGCGTAGCGGTGGAAGACGAAATGGTTGAGCCCGAGCGAATACATCTCGTCGCCGAGCGCCTTCATCGCATAGGGATGCCCCAGCCAGCGCGACTGGGCGGGGCGGCCGGTGAAGGATTCGGCGCCGACGAAGGTCTTGCCATAGACATGCGCGGTGGTCGCGGCGACCTTGACCGAATAGGCCGCCGCGCCGCCGCGGACCCAGAACTCGCCCATCAGGCCATCGACCTTGGCGCCGGCGCGCAGGTCGTCGAACGGGCCGTTGCCATAGGGCTCGATGAAGGAAACGAGGCCGTGCTTGCGGCAGAGCTCATGGAAGCGGCCGTAATAACGGTCCTCCATCAGCAGCGCCTGGACCCGGCGCAGGTCCCACAGGAACCGCTCCGAGGCTTCAGTGCTGCCGACGATGCGGCCGGTCAGGACCGGCATATAAGGAAGGATCGCGTAGCCGCGGCGCGCCTGGAACTCGCGCGGGAAGTCTGCGGTCCAGTTCTGCATGCCGGTTTCGTAGCTGTCGATCAGCGCGCCCGACAGGCGGCGCTCGCCGAGCCGTTCGAGCGAGGGGAGGAGCTGGCCGAAATATCGGTCGAAATGGAAATCGAGCGCGGTGGCGCTGAACTTGTCGCACTCGAGCCCCGAGCCGGCATCGGGCGCCGAGACGTTGCGAGCGCCGGTCGTGGTGTGGCCGAAGCGCGCGACCGTCCAGCTCCCCGCCGGCGCTTGCCAGCGGAGCCGCCCGCTCGCATCGACGAAGCGGCTGATGTCGATCACCGACGCGGGGTCGATCGCGTGGGCGGCGTCGGTGACGGCGGGCGCTTCGCCCCGGTCAGGCCAGCGGCCCCAGCCTGCCTTGGCGCCGATGTCGGCGATGCGGGCATCGCCCGACAGCGAGAGCTCGGTGATGGCGAGCTGCGCCGGAACGGTCAGACGGAAGAAGCGCGCCATCGTCTCGGGGAACGATCCGATGATCGGCGGGATCGCGCGGAGCCGCCAGTTGGGCACCGCGATCTCGGCGATCGGGCGGAAGGTCCGGCCGTCGTCGGACGCCTCGAGCGTGAACGAGGCGCCCAGCGCGAAATTGGGCGTCTCCGCCGGCGGGATCGCCTGCATCGTCAGCGATCGCGCGCGATAGGGTTCGGCGAACTCGATCAGCAGCCGCGCCGGTGCATCGCGGGTCGCGCTGACGTCGATCGCGGTGGCGGCATTTGCATCGGTCAGCACGCGAATATCGACCGGAACATCGTTGAGCGCGGCGCGGATGATCTGGCCGCGCGTCGCTGGGCGGTCGCCGGGCAGCGCGGGAAAGGCGACGGTGATCGCGTCGCGATAATGGCCGAGGCGGGTCAGCGGCTGCGGCAGGACGCGATCGACGGTCCGGCCGCCGTCGAGCGTGACTTCGCTCCAGACGAGCTGCTGCATCGACAGCTCGGGCGTGATCCACGGGCCGCCGCTCGACGACCAGCCCGGGCAATTATGGACGGTGAACGACAGGCCGAGCCGGCCGCATTCGTCGGCGGCGTGGCGGACCAGCCTCACCCATTCGGGGCTGAGCGGCGCGACCGGGCCGGCCGGGATGCCGCAGCCGACGTCGAACATCTCGACCCCGCCGATGCCGACGCGCGCCACCGCCTCGAGATCGCGGGTGATGCCGTCGGCGGTGACGTTGCCGTTCATCCAGTGCCACCACGTCCGCGGCCGCGCCTCGGCCGGCGGATTGCGGAAGCCGGCAAGCAGCGAGTCGCCGTCCTCGGCCAGCGCCGCGACGGGCCAGTTGAGCGCGACGACGAAGCTGCCCGCCGAACAGCCGGCCAGAAACGTGCGACGATCCATTCGACAGCCCCTCCCGGCTTTTCTGTCACCCGCCGAAACGGCTTGCGCGGCGGCAACTCCTTACGTCATTATACCAGCTGACGTCATACCTCTAAGGCCGGGGCATCCCGGCTGCAAGCGGCTGAGACCCGAAAAGCGGGCGCGGGGAGGAGGGGAAGGTATGAAGAGAAGGCATCTTGTCGTCGCGATCCTCGCGGTGCTGTCGGTCATCACCTTCCTCGACCGCATGGCGATCGCGGTGACGGGGCCGGCGATCCAGCGCGACCTGTCGATCGATCCCGTGGCCTGGGGCTGGGTGCTGAGCGCTTATGTCCTGGCTTATTCGGTGTTCGAGATTCCGTCGGGCGCGCTCGGCGATCGCCACGGCTATCGGCGCGAGCTGACGCGGATCACCCTGTGGTGGTCCTCCTTCACCGCGATCACCGCGCTGTGCCGCAGCGTCTGGCAGATCGCCGGCGCACGGTTCCTGTTCGGGATCGGCGCGGCAGGGGCCTATCCCAATATTTCCGGCGTGCTCTACCGCTGGCTACCGCCGCGCGAGCGGGCGCGGGGGCAGGGCGTGATCTGGTCGGCGAGCCGGCTCGGCGGCGCGCTGGCGCCGCTGCTGCTCGTGCCGCTGGAGCAAGCGGTCGGCTGGCGGTGGGTGTTCGTCGTGCTGGGCGTCGCGGGCTTCGTCTGGGTGCTGGTCTGGCGGCTGTGGTTCCGCGACCGGCCCGCCGACGTCGCCGGGATCGATGCCGAGGAACTGGCGGAAATCGGGCAGGAAGAGCCCGCCCTGCACAGTGGAACGCCATGGCGGCGGCTGTTCGCGCTGCCGCAGCTGTGGCTGATCGCGGTGGCGTATTTCTTCTATGCGTTCGGCGCGTGGTTCTTCTTCAGCTGGTTCCCGACCTGGCTGATCGCCGCGCGCGGTTTCTCGGCGGCGCAGATGGGACTTTATGCGGCCTTTCCGTTCGTCCTCGGCGTGATCAGCAACCTTGCCGGCGGCGTGCTGTGCGACTGGTTGGAAAAGCGGCTGGGGGCGCGGCGCGGATACCGGCTGATCGCCAGCTCGTGCCTGGCCGCCACGGCCGTGCTGCTGTTCGCGACGGCCGAGGTGCGCGGTGCGACGGCGGTGATCCTGCTCGCCGGCGCCAGCTTCGCGGTGATGGACCTGATGCTGCCGAGCGCCTGGGCGATGTGCATGACGATCGGCGGCCGCTATGGCGGCACGGCGACCGCGGTGATGAACACGCTGGGCAATTTCGGGGGCTTCGTCTGCGCGGTCGCGTTCGGCTATATCGTCGCGGGCACCGGGGATTACGATCTTCCCGTCGTCGGGGTCGCGGCGATGATGCTGGTGTCGGCGGGGCTGTTCGCGGCGATCGACTGCACGCGCGGCCTGGCCGAAGCGTCGCCCGCAACGATCGTGCCGCAGCCCGCCTGAGGACCCTTGATCGGCCGCCGCTTTTTGGAGAATGTAGCGCCCGTGACTCCCGCGACAACCGAACCGATCGTCAGGCGCAAGCTGGCCGATGAGATTTTCGACCGGCTGAAGGCGATGATCATGAGCGGCGAGTGCGGGCCCGGCCAGAGCCTGCCGTCGGAGCGCGAGCTGATGGCGCGGTTCGGCGTCGGCCGGCCGGCGATCCGCGAAGCGCTGCAGGCGCTCGCCAACCTCGGCCTCATCACCATCAGCCATGGCGAGCGGGCGAGGGTGCGCGAGATCACCGCGGAGGCGGCGGTGCGCCAGATCGACACGGTCGCGCAGCTGCTGCTGTCGGCCTCGCCCGAATCGCTCGATCATTTGAAAGACGCGCGCCGCTTCTTCGAACAGGGAATGGTGCGGCGCGCGGCCGAGACGGCCACCGCAAGCGATGTCGCCGACCTGCGTGAGATTTTGGAACGGCAGCGGTCCGCGGTTGGCGATGCCGTGGCGTTCATCCGCGCCGATATCGCCTTCCACACCCGCATCGCGGCGATCACCGGCAATCCGATTTATGCGGCGGTCAGCGAGGCGATGCTGAACTGGCTGCGGGAATATCACGCGCACATGCTGATCTGGCAGGGCAAGAGCGAGCGCACGCTGGCCGAACATGCCGAAATCATCGGCCGGATCGAAGCGCATGATCCCGACGGCGCGGAGCGGGCGATGATCGGCCATCTCGACCGGTCGAACCACCTCTACGCCCATTCGCACGAGCATAAGGCGGCGGGCTAGGCCCCGTCCTATCGAGCCGTGCTCCTGCGAAAGCAGGAGCCCAGAGTCACGAGCGACAACGCCTAACCCTGGGCTCCTGCTTTCGCAGGAGCACTGTCGGGAGACCTAGGTCAGCGCGATCCGCACCGTTGCGTAGGCGTCGAGCGTTTCCGTGCGGCCATCGGGCAATCGCGATCGGACGGGCTCGGAGGTCAAGTTGGCGAGGAGCAAGGTGCCGCCGGCGCAAATCGCGGCGAGCTTATCGGGCGCCGAGGTCCGGCAGGCGCGCCGGGGAGCGCCGGCGAGGGCGGCGAGCGTGGTGATGGCGGCGAATACCGGTCGCGAACCGTTCTCCCCCACAATGCCGAGCGGCCCGGTAAGCGCGCCCAGCGTCAGCGTGTCGAGGCGCGCATCCTCGGTGCCGGCCGCGTAGCCGAGCGTCCAGGCGGCGGCGAATCGGCCGTCCTGGCGAGGATCGTTCCGCGCCATCGCCATGCGCCGGCGGTCGGGATTGGGGATTGTCCGCGAGCCGTAGGGGTTCTGCCGCATCCCGATCGTGACCGGGCCGAGTCGATAGGGTTTGTCGGGCACGATGGCGCGCGCCGAGCGCGCGATGTGCGGGACTGTCTCCAGCGTCTGCATCACGCTCACATCGTCGGCTGCATGGACGATCGGGCAGGTCGCGTGCGTCACGAAATCGAGCGCGGCGGCGGGCACGCGCTTGCGGTTGAATTCGGTGAAATAGCCGAACATCCCGCCGCCGAGGCGAAGCCGGGGAAAGGCGCGCCGAGCAGCTGCGTAAACCTCTTCGAGGGGCGGGCAGGGCGGCCATTCGCTGCCCGGCGGAGTCGATTGCAAGTCGGGGGCGGGGAACACCGCGATTCCGTCAAGTTCGAGGCCGGCCTGTTCGATATATGCGGCGATCTTTTCCAGTTCGGCATCCGGTTCGCCCTTGCAGGCGAGAACGCATTCGAGGGTGCGCCGCGCCGCCACGGTTCCGGCGGCGCGGGCCAGCGCCGCCATTTCCGCCGCGCCGTGTCCAGCCGCGGCGTCGAAGGTCAGCAGCAGGTCCTGCACGCCGCTTCGTGCCAGCCATGTGCGCTGCCGCTCGGTTGCGGCTGCTTCCTCCGGCGTGAGGACGAGGCCGATGCCCGGCATGACGCCGATCGGCTCGCCGATGCGCACCTCGACATCGCCGTTGTCCACGGCCGGGCTGGGGCGAACCCCGCTTATCCTCAGCCGGACCGACTGCCGGTCACGGGAGCCGGCGGGAATGATATAGGGCCAGGGGCGGGCGAGCGGGCGGACATAGGTCTTGTACGACGCATCGGACCAGTTGCGCTGATCCTCCATCTCGAACGTGTCGCCGTCGAGCCGGCAGGTGACGACGAGGCCGTCCTGCTCGTGGGTGAGCGCTCGAATGTCGGTGAAGGGCTGCCACGGCTCGATCAAGACGGGGAAGGCGGATCGCTCGGTCGATCCGTCGTCATGCTCGACGCTGAGCGGCGATCCCGCCAGCCCGGCCGGATGGAGAATGCAGAAACCGATGCGGTTCGCGGTGAATTCGTCGCGCGCGATGCTGTCCACGACGAAGTCCAGCCCGGCGGGAGTCGCGACGATCGCTGCCTCATAGTCCAGGCGCGCGCCGTCGGGGCCGGTGCAGGTCGCGCGGTAGGCGATGCGGACGCCCTCGCTTCCGCTCTTAGCGATCCGCAGATCCGCGATCGTCGGGGCGAGCGTTCCCCAGTCGCGGTCGCGCACGAGATACTGGATGCCGCGCAGCACCTCGACCCCGGCGACGCGGATCGTCCGCAGGTTGCCGGCGACCAGCTCGAACGTCAGCGGCCCCGCCGCACATCGCAACGGCCGCGGTTGGGCCTCGTCGGTGCCGTACAGGATCTCGGCGCGCGTCATCATCGGGTCGCGCGAGACGTATCAGCCGGCGCCCGCGCTGTCAGGTGATCCGCGCGATGCTGGCGGCGAGTTCGGCAGGTTCGAACACGCGCTTCCAGTCGTCGCGCATCAGCGCGGGCTTGCCGAACGTAATCGCCTTGTTGCAGGCATCCGAGAACGCGCCGGGGATATGCTTGAAGATCACCGCGCTCAGGATGTTCATGTGGCCGAGCAGGAAATCGCGCGCCGCCTCTGCCGGCACGCCGCGCGCCACTACTTCATCCATCGCCTCGCGCATCACGTCGAGCAGCGACGCGCAGACGGTCTCCGACAGGCCGGGCTCGAGCAGGGCCATCTGGTCGACGGTGACGCGGTGCGACCGCAGGATCGGCGCCCAGATCGTCCGCGCGATCGCATCGCCCAGGGCGTAATGCTCTTCCGGCCCCTGCATCAGGGCATTGACGATGCTCTGCCGCGCATGGAGGCCGCCGAAACGGTCGTCGCGCGCCGCGGGATCGATCTCGTCGTTGAAGATCGGCGGATGGCAGGGGTGGGTGACGAAATAGGTGAGGTCGGGCCGATCGGGCAGATGGCCGGCGAAGGGGGCGGCGGCGTCGAGCGCCATGACCATCGCGCCGGGCCGCAACGCCGGCGCGATCTCGTGCGACACTTGGCCGACGTGTGTATCGGGCACGGCGAGGACGACGACATCGGCACCATCGAGCGCCGCGGCCGGCTGGACGCAGGCGATTCCCAGCTCCTGCTCAAGCCGCGCGCGCCCCGCCTCGCCGGGCTCGACGTGGCGGACGTCGTAGTCGCTCGCCTTGAGGTTGCGCGAGAGGCGCGCGCCCATTTTCCCGCCGGCGCCGAACAGCGCGATTGCCGTCATTCCATCTTCTCCACGAACGAACTTGGCATTAATGGTATACTGGTATGATGAGTGGCGCAAGCGGCGACCCCCGGCCGGACGAGACCATGGTTGCTTTCGATTGTTGTCGCTTTTTGTGATGTAAAGCGAGGAAACGGAAGGCAAGCGGCGTCCATTCCTTGCGTGTCCGATTTGGCGCGGCTATCAGGAGCCGGCGGAGGGCAATGAGCAGACCTGCGGCGGCGCATCGGCGGTCCTGATGTGCCGGCACAGCGGGGAAGGTCGGCGCCCGTATTTCGATATCCTTCGAATGGAGCGGCAAGCGGGAAATCGATCGTTTCGCGATGAACAGGGGCCAACGAATGCGCTTCCGGCCGAAGCTCTGGAGAGGGTGAAATGACGATGAACACTCAACCGGCACTGAACCGGGAAGAGGCAGGGGCCGGCGAGTGGAAGAATACGATCGTGGCCGGACTCGCCAATTATATCGATGCCGGATCGATCGTCGCGGGCTCGGCCGCGCTGCCGCTGTGGATGGAGACCTATCACCTCAGCAACGGGCTGGTCGGCACGATCGGCGCGTTCGGCCCGAACGCGATTTCGGCGGGGGTCGGCGCGCTGATCGGCGGGCGGCTATGCGACCTGTTCGGCCGCAAGAAGATCTATCAGTACGACATGCTGTTCTACGCCTTCGGCATGTTGTGGCTGGTCTTCGCCGCCAACGCCTGGATGATCGCGCTCGGCTTTTTCCTCGTTGGCCTTGCGGTCGGTGCGGATATCCCCGCGTCCTGGTCGCTGATCGCGGAGATGGCGCCGGCGGGGAAGCGCGGCAAGCACAGCGGCGTCGCGCAAGTGCTGTGGTATCTGGGCCCGGTCGTCGTGCTGCTGATGTTCCTGGTGCTGACGCCGCTCGGGCTGCTCGGCGCCCGCATCGTCTTCGCGCATCTGGCGGTCCTCGCGGTGGCGCTGACATTCCTGCGGTCGAGGATGAAGGAATCGCAGCGCTGGCTCGAAGCGCAGGCAGCCGAGGACGATGCGGTCAATCGCATCGAGCCGCGCGAGGCGCGGGTGCGCGACCTGTTCAAGCCGCCCTACCTCGGCTCGATGGCCTTTCTCGCCGGCATGTACGGCATCTGGAACCTGTGGGCGGGCACCAACGGGTTCTTCTTTCCCTATATCCTGCGCACCGTCGGCGATCAGAGCCAGGCAGCCGCGGTGGCGATCCAGGCCGGCAGCTTCCTCATCGGCATGCTGTCGATCTGGCTGGTGTTCATGCAGGTGTCGGACCGGGTCAACCAGCGGCTGCTGTTCCTCGCGTCGGCGGTGATCCAGGTGGTCGGCATGTCGCTGCTCGCGCTGTTTCCGCTGACGCTTCATGTCGCGCTGATCCACGTCCTGCTGATGGCGTTCGGCCAGGGCTTCGGCGCGCAATGCTTCTTTCAGCTGTGGAGCGCGGAGATGTTCCCGACGCTGTTGCGCAGCACCGCACAGGGGCTGATGTTCGCGATCGTGCGGATCAGCCTGGGGTTGTGGAGCTTCTTCGTGCCGGTGCTGACCGCGACGGGTTTCCACACGCTGGCGTGGATCCTGACCGGGTTCCTGGTCGTGAGCGGCGTGATCGGTTTCCTCGGCGCGCCGCGCAACGAGGGCAAGTCGCTGGAAGCGCTCGAAGCCGAGCAGGCGCGGCGGGCGAGGCGAGAGCCGGCTTAGCGCCGGGTCACACCTTCAACAGCCGCACCGCCAGCCACGGCTTCGCCGGCAACGCGATCGTGGGGCGGTCGGGGACGTGGAATTGGTAGTCGTTGAGAGGCGCAGCGCGGAAGACGCCCTCGACCGGGGTGATCGTCATGTTCCAGGTGTCGATGATCTCCGCGCGATACACATTGGCGGGGCCGCTCGGGCCCCATGGTGGGATCGCGCCGTGGCGGGTGCCGGTGCCGCGCGGCAGCACGATCGTCCACGCTTCCGGCGTTTCCCGGCCGAAATAGCGCAGATAATAGGTAAAGGGCGTGCCCGCGAGGTGGTAGTTCCACCACGATTGCATCGGATCGAAGCCGGGTTTCGGCCCTTCCTCCATCAGCCGGCGCAGGAAGGCGAGCCGCGGCACGCTGGTCCCGGTCAGCCGGCCGCCCTGGCCGAGCCATGAGTAATTGGGGTTGCCGCTGGGGTGCCACACTTCGCCGTGACCGACATAGGCGCCGCCGACCAGTCCGAACCAGAACCGCTCGACCAGCTCCTCGGCGGTGAGCCGGCCCCATTGCTGGGCGAAGTCGCCCTCATAGCCGACCTCGTCGAAGATCACCGGCTTTTCCGCGAAGGCGCGGTGCAACTCGGCGCGGACGTCGTCGAGCACCGCGCTGTTGTTCTGCACGCTGGCATGGGTGATCCATGCCTTGCGGGCGTCGTAATAGTGATCGTATTGGTGGATCGAGCGGAGCCGGTCGTGCGGATCGGCGGCGCGCAGCACCTCGCCCAGATGGTCCCAGTCGTCGAGGCGCTTCGACTTGATGAGGTCGTATTCGTTCGCCATCGACCACCAGACGTTGCGGAAAGCGCCGAACCGCGCGGTGATGTAGCGCAGATAGCGTTCGTCATCCGCGCGGCGCATGGCCGAATAGCCGCGCTTGTCCGGATCATAAGGGTGGAAGAGGATCACGTCGGCCTCGACCCCGATCTCCAGCAGGCGGCGGATGCGGTCCTCGTAGCGGCGGAAATAGGCGGGATCGAAGCGCGTCGGGTCCCAGTCCGAATAGCCCGGCCCGGTGCGATGGAAGGGATCGGTCGCGACCGACGGGACGCTGGGGAAGAACACCATCCGGATCTTGTTGAACGGGGCGGCTTTCAGCGTTGCGATCGTCTCGGCGCATTTGGCGTCCGATTGCAGCGCCCAGGCATAGGCGGTCGTGCCCAGCTGACGGAACGGCGTGCCGTCGGCATAGGCGAAGTGGAAGCCGTCGGCGGAGATCCTGACCGGCCCATGATTGCCCGCGCGCGGCGCTGTGGCGTCGAGATGGCCGGAATGGCCCGACAGCGAACGGTGGTTGCTTTCGGTCCGCCAGGTCCAGCGGCCGAGGTCGGGCGGGCTGAAGCGAATGCGGTAGATCCCGTCGCCGTCGTAGAAGCCGGGCACGCGGATGCGTTGCTCCGCGTGCTCGAAAACCGCCGCGAGTTCGACATCGGCGAACGGATTGCCGCCCGCCGGCCCTTCCAGCGCAAGCTCCCACAAATCCCAGCGTTCGACCTGCCCGGGCGCGCCCCTCGCCAACGCCGGCGCGCCGGCCGCCACACCTGCGCCAAGCGTCGCACCCAGCATTCCGCGTCTCGTCACGTCCATGGCGTCCTCCGGAATGGCCTGCCGGCGGCGGCGAGATGTCTCCCCTTCAGCGGCTGAAACGGTAGTTGCCGGAGCCGACCTCGAAGCGGATCAGGTCGGGCCCGGCGCGGCAGGAGCGGACGTCGGGATGGTCGGCGAGCGGCCGGTCGCCCTCGCGCCAGCCCTCGAGCGCGGGCAGTTCGACCTCGGCGACGCAATTGGCCGGGACGGTCAGGGCGAGCACCGAAAGCCCGTCGTCGTCGCCGTCGACTTCGGTTGCGATCGTGCCGACGCAGGAATCGTAGCGCGCCGCCACGCGGCCGATCTCGGGGAACCACATCGGCCGCACCGCGATCCGGCGGAAGCCCGGCGCGGCCGCGGCGATCCCGGCGAGCCGGCGATAGAAGAAGCCGACCACCGCGCCGAACGCATAATGGTTGTAGCTGTTCATCGCGAGGTCGCCGACATCGCCGTTCCAGCGCTCCCACATCGTGGTCGCGTCCTTCGACACCATATAGCCCCAGCTCGGATAGGCGGTCTGGAGGAGCAGGCCGACGACCTCGTCCCAACGCCCCATGTCGGCGAGCGTGTCGGTCAGGTAGGGCGTGCCGAGGAAACCGGTCGAGAGCTTCATGCCGCGCCGGCGGATGTCCTGCGCCAGCACCTCGGCGGCGGCGGCGCGGCGCTCTGCGGGGACGAGGTCCATGTAAAGCGCGAGCACCTGGCTGGTCTGGCTGCCGTTGCCGGCGACGCCGTCCGCATCGACGAATTCGGCCGCGAACGCCGTGCCGATGTCCTCGCGCAACCGGCGGTAGCGATCGGCCGCCTCGCCGCGTCCCGTCGCCTCGGCCATTTCGGCCATCATCTCGGCGCACAACGCCCAATAGGCGGTGGCGCACAGGATGCGCGGCGTGGTCTCGTCGGCGGGCTTGATCGCATCGACCGAAAGCCAGTCGCCGAGATCGAGCTCGCGGTCGTTGCGCCAGATGTGGTCGGGATTGTTTTGCGCGACGAAGCCCATCCACGCTTCCATCGCCGGCCAGTTCTCGTCGATGACGGCGGTGTCGCCGTAGCGCCGCCACAGGCCGTGCGGCAGGATGACGCCCGCTTCGCTCCACCCGGCGGTCACTACGTCGGGGAAGGACAAGGGCTGCGGCACGACGATCGGATAGCCGCCGTCGGGCCGCTGCGCCGCGCGCGCCTCGAGCAGGTAGCGGCGGATGAACGGATCGACCTCCATGTTGAACGCCGCGGCGTCGAGGAAGATCTGGATATCGCCCATCCAGCCCATCCGTTCGTCGCGCTGCGGACAATCGGTCGGCACGCCGAAGAAGTTCGAGCGCTGGCTCCACAGGGCGTTCTGCCAGATGCGCTGGAGGAGTGGGGCGTCGGCGAAATCGATCGTGCCGGTCTCGCGGCAGGCGGAGTGGACGACGATTCCCTCGATGTCGTGGGCGGTCGGGGCGCCGGGAAAACCCTCGACCTCGACATAGCGGAAGCCGTGGTAGGTGAAGCGCGGCTCGAACGTCTCGCCCGCCGGGTCGCCGCGCAGCG
This sequence comes from Sphingomonas sp., assembly GCA_035776635.1. Lineage (GTDB taxonomy): Bacteria > Pseudomonadota > Alphaproteobacteria > Sphingomonadales > Sphingomonadaceae > Sphingomonas. The sequence goes on along the minus strand of DASTWI010000052.1, from coordinate 79,354 downwards.
TGAAACGGTCGGTGCATTCAGCGCGGCGCAGGTTCTTCTGGTCGGCGGTGCCGTCGGGATTGAGCAGCTCGGCGAAACGCAGCGTGATCGTCGTGCCCGCCGGCCCGGTCGCCCGGACGCGCGCCCAGCCGGGGAAGTTCTGCCCGAAATCGAACACGAAACGGCCCGGTGCCGGTTCGGTCACCGATCGGGCGCGCAGCACCTGCCTCGGTTCGAGCAGCGGCGAGGTTTGCGCGACGAGTCGGGTCGGGGGCGCAGCGCCGACGCGGGCGGGGCGCCAATCGCCGTCGTCATAGCCGGGTCGATCCCAGCCATCGCGTTCGAGCCGCGCGTCGTAGGTCTCGCCGCCGTAGATATCAGCCCTTACCACTGGCGCGCCGGCGATTCGCCAGTCGGGGCCGCTCGTCGCCCATTGGCTGCTGCCGTCGGCATAATCGAGCCGCAACTGGGCGATGAGGCGGCGCGGCGCGGGGCCGAACGCATAGCGTTCCATCCGCCAGCCGAACGCGCCCGCGTAGAAACCGTCGGCGACGGTGAAGCCGATCGCGTTGCTTCCGTCGGCGACGAGCGCGGTGACGTCGTAGCATTGGTAGAAGACGTGATCGGCGGCAACGCTGATTTCGGGTGCCAAGGCAGCGTCTGAAACGGGCGTGCCGTTGATTTGCGCCTCATAGGCGCCGAGCGCGGTGGCATACAGCCGCGCGGCGATGATCGGGCCGCGCGCCTGGAACTCGGTGCGCAGCAGCATCGCCGGCTCCGGCGGGCGCGGATCGCCTTGCGCGCGCGAGCCCGACGGCTGCGCGGCGGGCCAGGCGGAAGCGTCGAAATCGGGATCGGTCCAGCCCTCGGGCGGCGCGGGCAGGACGCGCCAGCCGGGACTGCCGCTCGAGATGCGCTCGATCGTGCCCTCGCGACGATGCAGCCGGACCAGAACCGCCATCGCGCCGCCGTCGACCGGGTAGAAGCCAGTCGCATCGGCGGTCACGCAGAGGCACAGGCTGTTGCGGCCCGGCCGCACCGTGCCGCGCGCGGGCAGCAGCGTGCCCCAATAGCGCAGATCGGGCAGCGCCGCCGCCTCTCCGTTCAGCCAGACGCCTTCGAGATTGTCCTTTCCGGCGACCAGGACCTCTGCCTCGACGAGGTCGGCGGGCGCCTCGAAATCCAGGCGGAAGGCGTGAGGCCGCGGATCGAGCGGCTCGGCATCCCAGATCCAGGCGACGTTCGCGGCGCGATCGGCGGCGGCGAAATCGTCCTCCGCCTCGATCCAGTCGGCGCGCCAGTCGGCGGGGGAGAGCAGCCCCGTCTCGAACCAGGCGGGCGCGGATCGCGCGGTGCGGCCGCGATCGTCGGTGACTTCGACATCCCACCAGACGCGCTCCATCGACCCGAGCGGCGGGCCGTCATAAGGAATATCGAAGGTCGCGTTGCTCGCGACGGCGCCGCTGTCCCACAGCAGCGCATCGCCGCGGTCCAGCGCTTCGGCGCTATTTGCCGCGCGGATGCGATAGCGGGTCTGGACCACGCCCCGCTCCTCCGCCTCGAGCCGCCATGACAGGCGCGGCCGTCGGGCCTCGGTGCCGAGCAGGCCTGCGGTATGTTCGGCGCGCAAATCCGCGACGTGCGGGGGCTTGTCCATGCGGTTCAGATCTCCGGCTCGGTCGGTGGATGGGCGGACATCGCCCGCAACGCCCTGCATTGCAATGACGTATATAATATGACAATTTTCTGAGCGTCAATCGGCGGTGTCCCATCGCGTATTGACAGCTTGGGTGTGGTTATGATCTCATCATACCAGCTTGAGTCAAGGCTCCAGCAACGTCGGCCGCTTCGGAACTCGGGTTGATAGCGGCGGGGCGTACGGGGAGGACAGCAAATGGCACTTGCCTATTCGGGCCGCTCAAGCAGCGTGCTCGCCAGCCGCACCGATTGTCGCAATGCCGGCCGGCGGCATCCGAGAGCGCATCTTGACTGGCTGAAAGCCCTCGTCAGCATAACGGCCCTGCTCGGTTGCTATCCGGCCGCCGCTTCGGCCGCCACCGTCGGGGGCGAGCTCCAGCAATGGCACGATGTGCAGGTGACGTTTACGGGTCCGCAAACGAGCGAGACCGCCGATCCCAACCCGTTCCTCAATTACCGGCTGAACGTCACCTTCACCCACGGCAGCAAAGTCTATGTCGTGCCCGGCTATTTCGCGGCGGACGGCGACGCCGCCAATTCAGGGGCGAGCGCGGGAAAGCTCTGGCGGGTGGATTTCGTTCCCGACGAGACGGGGACGTGGACATATCAGGCGTCGTTCCGCACCGGTCCCGACGTTGCCGTGAGCCTCGACCCGAAAGCCGGTTCACCCGTTTCCTTCGACGGGGAGAAGGGCACGTTTCAGGTCGGCCCCAGCGACGCGACCGGGCGGGACAACCGCGCGCGCGGCATGTTGCATTATGCAGGCAAGCATTATCTGCGCTTTGCCGGGACCGGCAAGTATCTCGTGATGGCCGGTACGCAGAGCCCCGAGAACTTCCTCGCTTATTACCAGTTCGATAACACCAAGGATTATCGCGGCCAGAAGGGGCTGCCCCATGCCGACCAGCTGCACCATTACGATCCCCATGTGAAGGACTGGAAGCCCGGCGACCCGACCTGGCAAGGCGGCAAGGGCAAGGGGATCATCGGCGCGCTCAATTATCTCGCCGGCAAGGGGATGAACACCTTCTACACGCTGACGATGAACAATTACGGCGACAGCATGGATATCAATCCGTGGATCGCCTACGACCAGCACACCCGCTACGACGTGTCGAAGCTCGCGCAGTGGGACATCGTCTTCTCGCACATGGACCGGCTCGGCATGCAGGCGATGCTGCTGACGCAGGAGGAGGAGGGCGAGCAGACGCTCGGCAAGCTCGGCGTTGCGCGCAAGCTCTATTATCGCGAGCTGATCGCACGCTTCGCGCATCATCAGGCGATCATCTGGGACCTGGACGAGGAGATGGACCGCTGGCGCTATTTCACCACGCAGGACATCGAGGACATCGCCGATTACATCAAGGCGCTCGACCCCTATAAGCATCCCATCCAGTACGTGCAGTGGAAGGGCGAGTTGATCGCCGACGACAAGACCTACGGCCGGCTGCTGGGCTTCCCCAATTTCGATTCGACGGCGCTGCAGAACGACGCCGAGAACACCCATTACGAAACGCTCAAGTGGCTCGACAAGTCGGATGCCGCCGGGCACCCGTGGCTGGTCCACCTGATCGAAATGAACCCCGGCGTCCGGCCCGACAAGGACGATTACGCGCACGACAAGGTGCGCAAGCTGGCGATCTGGGGCAATTACATGGCCGGCGGAACAGGGGTGATGTTCTTCTTCACCGACCCCATCGGCGATCTCAACGTGGAAGATTTCCGCACGCGCGATCACCTGTTCGACCTGATCCGCTACGCGCACGATTTCGTCACCGACTATCTCCCGTTCGAGCAGATGCACCATGCCGACGACCTGACGCCGCTGGCGAACGATTACGTCTTCGCCAAGCCGGGGCAGGTCTATGCCGTCTATCTGCCCGACGGCGGCACGACGACGCTCGACCTGTCGAAGGCGAGCGGGACGTTCGAGGTGAAATGGTACAACCCCCGAACCGGGGGCAGCCTTCAGGACGGCACGGTACGCATCGTGCAAGGTGGCGCCAGCCGCTCGCTGGGCAAGGCGCCGACCGACGTGACGAGCGACTGGGCCGTCCTGATCCGCAAAGTGGAAACCCACTGACAAGATCGACGGCGAAACGACGGGATCGGATCAAGCCATGAAAACGATCATCCTCACCCTCATTGCCCTGCTTTATGCCTCATGCGCGCTGGCCCTGGGCGGTCCGGGCGACGCCTCGCCGGTCGCCGCGTCGAACAGCGGCGTCCTGGTGAAGATGACCAGCGGGATGAGCTCGACCGCCAGCAAGCCCGGCGATGTCCTCACCGGGGAGATCATCGATCCGGTATCGCTGAGGGGAGCGCGGCTGCAGGGGACGGTCGATCGCGCCGACCATTCGATCCTGAAGTTCTCGTTCCAGACGCTGAGCGTCGATGGGAAAAGCTATCCGGTTCAGTCTCAGCTGACGTCGATCGTGAACTCGAAGGGCGACGAGGGGAAGGACGACCTCGATCAGCGGATCCGGATCGATGGCGGGATTATCGCCTACGGCACGGCGACCGCGCTCGACGAAGGCGCCGAAGTCCATATGTCGATCTGGAAGAAATAGAGGCCATTCGCGCCGCTTGAAACGCGGTTTGCAAGATCGGCTGCGACCTGTTACCAATAGTAATATAAAATGATATAAGGGGAAGATGCATGAGGCTCCGGATCGGGCTTCTGGCTTTGGGGATCGCCAGCGCAGCTGTCGGGGCGCCGGGACCAGTCCCTGCCGACGACGCGCATTGGGCGCCGTTCGTCGTCGACCATTTCGCACGTCAGGATTCGCGCGCCGACGCCAGCTTTCTGCTCGATGCGCCCGCGGGCAAGCATGGCTTCGTCGCGCCGCGTGACGGCCATCTCTATTTCCAGGACGGGACGCGGCTGCGCTGCTGGGGTGTCAATCTGACCGGATGGACGCCGGGCTCTGCCGAAATCCCGCCGCATCACGAGGCCGAGGTGTTCGCCGCCGAGCTTGCGCGGCTCGGCATCAACTGCGTGCGGCTGCACTTCCTCGACATGCGCGACACCACCCGCCTGCGGTCCGGGGCCGGGCCGAGCGGCGACCCCGAGCCGGTCACGCACACGCCGGTCGGCCTGATCGACAGCAGCCGGCCTGACACGAGCCATTTCAACCCGACGCAGCTCGACCATCTCGACTATTTCTTCGCGCAGCTGAAGAAGCACGGCATCTACGCCGACTTCAACCTCAACGTCGGCCACACCTGGAAGCCGGGAGACGGCATCCCCGACGCTGAGCTGATCGGCGTTGCCAAGGCCGAGACCTATATCGGCCCCGAACTGATCGCGCATCAAAAGCTCTATGCGAAGATGCTGCTCGACCACCGCAATCCCTATACCGGGCTGCGCTACGCCGACGATCCAGCGGTTTCGACCGTTGAGATCGTCAACGAGAATTCGCTGCTCGAATTCTGGATGCGCAACTGGTTCCGCGGCGAGCTGGTCGAGGGCGCGCCCCGGCATCAGCTCGATTTCACGCCGCATTACCTCGCGCTGTTGACGCGGATGTATAACGACTGGCTGGTCGAGCACCTCTCCGCCGCCGAGGTCGCGAGCATCCGCAAGGAGGCCGGAGTTGCTGCGGGCGCGCCGGTGCCGCTGCTGCATCGGCAGCAGTTCGAATCGGCCTCGCCGCTGCTGTTCCGCAGCCAGGGCGATTTCCTGATCGATGCCGAGGCCGGTTTCCTCGAGGGGATGCGCGATTTCCTGCGCGACGAGGTTGGGGTGAAGGCGCCGATCGTCGCCACCGCCGACCACAGCTATTTCATCCCCGGCCAGCCGCTGCTCGAGACGACGCAGCATTTCGACATCGTCGATTCGCATGTTTACTGGCAGCACCCGGCGATCTTCGGCAAGCGCAACACGCCGATGGTCAACGATCCCGACGGCTCGATCCTGCAACGCCTGTCGCGCACCGCGATGCTGGGCAAGCCGTTCACGGTGAGCGAGGTCAACGAGCCGTTCCCGCACGAATATAATGCCGAGCAGATCCCGATCCTCGCCGCCTATGCCGCGCTGCAGGACTGGGACGGGGTGTTCTTCTACACCTTCGAGAGCAAGCTCGCCGGCCAGTGGAAGGGCATGATCGGCGACCATTTCGACATGACCGAACACCCGACCAAGATCGCCGAGCTGCCGGTCGGCGCGATGATCTTCCTGCGCGGCGACGTCGCCAAGGCGCGCGAGACGGTGACGCGCAGCTATTCGCGTGACGAGGTGCTGGAGATGATGCGGATGCCGATGTCGGCGATGCCGTCGTTCACGCCGGGCTATCCGGCGCGGCTGCCGCTGGTCCACGAAACCCGCATCAAGTGCCTCGACTGCCCGCCCACCGCCGCCGCGGCCCCGGACATGACGATGCCGATCGTGTCCGACACCGGGCAGCTCACCTGGTCGGTCGATCACGGCAAGAACGGGGTGGTGACGATCGACACGCCGCGCACCCAGGCGCTGGTCGGGTTCGTCCGCCAGACCGATGCCCGCACCACCAACCTGACGGCCGATATTTCGACGCCATTCGCGGTGATCACTTTGTCCTCGCTCGACGGAAAGCCGATCGATCATTCGGACGAGATGCTGCTGACCACCACCGCACGGGCGAAAAACACCGGGATGGTGTGGAACGCGCGGCGGAGCGTGACCAGCACCTGGGGCACCGCGCCGACGCTGATCGAGCCGGTCCGCGGCTGGCTCCAGTTCCATGACCTTGCCGGGGTGGTCGATATCACCGCGACCCCGCTCGACGGCGCTGCTCGCCCGCTCGCGCCGATCAAGGGCCGGCTGCTGGAGAACGGGTGGGAGCTGCCGATCGGCACGCCGGCGACGACCACGTACCTCATCCATGTTTACCGCTGACGCAAAGGTCATATTCTGTTCGCCATAAGGAGAGCGAGTGATGGGCGTATCGCGCCGTGATTTCATTGCCGGGGGCGTGGTGCTCGGCGCCGCGGCGACCGCGGCGCGCTCGGCAGTCTCGCCCGGCGAGGTCGAGCGCTGGGGCGTTTTCGAGGCCGCCCTCACCGGGCCCGAAGAGGGGAATCCGTTCGACGATGTCACCCTCGCGGGCGTTTTCGAAAGCGGCGGCAAGCGCGTTCGCGCGCCGGGCTTCTACGATGGCAACGGCGTCTATCGGATCCGGTTCAGCCCGGCCGAGCTCGGGACTTGGACTTGGAAGACCGAAAGCAACGCGCCGGCGCTGAACGGGCATTCCGGCACATTCCGGTGCGTTCGCCCGGGCCGCGACAATCACGGGCCGGTGAGCGTGACGCCCGACGGCTATCACTTCGCCTATGCCGACGGAACGCCGTTCCGGCAGATCGGCACGACGGCCTATTCCTGGGCGCTGCAGTCGGACGCGAAATGCGACCAGACGCTGGCGACCTTGCGCGCATCGCCGTTCAACAAGATGCGGATGCTCGTCTTCCCGAACGTGCCGTCGGTCGCGACCAACCCGTTCGTGCGCACCGGACCTGGCCTCCGCGACTGGGACCCGACGCGGCCCGACCCGGCCTATTTCCGCCGCTACGAGGACCGCATCCGCCGGCTCGGTGACATCGGGGTCGAGGCGGACGTGATCCTGTTCCATCCTTACGATGCGAAGCGGGGCTATTCGGACATGAAGCGCGCCGACGACGAGCGCTATTTGCGCTACGTCGCCGCGCGTTTCGGCGCGTTCCGCAACGTCTGGTGGTCGCTGGCGAACGAATATGACGAGATCGAGACCAAGTCGATCGCGGACTGGGACCACCTGTTCCAATTCCTGCAAGCCGCCGATGCCCACGATCACTTGCGGTCGATCCATCAGATCAACCGCTATTACGACGCGCGCAAGCCCTGGGTCACGCATGCCAGCGTCCAGAACAATGCCGCCGTCACCGGCGACATCCCGGCGCAACTGCATCGCTCCTTCGCCGAAAAGGCGGTGGTCTTCGACGAAGTCGCTTATGAAGGAGATATCGACCTTCGCTGGGGTCGGTTGAAGCCGGAGGAGCTCGTCGACCGCTTCTGGTGGGGTACGATCGGCGGCACCTACGTCGGTCACAGCGAGACCTATTCGCAGGATCGGAACGCCGATTATTCCTGGCTCGGCCAGGGCGGCAAGCTGGTGGGCACGAGCCCGCCGCGGCTCGCGTTCCTGCGCCAGATCATGGAGGAAGGGCCGACCCCCGGGATCGAGCCGATCCAGACCTGGTGGGAATATCACATGGGCGGAAAGCCGTTCGAATATTACCTGCGCTATTTCGGGTCGGATCGGCCGACCGAATGGCCGGCGATGCTGCCGGGCCGCGGCAGCGATCCTTTGAAGACCTATCGCGCCGACATCATCGACGCCTGGAACATGACGATCACGCCCGTGGATGGCGTGTTCAGGATGGCCGTGCGCGACAAATACAATTTTCAGGATCCCAATCGGCCCACGATCGCACTGCCGGGAAAACCGTACATTGCGGTCCGCATGATTGCGGTTTGACGCGCAGTCATCCCTGACATCGCAAGCGTGCTCGTCGGGGGGCGACGACGCGAATGGCGTTTCCCTGGGAGAGATTCGTGGGCTGAGCAGCTCCTCGAAGCTAGGAATATCGCCCGCGCTGCAGTGGCATCATCACGCTACCAGTAGCCTGTTGAACGTATATGATATTATTAATTGTTGCGTCAGCGCCGCAACTCGGATACAGGAAAGTGTCGAGCGAACGGGCAGGGGATTGCCTTTCTACGGCACCGGCGCGCGCTGGCGCGCTCGGCCCGGGGGCAGTTCTCGGCAGGTGTTAAAAACCACCAAAGAAAATTCACCTGCCGGCCGCGATTGCCGTCGAATGTTGGAAGGGGCCGCCCAATCGGGCGCGGCCGCCGGCAAAAAGGGGAGGCTGATAATGAACAGCGGTATCGCCAAATTGACTGGACTGCGCGCGGGCTTGCTTGCCGGTGCGAGCGCGGTGACGCTGCTGGGGTCACCAGCGCAGGCACAGGACGTTTCCAATGCGCCTGCACAAGTGCAGCCATCAGCGGCCCAGGCAACGCAGAATAGCGAGGCGCCTCAAGAGATCATCGTAACGGGTAGCCGCATTCCGAGCCCGACGCTGACATCACCGTCGCCGTTGCAAGTGGTGTCCGCGAAGACCATCGAAAATGCCGGCGCGACGAACGTGCAGGAGGTGCTCGAAAAAATTCCAGCCGTCGGCATTCCGGGCCAAACTCGTGTCAGCAACAGCCAGGACACCAACCCCGGCCTCTCGACGGTCAACCTTCGCAACCTTGGCGACAACCGCACGCTGGTGCTGATCGACGGGCGGCGTTCGGTGGCGGGCATCCCCGGCACTTCGACGGTCGACCTGTCGATGATCCCAGCGCCCTTTGTCGAGCGTGTGGACATCCTGACCGGGGGCGCGTCGGCGGTATACGGTTCCGACGCAATCGCCGGCGTGGTCAATTTCATCTACAAGAAGCACTTCCAGGGCCTCGAGCTCAACGCCCAGACCGGCATCTCCGAAAAGGGCGACGACAGCAGCATCACCGCCGGTGCGACCTTCGGGTCGGATTTCGCGGACAACCGCGGCAACGTGATGATCTTTGCCGGCTGGAATCAGCAGGGTTCGGTCGAAAACCGCAACCGCTCAAGGGCGCGCGCAGGATACGGCAGCCTCGGCAATAACGAGCGTCAAGGCGGCGCTACCGACGCCAACCTGCAAGCCGCAAAAGACATTTTCACGCCGGTCTATGCGCCGTCCAGCGTCGGACCCGGGGGCATCTTCAATTTCGGGGGGCAGGGGAGCCGCGTCATCGCCTCCGACGGCACCTTTCACAGCTATGATCCTGCGACCGACGGGTTCAATTCGTCCTATTACGGGCAGATCGCCTCGCCGACGAAGAAGCTGACGCTGGCGACGCGCACCAATTACGACGTGACGGACAGCGTAAACGTCTTTTTCGAGTCGACCTTCGTGAACTTCCGCACCGAAGGTCGTCGCGAAGCGTCGCCAATGCGTACCGACAGCGCGCTCGGCGCGTTCAGCGGCAACAACGGATATTATCCGATCCAGTTTCAGGTCACCGATCCCAATACGGGCCTGCCGGTGATCCTCAACAACCCGCTGGTGCCGGCGGCGGTCTTCGCCGCGGCGGACAACCGCTACAACCAGGACGGGATCAATTCGAAGGACATGAGCTTCCTGATCCGGACGACGATGTTCCCGCCCGGGCGGCGCACCACGCCGACCGAGCGCGACAACTTCCGGGTCGTCCTCGGCACCGACGTCGACCTGGCGAAGGACTGGAGGCTCCACGCCTATTACCAATACGGCTTCACGAAGCAGCACCAGGAAATGACGGGTCTGGCGGACCTAAACCGCCTCGCCGAAGCGCTGCAAGTGATCCCGGATGTGTTTGACTATAACAAGAACGGCAACACGACCGAACCGATCTGCGTCGATTCGAACGCGCGGGCGCAAGGCTGCGTGCCGATCGACGTTTACGGGCTGAACCCCGACGGGTCGTCGAGAATTTCACAAGCGGCCATCGACTGGCTGAAAACCAAGCTGACCCGCGATTCGAAGCAGACGATGCAGGTCGCTGCGGCGGATATCGACGGCACCTTATTCAATCTCCCCGCAGGGCCCGTCCAGGTCTCTGTCGGGGCAGAATATCGCAAGGAAACGAGCCGCGACAACTTCGACCCGCTGTCGAACGAAGCGCGCAATGGCTATGTTCAGGAAAACGACATCTCGGGCAGCTTCGACGTCAAGGAAGCCTATGGTGAAATCGTCGTTCCGCTGCTGGCCAACATCCCGTTCATTCACAATCTGACGTTCCGGGCCGCGGGCCGCCTGTCCGATTATTCGACCGTCGGCACTGTTCATGCGTGGAATATCGGTGGCGAATGGTCGCCGATCCGGGATATCCGCTTCCGCGCCGTTTATGCCTACGCGGTTCGCGCTCCGAATATCGGCGAACTGTTCTCGCCTGCCTCTGCAGGCATCACGACCATCGTCGACCCCTGCCAGGGCGTGACTCTGACTCAAACCGGCGCCGTGGCCGAGAATTGCCGCGCTGACCCGGGTGTGCTGGCCAACATCCAAGCCAACGGGTCGTTCACCTTGACCTTCCCGGATACTCAAGGCGTCGGCATCGTCAGTTCGAGCAACGAGAACCTCAATCCGGAAACGGGCAGGACGCTGACACTGGGAGCGGTCATCAATCCGCGCTCGATCCATGCCTTGCGCGATCTCACGTTCACCGCGGATTATTACGACATCAAGCTGGAAGGTGCGATCAGCCGGGTTTCGGCATCGACCATTCTGAACCACTGTTACGCCCAGGGGGTGCCTGAATTCTGTTCATTGATTACGCGGCGGTCCCAGCCGTCGGGAGCGTTCAGCATCGGTTCCGTTCAACAGATCGACCTCGGCCTGGTGAACAGCGGCGGTCTCTTCACCCGGGGTCTCGATTTCACCCTGGCCTACAACCCCGAGATCTTCGGCGGCAGGGCTGGACTGTCGGCGAGCTGGACTCATCTGCTCAAGAACGGGGTTATCCCGCTGACCGGCGACGCATACGACAACACGATGGGAGAGATCGGCTCTCCGCGCGACAGCGCCAATGTGACGCTGAACTGGGATAACGATCAATTCGGCTTTACCGTCAACAACCAGTATATCGGCTCGCAGATGCTGGACTACGAGAACTACCAGACCAGGTTCGTGCTCGCCGACGGTTCGTTGCCCGACAAGAAATATTTTACCATCGGTTCAAAGATCTATACCGACGCGCAGATCCGTTACACCGGCATCGAGCATTACCAGTTCTATGTCGGCGTGGATAACCTGTTCGACGTCAAGCAGCCGCCGCTTTATGGTGGTCCTCCGGGATCCGGCAGTGTCGCGAGCATCTGGGATCCGATCGGGCGGCGCTTCTATGCAGGCGTGCGACTGAAGTTCTGATTTTCGGTCTCCCTCGATCGGGTTACTCGGGTGGCATCCAGGCCGCGACCTTGCCGTCGCGGCCGTGCCGTCGTCCGATACCGCAGCCGGTTCGCGGGTGATGCGCCCGTGCGCGTTGCTCCCGTCGCGGGCGCAAAGTCGAACTGAGAAAGTCGCCAAAAGGACGTGAGCTTGAACCTTGGCGCCGTCGAGGCCTACAAGGTAGCGTTCGTGTTCATGCACGGCATTTTCGGAATGAGTGTTGGGATAATCGTTTCGTAGTAATTTGCTGAAGATTCGGCGGGAGGACGACGATGGCGACGGTTCCCCATGCGACCGATCAGCGGCGAGTGCTGCTGCGCTACAACGACACGGCGATCGCGCTGCACTGGCTGACGGTGGTGCTCATACTCGCGCAGCTTTATGTCGGCTTCACCTTCGCGGACATGCCACGTGGGCCGCAGCAGGCGCAATGGTTCACCTGGCACAAGACGATCGGCGCCACTATCCTCGTGCTGAGCCTGATCCGCCTCGCCTGGCGCCTGGCGCATGAGCCGCCGCCGTTTCCTGAAGACCTGCCGCGCTGGGAACGGATCGCAGCGGTCTGGAACCATCGGATATTCTATGTCCTGCTGATCGCGCTGCCGCTGACCGGCCTTGCGACAATCTCGGCGGGCCATGCCGGCACGACGAGCTTGCTGGGCGGAGTGCCTCTGCCACTCATCCCCGGGGTGACCGAGCCGGCCGGCGATACCCTGGGCGGTGTGCATGAGGCGTTGGTGTTCATCACAATCGCGCTGGTGGTCCTCCACGTCGCCGCGGCGCTCAAACACCAATTCGTTGATCGCGCGCGGGTAGCGGGAAGAATGCCGCCGTTTCGCACGCCTGGCGACGAGCCCGTGGAACCGCTCGGGCGTTAGCGGGCGTTAGGGACTGTTCCGCGATGGCCTAGCAGGTGCGCGGTAGCATGACGAAAGCCTCGAGATTCGTGCTCCTGCTCGTCTTCGCGGCTGCCTGCGCGTGCAAGGCGGGCGAGCGGGGAAACGTCGCCGCCGATCGTCCGTTGGAGCTCGAACAAAGCATTGCGCTGCCGAACGTTGCCGGGCGCATCGACCATCTGGCCTACGACCCGCAAGGCGATCGCCTGTTCGTCGCAGAGCTGGGCAATGGAACGGTCGACGCTGTCGACATCCGGTCGGGACGCGTGGTCGGACGCGTAACCGGCCTGGTCGAGCCGCAAGGACTGGCGTGGCTGGCGAAAGAGGACGAACTCGCGGTTGCGAGCAGCGATGGCAGCGTCGGTTTTTATCGCGGCGACGAGCTGAAGCTGGTGGCGAAAATCGGATTGGGAGCGGATGCCGACGACCTTCGCATCGATTCTCGTTCGGGCCAGCTCGTGGTAGGATACGGATCGGGCGGGCTCGCGCGTATCGATCCGGTTCGCCATGCCGTCGTCGCCAACCTCCCGCTGCCCGTCCACCCCGAGGGATTCGAGGTCGAAGGCGACACGGCCTATGTGAACCTGCCGGATGCCGGAACGATCGTGGCGGGTAATCTCGGGTCGGGTGCGATTACCGCACGCTGGCCCACCGGATTGCGCCGCCTCAACTTCCCGATGGCGCTCGACGGGGCGTCGCACACGCTTGCGGTGGCGTTCCGCCTTCCGTCGCGGCTGGCGATCCTCAATCTTCCACCGGGGACCATGCGCCAGGTGCTGCCGACCTGCGGGGATTCAGACGACCTGTTCTTCGACGCAAGCCGCCGGCGCATCTACGTCATCTGCGGATCGGGCGATATCGGAGTTTATCAGCTTGGCGCCTCCGGTTATGCCGAGCTCGCCCGAATTCCCACCCGAAAGGGTGCCCGAACCGGACTGTTCGTTCCGCAAGAGGATCGTCTTTTCATAGCAGCGCGCGCCAGCGATCGGCAGACGGCGGCGATTCTGGTGTTCCGGCCCGTCTCCCAAGGCGTGAGGGGAACCTTTCCGCACGCCGCGCCATCAAAGGCCTACGAAGCTGGGGAAGGCCATGACCGTGCAAGCGCAAATCGACTATGAACTTCTATCCGATCGGGACCTCGCGCTACGCATCGGTCGCCGCGATCCGGTCGCGGTGCGCCTCGTCACGCAGCGCAACAACCAGCGCCTGTTCCGGATCGCGTTCGGTATCCTGAAAAGTCGCCCCGAAAGCGAGGACGCGGTCCAGAGCGCCTATCTGAAGGGCTTTGCGGCGATCGAGGGCTTCAAGGGCGCGTCGTCCCTGTCCACCTGGCTGACCCGGATCGTCATCAACGAGGCGCTGGAGCGCCGGCGAACTGCGATGCGAAGCGCCGCGCGTATGGAGGGTTCGGTCATCATGCTCGACGACTATCGCGAAAAGCTGGCCGGCGGATCGCGGTCGCCGACGCCCGAAGAGGCGATCGCCTGCGGCCAAATCCGCGTGCTGATCGAACGGGCGGTCGCCCGCTTGCCCGAAGATTTCCGCCTCGTCTTCATTCTGCGCGAGATCGAGGGCGCGAGCGTGGCGGATACCGCCGAACTGCTCGAACTCCAGCCTGCGACGGTCAAGACGCGCCATCTGCGGGCGCGGCGTCGGTTGCAAGCCGCCCTGGGGCCGGAGCTGAAAATGGCGCTGCACGGCGCGTTTCCTTTTGCCGGCATTGCCTGCGCCGACATGACCGACCGTATCGTCGAGCAATTCTGTTTTTCGCGGGAACCTTAGCGCAGCTGCGCCATCAAAGGGTGCGGGTGGACCATCCTCCCACACGAACAGGAGATACGCAGATGTTGAAGATGATGGCGCTGGCCGGGGCTGCGGTGCTGGCACTGCCGTTCGCGGCGCCGCCGCCCGCCGCGCAGCCGAACGATGCCCAGATCGCGCACATCGCCTACACCGCCGGCAAAATCGACATCGCCGCCGGCAAGCAGGCGCTGGCGAAGTCGCACGACCAGCGCGTCCGCGCTTTTGCCGAGGAAATGGTCCGCGACCATTCGGCGGTCAACGATCAGGCGCTTGCGCTGGTCAAGAAGCTCGGCGTGACGCCGCAGGACAATCCCACCAGCCAGGCCTTGTCGAAGGACGCCGCCGCCAAGCTCGCCGCTTATTCCAAGCTCAGCGGAAAGGCGTTCGATCGTGCTTATGTCGACAACGAGGTCGCGTATCACAAGACGGTCAACGGCGCGCTCTCCGGCACGCTCATTCCCTCGGCGCACAACCCCGAACTCAAGACGCTGCTGCAAACGGGGCTAAAGCTGTTCACCGAGCATCAGAAGCACGCCGAACAACTCGCCAAGAGTCTCAAGTGATCGCGATCGAAGCGTGGCGGGCGGTCCGCCTCGGCGCGATCGCTGCCGCCGGAGCCGCGTTGGCCGCAGTTCCGGCAGCGGCAGCGGCCAAGGCCTATGTCGTGCCGATCCGAAATATGGCGTTCGGGCCGGTTCCATCCGATCTGCGCGTGGGCGATACGATCGAATGGATCAATGACGACATCTTCCAGCACACGGTAACGGCGACCGACAAGAGCTTCGATCTCGACCTCGCGCCCAAGGCGCACGCCACGATCGCCATCCGGAAGCCGGGGACGATCTATATCTATTGTCGATACCACCCCGGCATGAAGGCCCGCATCGTCGCGCGTCCCCAGCATCGTCGCTAGGCTGGAGCTGCCGCCGCCGGCCGACCGGCGGCGGCCTCGTTCAGTCGAACAGTTCGGAGAGGAACGATTTGCGCTTATAGTGACGCTTGTTGCGATAATCGTCGCCGTGATGACGCGGCGTGCCACCGAACGATCCGGTCGCCGGCGGCGCGCTCCGCTCGATGATCTTGTCGAGCTCGCCGCGGTCGAGCCATACGCCTCGGCAAGCGGGGCAGTAATCGATCTCGATTCCTTGCCGATCGGACATGACCAGGGCGGTCCCGTCGACGGGGCAACTCATCGACTGCATGTCGTGTTCGGTGCGCATGGTCACGCCTCCTCGCGCTGACCGAAGAAGGTCAGCAGCAGCTGGAACAAGTTGACGAAATTGAGGTAGAGCGACAGCGCGCCCATGATCGCGAGCTTGTCCGCGTGCGGCGTCCCCGCATAAGCGAAATATTCGGACTTGGCGCGCTGCGTGTCCCATGCGGTGAGGCCGGTGAAGACCAGCACGCCCGCCAGCGACACGACCAGCTGCAGCGCCGACGAGGCGAGGAGCAGGTTGACGAGGCTGGCGATGACGACGCCGATCAGGCCCATGACCAGAAAGGTGCTCCACCGCGTGAGGTCGCGTTTGGTCGTGTAGCCCCATAGGCTGACGGCGAGGAACATCGACGCGGCGATGAAGAAGGTCCGCGCGATGCTGGCCCCGGTGAACACCAGGAAGATGCTCGCCAGCGAGACGCCCATCACCGCCGCGAAGGCGAAGAAGGCAGTTCGCGCCGACGCCGCGGTCATCCGCTCAATGCGGAAGGAGAGCAGGAATACGAAAGCGAGCGGGGCGAGCATCGCCACCCATTTGAGCGGCGTGCCGAAGATCGGCTGATAGAGCGCCGGCGTGCTCGCGATCAGCATCGCGACCAGCCCGGTGACGATCAGCCCCAGGCCCATGTTGGTGTAGATGCCCAGCATGTGCCGGCGCAGCCCCGCGTCGAACGCGACGGCGGCGCCGCGCCGTGCCGGCTGCGTGGTGAAGAGCTCGGCCATGGTCAGGCCCTCCCCGCGGGAAGCCGGCGGCTGTGCAGCCGGTCCTTGATCGCCAGCCGCAGCTTTTTCAGCCGCAGCAGACGCAGATGATCGGGAAAGCGCCGTTTGAGCTCGCGCCGGATCTCGTCGTCGAGCTTCCGGTGGAGGACGGTCAGTCTGTATGTGATTGCGTTCATAGCCTCTATCCAATCCTTGCGATGGATCGGGAGCTACGATGCAGGGGAGCCGAACCCGTCAAAACCTGCATCGAGAGCATTCCCGATGCGGTCCGACATCACGGTCGTTCCGAAGAACGGCCGCCAGAGGGGCCCGGTCCGCAAACGTCAACCTATGGCGCGCTTGCCGAGTTTCAAGGGCCATCGCCAATCAACACCCCGAAATTGAATTTCGGGAACAGCAGAACCTCGTAACTGGAAATCGCCAACAAACGTAGTGAGGGAGGGAATGAGCGGTAAGGCTCGGCCGCCTCCGAGAGCGGACTCCGGAACCGCTATGGACGTCGCTGGTTCCGGTTCGGGACGCATTCAACCGAACGCTGGGATGAATGTCATGGTCGAAGAAACATGCTTTCGCTCAAGGATAAGGCGGTCCTTCGCCGAGCATGACCGCCGCGCCGCGCTTGGCCTGGTTGCTGGTGGGCTAGCTGCGTCGGCACTGATCCTTCCGGGCTGTGCGAAAGGAGACAGCGGCGAGAAGAGCGAAGAAGGGGAGGGCGAGGTCACCGCGAACGAGGACCTGATGCGCGAGCACGGCGTGCTGCGGCGCATCTTGATCGTCTATCGCGAAACTGCGCCGAAGCTCGCCGATCCGTCCGGTGTGGACGCAACGGCGCTCGCCGGGGCCGCCGCCATTTTCCGCACCTTCGGCGAGCGCTATCACGAGCAGTTGCTGGAGGAGCAGCACATCTTTCCGATCGTGCGCAAGGCGGGCGGCGCGGGCGGCGGCTTGGTCGACACGCTGCTTGCGCAGCACGCGCGCGGGCGGGCGATCACCGATTACATTCTCGATCGCACCAAAAGCGGCCGCATCGCAGATGGCGATGGGGCGCGGTTGGCGAACGCGATGACCACCTTCGCGCGCATGTACGAGGCGCATACGGCGCGCGAGGACACGGTGATCTTTCCTGAGTTCAAGAAGACCATCGGGCCGAAGACTTATCACGAACTGGGCGAGCAGTTCGAGGAGATCGAGCGTCGCGAATTCGGCGGCGACGGTTTCGACATGGCGCTCGAGAAGGTCTCCGGCATCGAACAGACGCTTGGGCTTTCCGACCTGGCGGCGTTCACTGCGCCCGCCCCGCCGGGCAGCTAAATCCTGAGGCGGTAGCCAATGCCCGGTTCGTTGCGGATGATCGAGGGCCCGGCCGTGTTTTCCCCCAGCTTCTTGCGCACGCCGCGAGCCGCCACGCGAAGATATTCGACGTCGTTCTCGTGGCCGAGTCCCCAGATGTCCCGAAGGAGATGCGTATGAGTGACGACCTTGCCGGGGCGCTTGGCCAGCTCCGCCAGGAAAGCGTATTCCTTCGGCGTGAGGTGGACCTCTGCGCCATTTTTGCGGACGATTCGGGCGTCGAGATCGATGTCGACACCGCCGACCGTCACGACCGCAGCGTCGGCGTTGATGGCCAGGCGATGACGTAGCGCCGTCCGGATACGCGCCAGCACCTCCTCCGTGTCGAACGGCTTCGTGACATAATCGTCGGCGCCGAGATCAAGCGCAGTGACCTTCTGTTCTGTCGCATCGCGCGCTGAAATGACGATGAGCGTGGCTCCAGCGGCTTTGAGCAGCGGCACGAGTTCGAGCCCGTCTCGGTCAGGCAGGCCAAGATCGAGCAGCACGGCCTCGGGTTTGTCGATCTGCACCGCGTTCAGTGCTTCGCGCGCAGTGCCCGCCTCGACAAACCGATAGCCGGCGCGGGCCAGTGCCGTACCCAGCAGCTTGCGGATTGCCGGTTCGTCGTCGACGATCAGCAGCCTGGCTTGCGCAGTCATTCCTGGCTCTCCCCAGTGCGAAGGCGGCTTTCCGGGAAACGGATCGAGAAACAGGCGCCGGACCGGTCGTCGCGGTTCGCCGCCGCCACCGTAAGGTCCATCGCTTCGGCGAATCCCTTGACGATCGCCAGCCCGAGTCCCGTGCCGCCCTTCCGATCGGAGCCTTCGATCCGTGTGAAGGTCTCGAAGACGCGCTCGGTGTCCTGGGTCGGCAGACCGGGTCCTTCATCGAGGACCTGAAGCACCATCCCGTCGTGCCGCCGGCGAGCGACGATACGGATCGCGCCCTCGGGATCGCCGTATTTCGCTGCGTTCTCCAGCAGGTTAATCAGGCAATGGTGGAACAGTTGCGGGTCGACAAGTGCAAACGGGAGATCGGGCGGGATGTCGATGTCGAGCGAATGACCGGCAAGCACCCGCCGCAGGTCGTGCGCCGCCGCGCCCACCGCCTCGACGAGATCCACTGGTTCGAGCGACTGGTGTAGCGCGCCCGCCTCGATCCGGGCCATGTCGAGAAGGTTCGCGACGAAGCGATGCAGCCGCTCGGCCTCGCCGCGCGCGGTGGTCAGCTGCTCGGCCTGGCGGTCGGAAGCGGGCACGACCTCGGCGAGGGTGCCGAGGATCGTCGTCAGTGGCGTGCGCAGATCGTGGCTGACCGAAGACAGCAGCGCCGCACGGAGGCGATCCCGTTCCTTCAGCTGCGAGATGGTCGCCATTTCCGCCTCGAGTTCGATCCGTTCGAGCGCCAGGGCAGCTTGGTCGAGCAGGCTGAGCAGCAGCGGCAGCTGGTCCGAACGGATGGCCCCGGCATCGGCGCGCGCCAGGCCGATGACGCCGAGCGTGCGGCCGCCCGCGGCGAGTGGATAGAACAACCACTCCGACGCCGTCAGCGTATCCGATCCGCGACCGGCGGGCTTGTTGTTGTCGAACGCCCAGCGTGCGGCGGCTTGTTCGATGGCCGCCAACCGGTCCTCCGGAGGTACTGCGGCTACGACTTCCAACTCGTCGTTGCCGCGAAACAGCAGAACGGTATCGGCGTCGAGCAGCCGGCCGACCTCCGCACAGAGCAACTGGCCGAGTTCGTCGCGCTTGCTGGTCCCGGTCAGGAGGCGCGCGAAACCGGCAAGGGCGCTGTTCTGGGCGGCGCTGCGCTGCGCGAGCAATGCCTGGTCGCGTACTCGCGCTGCAAGCTGGCTGCTCGCCACCGCCACCCCGAGTAGCACCAGCACGGTCAGGATGTTCTGTGGGTCCTGAATGGTGAAGGCGTGGGTGGGCGGGATGAAGAAGAAGTTATACGCCAGCGATGATGCCAGGCCAGTGATCACGCCGGCGCGCAGTCCGTAGCGCGTCGCGACGATCATCACCGGCAAGAGATAGAGCAGGCCGACATTGGTGATGTTGCCGGCGGAGAACAGACCTGCGCCGATCAGGGTGACGAATGCCGTCAACCCCAGCGCGACGGCGTAGTCTCGCGGACGGCCCCATCCCTCGCGGGCCGGCGCCGAGCGCGATATTGCCGTGTCGCCGCTCAGCGGCAGCACATGCACGGCGACACCGGGCGTCTCGCGCACCACGCGATCGACGACCGAGCCATGGCGCAACTCGAACAATCGCGAGCGGTTGGACTTGCCGACGATCAGCTGTGTAGCGCGGGCTTCGACGACGAACCGCTTGAGGCCGTCGATCACCGATTCTGCCGGGATCGAGGCGACCTGTCCGCCAAGCTGGCTGGCGAGGTGGAGCGTCGCGGCGACGCGTGCATTCTCGTCGTTGCTGAAGTGCAGTCCGCGCGGAGTCTCGATATGGACGGCAGTCCACGGCGCTCCCAGTGCGTCGGCGAGCCGTTTGGCGGCGCGGACCAGGATCGCCGAGCCGCTGTGTTCGCTTACTGCGACGACGATCCGTTCTCCGCCCGCCCAGGTGCCGGCAAGCGCATGGGCGCGCAGATACTCAAGCATTTGAGCATCGACGGTCTGCGCCGCGCGGCGCAGGGCCAGCTCACGCAAAGCCGAGAGGTTCGACTTCGAAAAGAAGTGGTCGAGCGCGCGGCTTGCCTCATGCGGGACGTAGACTTTGCCCTCGCGCAAACGCTGAATCAGCTCATCGGGCGGAATATCGACCACCTCGATGTCGGCGTTTTCCAGCACGCGGTCGGGCAACGTCTCGCGCACCCGGACCTTGGTGAACGAGGCGACGACGTCATTGAGGCTTTCAAGATGCTGGATGTTGACGGTCGAAAAGACGTCGATCCCTGCGGCGAGCAACTCCTCGACGTCCTGGTAGCGCTTGTCGTGGCGACTGCTTGGTGCGTTGGTATGGGCGAGTTCGTCGATCAGCACGAGCTCGGGACGGCGCACGAGAATGTCATCGAGATCCATCTCCTCGAGCGCGCGGCCCTGATACTCGACTTGCTTGCGCGGAACGGCAGGGAGGCCATTGGTCAGCGCCATGGTATCGGCGCGGCCATGCGTTTCGACGACGCCGATAACGACATCGGTCCCGGCGTCGTGCCGCGCGGCGCCCTGCTTGAGCATCTCGTAGGTCTTGCCGACCCCCGGCGCCGCGCCGAGGAACACCTTCAGGCGACCGCGGCCTTCCTGCGCGGCAGTGCGCAGAAGGGCTTCGGGATCGGGACGCGGATCGGGATCGGGCGCGCTCACTCGACGGCTTTTGCGCCCGTTGGCGGCAAGCTGTCGAGCGCGCGATTGAGCAGCAGGACGTTGATCCTCGGCTGGCCGATTATCCCGAGCAGCGGCTCTCGGACATGACGCGCCACCAGAGCCCGCACGGCGTCGGCCGGAAGCCCGCGTGCGGCGGCAACGCGGTCGACTTGCCAAAAGGCGGCCTCGGGACTGATATCGGGATCGAGGCCCGAGGCCGAGGCGGTCACCAAATCGGCAGGGACCGGCGACTTTGGCGAGTGCGGCATCATGCCGAGATCGACCTTGACGCGATCGACCAGCGCCTTGCTGGTCGGCCCGAGGTTCGATCCGGACGAAGCGGTCGCGTCATAGCCTTTCCCTGCCGCCGACGGCCGGCCGTGGAAATAACCGGGTGCAGTAAACTTCTGTCCGACCAGCGACGATCCGACGACACGGTTGCCGTCGCGGATCAGGCTACCGTTGGCTTGCGCAGGGAAGGCCATTTGTCCAATCGCCGTCAGCAGCGCGGGATAAGCAAGGCCGAGCAGCACCGCGAACAGCAGCGTCATCACGACGGCGGGGCGGATCGCGGCGGTGATATCCTTGACCATGACGAACTCCTCAGGCGAGGTGGAGTGCGGCAACGGCGAGGTCGATCAGCTTGATGCCGACGAACGGCGCGATCAGGCCGCCGAGGCCATAGACGGAAAGATTGCGCGCCAGCAATTGCCCCGCGCCCATCGGGCGATAGCGCACGCCCTTGAGCGCCAGCGGCACCAGGCACGGGATGATCAGCGCGTTGAAGATGATTGCCGACAGGATCGCCGAACGCGGGCTTGCCAGTCCCATGATGTTGAGCATGCCGAGCCTCGGGTAAAGCGTCACGAACATCGCCGGAATGATCGCGAAATACTTGGCGACGTCGTTGGCGATCGAGAACGTGGTTAGCGCGCCGCGCGTCATCAGCAGTTGCTTGCCCAGGCCGACAACTTCGATCAACTTGGTTGGATCGCTGTCGAGATCGACCATGTTGCCCGCCTCGCGCGCCGCCTGCGTGCCGGTGTTCATCGCCACGCCGACGTCGGCCTGGGCAAGTGCCGGCGCGTCGTTGGTGCCGTCGCCGCACATCGCCACCAGCCGGCCGCCCTGCTGTTCCTTGCGGATCAGCGCCAGCTTGTCCTCGGGTGTCGCCTCGGCGAGGAAATCGTCGACGCCGGCTTCGGCGGCGATCGCGGCGGCCGTAAGCGGGTTGTCGCCGGTGATCATCACCGTGCGGATGCCCATCCGGCGCAGCTCGGCGAAGCGCTCACGCACGCCGGCCTTGATGACGTCCTTCAGCGCGACCATCCCGAGCAGCCTGCCGTCCTCGGCGACAGCGAGCGGGGTCATGCCGGCGCGGGCGATTTCGTCGGTCATTCGGCGCAACTCGGTGGCGGCGGTGGTCTCGGCAGCGCCCGGATTGGCGCGCAGGATCGCATCGACCGCGCCCTTCTGGATCAGGGCGCCGCGGATCCTCACGCCCGAAATGCGCATCTGCGCGGTGAACGGGACGATTTCGGCATCGGCGGGCAGCGACGGCGCGGTCAGCTTGTGCGCTTCGCGCGCCAGCGTGACGATCGACCGCCCCTCAGGCGTCTCGTCGGCGAGGCTGGCGCGCAGCGCGGCGCGGGCAAGATCGTCCATTGCCACGCCGGCGAGCGGGCGGAACTGGCTTGCCTGGCGGTCGCCGATGGTGATCGTGCCGGTCTTGTCCAGCAGCAGCACGTCGACATCACCCGCCGCCTCCACCGCGCGGCCCGATTTGGCAAGCACGTTGAATCGGACGAGGCGATCCATGCCGGCGATTCCGATCGCCGACAACAACGCTGCGATCGTCGTGGGAATGAGGGTGATGAGCAGGGCTGCCAGCTCGCCGACCGGGATCGAGCCGCCGGCATAAGCGGCGAAACCGGGAATCGTCGCCACCGCGATCAGGAAGATGATCGTCAGGCCGACGAGCAGGATGGTAAGCGCGATTTCGTTGGGCGTCTTCTGCCGCTCCGCGCCCTCGACCAGCGCGATCATGCGATCGAGGAAGCCCTGGCCGGGCTCCTGCGTCACGCGAACCTTGATCTGATCGGAAATGACTCGCGTGCCCGCCGTCACTGCGGAACGGTCGCCGCCGGCCTCGCGGATCACCGGCGCGCTTTCGCCGGTGATCGCCGCCTCGTTGACCGATGCGACGCCCTCGATCACCTCGCCGTCGGCGGGGATCAAGTCGCCGGTCTCGACCAGCACGATCTGGCCCTTCGCCAGCCGCGTGGCGGGAACGGTCTCGCAGCCGCCCTTGGGCAGGACCACCTTGGCGATAAGCTCCGTCTTGGCGGCGCGAAGCGAGCTTGCCTGGGCGCGGCCGCGACCTTCGGCCAGCGCCTCGGCGAAGGTGCCGAACAGCACCGTCAGCCATAGCCAGACGACCAGCTGCGCCTCGAAGCTCGCCGGCAGCCCCTCGCCGCCGACCACGAGCAGCACTGTCAGCAGCAGCGCGATCGCGGCGGTGGTGAGCAGCACGGGGTTCCTGGCCAGCGCGCGCGGATCGAGCTTGCGGAAGGCGTCCCGGATCGCCGGGACCACGAGATCGGTCGAGAAGATCGGGGAAGCGGTCGTCATTATCGTCGTCCCTCAGAACAGCTGGCCATGGATCATCGCAAGGTGATCGGCGATGGGGCCGAGCGCGAGGCTGGGCAGGAAGGTGAGCCCGCCGAGGATCAGGATGATGCCGATCAACAGGCCGACCCACAGCAGGCCGGTGGTAGGAAACGAACCGGCGGTTTCGGGCGTGTGTTTCTTGCCCGCCAGCGAACCCGCGATCGCCAGGACCGGCATGACGACGAAGAACCGCCCGATCCACATCGCGGCGCCGGTGAGGCCATTGTAGAACGGCGTCCCCGCGCTCAGTCCGGCGAAGGCGGAGCCATTGTTGCCCGTCGCCGAACTGAAGGCATAGAGGATTTCCGAAAAGCCATGCGGTCCCTTGTTGAGCGGCCCAGCCAACCCCGCCGGAAGCACTGCCGCCAGCGCGGTGAAGCCGAGAATGCAGAGCGGCAGCACCGTGATCGCCAGCATCGCGAGTTTCACCTCGCGCGCCTCGATCTTCTTGCCGACATATTCGGGCGTGCGGCCGACCATCAGCCCGGCGACGAACACCGCCAGGATGGCGAACAGCAGGAAACCGTATATGCCCGCGCCGACGCCGCCGATGACGATCTCACCGAGCTGCATGTTGAACAGCGGGATGAGGCCACCGAGCGCGGTGAAGCTGTCGTGCATCGCATTGACCGCGCCGCAAGACGCCGCCGTCGTCACCACTGAGAACAAGGCGCTGGCGGCGATGCCGAAGCGGACTTCCTTGCCCTCCATGTTGCCGCCGGCCATGCCGAGCTGATGAAGGATCGGGTTTCCTGCCGCTTCTTGGCTATACGTGACGGCGATGCCCGCCAGCAGCAGCGTCAGCATCGCCGCGAGGATCGCCCAGCCCTGGCGTGTATTGCCCACCGCCCTGCCGAATGTCCAGGTGAGGCCGGCGCCGATCGCCAGGATCGAGAGCGTCTGCACGAAGTCGGTGAGTGCGGTGGGATTCTCGAACGGATGCGCCGAATTGGCGTTGAAGAAGCCGCCGCCGTTGGTGCCGAGCATCTTGATCGCTTCCTGCCCGGCGACGGGGCCGAGCACGATCGTCTGCTTCGCACCCTCCAGCGTCGCTGCATCGACCGAGGACAGGAAAGTCTGCGGCACGCCGCTGGCGATCAGGAACAGTGCATAGACGAGGCAGATCGGCAGCAGCAGGTAAAGCGTGACCCGCGTCATGTCGGCCCAGAAATTGCCGATGCTCGACGCCTCGCGGCGGGCGAAGCCGCGGAAAAGGGCGAAGGCGATCGCGATGCCGGTCGCCGCCGACAGGAAGTTGTGAATCGTGAGGGCGAGCATCTGGCTCAGGTTCGACATCACCGCTTCGCCCGAATACCATTGCCAATTGGTGTTGGTGGTAAAGCTGATCGCGGTATTGAACGCCCCGTCGGCACCGATCGCCGGCAGATTGCGCGGGTTCAGCGGCAGCACCGCCTGCAGCCTCAGCAGCGCATAGGTGAACAGCAACGTTGCGATCTGGAACAGCAGCATGTGGACGGCATAGGTGCGCCAGCCCTGTTCGCGATCGGGGTCGATTCCGGCCAGACGGTAAAAGCCCCGCTCGATCGGCCCGAGAATCGCGTGGAGCGGCGTCGGGCGCGCTTCGTAGAGCGCGAACAGCCACATGCCCATCGGCTTGGCGAGGCCGATCAGGATGACGAAGAACAGGGCGATCATCGCCCATCCGGCGAGCGTCATGACGGCGTTTTCCTAGAATCGCTCGGGCCGGATCAGCGCCGCCACGAGATAGACGAGCAGTGCGAGCGCGGTCAGCCCGGCGAGCAGCAGGTGGAGCATCGTCGCGTCGTCCTCAAGCGTCGTCGCACAGCCGGACATAAGTCAGCGTCAGCAGGAACAGCCCGGCGAGCACGCCCAGCGCGAAGAGGTCAGTCACGGTGATTTTCCTCGGCTCGATGATGGGGAACGGGGGAGGCGGCGGCGGCCGGCACCGCGATGCGCTGGAACAGGCCCTGCCCCTCACCGAGGGCAGCCCAGCCGCCTGCCCAGCTCAGCACGGCCAAGGCGCCCTCCGTCAACTCACCCGCGTCGGCCGGATGCGCGGGAGGCCGATGAACCGAGCGGTAGAGCCACCATGCGGTGATGGCGCACACGCCGAGCAGGACGCAGCCCAAGGCGCGGATGACGAGATCCACCGCCGGCCAACGGTCCTCCGACCGGAGGCGATGCGCGACCTCACGCACGTTGGATGCCCGTGTCCTCATAAACGGGATGTGCGCCCGTGGCGGATTAAGAATCCACGGGGAAGTTCGTGAAAGGCGTAAGCGTTCCATAAAGCGCACGGCGGAGGGCCGCGCGGATCATGAGGATTCCGCGAAGGCCCGGTGTAGTGGATTCGGGGAATCTCGAGCTTCTCTCTGCGCTTGCTGCGCAGCCCGCAAGTGTCTTCGGCTATGGATCGTGTAGCCGCACAACAGCCCGTAGAACATCATCCCCTCGACCATCCACATCGGCATGGTCGCCATGTTGAGAATGATGAAGCCAAGGTGCGCCGCAACCAGCTTGAACCGCGCCTCGCGCTCGCTTCGGAAGGCAAGAACGAGTATCCAGAGCCACAACAGCAAAATCGACGCGAATCCGAAGACGCCGAGCTCGTAAAGCGCCGAGATCAGCGTGTTGTGGGCGTAAATGCCGAACGCGGTCTCACCGCTATCTGGGCCGAAGCCGAACAGCTCGTGCTTGGGCGAACCTGCCGCGAAGCCGTAGAGATATTCGCTCCAGATCAGCGCGCGTCCCGACATCACCGCGCGATCGTCCTCGGTGAACGATTCGGGCGGCTTGATGATGCCGGTGCCGCGCTCGGCGATCGTTCCGATGTCGGCGAACCGGTCCCGCGCGAGATCCGCGGACGCCACACCGCCGCAGATCAGCACCAGCAGCATGGCCCCGGCGATCAGCGGCCGCTGCTGCGGGACGAAGCTCCTCACGCCGGCGAGGAACAGAGTCGCCCCGACGAGCGGCGTCATCGCCAGGATCGCGGTGCGGTAATTGGCGAGCGCGATGCTGGCAACGAACCCGACGATCAACAGCACCTTCACCGGCGCGCGCGTCTGCCGCTGCATACAGGCAATGAACAGCCCCGCGGACAGCGCCACCGAAAACGCCGCCTCGTGGTAGAAGCCGCCGATATAGCTTGGCGTACCGTCCTGATCGTTGATCTTGGCGACGCCCAGCACCAGCGAAATCGCCTGGAGTCCGACGGGCACGACGAACGGCCACAGCAGCCGCGCCAGGAACCGGTCGCTTCCCAGATCCTCGATCGCGCCGATCACGGCGATCGCGATCACCGCGAAATAGACGTATTTCACGATCATCTCGATCGCGCCCGGCACATCGTGATTGACCGCACCGCTGATCGCCGCGGCGGCAATGGCGAGACCGATCGGGATCAGCGCCGGGCCCGGTATGTCGCGCCGCCGGATGATCGCGATTCCGGCGGCGATCACCGCCAGTGAGAACAGCGCATTCCACGACAGGCCGAGCGGCGATTCGGCGAAGGTGATCCGGTTGAACGCGGCGAGGATGAAGCGCAGCCAGACAGCGACATAGACGAATCCCGCCGACCGGCTCGACGCCCTCCGCACCAGCAGCAGGATAAGGACGATGAAAACCCCCGTTGCCGGAAGCATCGCATAGGCGGGAAGCGGAGGTGACGAGGAAACGACATCGCCCATCCCCTAAGGCTAACGCGGTAGGGCGCCGCGTGGCATGACTATTCGGAGGAAAGCGCGGGACGCAACTGACTGAGGATTCGTGCGGCAACTCGGCTGGATGGCCTAATCCCGCGTTGCAATCACCGATCGCGACTCACGGTCGTATCCTGACGGCGTGTAACAGCTTTCCAGGTCGCGTTCCATGGCCCGTTCCAACGCCAGCATCGCCGTCACCGGTCTGCGCGGCATGCCCAACGTGATGGGCGGGATCGAGAGCCACTGCGAGGAACTGCTTCCCCGAATCAAGCAACGTCGGCCGCAGTTGAGGATTACCGTGTTCGCGCGAGCTCCTTACGTCGGCGGCGAGCGACGATCCTTCGGCGGGATCGACGTCGTCCCAGTGGCTTCGGGAAAGCGGCAGTCGACCGAGGCTTTGCTGGGGACCTTCTTCGGCGTCCTCGCGGCCGCGTTCTCCCGCGCGCGGCTGATCCACATCCATGCGATCGGTCCAGGGCTGATGGCACCCCTTGCCCGATTATTCGGGTTCAGGGTGGTCGTCACCCATCATGGCGCCGATTACGATCGGGCGAAGTGGGGGCGCGTCGCGCGGTTCGTGCTGCGCGCTGGAGAATGGGCGGCAATCCATTTCGCGCACAAGGTGATCGCGGTCTCGCCCTCGCTCGCTGAAGCGATGAAGGCCGCCTATCCGCGGCAGGCGGCGAAGATCCGCTTCATTCCCAACGGTGCGCCGCGGATCGAGATCGGCGAGGAACCGCCCGAGGCCGTCCTGTCGAAGCTGGGCATCTCGCCGCAGGCATTCATGCTCGCGGTCGGACGGCTGGTCCCGGAAAAGGGGTTCGACTATTTGATCGAGGCATTCCATCGCTGCCGTTGCGGGCGCAAGCTGCTGATCGCCGGCGGCGCCGATCACGTCACGCCGTTCGTCGAATTCCTGCAGCGCCAGGCCGATGAAGAGGTCGTGCTGATCGGCAATCAGCCGCGATCGGTGTTGCGGGTGCTGTATCAATATACCGGGCGGTTCATTCTGCCGTCCTATCACGAAGGACTGGCGATCAGCGCGCTCGAAGCCGGGATGCTGGCAGCCCCCTCGATGCTGAGCGATATCGCGGCCAATCGCGATCTCGGATACGATCAGGACCATTATTTTCCGGTCGGTAATGTCGGCGCGCTCACCGCCAAGCTCGCTGAGCCCGACGCGATGTTCAGGGTCGATGCGGCCAAGCTGCAAACCCAGTTCGACTGGGACAGGATCGCGCGGCAAACGCTGGAACTCTATGACGAAACACTGGCCGAACCGGCGCCGGTCGCCGCGCGTTCGGCGGGGGCATAACGTTGCGCGACCCCGTAGGCCCGGTCCTTGCCGCCGCACGTGCGCGCCCGAAAATCCTGTTCGTCATCAATTCGATGGCCGGCGGCGGTGCCGAACGCGTCATGGCGATGCTCCTCGCACGGTCGGAGCCGATGCGGTCGCGTTATGACATGCGCCTGGCGCTGCTTGACACCGAACCCGACGCCTATGAAATTCCCGGCTGGCTCCCGACCGAACGGCTCGATGCGCGCGGCAGCCTGTTGCGCAGCGCGCGCCGCCTGCGCGCGCTGACGCGGCGCTACCGCCCCGAGCTTACGCTCAGCTTTCTGACCCGATCGAACCTCGCGACCGCCTATGCCAATCTGTTCGGCCGACGCCGGTGGATCATCAGCGAGCGAGTCCATCCGACCGCCCATCTCGGATCGGGGAAGCGGGCGTTCGTCGCCAAGGCGCTGATGCGCGCCGGCTATCCCCGCGCCGACGCGGTGATCGCGGTGTCTTCAGGCGTCGCCAACGACTTGAGCGAGCATTACGGCGTCCTGAGGAGCCGAATCCGCGTGCTCGACAATCCCGTCGATCATCAGGCGATCGACGAAAGGCGCGGCGAATCCTTTCCCGATTTCGCTGGCGACTCCGAACTGCTGGTCGTTTCCGCGGGGCGGCTGACGCCGAACAAGAATTTCGAGATGCTGGTGCGGGCCTATGCCGTATCGCGCCTGCCGGGTGATCTGGTGATCGCTGGAGAGGGGCCCGAACGAGCCCGCCTCGAACGCACGGTCGCCTCGCTGGGGCTTGCCGGGCGCGTCCACTTGCCGGGGTTCGTCGCCAATCCGTTCGCATTGTTCGGCAAGGCCGACCTGTTCGTGTTGTCGTCCAATGCCGAAGGGTTTCCGAACACCCTGGTCGAGGCGATGGCGTGCGGGCTTCCTGTCGTGGCGACCAATTGCCAGTCTGGCCCGTCGGAGATCCTGGCCGGCGTTCCTCGCGGCGCGATCAGGCAGCCGATGATCGCGCCATTCGGAATGCTGGTTCCTCCGAACGACACCGTCGCCTTGGCCTCGGCGCTCCGGCAAATGGCCGACCCCGAACTCCGCCGGAGATTGGCGGCCGCGGCATCGAAACGGTCGCTCGATTATGGGATCGAACAGGCGACGACGCGCTATTGGGGGGCGATCACGGCAACCTTGTCCGCCGCCGAAGCACCCGATCCAGCCCGTGAGCAGCCTAGGGAACGACGCACCCTTTCCCCCAACTGATCGAACCTCCGCCGATTGCGAGCTTGGTGCCGCGGGGCACGTCGAGATCGCACGAATCGACGCGAAGCGTGGCGTGGCGGCCGTCGCTGTCGACGATCGGAACCGGCGTCGAGGATTTCACCACGAGATGCGCGATCCGCCAGTTTGCGGTGTCGGCGAGCCAGATGTGCGCCTTGCGCGGCGTTTTGCTGACGATCGTGCCGGCGGTGCCCGTGCCCCACAGGCGGTAATTTCGCTTGTTTCGGGCCGAAATCGTGTTGTCGAGGCGGGTTTGCTTCGATTTTAGATCGAACCCTCCATCGGAATTATCATAGGCCTCGTCGCGGCGGAAAGTGATGCGATAGGCGCCGCGTTCGCTGGAAAACCCGTCGCCGTTGAGGTACTTCTGCCCTTCGGGCATCATCTGGAAATCGCGCGCCACGGTCCGCTCGATCAGGATGTCGTGCGCGGTCCCCTGAATCTCGATACCCGCGGGAAGGCGCGGAACGTGCTGCGGCGCCGCCAATCGCAGCGTGACGTCGCGGATGACGATGTCGTGCGCATCGCCGCGAAAGCGAAAGCCGCCGCGGCGGACCATCGCATCGATCCGCTCGAACCGCGACCCGCTCGATCGTCCGTCGGAATCGTCGAACAGGCGATAGACGCCGGTGATCGTCCGGTCATGGACCCGCAAATCCGGGCCGGGGACGATCCGCTGATCGGCGGCGGCGATGAGGAGCACTGCCGGCAGGAGCTTGACCAGGGCGGTCATCGCTCACGCTTCGGAATAATATTGCTGGAAGCGTTTGTAATAGACCATTTCGTCGTCCCTGCTCGTTCGGGCCTGCCGCCGCAGATCGACCATCGAAAGCGCGGCTCCGGGGGTGTTCGCGCCAGCGCGATACAGGAGTTCGAGCGCGAGCTGGGCGGCCTCGACCGGCGTCTTCTCCCATTGCACGACTAACAACGGGCGCGCCGCCATCGCGCAGATCGCACGCGAATCGGCGAGCGGCAGCACCGGGGCGGTGTCGAGCACGACAAGGTCGAACATCGTCTCCGCGCGCGCGATCAGGTCGCGCATCGCTCCCGACGTCATCAGGTCGTAATCGCCCTTGTCGGCGGGCCGTTGCGGCAAGATGCTGACGTTGGTGTTGCTTTCGCGGATGATCGCGCGTTCGAGCGGCAGTTCGTTCTTCAGGACTTCGATCAGTCCGGCGGTGACCGAGGGGCTCATCGAGCGGCTCGACGCCCGCCGCCGCACGTCGCAATCGATCAGCAGCACGCGCAAGCCCGCCCGCGCGGCCGACAGCGAAAGACAGATCGACACGGTTGTCTTCCCTTCGTTGGGAAGCGCCGAGGTGACCGCGAGCGATCGCGTCGCGCGCGCCGGGTTCTGCAGGTTGAGCGCGCCGCGAATGCAGCGGAACGCCTCGTTGAACACCGATCCTTCGTGGTTGAGCAGGAAGTGCGCAGGGCCCATCGGCCCGGTGTTGCGGTAGCGCGCCTTGGGGATCGTGCGCAGGTCGGGGATCAGCGCGAAGACCGGCACGCCGAGGCTCTCCTCGACGTCCGCCCGTCCGTGAAAGCCGCGCTCCATGGAGCGCAGCACGAATACGACCACGCCCATCGCCATCAGCGCCGCGACCAGCCCTCCGACGCCGAAGATGATCGCGCTCGGCGACGAAGGCGCGGACGGAACGCGGGCGTAACCGAGGATATAGGCGGCGCTCCCTTCGGCGCCCTGACTCGCGACGACCTGGCGATAACGGTCGAGCAGGCTCTGATAGAGGCTGCGCGCCGAATCCGCGGTGCGTTGCAGGTCGTTGAGGCGCACCGAGGCCTTGTTGTCCGCCATCAGCGTGCCCTGCGCGGCGCCGCGCGACTGGTTGACCGAGCTCGCGCGCCCGCTCGCCATCCGCGCGTTGACCGCCGCGTTGGCGCGTACGCGGGCGAGTTCCTGGTCGATGCTCGCATCGACGTCGGCGATCTTCGCCTTGAGATCGCGGAGCGGAGGATAGCCGTCGCCGTACATCCCCTCCATCTCCGCCCGTTGCGCGGTAAGCTGCGCCTGCTGGGCGCGCAGCTCGCGCAGCGTGGTCGAATTGAGCGCGGCATCGCCCGCGCCCGCGCCGAGTGACCCGAGCGCCTGGAGCTGCGCCTGCGCGGTCGCCTGATCGGCGCGCGCCTGCGCAAGCTGGGTGTCGAGCGTTGCGATTTCCTGCTGCGTGCTGTTGCCGGTCACGTCGACCAGATTGGTCTTGGCGCGATAGTCGGCGACGGCGGCGTCGGCCTGGATCACCTCGCCGCGCAGCTTGCCCAGCCGCGCCTCCAGCATATGCGCCTGCCGCGCATTTTCGGCGACCTTACGGTTGCGGTCGCTGTTGACATATTCGTCGACGACGGTGTTCGCAATGGTCGCTGCGGTACGCGGGTCGGCGGCGGTATAATGGATGTCGATCGCATAGGAAGTGCCTTGCCGCTTGACCGTCAACCCGCCGAGAATCTGGCTGACCGCGCGCTCCTCGGATGGCTGGGTCGTTCGCGGATCGGCCCCGGGAGGAATCCCGAACCCCGGATGCGACGCGAGGTTGAGCCGCGAGACGACCTGCTGCGCCAAGGTCGGGGAGGTGAGCGCGCGGACCGCGGTATCGACCGACGCCGAGTCGGTCGACAGCTGGGGATCGGCGCCGGGCGCCACCATGTTCGCCACGCGCCGGTCGAGCGCGATCGTCGCGGTCGCGCTATAGGCCCTGGGAAGCAGCTTATAGACGATCGCGACCGCGAGCAGGACGACCACGAAGGCGATCAACGCCGGCCACAGGCTGCGCCGCAGCGCCCGCACCATGACGCGCAGATCGAGCAGACCGGCGTCCTTCTCGATCACCTGCGGCGTTCGCTGAATCGTTGCGGGCACCGAATCCATTACAGGGTCCCTCGCTGAACTCCGCAGAGCGTTCGGCAGCGGTCGGCCGCACTCGCCGCCCGCAGGCCCGGCGAAACACTCTGCGCCTCCGATTTATACGGACGCCTCGACCGCACGGCATCGGCTATTAGGGGTAGGCGCGGCGTGGCGAGGCAGCGGCGGGTTCGGTTCCGAACGGGCATCACGCCTCCCGCAGGCGGCGCGCACGTTTGGCGGCGACCTGGTCCGCCACGCGTTCGAACAGCATGACGCCGCGCGCATGGCCGAAGGCGATCGGCCGGAAGCCGTTGTCCATCAGGAACGCCGCCACCGGGGCGACGGTGTTCTCGCAGCGCACGCCGCGTTCCGGTCCCAGGTCGGCCGAAACATAGTCTACATACGCCAGCATCTCGCTCGCGCCTTCGAGGATTTCGGGTTCCGCCCCCTCGGCCTCGAGCTTGAGCAAGCGCACCTGCTGTCCTCTACCGTGCTCGCGATAGATGGTGTCCAGCGTCGTGGCGCGGATCGTGCGCAGGCTTTCGAACCCGTTCATTTCGATGAGCGACGAATCGCCCGTGTCGTTCTTGGAAAAGAAGGTGAGGTCGGTCTCCTCCTTCCACACCGCCTGCGGCACGATCACGCTGTCGTGTCCCGCGAGGTTGCGGCGGAGCGCGGCGACCTCGACCGGCTCGGGTTCGATCGAGATGGTGCGGGCGCCCGATGCGGCGACGATCTTCGAAAGCTCGCCGATATTGGCGCCGACGTCGATGACCAGATCGCCGCGGCGGATCGGCACGCGGTCGAGGAAATATTCGGCAGCGACCTGAGTCAGCCGCTGCTCGATCCCTTTTCGGTAGAAGGCGGTGCGACGCGGCCGGCCGATGAACATGTCGGCGCCGTCGGCGACCACCTTGATCAGCCCGTCCTCCGCTTCGTAGTCGAGCCAGATCGGGTAATGAAAGAAGCGTGGGTTGAACCGGTTGAAGGCCGGTACGAACGTGTCGATGTCCTTGGCGAATACCCGTCGGCGAACGGTGCGGTCGAGGCGCATTTTGAGCCGGCGCAGCATCAGGATCGCCTCACGAAAGCGGTTACGACGGCAACGGGCCGTTCGCCGATCAAGAACGAACCACGGCCGGTTCGTAAACGCGCACTATCCGGAATAGTAAGGCGGACACTGACCAGAAGGTCAGGTTGACCATTAGTTCACCATTCCATCAACTGAACGCCTGCCAATATCAGGCGGCTTCGAATGCCGGCGCCGGCCTGCCGAAGCAGTGCTCATCATGCATGAGCGGAGTTTGCGTATGATCTATAATCTGTCGCCGCTGCCGTCGATCTTCCATGTGGAGCATGGCGCGATCCGCGACGTGCCCGCTATTCTCGATTTGCACGGGATCGCCGCCAACCGTGTCCTGATCGTCACTGGCCAATCGCATTCCGCCGAGCTGGCGCAGGTCGTGTCGCACGGGCTGGAGCACGCGCCCGAGACCGTCACCATCGACGAGCATTCCGAGGCGGAAGTCGCGCGAGTCGGCGCGGTGCTCGACTCGAGTCGCGCGACGCTGCTGCTCGCCATCGGCGGCGGCGGGGTGGTCGACGTGGCGAAGCGCGCCAGCAAGCTGTTCGACGTGTCGTGCCTTGTCGTTCCCACAGTGGTGTCGAACGACGGGCTGATGTCGCCGATCTCGGTGCTGCGACGCACCGAGGCGCATAGCGACAGCCTGCCCGCGGCGATGCCGATCGGCGTGATTGCGGATCTCGACGTGCTGATGGCCGCGCCGCGCCGGTTCCTGAGGGCGGCGGGCGGCGACCTGCTGTCGAACATCAGCGCGACCTCCGACTGGCGCCACGTCGTCGCGCGCGGCGGCGGTCCGAAGATGAACGACGCGGCGTTCCACCTCGCGCGCAATTCCGCCGAATCTTTGGTCCATTCGGCCGATTGCGACCTCGCCAATCCACGCTTCGTGCGCAGCCTGGTCGTCGCGCAGATCTATTCGGGAATCGCGATGACGCTGGCCGGGACGAGCCGGCCGTGCAGCGGGCCCGAGCACATCTTCAGCCACGCGATCGACGAGCTGGGCCTCACCCCCGACGTGCTCCACGGGATCCAGGTCGGCAGCATCTGCCTGTTCGTGCTGCACTTGCTCGGCGAGCTGTCGCCGGCGGTGATCCGGTTCGGCGAAGTGATGCAGATCCCGCTGCTGTGGACCGAGCTGTCGCCGAACGTTGCCCGGCGCCTGCCCGAGATCGTCCGACTGACCCGCACGGTCCGTCCCGACCGGCGGACGCTTCTCGACGACTGGAGCGATGCCGCGCTGCTCGACCGGATCGCGGAGTTCGGCGCGGCGCAGCGCCGCGGCCGGTATCGCGCCGCGGCGGTCGATCGCGCCGCCCAACCCCGGCCCGCCGCCGCCCGCGTCCGGGTCTGAGGCATGGCCGACAGCGCGGGCGACACTGGCAAGCGAACCGGGCCGGCGCGGACGCTGACCTCGAAGACCGTCGACGGCCTGTTCTGGTCGGGCATCGGGTCGGGAACGTTCGTGACGTGTCAGCTGGCGATCGTCGCGATCCTGGCGCGGATGCTGACCCCCGCAGAGTTCGGCGTGGTGACCGCGGCGGGCACGATCATCGGGCTGTCCAACATCTTCGTGAACCTGGGCGTCGGCCCGGCGATCGTCCAGCACCGCGAGCTGACCGACGAGGTGATCGCGACCGGGACGTCGATGTCGCTCATCATGGGCTGCGCGATCGGTGCGCTCATCGCCGCGACGTCGCCGGTGCTTGCCGGCTTCTACGGCATCGCAGGGCTGCAGCCGGTGCTCGCCACGCTCGCGCTGCTGTTCCCGATTTCCGCTGCCGGACTGGTGGCGAGCTCTTTGTTGCAGCGTGACATGCGGTTCCGCCGCGTGACGCTGCGCAACCTCACCAGCTATGTCGTCGGCTACGGCGGGGTGTCGATCACGCTCGCGCTGCTCGGGTTCGGGGTGTGGGCGCTGGTGTTCGGACAGCTCGCCCAGACGACGATGCAGACGATGCAGACGATCGCGATCGCCGGACGGCGGCTGAGCTTCGGCTGGAGCCGCGAGGCGATGCACGGGCTGCTGCGCTACGGCGTCGGCTCGACGCTCGCGCGGATCGGCAACTACACCGCCAACCAGGCCGACTATATGGTGGTCGGCAGGGTGTTGGGGCCCGCCGCGCTCGGATTTTACGGGCGGTCGTACCAGTTCGTCGCGCTTCCCTCCAACCTGTTCGGCACGGTGACCGACCGCGTGCTGTTTCCAGCGATGGCGGCGGTGCAGCACGACCGCACCCGGCTCGAGCGTGCCTATCGCCAGTCGCTCGGCGTGCTGGCGATGGTGACGCTGCCGCTCAGCGGACTGCTGTTCGCCGCCGCGCCCGAGGTGGTCGCCGTCCTGCTCGGCGAGCGGTGGATGTCGGTGGTCGCGCCGTTTCGGGTGCTGACGATCAGCCTGCTGTTCCGCACCAGCTACAAGATCAGCGATTCGCTGTCGCGCGCGTCGGCCGCGACGATGAACCGCGCGTGGCGGCAGTGGCTCTATGCGCTCGCGGTGATCGGCGGCGCGATCATCGGCACGCGCTGGAACATCATGGGCGTCGCGGTCGGCGTGTCGATCGCGATCGTGCTCAACTTCCTGCTGATGCTCGACCTCGGGCGGAAGCTGACGGGGATTCGAGTCGCGACGCTGATCGACATCTACGCGCGCCATGCCGCGATCGCCGCGCTGACGACATGGGTCGCGGTCATGGTGCTGGTGGCGGCGCGCCATGCCGGGCTGATCGACATCACGCGGCTGGCGCTCGCGGGCGTCGCGGCGGGGGCGACCTGGCTGGCGATCGCCCGGCTGGTGCCGCGGCTGGTCGGCGATGAGCTCGACTGGCTGCTGTCGGTGATCGGCGCACAGCTCGAGCGCCGGCGCAACGCCCGGCTCGCCGTCGGCCGGGAGGGGTGACGGTGGAGCGGCTCGGAAGGCCCAACGCCGCGGTTCCCCGTCTCGCGGACGTTCCGAGAGGCGACCGGGTCGAGACCGTGCTGGTGGTCGGCGTGTTCGACCTGTTCCATGCCGGTCACGTCGCCTTGCTGCGCCGCGCGCGCGCGCTCGGCGACCGGCTGGTGGTGGTCGTCAACGGCGACGCGCTCACCGCCTCCTACAAGCGCCCGCCGATCACCAATGAGGAAGACCGCAGGGCGGTGCTCGCCGCGTGCCGCTACGTCGATCATGTCGAGGTGAGCAACAGCTACAGCATCCGCGATGTGGTCGAGCGCGAGGGCGTGACGCAGATCGTCCATGGCGACGACTGGGAGCTCGACTCGTACAAGCGCCAGATCCGCTGCGACGACGCCTTCCTCGACGCGCACGGCGTGCGGCTGGTGCTGCTGCCCTATACCGAAGGCGTGAGCACGTCGGAGATCATCCGGACCTGCGCGGCCCAGGCGGGCGCCACCGCGGAGCCGACAGGTGGCCGGTAACGGCACCGGGCCGACCGACGCCGGCCCGGGCATTCTGGCCAGGGCGAAACAGGCGGCGGCCAACGCGGCGGTCTATCTCAGCAACGCGTTGCTCTATCCGCTGTCGAAGCTGCTGCCGCGCGACCCCGGCCTGTGGGCGTTCGGCGCGCCGGGCGGGCGGTTCGAGGGGAACGCCAAATATCTGTTCCTGTGGGCGACGCACCGGTGCCGCGACACGCGTTGCGTCTGGATCAGCGATAGTCGGGCGCTGGTCGGCACGCTGCGCGCGCGCGGCTATCCGGCCCGCCATCGCTGGTCGCCCGCCGGGATCGCGGCGGCGGCGCGCGCCGGCACCTATTTCGTCAACGACAACAGCAGCGACGTCAATTTCGCGCTGAGCGGGGGCGCTGCGGTATTCAACCTGTGGCACGGCGTGGGATTGAAGAACGTCAACCGCGGCGCGCGCGTCGGGTTCAACGCGGAGTTGTTCCGCCGCGGCAGCAATCCGCTGGTCTTCATCCGGAACATGCGCCGGTTCGAACGGCCGCGCTGGATCCTGGCGACGTCGCAGGCGACCGCGAGCGAGTTCTTCGCGCGCTGCTTCGACGTGCCGCCGGCGTCGGCGCCGGCGCTCGGCTATCCGAGGCTCGATCCGATGATCGACCCAAGCATTCGCGAGCTGGCGCTGTCGTTCGACAGCTATCACGACTTCGATGCTGCGGCGCGGTCGTTCGCGCGGGTGGTCCTTTACGCTCCGACGGTGCGGACCGCCGATGCGTCGCTGCTCGCCGAGGCGCTGCCCGATCTCGACGCGCTGTCCGCCGCGCTGGCGGCGCAGGACGCGGTGCTGCTGCTCAAGCTCCACCCGCGCAGCATGCCGCAGCAGAGCCTGGCGCTGCCCGACAATGTCCGGCTGCTCTCCGAAAATCTCGATATCTATCCGGTGCTCGACCGGATCGACGCGATCGTCACCGATTATTCGTCGCTGTTCTTCGATTATGTTTTCTTCAGGACGTCGGGGGTGGTCCTCTACACCTTCGATTTCGACACTTACGTCACCCGCGACCGCGATCTCGCCTGGGACTATGCCGAGGTGACCGTCGGCACGCGCGCGCACGATTTCGCTGCACTCTGTCGCATCATTCGCTCTGGCGAGGCGTTCGCGCCGCTCGATCCGGCGGTGCTCGATCGGGTGCGCCGGCAATTCTGGGACGGTCCGCCGTCAGCCTCGACCGCGGCGGAGCGGATCGTCGCGTTCATGGGCAGGAGCGGCAGCCCCGTGCGCGCGGCAGCCGAATGAGAGCGGCGCGCTATCGTCGAGGCGACCGGCATCGCCGGCGGTTCTGGCTCATCCGTGGTGCGGTGCGCCGGCTGACCGCCGCCCTGTTCGCCGCAATCGATATGGCTGTCCCCAAGCGCCGCCGCCGCATGGTGCTCAGCGCCGACAAGGGGCTCAAATACAGCGGGAACCCGCGCCAGCTGTTCGAGTGGATGGTCGCCGACGGAACGTGGGACGCCTATTGGCTGACCGAATCG
The DNA here is from genome assembly GCA_035776635.1 of Sphingomonas sp. Lineage (GTDB taxonomy): Bacteria > Pseudomonadota > Alphaproteobacteria > Sphingomonadales > Sphingomonadaceae > Sphingomonas. The sequence goes on along the minus strand of DASTWI010000052.1, from coordinate 40,616 downwards.
CCCGCGCTGCTCGACGAGCTTGGCGCGCGCTTTCCGGGACGCGTCGTGCCGGCGTGGAGCCTGCGCGCGCTGTGGCTCGGGCTGACCGCGCGCTGGCTCGGCGTCTCGCATTCGCGCTACGACCTCGGGCCGTTCGCGTATCTCCTGCGGCCGCGCTTCCTCTACCTTCAGCACGGCGCCCCGTTGAAGACGATGGGGTATCTGAAGGCCTATTACGATCCCGGCGTAACCAGCGTCGCGCGCAGCTTCGGGGCGATCACTTGCTGCTCGCCATTCGAGGCCGAGCTGTGGCAGCGCGCCTATCGGCTCCCGCGCGAACGGATGTGGGTCACCGGCGTCGCGCGCAACGACCGGCTGTTCGCCGCCCCGATTGTCGCGCTTCAGGAGGTCCCACGGGGACGGAAAATCGTGCTGTTCGCGCCGACCTATCGCGAATCCGGGGTCATGGCGGAGTATTTGCCGGTTCCGGGAATGAACGGCGACCAGCTGATCGCACTCCTGGAGCGCCATGATGCGACGATGCTCGTCCGGCCGCATTATTACGAATGGGAGGCCGCCGCAGCCACCGTCGCGCGGTACGGCTCCGACCGCCTCGTCAGCGCCGATGAGCGGCGCATCGCGGAGGTCAACGACCTGCTGCCGCTGGTCGACGTCCTGGTGACCGATTATTCGTCGCTTTACATCGATTTCCTGCTGCTCGACCGGCCGATCGTCTTCTCGTGCCACGATGTCGAGCGCTATGCGCGCGAGCGTGGCTTCATGATCGATTACGACACGCACACCCCCGGCGCGAAGGTCCGCACGCCCGGCCAGTTCCTCGACGCGCTCGACCGCGAGCTCGCCGGCGCCGATCCGTTCCGCGACGAACGCGCCCGGCTGCGCCGCCTGTTCCATAGCCATGGCAATGGCGGGGCGTCCCGCCGAATCGCCGACCGCATCGCTGCTGGCTGAAATCGGCGCAGGCATCGCGAAACTGTAACCTTCACGCGCTAGGATCGAGTCGATCGGAGGACCCGATGACCATCCTGATTCCTGTTCGCGAGCCGCTCGATCCGGTGCCGCCGCAGGTTGCGGCCGAACGCGATGCCGCGCCGCGCTGGCCGCTCGACGCCATCGCGCGGCTGCACGCCGCCGCGCGCGGGACCGGCGACCGCCCGGTCGCCATCGCGGTCGCCGAGGCGAGCGCGCTGCTCCGCGCGATGGCGGCGTGACCGCGCACGGCTAAGAAGGGCTACTGCCAACGGGGCGTCTCATCAGGCGCGTCCGACTGCTCTATGGTCGTCGCCCTCCTCGGGAAGGCGACGCAATGCGCCTCAGTATCGTTCTGCCGGTGTACGACGTCGCGCCGTTCCTTGCGCAATGCCTCGCCTCGATTTGCTATCAGGACTTCCAGGATTTCGAGATTGTCGCCGTCGATGACGCATCGACCGACGGCTGCGGCGCGATCCTGGCCGACTGGGCGGCACGCGACGCCCGGGTGAAGATCGTGTCGCTGCCCCACAACCGCGGTCTCGGCGGGGCGCGCAACGCGGGGCTCGAGCGGGCGAGGGGGGACCTCGTGTGGTTCCTCGACAGCGACGACTGGCTGGAGCCGGGGGCGTTGCGGGCAGCCGTCAAGCAAGCGGACCGGCTGGAGAGCGATGTGCTGATCGTCGGCTGGACTCGCGTCTATCCCGACGGCCGCCGGATTCGCGGCGGCGGCCAGGAGTTGCTCGCCGCCGCGCCCGAGACCTTCACGCTGACGCAATGGCCCGACGTGCTCGGCATCCTGCACGTCGCCTGGAACAAACTCGTCAAGCGTGACCTTCTGGTAAAGAGCGCAATCGCATTCGAGCCGGGATGGTACGAAGACGTTCCTTTCACCTATCCGTTGCTGATCGCTGCGCGCCGGATCGCAACCCTCGACCGCGCTTGCGTCGCCTATCGGCAGCGCGGGACTGGCGCGATCACCACCACGACCAGCGACCGCCACTTCGAGGTGCTCGCGCAATGGGATCGAGCGATGGCGGTGTCGCGCCCGGAAATCGCGGAGCCGAGCGTCGAGCGCGCGCTGTTCGTGCGGATGCTCTGGCACCTGATCGAAATCCTCAACAAGGGCAGCCGCGTCCCCGAACGGTCGAAGCGGCGTTTCTTCGCCGAAATTCATCGACGCTACCGCCGCTACCGCCCAACCGGCTTTCGGCCGGCGCGGTCGTTCGACGGCACGGTGCAGCGCTTGATCGCCGCCAATGCCTTCTGGGGATTCCAGCAGCTCTATCGCGCGCGGCGGCTGATCCGGCGCGTCACCAAACGATGGCGGGGCGGGCCGGGCGAGCGGCATTCAACCGCCACGCGCCGGATGCCCGATCGGCAGGCGGCACGCCGATGATGCCGGCCCGCGCCAAGCCGGTGAACTTCGTCTATCTCCGATCCGACACGTACGCGGGGGTCCAGGACCAGATTTTCGAGCTGATCGAGCGGCACCTCGAAGGCGTCGAGGCCACCCGCACCGTCGAATATCATGTCGATCACGCGATCAACTTCGGCCTCCACATCCGTCGCGGCCGCGGGACGGCGAGCCGGCCGATGCCGATCGACGTGCTGATGTCGCACGGGCTCGCCGACAAATCCTATCTCCTCGCGAGCGATGCCCGAGGCCGCCGCCTGATCAACGCCTATGAGCATGTGCTGGTCGCCGGCGACTGGTTCCGGCGACGCCTGGTCCACCGGCGCTGGCACCTGCCGTCGAAGCGCGTTTCGCTGCGCCCCGGCCAGATCCATATCGTCGGCTGGCCCCGGCTCGATCCGCTGTTCGAGGCGGAAGCGGAGCGTGCGCCGACCGTCGGCCGCCGCAGGCTGTTGTGGGCGCCGTCGCACGATGTTTCGACGCGCGCGCGCTCCTTCTCCTCCTATCCGGCGTTCGAACCGTATCTCGCGGAGCTGGCCGGGAGTTTCGACGTCCGCGCCTCGCTCCATCCGACGAACCGTACCGACAAGAGCCCGACCGCGGGCGACTTGACCTGGGCCGACATCGTCGTCTCCGATTTCGGGACGATGCTTTACGAGGCGTGGGCGCTCGGCAAATGCGTGATCATGCCGACCTGGCTGCTGCCGGCCGCGATCGGCGCCGGGCTGACGCAGCGCTGGTCGGCGGAGGGCCGGGTCTATTCGCGCCGCATCGGCAACCACGCTTCGTCGTTCGCCGAGCTGGTCGACATGGCGCGCGCGTGCCGCCCTCCCGGTCCCGACGTGCAGGCGCTGATGGCGGATATCCTTGCCGAGCCGTATCGCGGATCGAGTGCGCGCCGCATCGCGTCGATCCTGCCGACGCTGCCGCTGCGGCGCCTGGGCGAGCGATAGCGCAACTCGCCTAATCCTTTTGGGCCGGGACTAGCTGGATGAGCAACTGCCCCCGCGGTCCGGCTATCCTATCGGTGGACGCGGCTAGAGAGGCGAGCGCCGATGCTCAAGCATTCGCCCGGATGAAGACGGACCCGCTCATCGACGTGCTTCGGCCGAAGCCGCGAGTGTGGCGCTCCCCACGCTGGTTTCTGCGAAATCAGGTAAAGCGGATTGGCCGAACGCTGCGCGAAGCCGTCCTGCCGCTGCGCGTGCGGCATGTCAGCGGTCCCGAAAACGTTTCCGCCGCCTCCGACGAGATGATCGTCGCCTGCCTCATCCGCGACGGGCTGGCCTATCTCGACGAATTCCTCCGCCATTATCGCGCACTCGGCGCGCGGCATATCGTGTTCATCGACAACGGATCGTCCGACGGCACGCTGGAGCGGCTGGCCGGCGAACCGGGGGTGACGCTGCTGCGGAGCGCAGCGCCGTACAAGACCAATAACGTGCTGCTCAAACGCTATCTGCTCCGCCGGTTCGGCCAGGCGAACTGGGTGCTCCTGGTCGATGCCGACGAGCTGTTCGACTATACCGATCGCGACCGGCTTCCGCTCCGCGCGCTGCTCGCCGATCTCAACGCGCACGGCTTCACCGCGGTCGTCGCGCAGCTGCTCGATCTGTTCCCGAGCACCGCGTTGCAGGCCGAGTGCGGCGCCGATTGGCGCCGCGCCCACCGCTTCTACGACATCAGCGCCGTCGTCGCGCAGGATTATTCCGGCTTCTTCGGGTCGCTGAACGCGATCTCCGAACCGCGGATCAAGAACCTTTGGGGCGGGGTGCGAACGCGGTTCGGCGTGCGCAACCATCTCACCAAGCACCCGCTGCTCTTCCCCGGCCGCGGGCTGCGCTATCTCAGCAGCCACAATGTCGCGGGCGCCCGGCTCGCCGATTTCAGCGCGGTTCTGCTCCATTACAAATATGTCGGCCGCTTCCTGCCGTACATGCAGCGCATCGCCGGGGAGGGCAGCTTCTTCGCCGGATCGGCCGAATACAGGAGCTATGTCGATGCCTTCGCGTCGAACCCCGACCTCGGGTTGTTTTCACCGCAATCGCGCGAGCTTCGGGACGTCGACCAGCTCGTCCGCGAAGGTTTTCTGGTGGCGGCCGACAGGGCAGCGCCGTCGTCGTGCAGCGGTAAGCCCACCGAGCTGAGCGTCTCGAACGGGCGGGGATAGGTATGCTGGTCCGCTCCTCCGCCACGACGCTCAATCGCCTGCGCGAGCCGGCGCTTGTCGTGCTGATCGCGTTGGTCGTCGCGCTGTCGATCGGATACGAGCTGGCGGTGCAGCTGACCGCCCGTGTTGCGCAGTCCGCTTCGCCCTATGCGCCGCCGCTGATGCTGCTCGGCCTCGCGGCGGTCGTAGGCATCGCCGTGCTGTTCCGCGACCTGCGCTACGCCGACCTGTGGAAGCCGCTCCACATCCTGATGCGCGGGTCGGCGATCGTCCTGCTGGTCCAGATCGCGTTCGACGCGCTGTATCCGGCGGCGCTGTTCTCCAATCTCTTCATCGGCATTTCGGTCGAGGACCGCGTACTGGTCGGTGCCGCGCTCGTCGCCGGGGCGGCGGCGGTCGTGCGGCCGTCGGCTTGCCTGCCGATGCTGCTCGCCTATCTCTGGTTCCGCAACCATTTCCCGACCCCGTATCAGCTGGCGATCAACCAGCTCGATTTCCGCACGCTGCTCGATTTCGGGCTGTTCTCGATCACCGCGATGCTGTTCTGGCGGCTGCTGGAGGCGATTGGCGCGCGATCGGCATCGCCGCTGAGCGCCGTCGCGCTGTCAAACCGCGCCGCGCTGCAATTCCAGAAGCTGGTCTGGGGCATTTGCGTCGGCGTCCACCTCGGCAATTATTTCCATTCGGGGCTGGCGAAGCTGAAGGTCGGCGGCGCCGATCCCTTCTTCTGGATTTTCCACAACCCGACGCAGCAGGCGCTGGCGATCGGCATGTTTCGCGAAAACACCCCGCTCGCCGGCTGGCCGGCGCTGGTCGGGGCGGGCGACGTCCTGCTCACCACCTTCGCCGTCCCGCTCAACATCTTCGTGTTCTTCATCCAGATCGCCGCGCCGCTGTCGGTCGTCGGCCGGCGCGTCATGATCCTGTTCACGCTTGCTTTCGACCTGATGCACCTGGCGATCTACGCGAGTTTGGGGGCGTTCTTCTTCTTCTGGATCGCGCTCAACATCATCATCCTGATTTCGCTGAAGACCATGCCCGCGGCCGAGTTCACCCCGCCGGTCAAGCTGGTCGCCTTCCTGACCGCGATCATCGGCTACATGTCCTTCTCGACCGCGACGCTGGGGTGGCTCGACGGATCGAAGATCGTGCTCGAGTTTTTCGAGGCGCAGCGCAGCGACGGAACCAGCGTCGCCGTTCCGCCCGCATTCTTCGGGCCGGTGTCCTACCATCTGGCGCATGGCGAATTGTGGATTCCGCCGGGTCATTTCGAGCTGCGGCGCGGCGGCAACGTTCGCGATCGCAGCCAGTGGTACGACGCGCTGACCTGCGGTCCGCATGTCGTCGCCGGCGCGCAGGAAACGCGCCAGTCGCTCGCCTCGATCGACCGGCTGATGCGCGACGTCGACGGCTTCTACCGCCGGCATCTGTGGGTCAAGACCTGGAACCTCGAATATGGCTACCCGCACCACGCGCCCAGCAATCCGGCATTCTTCCATGCCTTCGACGCCACGCCGATGAGCGCCATCACCGGCTATTCCTACGTCGTGAAGTCAGCCTGCCCGTCGGTCGAGGACGGGCGGCTGATGAGCAACGTGCGCATCGAAACGCGATTTCCGCTGCCGTGAATCGGGCCTTGCCCGCGGATCGCGCCCGCACCACGTTCAGCGAGGCGACGCAAGGAGTGGTCGCGATGCCGGTTGCCGATGACGTGCTCGAAATCGCGTATGACGGCGAGTGCCCGTTCTGCACGCGTTTCGTCGCGCTCTACCGCATCCGCAGCAATGTCGGGCAGGTCGTGCTGACCAACGCCCGGGAGCGACCCGACTTGCTCCAGAGGTTCGCGCGCGAGGGCTACGACATCAATACGGGCATGGTCGTGCTGTGGCAGGGCAGGGCCTATCACGGCGCCGACAGCGTGCAGCTGCTCGCGATGCTCGGCGCCGAGCGCGGCGTGTTCGCCGCACTCAATCGCGCAGTGTTCGTCAACCGCCGCGTCGCGGGAATCGTCTATCCGCTGCTCGTCCGCGGCCGCAACCTGACGCTGCGCGCGCTGGGCCGGCCGCCGATCGAGACGCCGCACGGCTGAACGGGCTTAGGCCGCGACCAGGTCCTCGGCGGTGGCGTCGGCGAGGCTGGTGCCGTCGAGGATGCGCGCGGTTTCGTCGCGCACCCGCATCATCGCGTGGCGGATCGCGCAATCGGCTTCGCTCTTGCAGTCGGCGCAGCGCTTGTAGGCGGTGCGGCTGACGCACGGCACCAGCGCGAGCGGTCCTTCGATCACGCGGATGATCTCGCCCAGCGAGATGAGATGCGTCGGCTTCGACAGATGATAGCCGCCGAATTTGCCGCGATGGCTGTGGATGAACCCCGCTTCGCGCAGGTCGGCGAGGATCAGCTCCAGGAACTTGCGCGGCACGTTCGCCTCCGCCGCGATGCGGGTCATCGGGATCGGCGGGCCGCCGGCGGGCGCTTCGGCGAGGAACAGCATGGCGCGAAGCGCGTAACGGGAACGCTGGGTCAACATGGGCACGGCCCATGCGCCGAATTTGTGGCAAGCGAAAGGCCGAACACGCCTTTTCATTCAACTTTTGCCGCCTATATTGGCGAGTGCCGGTTTCTGCCGGCTATGACGATAAACTGCGGCGTATGATTAGGCGCAGCGGACCCGGGGGCAGTACCCGGCGGCTCCACCATTTGCCCCTTTTGCACGCGGGGGCAGTTGACGGGGCCGAACCAGGATCGACGTGTGTTGAACGGCGCTGTTTTCGTCCGGGCTGAGTAACCCGTTAAAGGCTCAAAACCACAAGTGCCAACGATAACGAGGCGCTCGCGATTGCCGCGTAATCCGGACCTCACGGTCTAGATTATCAAGGACAAAAGCGCGGTCGGACCGCACCGGGCAACAGAAGCGGATTCCAGCGGCCGCCGGAGGGGCCGGGCAACAGAACCCTCCGGACCTTTTCGAAAGCGCGAGCACCGGGCAACAGAAGCTCCCCACTTTCTCCTTCATTCAGTCTGGATTCGGCGCCCCTTCCGTTCGCCCTGAGCGAAGTCGAAGGGCGGGTGCTGCCCAAGCGTGCTTCGACTTCGCTCAGCACGAACGGGTTGGAATGTCTTCGGTTGCACAATCGTCCCTAAGGCACATTCCGCGCCAATTCATCGAGCCACGGCTTCGCCACCCCATCCGAGGGTGCGCGCCAGTCACCGCGCGGGGAAAGCGCTCCGGCGGTCGAGACCTTCGGCCCGTTGGGCAGCGCCGAGCGCTTGAACTGGCTGAGCGCGAAGAAGCGGAGCAGGAACGTCTCCAGCCAGCGGCGGATGGTCGCGAGGTCGTATTCGTGCCGGCTCCCCTGCGGGAAATCGATCGGCCAGCTGCCCAGGCTCGCGTCCCGCCACGCATGCCAGGCGAGGAACGCGATCTTGGACGGCGGCAGCCCGAACCGCACGGTGTAGTGCAGGAAGAAATCGTGCAGTTCGTAGGGCCCGATCTTCGCCTCGGTGCTCTGCACCTCGCCGGCTTCGCTCGGCGGGATCAGCTCGGGGCTGATCTCGGCGGCGAGGATGTCGGCGAGCACCGCGTCGGTCGCCGCGTCGAACTGATCGGTCGCGATCGCCCAGCGGATCAGGAACTGGATCAGCGTCTTGGGCACACCGGCGTTGACGCCGTAATGACTCATCTGGTCGCCGACGCCATAGGTACACCAGCCGAGCGCCAGCTCGCTGAGATCGCCGGTGCCGACCACCAGCCCGCGATGCTGGTTGGCGAGGCGGAAGAGGTAATCGGTGCGCAGGCCCGCCTGCACGTTCTCGAACGTCACGTCGTAAACGGGCTGCCCCTCGGCATAGGGATGCTCGAGGTCGGCGAGCATCTGTTCGGCGGCGGGGCGGATGTCGATCTCGTCGCCCGTGACGCCCAGCGCGCGCATCAGCTTCCAGGCATTGGCCTTGCTCGTCTCGCCGGTCGCGAAGCCGGGCAGCGTATAGGCGAGGATGCGGTCGCGCGGCAGCTCGAGCAGGTCCATCGCCTTGGCCGCGACGATGAGGGCGTGGCACGAATCGAGCCCGCCCGACACGCCGACCACCAGCCGCTCGGCCCCCGACGCGGTGAGCCGCTTGGCGATCCCCTGCACTTGGATGTTGAACGCCTCGTAGCAATCCTCGGCGAGCTTCTCGGGCGTGTTGGGCACGAACGGAAAGCGGCGGAGCGGGCGCTTCAGGCCGATATCGGCGAAGTCGGGCTTGTGCTGGAAGCCGATGCGGCGGAAGCGCGTCTCGGGATGGCCCGCGAAGGCGACCGCGTCGCCGAACGTGCCGAAGCGCATCCGTTCCTGCAGAATCGCGCCCACGTCGATATCGGCCACGACGATCTCGGGCGTATTGGCGAAGCGGTGCGAGGCGGCGAGCAGCTCGCCGCGCTCGTAGATCAGGCCTTGCCCGTCCCAGGCGAGATCGGTGGTGCTCTCGCCCGGCCCCGCGGCGGAGAAGACATAGCCGCAGATCGCGCGCTGCGACTGGCTCGCACACAGCATCGACCGCTCGCGCGCCTTGCCGATGACGATGTTCGACGCCGACAGGTTGCAGCAGAGATACGCTCCTGCCATCGCCGCCGCGGTCGAGGGCGGAACGGGCGCCCAATAGTCCTCGCAGATCTCGGCGGCGAAGACGAAGTGCGGCAAATCCTCGGCGGCGAAGATCAGGTCGGTGCCGAACGGCACGCGCTCGCCGCCGAGTTCGATCGTCAAGCCGGCGAGGCCATAGCCCGAGGCGAACCAGCGCTTCTCGTAATATTCGCGATAATTGGGCAGATAGACCTTGGGGACCACCCCCAGCACCCGCCCGCGCGCGATCACCACCGCGCAATTGTAGAGCCGGCCCTCCCGCGGCAAGGCAGCGCCGACCACCAGCACGGTCCTCAGCTTCGCGCTCGCCGTGACGATCGCCGCCAGCGCCGCATGGGTCGCTTCGTGCTCGGCAGCCTGCAAATGAAGGTCGTCGATCGCGTAGGACGAGACGCTGAGCTCGGGAAAGACGAGCAGATCGACCCCGTCGCCGTCTGCCTGCCGCGCGAGCGCGATAGTCGCTTCGCCGTTCGCCGCGGGGTCGCCGACCGTCGCTTGCGGGGTCGCGGCGCCCACGCGCACCAGATCGTGCGCGTGGATCGAATAGAAACGGTGCGTCCTGGCCATGAGTCAGCGATCTAGGCCTTGCGCGAGGGAGCGGCAACGGCCGTGATCGCGCACATTCCGTGCTCCTGCGAAAGCAGGAGCCCAGAGTCACCGGGAATTGCTCCGAGCTCTAGGCTCTTGCTGGCGGCGGAACCTGCAAACTCCGGACGCGTTCCGGGCACGCCTTCGAGCCTCTGCTCGATCCTCTTTTCTCTGTCCCGACGCGAAACGGCGTCCGGCCCAGGCTAGAAATAAATTTCTCGTCGCCCCAAGCGCGATTGAGTTGCACAGATAAATACGATCAAATACATTCCCACTGGCTTTTGTCCGAGTATAAGCTAGTGAGCGAACGTCCAGCCGGGTTCGTCCGTTCGAGCCGTATGATTTTCATTCCGAAAGTTTCCAGATGACCGATTCCCCGATTGGCCCCCGCACGTTGCGCTCGCGGGCCTGGTTCGACGATCCGACCAACGCCGACATGACTGCGCTCTATCTCGAGCGTTACATGAACTACGGCATCAGCTTGGAGGAGTTGCAGTCGGGCAAGCCGATCATCGGCATCGCGCAGACCGGTAGCGACCTCTCGCCGTGCAATCGCCACCACCTGGTCCTTGCGCAGCGCGTGCGCGAGGGGATCCGCGAGGCGGGGGGTATCGCGATCGAATTTCCGGTCCATCCGATCCAGGAGACCGGCAAGCGCCCGACCGCCGCGCTCGACCGCAATCTCGCCTACATGGGGCTGGTCGAGCTGCTGTTCGGCTATCCGCTCGATGGCGTGGTGCTGACGATCGGCTGCGACAAGACCGTTCCGGCTTGCCTGATGGCGGCGGCAACGGTCAACTTGCCCGCGATCGCGCTGTCGGTCGGGCCGATGCTCAACGGCTGGCACAACGGCCAGCGCACCGGGTCGGGAACGATCGTCTGGAAGGCACGCGAGATGCTTGCCGCGGGGGAGATCGACTATAAGGGCTTCATCGAGCTGGTCGCCTCGTCGGCGCCGTCTACCGGTTATTGCAACACGATGGGCACGGCGACGACGATGAACTCGCTGACCGAGGCGCTCGGCATGTCGCTGCCCGGCTCGGCGGCAATCCCCGCGCCGCACCGCGACCGGCAGGAATGCGCCTGGCGCACGGGCTTGCAGATCGTCGAGATGGTCAATGTCGACCGCAAGCCGTCCGATATCCTGACGCGTGAGGCGTTCATCAACGCGATCCGTGTCAACACCGCGATCGGCGGCTCGACCAACGCGACGATCCACCTCGAGGCGATCGCGCGCCATATCGGGGTCGAGCTCAGCCTCGACGACTGGCAGCGCTATGGCCGCGACCTGCCGCTGCTGGTCAACCTGCAACCAGCGGGCGAATATCTCGGCGAGGATTACTACCGCGCGGGCGGCGTGCCCGCGGTGGTCGCGCAGCTGATGGGGCAGGGCCTCATCAACGAGGACGCGCTGACCGCCAACGGCCGCTCGATCGGCGAGAATTGCCGCGGCGTCGAGATCGCCGATACGCGGGTGATCCGGCCGTTCGAAGATCCGCTCAAAAAGCGTGCGGGATTCTCGGTGCTGCGCGGAAACCTGTTCGATTCGGCGATTATGAAGACCAGCGTGATCTCTCCCGAATTCCGCAAACGCTTCCTCTCCAACCCCGACGATCCCGAGGCGTTCGAGGGACCCGTGGTGGTGTTCGACGGGCCGGAAGATTATCATGCGCGGATCGATGACCCTGCGTTAAACATCGACGAAACAACGCTTTTGGTTATCCGTGGGACCGGGGCGATCGGCTATCCGGGCTCGGCCGAGGTGGTGAACATGCGCCCGCCCGCTTCGCTCATCAAGCGCGGCATCCATGCGCTCCCCTGCATCGGCGACGGCCGCCAGTCGGGCACCTCCGGCTCCCCCTCGATCCTCCACGCTTCGCCCGAAGCTGCGGTGGGCGGCGGCCTGGCGTTGCTCAAAACGGGCGACCGTGTTCGCATCGACTTGAATAAGCACGAGGCGAACGTACTGATAAGCGACGAGGAATTGGCCGAGCGCCGCCGCGCGTTGCAAGCGGCGGGGGGCTATCCTTACCCGGCCTCGCAGACTCCGTGGCAGGAAATGCAGCGCGCCGTCGTCGGACAGCTCGATACCGGCGCGGTGCTCGAATCCGCGGTCAAATACCAGAAGATCGCCCAGACCGTCGGCGTGCCGCGGCACAGCCATTAGGTCACGGAAACGCGTCGCCTATGCCGTTCGTTCGACGTCGCGCGAACGAACGGCTAAAGCTTAGAATTCAAATTCTTCCACTGCCTTCCTCTTACCGATGAGGAAGGCGTCGGCGGCGAGTTGGAAGGGGCGAGTATCGATGTCGCTCTCGCCCGCCGCGATCAGTTCGGCGAAGCGGCGATAGAGCCCCGGATATTCGCGATTCTCGCCGACTTCGACCGCTCCACCGGCGATCGTCAGCTGTGCGCCGCCAAGGCTCAGCGTCAGCGTGCCCGCGTCGGTTTCGACGACGATATCCCAGGTTTGCGGGCCGGTTTGCAGGAAGTCCAGGTCGGCCGTCACAGGTGCCCGGCCGTCATAGGTCATCGCCATCGTCGCGGCGATCGGCGCGTCGCGATTGGCGGGGAAAGCGAGTTCGGCCGCATCGAGGATCAGCGCTTCGGGCAAGATCTTCGTTATGATCGACAAGGCATTGATCGTCGGGTCGAAAATGCCGAGACCGCCGGCCGAGAAGATCCATTCCTGCCCGGGGTGCCAGTGGCGCACGTCCTCCTTCCAGACGATTTGCGCGGCGACGACGGTGCGATCGGCAAGCCAGGCCTTCGCCGCCTCGACTCCCGCCGCTTCGCGCGAATGCCAAGTGGTGAACAGCGTCACCCCCTTTGTCTTGGCAAGCGCGGCGAGATCGGCGACTTCGCCGACCGTCGCGCCAGGCGGTTTTTCAAGCAGCACGTTAAGTCCGGCCTCCAACGCCGTGCGTGCAATGGCGTGGCGGCCCTGCGGCGGGGTGCAGATCGCCACCGCGTCGAGCGCTGGCCCGTCGGCGACCATCGCCTCCAGGCTGATGAAATTGGGGACACCATCAACCCTGTTGGCGCGGCTGGCGGCAGCGGTCAGCACGAAGGCCGGATCCGCGGCGATTGAGGGGAGGTGCTGGTCGCGGGCGATCTTGCCGATGCCGACAATGCCGAGACGAACGGGCGCCGCGCTCACTTCGCGGCGACCTTCAGCACGCCGTCGAACCGGTGCGGCACGCTCGCCGGGCCGTCGCCGCGCAGCGCGGCCGGCAGCAGCGCCTCGGGCAAGTCCTGATAGCAGACCGGGCGCAGGAAGCGGTCGATCGCCAGCGTGCCGACCGACGTGCTGCGCCCGTCCGAGGTGGCCGGGAACGGGCCGCCGTGGACCATCGCATGACTGACTTCGACGCCCGTGGGCCAGCCGTTGGCGAGGACTCGGCCCGCCTTGCGCTGCAGGATCGGGACGAGCTTTGCCGCCGGCTCCTCGTCCTCGGTATCGAGGTGCAGCGTCGCGGTGAGCTGGCCTTCGAGGCTGTCGAGCACCGCAGCGACCTCGTCGATATTGGCGCAACGGACGATCAGCGAGGCCGAACCAAACACCTCGCGCGAGGCAACCTCGTCGCCGATAAACCGGTCGGCGGGAATCGACAGCAGCGCCCCGCGCGCGCAATTCTTGCCGGTGCTTTCCGCGCCGCGGCCAAGCAACGTAACGTCGCGATGTGCGGTGAGATCGGCGAGGCCCTTTTCATAGGCGGCGTGGATGCCGGGGGTCAGCATCACTGTCGGCTGGGTGGGCGCGAGCGTTTCGGTCGCGGCCTTGACGAAACGGTCGAGCGCCGGGCTGTCGATCGCGATGACAAGCCCGGGATTGGTGCAGAACTGGCCCGAGCCCATCGTCAGCGATCCGACGAAGCCCTTCCCGATAGCCTCCGCCCGCGCGTCAAGTGCCGCGGGCATCAGGACCACGGGGTTGATGCTGCTCATCTCGGCATAGACCGGGATCGGCACCGGCCGGTTCGCGGCGATCGCCATCAGCGCAAGGCCGCCGCCGCGCGAGCCGGTGAAGCCGACCGCGGCGATACGCGAATCGGCGACCAGCGCGCCGCCAAGGTCGTTGGCCGGTCCGCTCACCATCGAGAAGACGCCGCCGGGAAAGCCCGACTTGGCGACCGCCTCGGTGATCGCACGCGCGACGAGCTCGGTCGTTCCGGGATGCGCCGGGTGGCCCTTGATGACCACCGGACAGCCCGCTGCCAGCGCCGCGGCGGTGTCGCCGCCCGCGACCGAGAAGGCGAGCGGGAAGTTCGACGCGCCGAACACGGCGACGGGGCCGAGCGGCACCTTGTGGAGTCTGAGGTCGGGGCGCGGCAGCGGCTGACGATCGGGGAGTGCGGGATCGATGCGGATGTCCATCCAGCCGCCGTCGCGCACCACCTGCGCGAACAGCTTGAGCTGGCCGCAGGTGCGCGCGCGCTCGCCGGTCAGGCGCGCCAGCGGCAGGCCGGTCTCGACATGCGCGCGCTCGACCAGCTCGTCGCCGAGCGCCATGATCTCGTCGGCAATGCCTTCGAGCAGCTTGGCGCGACGCTCGCGCGGGGCGGTCGAATAATCCTCGAATGCGGCCGCGGCGGCGGTGCAGGCGCGCTCGACATGCTCGGCGGTCGCGACGCTGAAGCCCGGCTCGATCGCCTCGCCGCTGGCCGGATCGACCGCTGTGAAGCGGTCGTTGGTTCCGATCGCTTCGCCCGCGATGAAGAATTCGCCGGTCATGGTCACGCGCGTCTCCCGTTCGTCAATGTGCTGAAATTTTCTCGGACATATGGTCGGCGACGGCGATGATCAATCCCGAAGGTCAGCGCGCCGTAACGTTTTCCAGCCTCGTCGTGTCCTGGAACGCCATGTCGATCAGCGTCGCCATCGCTTGGTGTGCCGCCGCGGCGTCCTGCGTCGCGACCGCCTCGAACACACGGCGATGATCGGGGAGCGCGTCGCGCTTCAGCGGACCCTTGCGCTGCTTGAACACGGTCGTCCAGGCGATCGCGGCACCGACCCCGCTGGTCAGCGAGGCGAGGAAGGCGTTGCCCGCGGCGTCGAGCAACGCAGCATGGAAATCCTGGTCGGCCCGGCGGCCGGCATCGGTTTCGAGCGTGTGATGCTCCATCCGCTCGAGCGCGTCCTGCATCGCCGCGAGCTGCGTCTCGTCGCGGCGGGAGGCGGCGAGCGCGGCAGCCTCCGGCTCGACGATGCGGCGGAGCTCGAACAGCGCTTCGAGCAGCGCGGCGTCAGGCTCGTGCTGAAACATCCATTCGAGCACGTCGGGATCGAGTAGGTGCCAGTCGGCCCGGCGGCTGACGCGGGTGCCGATCTTCGGCCGCGACTCGACGAGACCCTTGGCGGAAAGGATTCGCACGGCCTCGCGATAGGCGGTGCGCGAGACGTTGAGCTCGTCGCTCGCCGCGATCTCGCCGGTCAGGATGTCGCCGGGGCGGTAGCGGCCGGTGACGATCTCGACGCCGATATCGCGGGCGATTCGACCGTGGACGCGCAGCGCGCGGCGATTGGCATGGTCGGAGAGCGTTGCAGCCATGAGCGCCTGTTTAGCGCTTTTGTGAGCGCTGACCAGTGGTCCCGCGCGGTCAACGGCTTGACAGCGCCGCGCCGAGGCGGGGATAGGCGCGGCCATGCCGATTCCGACAGCGACCCCGCTCCGTTGACCGCCTCGCCGCCGATCGCCGGGGTCGAACTGGGCGGCACCAAATGCGTGTGCATCCTGGCGCGTGGGCCCGACGACATCGTCGCCGAGCGCCGCATCACGACCACCGATCCGGTGACGACGCTGGGGGCGATCGAGGCGGCACTCGACGAATGGCTGAGCCACGGCTTCGCGGCCTTGGGAATTGCGAGTTTCGGGCCGGTGTCGCTCGATCGCGACGCGCCCGACTATGGCCACATCACCGCGACGCCGAAAACCGGCTGGCGCGATGCCGATGTCGCCGGGCGGCTGGCGCGGCGCTACGGCGTGCCGACCGGCTTTCATACCGACGTGACTGGCGCGGCGCTAGGCGAGGGTCGATGGGGCGCGGCGCAGGGACTGGCCGACTATGCCTATGTGACGGTCGGGACGGGCGTCGGGGTCGGAATGATCGCGCGCGGCGTGCCGGTCGACGGCATGACCCACGCCGAGCTCGGCCACGTCCGCCCCGCCCGGATGCCGGGAGACGATTGGCCGGGCGCGTGCAGCTTCCACGGCGATTGTGTCGAGGGGCTGGTCTCCGGCCCAGCGATCGCGGCGCGTGCAGGACGGCCTGCGCCCGAGCTCGATCCCCGCGATCCGGCGTGGGCACCGGTGGTGCATACGCTGGGGCAGCTGCTCCACACGCTGACGCTGACCGGTGTGCCGCGACGGATCGTGATGGGCGGCGGCGTGATGACGGGCAATCCGCAGCTCGTGCCGCGAATCCGCGCCGCGCTCGGCGAGAGCCTGGCGGGCTATATCGCGACGCCCGAGTTCGCCGATCTCGACAGCTATGTCGTGCCTGCGGCACTCGGCGGCAACGCCGGCCCGCTCGGTGCGGTGGTGCTGGGGCTGCAGGCGCTGGACAGCCGATAAGCCGATCATCGACTGGCTGCGCGATTTCTGAGCGGCTATTCTCACAGCGCCTCCTTTTCCGAACCCGACCCGGTTGCCGCTGGACCGCGATCTCTGAGCGGCTATTCTGGCCTCCAGTGCACTGACCAGCGCGGTCAAGTTGCCGCTGGACCGCGATCTCTGAGCGGCTATTCTAGTTCAAGCCATCGGATCGAGCACCAAATAGTTGCCGCTGGACCGCGATCTCTGAGCGGCTATTCTGGATGAGTGGCTATCCCGTTGTTAAAAGACGGGATAGCTGCCATCCAACCCGCTCGAAAGTGCCGCGAATCGTTAGAAGAGCGCGAGTTGATCCGGGTTTTTGCGTTGTCGTCTTCGCCGCTGGCCGGAGAATCGAACGATATTTTCATACTGGCGATCCGTGAAGGTGAGGATGTGGATGTCGCCTTTCTCCGGCAGGTGCGATTCGATTCGCCGCATATAGGCTTCGAATTGCTCCTTGCCATCTAGCCGTGGTTTCCCTACCGATTTGCCGATAGTAGGCTGGCTCATCGGCCGCTGGACGCGGATCGTCGGCCGTGGTTTCCCTACCGATTTGCCGATGGTAGGCTGGAGTTCACGCCGGGCGGTTCGCCGAAGGTGCCGTGGTTTCCCTACCGATTTGCCGATGGTAGGCTCCCGCGACAACGGTTGTCGCGCCAGCGCTCGCCGTGGTTTCCCTACCGATTTGCCGATGGTAGGCTCAACCACAAGCGCGGGAGGGGGCGGCGACGGCCGTGGTTTCCCTACCGATTTGCCGATGGTAGGCTCGAAGGGGGCGGCGGGGCCGGATCGCGGCTGCCGTGGTTTCCCTACCGATTTGCCGATGGTAGGCTGTTGCATTATCACTACAGCGAAAATTAAGGGGCCGTGGTTTCCCTACCGATTTGCCGATGGTAGGCTCCGCGCCATGGCGGATGCAATCAACACCTAGCCGTGGTTTCCCTACCGATTTGCCGATGGTAGGCTCAGCAGCAGCCGAATACCGGTCAAAACCCGGCCGTGGTTTCCCTACCGATTTGCCGATGGTAGGCTGCAGTGGAAACCCCACTCGCGGACCTTGGGGCCGTGGTTTCCCTACCGATTTGCCGATGGTGGGCTGCCGCCGCTAGCGCCCCATCGTCTTTTGCGGCCGTGGTTTCCCTACCGATTTGCCGATGGTAGGCTGGCCCGCGTCGCCGCTCCGGCCGATCCGTCGCCGTGGTTTCCCTACCGATTTGCCGATGGTAGGCTAGTCCGACGCCCCGGTCCTGCGTGGTGACCGCCGTGGTTTCCCTACCGATTTGCCGATGGTAGGCTGCTGAATGGGGCGAGGACATCGCTCGCACGGCCGTGGTTTCCCTACCGATTTGCCGATGGTAGGCTTGGGGGCGGCTGTTATCCTCTATAAGACGTGCCGTGGTTTCCCTACCGATTTGCCGATGGTAGGCTCAGCGGCGGTTGCCCGGCGAACTGATATTTGCCGTGGTTTCCCTACCGATTTGCCGATGGTAGGCTCCGATGCCGAATACATCGGCACCGGGATTCGCCGTGGTTTCCCTACCGATTTGCCGATGGTAGGCTGTCAAGGACAACACTGACGCTCCTCCGGTGGCCGTGGTTTCCCTACCGATTTGCCGATGGTAGGCTGGAATCGCTCGACGTGCTCGACGATGGCACGCCGTGGTTTCCCTACCGATTTGCCGATGGTAGGCTCGCCCGGATGACCGAGGCCGAGGCGCGCGAGCCGTGGTTTCCCTACCGATTTGCCGATGGTAGGCTGCGTTCAAGGGTCTTATCGACGGCATTTACGCCGTGGTTTCCCTACCGATTTGCCGATGGTAGGCTAAGAAGCCAAGGCTAAACGCAGCGGCGGCTGCCGTGGTTTCCCTACCGATTTGCCGATGGTAGGCTTACACGGCGCACCGTGACAGCGACCCCATGGCCGTGGTTTCCCTACCGATTTGCCGATGGTAGGCTCATGGCCTGCCTCGAGGTGACGCACGTCCAGCCGTGGTTTCCCTACCGATTTGCCGATGGTAGGCTTGCACCGACAGCCTTCTGACAGCGAGTGAAGCCGTGGTTTCCCTACCGATTTGCCGATGGTAGGCTATCGACGGCGAGGCCCACGTCTACGATGCGGCCGTGGTTTCCCTACCGATTTGCCGATGGTAGGCTGCGTGTTGCCGATGTAGCGCCACCCTGCCGGCCGTGGTTTCCCTACCGATTTGCCGATGGTAGGCTATGGAGTCGCGGTCACTCATCTAGGGTTATGCCGTGGTTTCCCTACCGATTTGCCGATGGTAGGCTACACTCTCCCACGGTCCTCCCGAATGATGAGCCGTGGTTTCCCTACCGATTTGCCGATGGTAGGCTCTCTGGCATTACCCTTCTCGGTCTGCGGGCGCCGTGGTTTCCCTACCGATTTGCCGATGGTAGGCTCGCGCCGATGATGACGACCGGCCGCTCTACGCCGTGGTTTCCCTACCGATTTGCCGATGGTAGGCTGTCCTCGCATGCCGCATCGAGGCGGCCGGTGCCGTGGTTTCCCTACCGATTTGCCGATGGTAGGCTCCGCCCTTGGCGCCGGTGGCGCCGTTCGGCGCCGTGGTTTCCCTACCGATTTGCCGATGGTAGGCTTTTACAACAAGGGCGTTCCGGCCGGTCTCGGCCGTGGTTTCCCTACCGATTTGCCGATGGTAGGCTCGGTTCCTCTACCTCCAGCGTAACGCGTTCGCCGTGGTTTCCCTACCGATTTGCCGATGGTAGGCTCGCGAAGCAGCGCTGACCATGCCTTGTGCAGCCGTGGTTTCCCTACCGATTTGCCGATGGTAGGCTGACAGTGTATTCAGTGCTATTGTGACGACGGCCGTGGTTTCCCTACCGATTTGCCGATGGTAGGCTAAGGTGCCCGCAAGGACGCCAACTACGCCAGCCGTGGTTTCCCTACCGATTTGCCGATGGTAGGCTGCCATGCCGGTGACGCAGAATTTCCGCGCGGCCGTGGTTTCCCTACCGATTTGCCGATGGTAGGCTAGCTTAGGCCTGATCGCGGCATCTACGGAGGCCGTGGTTTCCCTACCGATTTGCCGATGGTAGGCTTGGACGGGCTGACCCCTGTCAACGTGACGGGCCGTGGTTTCCCTACCGATTTGCCGATGGTAGGCTCCACCGCCCGAGCGCGTGAAGCAACGCGGCGCCGTGGTTTCCCTACCGATTTGCCGATGGTAGGCTTTGTCGTCGCCGCGCGCCGGCCCGATCTTCGCCGTGGTTTCCCTACCGATTTGCCGATGGTAGGCTTAGCATTTCATTGGCATCCTTGAGAGGCAGGCCGTGGTTTCCCTACCGATTTGCCGATGGTAGGCTAGCGCTGCCGGTCCTGCTGAGCAACCGTAAGCCGTGGTTTCCCTACCGATTTGCCGATGGTAGGCTCGTCGTCGCCGGCGATCACGACCGACTGATGCCGTGGTTTCCCTACCGATTTGCCGATGGTAGGCTCTCAACGTCGCGGGGATCGAGCCGGCGGCGGCCGTGGTTTCCCTACCGATTTGCCGATGGTAGGCTTGCACCGATTGTCTTCTGGCAGCGAGTGAAGCCGTGGTTTCCCTACCGATTTGCCGATGGTAGGCTTCGCGCTGCGGCCGGGGGCGCGCCAGCGCCAGCCGTGGTTTCCCTACCGATTTGCCGATGGTAGGCTAATGTGGTCCAGATCACGGGCAAGAACGGGGCCGTGGTTTCCCTACCGATTTGCCGATGGTAGGCTAACAGATGATCCGCGCCGATCGCCTTTGGTGCCGTGGTTTCCCTACCGATTTGCCGATGGTAGGCTTAAAGGCGCAAGCGCTCGAGTCGTTGCCGGGCCGTGGTTTCCCTACCGATTTGCCGATGGTAGGCTCGCTTGCCATAGGTCAACGCGGCGATCGCCGCCGTGGTTTCCCTACCGATTTGCCGATGGTAGGCTGGCACGGATGGAAGCAATTGGATCTGTTGTGATTTCCGTGGCTTGATCGCCGCCGAAATCACAGCAGGACCATCTGGGAAGTGCCGACTTCTTCGGTTTTTGGCGCGGTGCCGAGCATGAGCTCCATTCTTCCGTATTGCCGATCCGTCACCTGCAGCGCGCGCACGCTGCCTTCCTTGGGGAGACTCGTGCGCACGCGACGGATGTGCTTTTCCACCGCATCCTGCCCGCGGCAGACGCGCGCGTAAACCGAAAGCTGCAACATGATATAGCCATCCTTTTTCAGGAACTGGCGAAAGCGAGTCGCGCGGCGGCGCTGCGGTTTGGTGCGCACCGGCAAATCGAAAAAGACCATCAGCCACACGAAGCGGATCTCCCCGGCTTCCATCCTCAGACGCGGCGTGCCAGCGGCAATGCTGGCGTGGCGAGCGGCGCGGCATTCCCCCGCTCGATCGCGCGCACCAGGCTGGCGGCGACGGCCTCGGTTGCGGCGAGCACCGTGAGTCGCTCCTCGCCGATCGCTACGTTTTCGGCGAGAACACCCGCCATATGGCGTCGATCCTCGACGCTCAGTTCCTCGCCCTCCTGCTCTCCCGCACGGGCGCGTGCCATGCGATCGACGGCGGGGCGAAAGGGCTCCAGCAGATCATCGACCAGATTGAAGGCGTTGACCCGCGAATTGTGATGCAGCCCGAATGCAGGGAGCAGACCCGATGCGGCGCAGGCTCGCGCGATCGCCGCGCGCACGACCGCGTAGCCGTAATTGAGCAGGCCGTTGCGCCTGTCCTCATCATGACGGCGGAAGCTCTCGAAGAGGCGCGGCCAATAAGCGCGCGCCGCCTGCGCCTCAAGGTTGTCCGGATCGCCCGAGCCGACGCGGCCGGCCATCGCGGAGAGCGCCTTCGCCTCTTCATTGCCGATCGCGCGAAGCACGGCCGCCTGGTTTTCGATCTTGGCGACGACCAGCCGCTGCCACAGGCGCTTTTTGAGCGGAAGACTCATCGCGATTTGCGAATGGCCGATCGCCGCCTGGGCATGGTGCTGATGAAAGGAGAGCAGCATTCCCGCGGGATGATGCTTCCCGTCCGGCACGATCAGCGCCACGCCGCTTTCGGCCAACGCGCTCAGCAAGGAGCCGGTGAGGCTGACCTGCGGCGTATCCAGAATAATCCAAGCCAGATCTTCGACGGGAAAGGTGAGCGTCTCCTCGTCATCGTCGCGGTCTACGACGACTTGGGTATTGCGATGCGTCAGCCGGGCGGGCTGGGAGATGTGCAAGCCACGCCATGCCATGTGCGAACCTCTTGCTTCACTTCGGCGCGACGGCCGAACCGGTCCACATTATACTTTTTCATGGTTAACAAGGTTTTTGCACCGATTCCGTCGTTTCGTGTTTTGGGATCGTGCGGCGCGAACAGATTGATTGCGCCCGTGCCTCTATGCACACCGCCAAAATATCCTTCGAAAACTTCACCACTGGGCTTGACGACTTCGACGTAGCTGCGCGGATACAGGCTGAAGCGGAAGTGAAAGCTGTCGTCGATCAGCGTCCAATCGTTCTCATCTTTGTAGGCGACGATTGCGCGCACCGGCGGTTCAGGCCAGTTCCGCTTGTCCATGACCTGATGCGGGTAGATCGGCACGAGATAGAACTCGTCCTTTCCCCTTTTATTGGGCTTGGTGAACACATCCACGCGGATGATTTCGCCGCGATCCGCGGTTCCGCCGCGCACCGATACCGAAGGTTTCCCCTTGGTGCGGAGGCGAACCTTCGAAATCTCGTCCCCGCGCGGCGATCGCGGAGGCTGGGCGGCGGGCTTGCCAGCCTTGATCCACGCGCGGAGAGCGTCAATCAGCGCCGCGTTGCGCTCGGGATCCTTGATGTCGTCGAGCCGTTTTTCGGTGAGGTCCAGAATCGACTTGCGTTCGAACACTACGGGGGCGCCATCGCGTTCCTTGACCTGCCGAATAGTGGCGGCGTGCCCTTCGCCGCGCGCGCGTCTGCGCTCGGGACGAGCGACGAAGATAGTTGAAAGCGCCGCCTTCACGTCTTCCCGGAAGCCGTCCCACGGCTCATCGACGCGACGCAACGGCCGGCCGAGCCCCTGCTGTTCCCATTCCTGAAACGATCTGGTGAGGTGCTGCACCTCGGCTTCGCTGACGGCGGCGACCACCACCGCGTCGAGCGCGTGGTGACGGGCGTCCTCGACGCGCTTGCCGTCCACCTTCTTGAGCGATTCGATTCCCCAGGCGGTCCGCAGCGCCGCCGTGAGCGCGCCGGGGCGGGTATAGACACGCCTGATGCCGTCCTTCTCCTGCCGCTCGCCATGCGGAAAGAAAAGCCGCGCCGCTTCGGCCAGCAGCCGCGCCGCATAGCGCGTATCGTTGAGATTGCGGCTGCGGAACTTCTCTTCGGCTTCCTTGGCGTTCTTGAGGAGATAGTTGCGTTTCTTGAAGCCCTTCATCGTCTTGCACGATTCGACGCGAGCGACAAAGGCGTCCCAGGCATCCGCCCCGAAGTCGGCCGAGAACCACTCAAAGGGTGTAGCGCGCCGCTTGCGCTGGTTCGCGCGCGCCAGACACAGCGTCTTGTTGTTGAAGCTGTCATCGCCGAAGCGCGACCACGGAAGGATGTGATCGACCTGGACGCTGTTGTCGCGCGCGTCGATCGCGCTCGGCGGGATAGGCTCGTCGGTATAGAGGCAGCGGCCGCCTTGTTCTTTCCACAGGCGATAGCGCAGTAAGGTGTCTCCTGTGATGGACGTCGGATCGTTTAGGCCGAGTTGTTCCGCGGCTTCCTTGCGCTCGCGCTGGCGGTCGGCGGTGGTCTTTTCCAGATTGCGCTCGATTTCGCGACGCTTCTCGATGCTGTTGCCCACATCTCGGGCAAGCTCAATGTGGATCGCGGCCGGCAAGCCCCATTCGTTGCGCATCGCCCAAAGCTGTTTTAAGCCTTCCGTCAGCGATTTGCGCGCGATCGGGTTAGCGATTTCTTCGCCGAGATCCGCGACCAGTTTGTTGAACGCCTTCTTGTCGGCGACCTGCTCTCGGCCGGTCCATTTCGAAGCGGCATGATCGTAACCCACCGCGGCACATGCCTGATCGAAGCGTTTTCCTTGCATGAGGTGCGGGATCAGCGCGCGCACCGCTTTGGCCGAGAACCCCCCGGCGCCCTTGAAGCGCCCGAAAGCGCCGGTGTCGAGCCCGGCCGACAGGGCCGCGCGGACATCTTCATCGAGGCCGAGCTTGCCCAGTTCCTCAACGATCTTGTCGCTCGTCTCGAAAAAGCTCAGCACATGCGCGATCCGGTCGAGCTGCTCAGGTTGCTCGCGCATCTTCGCCCACACCTCCTCGCCGAGCGCCTTCCGCAAGGCGCGGGTGCCGGGCATCGCCTCACCGGTGCGGGCGGCGATATCTATGTCCTCCTGCTCGGGCTTGATCGTCGTGAAACGGTGCTCGGCGGGCAGCCCGATCAGCGCACGCGCCTTCTTTACGGAAAGCTTCGCAGTTGCTCCGAGGTCCGCAGTCGCGCGCGCGAGCTCCTCGGGCGTGAGGGGGCGCTCGCCCTCGTCGGTCGTGATGCGCAGGTTGACCAGACGGGAGAGGAGCCGGAAGAGCTCGAACGAGGGAGACAGCTTCGCGGCGCGTTTCTCGCCCGGCTCGAACAGGCACGTGCCGACCAGCCGTTCACTATCCTGCATCGGCCGTTGGCGGAAGGCGATTGCGATATAAGTCTGCTCCAATTCCTCCGAAGCGGAATTATTGCCGAGCCGGCGCTGTGCCTGAAACAGCGCCGCGACCTCACGCGCAAGGTCGCCGCGGCTTGCGGTGCGGTCGAACAGACCATCGCGGTTGCGGCGACGATCGCCAAAATCGGGATCGCGCGCGAACATCTCGCCGACGGTGCGGTAACGACCTAGGCGCTCTTTAGTCGCCTCCAGCGCCTTCAACATCTTCTGATCGTCGCCAGCGATATTGGCTTCCTTCCGCTTGGCCGCCGACTTGAAGCCCCGCCGCTTGGCGATGTGTCCGAGCGCAATCGCCAGCTCGGCCGGTTCGAGCGGCTTGTCCAGGCCGCGCGCGCGTAGCTCCCAAGGGTTCAGCCCCTTCCGCTTCAGCGCGTCAGCCTCAGCGGAGCCAATCAGATCGTTGGCGCGAAACAGGTGACGAAGCTCGTTCATCCGGTTGCGGCGGCGGCGGATGACACGGCGCAACAGTCGATTGCCGCGCCGGACCTGATTGGTGGGCGTGCGCTCCTTATCCGTTTCCGGAACGTCGAACATCCAACTGCCGAGCGCGACGATTTCGCCTGACGCGTCACTGTCGGCCGGATGGCGCACGACCGCCCATCCACACGAGGCGATGCCGAGATCGATGCCGAAGGTAAGATTGTTCACAGATTTGCCCCCTACTTATAAGAAAGCGCCTTGACGGTCGCTCGTCAATCGGCATGGTGGCGTTCGGCAAGTCGGTAGGGAAGCCACGGTAACAGTTAGCTTCACTGTGAAGGATCATCCCGCAAGGGAAATTCCTTACCCGAAGCACTGATTCAGAGGTTTCTCTGTTCGGAATTCCCCTCGTCGGGCGACTGGCGGGGGGTTTCCCGTTTCACGAGCAAAGCAACCGGCGCGGACGTCGATCACGCGGCGCAGGATTCCATCCTCCGCAGTGTCGACGTCAATCCGGGAATCACGCAGTCTGCGCCAGCGGGCGAGCAGGAGGGCGGTGCTGATGACATCACCCTCGCACGCTATGCTGCACGGTGTCCCACTCGCCGGCCTCGATCGGCCGGGCGACTCCTGATCGGTTTGCCGGGCCCGCCGTTGGTGCTAGGCACCGACGTTCAAAGCGCCGGGGCGGCAGGGAGATACAGTGCCAACATTGGACTGGATGACGCGCGGGGAGGATGTGCGCGCGGCGGCGGGGGTGCCGTATCGACTGCTGGAGGCGCAACCGGGCCTCGATGGGGGCGACGCGGACGCAGCGAACATGCTAATTCAGGGCGACAACCTGGATGCGCTCAAGGCGCTGCTGCCCTATTACAAGGGCGCGGTGAAGTGCATCTACATCGACCCGCCCTACAACACGCGCTCCGCGTTCGAGCATTACGACGACAATCTCGAGCACAGCCAATGGCTTGCGATGATCTATCCGCGCCTCGTGCTGCTGCGCGACCTCCTTGCGGAGGACGGCAGCATCTGGGTGTCGATCGACGACAATGAGGGGCATTATCTCAAGGTCGTGATGGACGAGGTGTTTGGGCGGCGGAATTTCCTGTCCGAGATCATCTGGCAAAAGCGAACGTCGCGCGAGAACCGCGCCGCCATCGGCTTGGCGCACGACACGGTGCTTGCCTACGGCAAATTGCCGCCCGTCGAATGGAAGGCGATCCGGAACACGTTGCCATCGAATCTAAACGGTTTCTCCAATCCCGACGCTGATCCGCGTGGTCCCTGGCGCTCAATCCCTTTTTCAGCGCAGGGCTTCCGACCCAATCAGATGTACGTGATCGAAGGACCGAATGGGGAGCAGCATGAACCTCCCCGCGGTCGCTGTTGGGGCGCGACCGAGGAGGTGTTCCGGCGATATGAGGCCGAGAACCGCGTTTACTTCCCGCGCGACGGGGCCGGACGTCCCCGCATCAAGCAGTTCGCAGGGGAGGAAACAGGCCTGGTGCCGATGTCGCTGTGGTGGGCGGAAGAGGTTGGCACCAACGAGGAGTCAAAGCGTGAAATCCTGTCGTTGTTCGACGACGAGACGCCGTTCGGCACCCCAAAGCCCGAACGCCTGATGCAGCGCATCCTCCATATCGCCTCCAACCCCGGCGACCTCGTGCTCGACAGCTTCCTCGGCTCAGGCACCACAGCGGCGGTGGCGCACAAGATGGGGCGGCGGTGGATCGGCATCGAGATGGGCGACCACGCCGTCACGCATTGCAAGCCGCGTCTCGACAAGGTGATCGACGGCGAACAGGGCGGCGTCTCCGAAGCGGTCGCCTGGACCGGCGGCGGCGGCTATCGCTTCTATCGCCTTGGCGCGCCTGTATTTGATGCCGACGGGCACATCGCCGACGGCATTGCCTTCGCCACGCTCGCGGCGCACATCTGGTTCAGCGAGACGGGAGCGCCGTTCGCCGGTGCCGCCGACAGCCCGGTGCTCGGCGTGCATGAGGGCGTGGGCTATGCGCTGCTTTACAACGGCATTCTCGGTGATCGCTCGGTCAGCGGCGGCAACGTGCTGACCGCGGCGCTGCTCGCGCGGTTGCGCGCTGAAAGCGGCTGGGACGGGTCGATGATCGTCTATGGCGAGTGGAGCAAGCTCGGCGCCGCGCGGCTCGCGGAGGCGGGCGTCACCTTCAAGCAGACGCCCTATGACGTGAGGGCGCGGTGATGGAGCTGAAGGACTATCAGCGCCGCGCGCTCGATGCGCTCCGCGTCTTCCTCGATGCCGCGGCGGTGCGCCCGCACGACGTGGCCTATGCCGCCGCCTGCGCCATCGGCGAGCCCGGCGCATATCAGGCGTTTTATCGTCCGCTCGCGGGCCTTCCGGACTCGCCTTATTGCTGCCTTCGTCTGCCCACCGGCGGCGGCAAGACGCTGTTGGCGAGCCATGCGATCGGCGTGGCACGCGATACCTATCTCGATCGGCGCTATCCGGTGGTGCTGTGGCTGGTGCCCTCCACGACCATCGCCGATCAGACGCTGGGGGCGCTCAAGCAGCCGCATCATCCTTATCGGCAGGCGCTTGAAGCGGCGTTCGGCGGCGCCGTGCGGGTGATCGGCGTGGACGAACGCCGCCAGCTCCGCCCGCAGGATCTGGCGGATGCCGCGACCGTGATCGTCAGCACGGTGCAATCCTTCCGCGTCAACAACGTCGCCGACCGCAACGTCTATCGCGACGACGAGGAGTTGGAGCCGCATTTCGCCGAGCTTGCGTCCGCCGGCGACCTCGCGCGGCATGAAGACGGGCCCCGGCGCGGCAAGGTGATCGCGAGCTTCGCCAACCTGTTGAAGCTGCACCGGCCGATGCTGATCGTCGACGAGGCGCACAATTTTACCTCGACGCTGTCGGCGGACACGATCCAGCGCATCGCGCCCGCCTGCATCGTCGAGTTCACCGCCACGCCGGTGCGCTCGAACGTGATTGTCTCGGCGACCGCCGCCGAATTGAAGGCGGCCGACATGATCAAGCTGCCGATCCACCTATCGCAGCACGGAAGCTGGCAGGCGGCCATCGCGCACGCGGTCGACAACCGCGCCTGGCTGGAGGGCATCGCCGCCAGCGACGGCGGGGGCATCCGGCCGATCGCGCTCTATCAGGCGCAGCCCGCGCGCGAGGGCGCCGAAGCGACGGTGGAGGTGGTGCGCCGGCACCTGATCGACGATTGCCGCATCCCCGAAGATCTCATTGCGGTCGCGACCGGCAACCAGCGCGAGCTCGACGGCATTGACCTGTTCGACCCCGCCTGCACGATCGAGCACGTCATCACCGTCGATGCGCTCAAGGAAGGCTGGGACTGCTCGTTCGCCTACGTCTTCTGTTCGCTCGCGAACATCCGCAGCGATCGCTCGGTGGAGCAATTGCTCGGCCGCGTGCTCCGGATGCCGTTCGCGACGCGGCGCTCGTCCGAGGAGCTCAACCGCGCCTACGCGCATGTGTCGGAGAAGAACTTCTTCGAGGCGGCCGAGGGCCTCAAGGACCGGCTGACCGCGATGGGCTTCGACGAGCGCACCGCGCTCGAGGCCATCGTGGAGCAGCCCGAGAGCTTCGAATGGGGGCAGGATACCACCCTGTTCACTCCGCCCGCGCCCCCCGTGCTACGCGTGGCTGAGCGGCCCGACCAGAGCGGCTGGACTCCCGAGATGGTCGCGGCGACGCGGATTGTCGACGATGGCGCGGGCATCGCCATCACCTTCGACGGGGACGCGCCCGACGCGGTGATGCGCGAGGTCGCCGTCGCGGTGGAGACGCCGGCGGCGGCGGTCGAGGCGTTCATCGTCCAGCGCGCCGCCGCGCTGTCGCCTGCGGAGAAGGGCGAGGTGCTGACGCTGCCGCGGCTCGCGATTGAGCGCGACGGGCAGATCGAGATCGTCTTTCCCGAAACGTTGGTGGATGTCGGCGGCTGGGATTTGCGGCAGGTCGATACCTCGCTGCCCGACTTCGCGCTCACCGATCGTCCCGACACGTTCGAGATGGACGTGGACGGCGACGCGCTAATCTACCACCGGATCGAGGCGCATGGCGAGCTGGCGCTCGACGATGCGACCGACTGGGACGTGGCGACGCTGTCGCGCTGGCTCGATCGCACCACGCGTCAGCGCGATGTCGCGCAGCCCATCTTCCTCGAATATTGCCGGCGCGTCGTCGAAGGCGTCGCCGAGCGCATACCGCTCGCGCAGCTTGTGCGCGGCAAGTACGCGCTGCGCCGCGCGATCATCGCGCGCGTCGCGCAGCTCCGGCGCGAGGCCGGCGAACGCGGCGTCCAGCTCTTGCTCGACGATATCGCGCCGGTGCTGGCGCTCGGCGAAAACGGCTTCAGCTTCTCGAAGGCCGGCTACGATCCGCGCACCCCGTATGTTGGTCCCTGGCGGCCGAACAAGCACCTATTCGCGCAGGTCGGCGACCTCAGGCACGGCGGCGAGGAATGGATGGCCGCGGTCGCGATCGACGATCATCCGGCGGTGCATCGCTGGGTCCGCAACGTCGATCGCACCGCCTGGTCCTACGCGCTGCCGACCTCGACCGACCTGTTCTATCCCGATTTCGTCGCCGAGCTGGATGATGGCCGCAAGCTCATCGTCGAATACAAGGGCGCCGACCGCACCGACAACGCCGACAGCCGCGAAAAGCGCAACATCGGCGCGCGGCTGCAGGAGGTGAGCGGCGGGACGGTCGTGTTCCTGTGGGCCGAAAAGGAGCGCGAGGGCGGGGTCGCGCGCCAGATCGACGCGGCGATCGAATCATGCGCGCCAGTGCCGCGGTCGAACCGGCCAACCGATCCTTAACGCCTCGCCGATACCCCGACTCTGACGGGGGGCAATAGCGCATGATCAACCAGCATGAACGTTACGACAGCCCAGTGCTCCTGCATCTCGAACGGCTGGGCGAGCAAGTTCCGGGAGATGCGGTGGCCTGCACAACCTGCCCGGTTTCGGTGTGGTATACGGAGGCTGGCGATGCGCTGATCTGCTTCTGCCCGGCGCTCCACCGTGACACTTGGGGAGCACGATGCGCGACAGAACCCGTGCGATTTTGCGACGCGCGCGAGCAGGCCCTTGCCCAACTCGCTGTCGAAAGGTAGCGAGAGTCCCGATAGAAGCATCACCGGCCGATGTCGTGCCGACCCGGCGCTACGCGCCAAGCTGCGAACCGTGTCGCGAACGGCCGATCACCTCGGTATCGAAATGCCTGCCGGGAAGATGACGTGCGGTGAGGCGCACGATTGGCTCGCCGCCCACGGCGCAAATGTGCGCCTCCGGCGAAAGGACGAGGACGTAGGTGCCAACCAGAATTCCAGTGCGGCCAAGACGGACGATGATCGTGCGAAAGACACGTTGCGCGGCGACGATCCTCAACTCCGCGATAGCTGTGCCGCGACTGAACGGCTCCCTCGCGACACCGATCAGCCGAGCTTTGGCGAGAAACGCAACGACGATGATGCCAGCGATGCCGCGCCGGGTGACTGGTCGTGAGCGGGCTCGCGCGTGATGTGGTTGTGAAGGTGGCGGGCGAAGCCGTCACCTTCAGCTCTCTCGAAGCGCTCGATGCGGCCGCAAATTCTCAGCGCACCGCGATCCGCTCCCTCGAGGAGAAGGCGTTGGCAAGAAATCCGCACGATCTCGACGCGTGGCGCAGGCTGGAGCAGCGTGCAAACGATCTCGCCAATATCCTAACCGCCATGGATAAGATGATCGCGGACGAAGATGTCGCGGTCAACGCCGAGATTGGGGCTATTCGCGCACTGATTCGCCAAGTCTGACTGCTCTATCCTAGAATAGCAGGCATTTTGCCTGGGAAACGTGAATGTCGGTCATATCATCTGCTGAATGGGTTGAGCGCCACCGCGAGGTCACCCGTGCGTTGAGCGGGGGTCGCCCCGTGGATTGGCGGAAATCACTCCGTTGCTGCGGGAAGGATGGGACTATTGGAGTCCGGAAGGCCCTGCGAGAAGCGAACCGCTGGGGATTTTCCGGGCGCCGCATCTCGCGCTTCTCGGCGAAGTTCCGGCAAGCGCGATTCCGGGATGCCCGATTTTAGCGCACGGAATGAACGCATCGGAGATTGAGGCGGCATTCTATCGGCAGTGCAGGATCATGCCGGATGCGCCATACGACGGCGTCTCGGTCGACGGCGACCCATACCACATCATCCCGGACGAGGATTACGATCCTGCCCGCGCGTGGATCTTCCGGGCGGTAACGGGCCATACACCTTGGGATCTGGCAGTCTTCATTTCGGACTATGCGGCCCACGATCCGGAGAGTGCGCGGCTGCTTATCGCCAAGGACTTCAAAACCGCGCTCCGCCTTAAGCCAGAACTGCTCCGTTCCGTGGGGTGGCCGGACAGTGTTCGGCGTAGTTGGGGCGAAACCGGCGGTGCTGATAATCTTCCACCGTTTCTGGCGCTTGTTCTCCACGCCGAACTCGCGCGACATGCAATGAACGACCGCGGAATGATCGCGCTCTCGTATGATGATGAAGGTCGACAATTGACCATGCGGGGATTCCTCAACGGCATCGAGCCGACAGCCATTGAGGGTGGAAGCGGAAATCTGAGCCGAATCGTGAACCCGCACCGGGGAATGTCGTCGGCCGATCGGTTACTGGAAATGATTCCATTCCAAACCATCGCGCTGCTTCCCCCTACGGTGGTCTTCTGAGAGCGGGACAGCCTACTCGGACGAGCATGGTCGCGGAACGCCGCGAGCGCGCTTGCACTCTCTATTGCAAACGCCGGTTCTGAGCTGATCCCAGCAACTTTGAGGCGCACAAGCGATTACGAAGCGGATCGTCTGCGCCGAAACATTGAAGCCCACCCGAAAGCATGGCCGGAATTGCGGAGCGGTTACGGGAGTGCGATGCAGAAGCGGCCTGCAGCCGAATATTGGGGCCTCGACAGGAGACAGAATCTGGCAGTCGGTCTTCTCGAGATCGCAATGGATGCACAGGCGTGGAGTGCGTCCTACCGACGCGACGGCGGTGGCGGCGCGCATTCGGTCTCGAACCGAGCTCTTGCCAACGCAATTCAGATGGTCTGCTGTCTGTGGCTCGAGGAAGGCTGTCCGCTGGCAACAGCCGATCTGGATCGTGAAATGCGCGAAGGCTTTCGCGACAAGAAGACCCGCGCGTCGACAGTATTCGAAGATGAACTGCTAGACGACATCTGCCGGCGATCAGGGTTCGGCGGCGGGCTCATGCGATCCACCCGGGAGTTGGTCAAAAAGCGTCCTCGTCGCGGAGAGGAGGGATATTCAGCCCGGTGCAAAGCGCATTTATGGTTCTCCGCCGAGGGAGACGATTTGGGTCGCTATCAGGAGCACCAAGCGCGCGCGGTCGCTGACAATCTCGCGGCGCGGCGCAGTCGCGGCGGTTTCCCGCCACAAGCATCAGGAATCAACTCGTGGACACGCTCGCACGCCATGACGATGACGCTGGAAGTCGAAGCGGCATATTGCGTCCGAGACAGTGCGATGATGATTACGTCGCACGGCCTTGATCCAATGCGATCCTTTCTCGCTCGTCCGCCGTCGAAACGGATCGAGCATGACGAGCTATGAAATTGATCGACAGGTGACATCGACCGCGTTCATTTCCAAGGTTCGTGAGTGACCCTCCAGCGGCGTCAAAGCCGTTGGTGACAAATCCGGGACATGCGGACGTCCCGGCGATCTTCAGACGACAAGGCACGAGCAGATGATCGCTCGCGTGCGTGTGACAGCGCGCTTGCCAGATGCAGCCTGGATGATTCACGGTCCACCTTGGATCAGGAGGTCGCGCTCATTGACCGCCTATTCGGCGGCGAGATTGCCGCCCTGTTCGGAGATCGGCGATAATGACATTCGAGGGCAAGCGCGTCGCCATCTATGCGCGCGTGTCGACCACGCGGCAGGAGAAGAACGACCTTTCTTTGCCCGACCAGATCGCTACTGCCGATCACTGGATCGAGGAGAACGGCGCCGAAAAGGTGCGCGTGTTCTCCGAAGCAGGCAGCGCGACAGATGATGAGCGGCGCGCCTTCCGCGAAATGATCGCGCTGGCTGAATCGGAAGAGCGGCCGCTCGACATCATCCTCGTCCATTCACTGTCGCGTCTGTTCCGCAACGCACTCGACTTTATGCAATATCGCGAGCGCCTGCGCCGCCGAAAGGTCAGGATCGTCTCGATCACGCAGAATTTTGGCGACGATCCGGCGAGCGACATGGTAGTGGCGATGCTCGCTATCTTCGACGAATACCATTCCGCCGAAAACGGAAAGCACGTCCGCCGCACGATGATTGCGAACGCCGCGGCCGGATATTGGAACGGCCAAACACCGCCATTTGGTTTCCGAACCTATGTGGTGCCTCAGCCGCGCGGAAAGGATCGCAAGAAGCTGGAGCACGATCCCGATGCGGCGGACAGTGTGCGCTATATTTTTCGCACATACCTCAACGGCACCGCCGGTGGGCCGATCGGTATCACAGCGCTTGCTCAGCATCTCAATGAGCGGGCTATCGTATCCGCGGGAAGAGGTTCAGCGTGTCGAACCTGCACGCGATCCTCACGAACACCGCCTATATCGGCTATGTCATTTTCAATCGTCGCAACTCCCGCACGGGCGAAATTCGACCGGAGACGGAATGGGTGCCGATTCCGGTGCCGCCGATAATCACCGAGGAAGAATTTCACGCTGTTCGCAAGCAGCTTGCCGACCGTGATCCCCGGATGGGCAAGGCTGCGGTCAAGACCAACACCAATCTTCTGACGAAGATCGCTATCTGTGGTTGCGGAGGCGACGGCTGTGGTGCGGATGAGCACCGCGACCGGGAAATCCGGCCAGTATCGCTATTATGCCTGTGCGTCCCGGACGAAACAGGGAATTGATGCCTGTTCAGGCCGCCGCGTGCCGATGGAAAAGCTCGACGATCTGGTGATCGATGCCGTCGCTCGGCATCTGACCTGGCCGGAGAGACTCGGCGCACTCCTGCAGACATGGCTGGATCGCTCCGCGACGGCGGTGGCCGAGCGCGAAGGTGAGCTCAAGCGGCTGCGCAGTCGATTGACCCAACTTGACGGCGAGAGTGCGCGGGTGATCAAGCTGGTTCGAAACGAGACATGCAGTCCTGACGATCCCCAGATCGCCTCCGAGCTCGCCAACATTCGCGCGCAGCGAACCAGCACCGAGGCCGATATCGCCGTCCTCGAGCGCCAGCTCGACGCAGGAGATCGCCGAATGACCCCGGAGATCATCACGAAATTCGGCGAGTTGCTCGAGCGAAAGCTCCGCGGCCCCGACCCCAAGGTCCGGCGCGAATACGTCCATCTTCTCGTCGACTGTGTCGAAGTGGGTGACCGTGAAATCCGGATCTCCGGCCGAAGCTCGGCGTTGGAGCGCGCCGTTGTCGCATCACAGACGCGTGGGACCCCGGTGCCCAAAGCTGAACGGAAATGGCGCACCCGACAGGATTCGAACCTGTGGCCTCTGCCTTCGGAGGGCAGCGCTCTATCCAGCTGAGCTACGGGTGCCGGCCGGCGACGCGCCTAGCAAAGCCCGACGCGTCGCGCCAGCGCTTTAGTGCTTGACGAGCTTGACCGGCTGGAACTGGCCCAGCCCGCAGGTCGCGCCCGGGCGCAGCCCGCCCTGGTTGAGCAGCACGGTAATCGTGTCGGTCGAGCAATATTGGTCGAGCGGCGATTTGTGCGAAAAGCGCTTCTCGTAGCCGAGCTGCGGGCAGGGGGTGTCGAGCGTGTTGCGATAGACCTTGCCGCCGTTGGTGACGAAATCGATCACCTGATTGCTGCGCACCTGCGTATCGCGGATCTGCGTCGTCTGCAGGCATTCGAGCGGCTTGCCGTCGGGAACCGCGGCGGGGACCTTGTCGTCGTTCCTGGCCGCGGCGGTACCGAGCAGCGCGACGGCGGCCAACGTCAGCAAGGGAAAGGCAATCGGGCGCATCATCCGTCTCCTCACAACGGGCGTCGCGGAGAACGCCCCGCCGGCGCCGGGGTCTTGTCCTTGAACGCGCAGAGATCGCGAACGATGCAGCGCCAGCATTCGGGTCTGCGCGCCTTGCACGTATATCGGCCGTGCAGGATTAACCAGTGATGAGCGTGCAGCCGAAATGGCTGCGGGACAAGGCTTTCCAGCTTCCGTTCGACCGCGAGCGGCGTCTTGCCGGGGGCGAGGCCGGTGCGATTGCAGACGCGGAAGATATGCGTGTCGACCGCGAACGTCTCGGCACCGAACGCGACGTTCAGCACGACGTTGGCGGTCTTGCGGCCGACGCCGGGGAGCTTCTCCAGCGCGTCGCGGTCGGCGGGGACCTGGCTGCCGTGCTCTGTAATCAGCGCCTCGCTGAGCGCGATGACGTTCTTCGCCTTGGTATTGAACAGGCCGATCGTCTTGATGTGCTCCTTGAGGCCCGTCTCGCCGAGGGCGACCATCTTCTCCGGCGTGTCGACCTGCTGGAACAGGCGCCGTGTCGCCTTGTTGACGCCGGCGTCGGTCGCCTGCGCCGAGAGGACGACGGCGACGAGCAGCGTATAGGCATTGACCGATTCAAGCTCGGTTTCGGGATGAGGATTGTCTTCGGCGAGCCGGGCGAAGAATTCGAAGACGTCCGCCTCTTTCACGCCCGGCTCCGGTTTCGGCGAGTTCGCGGCAAACGCCCTTCGACACGCTCAGGGCGAGCGGATGGGGGTGCCGAAGTCAGCCTCACAGGCCGAGCACCTGCGGCATCGTGTAGCGGCCGGGCGGCTGGTCCTTGAGCCACAGCGCCGCCCGGACCGCGCCGCGCGCGAAGATGGTACGGCTTTCGGCGCGGTGGCCGAGCTCGACCCGCTCGCCGTCGCCGGCGAACACCACTTGATGGTCGCCCGCCACGGTGCCGCCGCGCAGGCTAGCGAAGCCGATCGTGCCCTCGATCCGGCGGCCGGTGAGCCCGGCGCGGCCAGGGACGCTATCGCAGCCCAATTCCTCGCCGCGGCCCTCGGCAGCGGCCTGCCCGAGCAGCAGCGCGGTGCCCGAGGGCGCGTCGACTTTCTCGCGATGGTGCATCTCGACGATCTCGATGTCCCACTCGGGGCCGAGCCGGCGCGCCGCCTCGCGCACCAGGCCGGCCAGCAGCGTGACGCCCAGCGACGTATTGCCCGTCTGCAACACGGCGATCTCGGCGGCGGCCCGGTCGATCAGATCGTGGTGCGCGCCGGTGAGGCCCGTCGTTCCGATGACGACCGGCGTGCCGGCGCCGCGCGCCGCGGCGAGGTTCGCCTGCAGCGCGGCAGGCGTGGAGAAATCGACCAGGACATCGGCCGTGCGCGCGAGCGCCGCCGGATCGTCGTCGGCATCGCAGCCGCCGGCGAGCTGCGCGCCGAGGCCCGGCAATGCCTCGGCGATCGCGCGGCCCATGCGGCCGGCGCTGCCGTAGATGCCGATCGCCGGTTCATCGCCCATCGCGCAGCCTTTCGTGGTGGCGGATCACCTCGTCGATGATGAAGCGCAGGAATTTTTCGGAAAATTCGGGATCGAGATCGGCCTCATGCGCGAGCCGGCGCAGTCGCGCGATCTGCTGCTCCTCGCGGCCCGGATCAGCCGGAGGAAGACCGGTCTCGGCCTTATGGCGCCCGACCGCCTGAGTGATCCTGAACCGCTCGGCGAGCATGAAGACCAGTGCGGCATCGATATTGTCGATGCTTTGGCGGTAGCGGCTCAGCGTATCGTCCGGCACTCGGTCGGCCCCCTGTTCTGGCGATGGTCGCCGCCTTTTGCGCAGCCGCGCCGCCGCGTGCAAGCCTTCGCGGGGCAGGTAGGGCCGGGGGAGGCGCCGTCCCTGGCCGCACTCGGGAAGCGGCGACGCTAAGCCCCAAAGAAGAACCGCGCGAAAACAGCGGGTTGATTGCAGGCTGGCTGGGGCGGCAGGATTCGAACCTGCGAATGGCGGCACCAAAAGCCGCTGCCTTACCACTTGGCGACGCCCCAGCAGCGCGGCCGGCTTTAGGCAAGGCCGCCGGGCATGGAAAGAGCCTTTCGCCTCAATCGAGCCGGTCGAGCCAGCCGTGGACGTCCTCGGCGGTGCCGCGCTGGATGCCGGTCAGCGCCGCGTGGAGCCGCTCCGTCACCGGGCCCGGCCGGCCGTCGCCGATCCGGAAATCCCCCGCCTTCATCTTCATCGCCGCGATCGGCGTCACCACCGCTGCGGTGCCGCAGGCGAACGCCTCGACCAGCCGGCCGCTTTCGGCATCCTTGCGCGCCTGGTCGATCGCATAAGGCTCCTCGCGCGCTTCGATGCCGAGATCGGCAGCGAGCGTCAGCAGCGAATCGCGCGTGATGCCGGGCAGGATCGTGCCGGTCAGCGGCGGCGTCGAAATCGTCCCGTCGGCGAACATGAAAAAGATGTTCATGCCGCCCAGTTCCTCGATCCAGCGCCGCTCCGCCGCGTCGAGGAACAGCACCTGGTCGCAGCCCTGGCGGATCGCCTCGGCCTGGGCGACGAGGCTGCTCGCGTAATTGCCGCCGCACTTCGCCGCGCCCGTGCCGCCCGGCGCCGCGCGGGTATAGTCCTGCGACACCCACAGGTTTACCGCCGGCGCGCCGCTCTTGAAATAGCCGGCGACCGACGAGGCGATCACCGCGTAAAGATATTCGGAGGCAGGCTTGACGCCCAGGAACACCTCGGTCGCGAACATGAACGGGCGCAGGTAGAGCGCACCGCCCTCGAGCGTCGGGATCCAGTCGCGCTCGCGGCGGACGAGGGTGCGGATCGAGTCGAGGAACACCTCCTCGGGCAGCTCGGCCATCGCCATCCGCCGCGCGGAATTGCGGAAACGGCGCGCGTTCGCCTCCGGCCGGAACAATGCAGTGCCGCCGTCGGCGAGGCGATAGGCCTTGAGGCCTTCGAAAATCTCCTGCGCGTAGTGGAGCACCGATGTCGCGGTATCCATCGCCAGCGGCGCGCGCGGCTCGATCCGTGCGTCGTGCCAGCCGGTGCCGGCGGCGTAGCGCACGGTCGCCATATGGTCGGTGAAGACGCGGCCGAACCCGGGGTTTTCCAGCAGGCGCGCGCGCTCGGCGGCGGCGACCGGTGCGGGGTGCGCGGTTTCGGCGAAGGCCGGCGAATCGGCGGGGCGGGTCTGGTCGAGCATGGTCACGGGGGCTCACTTGCCATTTTTGGGGCTTGATGGACAGTAAGGATCGCGGCAAAGTCGGTCAACATGGCTGCCCCAACTCCGTCCGCCTCGCCGCTGTTCCTGCGCGAGCCCGAAATCCGCCGCGGCATCGAGCTGCTCTATTTCGGATACAGCCACATGACGCGCTCGATCGACGAATGCCTGGGAAAGCAGGGACTCGGCCGCGCGCATCATCGCGCGCTCTATTTCATCGCGCGTCAGCCGGACCTGACGGTCAGCCAGCTGCTCGAGCATCTCGCGATCACCAAGCAATCGCTCGGCCGCGTGCTCAACGAGCTCGCCGACCGCGGCCTCGTCGATTCGCGCCCCGGCGAGCGTGACCGGCGCCAGCGGCTGCTGCGGCTGACGCCCGAAGGCGCGGCGATGGAACGCCAGTTGTTCGACGCGCTGCGCGAAAAGGTCGCCGCCGCCTATGCCCGCGCCGGCCAGGCGGCGGTCGGCGGCTTCTGGGCGGTGCTCGAAGGCTTCATTCCGGAACACGAACGCGCCCGCGTCGAGGCGCTGCGCAGCTGAAGCGAACCGCCGGCCAGCCCCCGGCCTTCGCGGGACCGCCGATACCCCCTAATTGCCGATGTTCCGATCGTCCCCACCGACGTAAGAATGTTCGCCGATGGGTTTTCCACCCCCGGGGCGGCAGTGATGGGAGATCAATCGAACGTCGCGCATTCCCGCAATGCGCGGATCATTCCTGATCGGCTGCCGGCGATATCCGATCGCTGGGCCGTAGTCGTTCGGCCGTTGTGGTTCGTCGCATTCGCCTGTGCCGTCCTGATCGTCATCGCGGGCACGGCCTATGTCCTCCACGATACCTATGAGAACAATCCGGTGTTCGCCGAGATCGGGCTGACGACCGCGATCGAGAATGACGGATCGGTCACGCTGGGTCAGCCGATCGGCGCAGAAAGTCGCGGCCAGGGCATCGCGGAAGGATCGCGCATCGCTGCGATCGACGGCCGGCCGGTCGCGCGCGAGACGCGGGTCGATGCGCTTGCCGAGCGCGTGCGCGCAGCCGCGGGTCCCGTGATCATGCTGCGCATCGCCGATCCGCACGGGGTCGCGCGCGACCACCGGCTGACGCGGTCGCCGCTTCACGCCCGTCAGGCACGCGCCGGCGAGCCGATATCGCGGAACGCGCGCATGTTGATCCGCCTGACCTGCTCCGGGCTCGGCTGCGTGTCGCTGCTGGTGTGTGCCGTGATGCTGTTCATGCGCCGTTCGCGCGATCCGGTCGCGATGATGATGTCGGCAGCGTTCCTGACGCTGGCGGCGACGATCGATCCGCCGCTGCTCATGTGGCTGTCGCTCGGGCTGGGCGACGCCTATGATGTCGTCTCGAGCGCTGCCTGGGCGCTCCTGATCGTGGCGCTGGCAGCGTTCCCGAACGGCCGTTTCGAGCCGCCGTGGCTGCGCTGGATGCTGCCGCTCGCGCTGCCGCTTGCGGCGTTCCTGTCGCTCGACAGCGTCAATTCGGCAGCGCAGCTTGCGGTCGCCATCGGTCTGCCGCTGGCGCTGCTGGGCGGACAGGCCGCGCGCTATCGGCGGCTGGAGCCCGGGATCGAGCGCCAGCAGATCAAATGGGCGGCGTTCGGCTTTGTCGCGGGGTTCACGCTGATCGGCGTCGCGCTTGCGGGGGTCGTCGTGTTTCCGCCCGAACCGCTCGCCGCCCACCCCGTCGCGACGCTGGTTTATACCAGCCTGTTCAGCCTCGGCTTCGCGATCCTGCCGTTGGGGCTGATGGTTTCACTGATCCGATTCCGCCTGTGGGAAGCCGATACGATCATCAGCCAGTCGGCAGCCTATACGCTGATCGTTGTGGTGATCGGGATCGCCTGGGCGGCGAGCTCGGACCTCGTCAAGCAGATGGTCGCGGCGTTGCTGGGCGAACACAACGGGACGGTCGCCACGACGCTGAGCGCGATCGTTGCGGCGGGCGTGTTCGCGCCGACCCAGTCGTTCGTGCTCGGCTGGACGAAGCGGCACTTCAAGTCGAACGCCGACAGGCTGCGCGATGTCGCCGCGCAGCTGGCGAATTGGCGGAACAGCGAAAGCCCGGCCGAAATCGGCGCGCGATCGCTCGAAATGATCGCCGGGACGGTCCATGCGAGCAGCGTTGCGCTCGTCGGTCCCGATCCGCTTGCCGGCGAAGTCATCGCCGCGCGGAACGTCGATCCCGATGATCTCCGTCAGATCGCGCCGGACGAAGACACGCGGTTCCCGATCCGCCTGCCGCTGGAGGTGAGCGACGAACCTGTCGGGATGCTGCTCGTCGGCCCGCGCAGCGACGGCAACCGCTACAATCGGCACGAGCGCGACGCGTTGTCGGCGCTGGCGCGCCCGCTGGCGGAGGCGATCCGCTTCGCGCGCAGCCAGACGCTGCGGGAAGACAGCTTGCGCCGAATGATTCACGCGGTGGAAATGCGGCTGGCGCAGATCGAAGGCGGGCCGGGGAAAGCGGCGCCTGCCTAGCTGCCGCCGCATGGGCGACCGCATCGGGCCAAGCCGGTCCTGCCGCAGGAATG
The DNA here is from genome assembly GCA_035776635.1 of Sphingomonas sp. Taxonomy (GTDB): domain Bacteria; phylum Pseudomonadota; class Alphaproteobacteria; order Sphingomonadales; family Sphingomonadaceae; genus Sphingomonas. The sequence goes on along the minus strand of DASTWI010000052.1, from coordinate 414 downwards.
GCGCGCCCGGCAGGGTTCGAACCTGCGACCTCAAGCTTAGAAGGCTCGTGCTCTATCCAGCTGAGCTACGGGCGCGCGCGTTTGTGCCGTTAGCGCGGATTGCGCGGCGGCGAAACCGGCATCATAGAGAGGCGCCATGGGGGATATGCGCACCGCTCGTCCGAAAGCCGTCGATGCCGGTGCGCTCGCCGGCGGGCATTTCCGTTACTACGACTTCGTCATGGTGGCGTTCGTCGTCGTGCTGCTGCTGTCGAACGTCGTCGGCGCCGAGAAGCGCTCGGTGATCGACCTGCCCGGAATCGGCCCATGGCCGTTCGGCGCCGGCATCCTGTTCTTCCCCATCTCCTACGTGATCGACGACGTGCTGACCGAGGTCTACGGCTATGCCCGGGCGCGGCGCGTGATCTGGGCGGG
>DASTWI010000051.1:0-130463 GCA_035776635.1 Sphingomonas sp. | reverse complement strand
GCACGAGGCGCCCTTGAATACCCAGTTCTTGCCCTCGGCCTTGCCCAGCGCGTCGACGTCGAGCAGCGTCGTCCAGTGCGGATCGGAGGAGGCATAGTCCGCGGGCGTCGTCCAGCGCCACAGCCCGTGCGGATGCGCCTGATCGCGCCAGAAATTGAGGATGCGCCCGTAGGTTTGGTCGGGGTACGGAATGCGATCCTCGGCCGCGGCGATCGCCAGCGCCTCTTTGTAGAAGGTGTCGTAGCGCGGATCGCCCTCGAGCCGCGGCAGCGTCTTGGCGTTCTCGGCCTCGACCCAGGCGAGCGCGCGCGGCGAATCTTTTTGCTCGAGCCACAGATAAGGATCATTTTGCGCCGCGTCGCTCTGCGCGATTGCTGCGGTGCCGACCAATAACGACGCCAGCATCAGGCCACGGATCATCTTCATCGTCTTGCCTCCCCTGTTTGGAGCGCATCATGGCGAGCGCCCGCCGCGGGCGCAATCGCCTTTCCCTTTCGGCCCGTCATGCTAAAGCGCCGCGCGAGATGAGCGCGAATTCCTACCGCAACCAGCCAGACGAACGCGGCCATTTCGGCGCGTTCGGCGGCCGCTACGTCGCCGAGACGCTGATGCCGCTCATTCTCGAACTCGAACGCGAATATCGCGCGGCCAAGGCCGACCCCGCCTTCCAGGCGGAGTTCGACGCGCTGATGACGCATTATGTCGGCCGCCCCAGCCCGCTTTACTTCGCCGAGCGCCTCACCGCGCACTACCGCGAGCGCGCGCCCGAGGGCATGGGCGCGAAAATCTATTTCAAGCGCGAGGAGCTCAATCACACCGGCGCGCACAAGATCAACAATTGCATCGGCCAGATCCTGCTCGCGCGCCGTATGGGCAAGACGCGGATCATCGCCGAAACCGGCGCCGGCCAGCACGGCGTCGCCACCGCCACCGTCTGCGCGCGCTTCGGCCTGCCCTGCACGATCTTCATGGGCGCGCGCGATATCGAGCGGCAGCAGCCCAACGTGTTCCGAATGAAGCTGCTGGGGGCGGAGGTGCGCCCGGTGACGAGCGGCGCGCAGACGCTCAAGGACGCGATGAACGAGGCGCTGCGCGACTGGGTCGCGACGGTCCACGACACCTTCTACATCATCGGCACAGCCGCCGGCCCGCACCCCTATCCCGAGCTGGTCCGCGACTTCCAGTCGGTGATCGGCACCGAGGCCAAGGCGCAAATCCTCAAGGCCGAGGGCCGCCTGCCGGATCTCCTCATCGCGGCGGTCGGCGGCGGCTCGAACGCGATCGGGCTGTTCCACCCGTTCCTCGACGATCCCGACGTCGCGATGATCGGCGTCGAGGCGGCTGGACGCGGCATCGAAACGGGCGAGCACGCCGCCAGCCTGACCGGCGGCGGCCCCGGCATCCTCCACGGCAACAAGACTTACCTGTTGCAGGACGAAGACGGCCAGATCACCGAGGCGCATTCGATCAGCGCCGGGCTCGACTATCCCGGCATCGGCCCCGAACACAGCTGGCTTCACGAAAGCGGCCGCGTCCAATACATCCCCGTCACCGATGAAGAAGCGCTCGCCGCGTTCCAGCTCTGCTGCCGGATGGAGGGCATCATTCCGGCCCTCGAAAGTTCCCACGCGCTCGCAGCATTGGAGAACAAGGCACAGGAATTGCGACAAGACCAGATCATCATCGTCAACGTCTCGGGCCGCGGCGACAAGGACATCTTCACCGTCGCCGACGCGCTGGGAGTGAGGATATGAATCGGCACAGTCTCACCCTCCCCCCTTGCGGGGGAGGGATACGGAGACTTGGCAGCTTGCTGCCTAGTCGGAGTTGGGTGAGGGGTAAGCGAGGCACCGCCTCGCGCGGCCGCCATGCGGCCGCACCCCCTCACCACGCTGCGCTAGCGAGCAAGCTCGCAAGCTTCGCTTTCCTCTCCCACAAGGGGAGAGGAGCATGACCGCTCGCCTCTCAACCGCCTTCGCCAAACCGCACCCCGCCCTCGTCGCCTTCGTCACCTCTGGCGACGGCCCAACTCCGGCAATCCTCGACGCGCTTGTCGCGGGCGGTGCGGACGTGATCGAGCTCGGGATGCCGTTCACCGATCCGATGGCGGACGGTCCCGCAATCCAGGCAGCGAACCTGCGCAGCCTCGCGGCGGGCACGACCACCGCCGACATCTTTGCGATCGCGCGCGGATTCCGCGAGCGGCACCCGGCAACGCCGCTGGTGCTGATGGGCTACGCCAACCCGATGACGATCCGCGGCCCCGATTGGTTCGCGGACCAATGCCGAGCTGCCGGCATCGATGGCGTCATCTGCGTCGATATTCCGACCGAGGAGGACGCCGAGCTCGGCCCCGCGCTCCGCGCCGCGGGCGTTTCGCTGATCCGCCTCGCCACCCCCACCACCGATACGGCGCGCTTGCCAGCGGTGCTGGAGGGCGCGAGCGGCTTTCTCTACTACGTCTCGGTCGCAGGCATCACCGGCAAACAGCAGGCCGCGCAAGGCTCGATCGAGAACGCGGTCGCCCGCCTCAAGGCCGCGACCGAGCTGCCCGTCGCGGTCGGCTTCGGCATCCGCACGCCCGAACAGGCGGAGCAAGTCGCCCGCGTCGCCGACGGCGTGGTGGTCGGCTCCGCGATCGTCGAGCTGGTCGGCCGTCACGGAAAGGATGCGCCCGGCCCGGTTCGTGATTATGTTGCGAGCCTTGCCGCCGCGGTCCGCAGCGCAACCAAGGAACACACATGAGCTGGCTCACCCGCGTCCGTAACGCGATCCCCTTCGTCCCCAAGGCGCAGACGTCGGAGAATCTGTGGCACAAGTGCAAGGGCTGCGGACAGATGATCTTCACCAAGGAATTGGAGGAGAACCTCTACATCTGCCCCAAATGCGATTTCCATGAGCGCATCGGCCCGAAGCTCCGCTTCCAATACACGTTCGACGAGGGAAGCTGCAGCGAGCTGCCCGCGCCCAAGGTCGCCGACGACCCGCTCAAGTTCCGCGACACCAAGCGCTATACCGACCGCATCAAGACGGCACGGACCACGACCGGCGAATCCGACGCGCTGATCAACGCACGCGGCACGATCGAAGGCCGCAAGGCAGTGGTCGGGGTGCAGGATTTCGCCTTCATGGGCGGATCGATGGGCCAGGCGGTCGGCGAAGCGTTCGTCGCCGGGGTCGAGGCAGCGATCGCCGATCAATGCCCCTATATCATCTTCACTGCCGCCGGCGGCGCGCGGATGCAGGAGGGCATTTTGAGCTTGATGCAAATGCCGCGCGCGACCGTCGCGATCCAGATGCTCCACGATGCCGGGCTGCCGTACATCGTCGTGCTCACTGATCCGACCACCGGCGGCGTCACCGCCAGCTACGCGATGCTCGGCGACGTCCAGATCGCCGAGCCCGGCGCGCTGATCGGCTTCGCCGGCCAGCGCGTCATCGAACAGACCATCCGCGAAAAGCTGCCCGAGGGCTTCCAGCGCGCCGAATATCTGCTCGAGCACGGCATGATCGACATGGTGAAGCACCGCAAGGACCTGCGCCACAGCCTAGCCGAATTGATTGATTACCTATGCGGCGGAAAGCGGGCGGCGGCCTAGTCTCCGTCGGAAAACCCGTTCGTTTCGAGCGAAGTCGAGAAACGACAATGGAGCGCAACGTGTCTCGACTTCGCTCGACACGAACGGGCAAGAGCAGGCCCCGTTCCAGGGCGTGGCATCGTGCCTGACCACGCCACCTCAGCCAATCCCGCCGTCCAGCACCAGCTCGACCGGCTGTGGTCGCTCTCCCCCGGCGCCGATATTCTCGGTCTCGACCGCATCGCCAAGCTCCTCGCCCGGCTAGGCGATCCGCACCTCGCGCTCCCGCCGGTGCTCCATGTTGCCGGCACCAACGGCAAGGGCTCCACCTGCGCCTTCCTGCGCGCGAGCCTCGAGGCGGCCGGGCTCACCTGCCATGTCTATTCGAGCCCCCACCTCGTCCGCTTCAACGAGCGTATCCGGCTCGCCGGCCGCCTGATCGACGACGACCGCCTCGCCGCCCTGCTCGAGGAGGTGCTCGACCGGGCCGACGGCATCGGCGCGAGCTTTTTCGAGGTGACGACCGCCGCCGCCTTCCTCGCCTTCTCGCGCCATTCCGCCGACGCTTGCATCGTCGAGGTTGGCCTCGGCGGCCGGCTTGACGCGACCAACGTCGTCCGCCCGCTCGTCACCGGCATCGCCCAGCTCGGCATCGACCATCAGGCGTTCCTCGGCGACACGGCCGAAGCGATCGCCGGCGAGAAGGCCGGCATCGCCAAGCCGGGCGTCCCGCTCGTGACGATGCGCTATCCGCCGAGCGTCACGCAGCGGATTGCACAGGTCGCTGCGGCGGCCGGGGCACCGGTCCTTCCGCTCGGCCTCGACTGGCATTTCGACCTCGAGGACGACGCGATGGTCTATCGCGATGCGAAAGGTGCGTTGGCGGTACCGCCTCCAACGCTCGCCGGCCCGCACCAGCCGAGCAACCTCGCGCTGGCGGTCGCCATGCTGCGGCACCAGGACGTGCTGGCGATTCCCGACTCGGCCTTCGCCACCGCGGCCGTGACGGCGCGCTGGCCGGCGCGGATGCAGCGCCTCGGCCCCGGCCCGCTCACCGCATTGCTGCCTGCGGGCAGCGAATTGTGGCTCGACGGCGGGCATAATGCCGCCGCCGCGCAAGCGATCAGCGCGGCGATCCGCGAGCGTCTCGCCGGGCGTCCGCTCCGCCTCGTCTGCGGAATGCTCGCCAACAAGGACGCCGCCGGCCTGCTCTCCCCGCTCGCCGACGTCGCGGACGGCCTGACCGCCATTCCCATCCCCGGCCACGAGCACCATGCCCCCGCCGCGCTCGCCCGCACCGCAAACGATCTCGGCATCGCGAAGACGGCGACCGCCGCCGACGCCGCAGAGGCGCTCGCCGGACTTCCCCGAGACTTGAGGCCGCCGCCGGTCGTGCTGATCCTCGGCTCGCTCTATCTCGCCGGCACGGTGTTGGCGGCAAACGATGAACTGCCCGACTGACTCGTTGTTGCTATTGACTTGCAATAACACATTCGCGACGATGCGGCATGTCCGATCGAAGCCCCGCCACGCCCGGCGCCGCCGCCCTCGTCGATCCGTTGCCGCACGCGCTTCCCGACGAACCCAATGCGCGGCTCGCCCTGTTCGCGATCCGCCGGCTCGGCGCGCACGGCCTCAACGATGCGCTTGCGGCGCATTGCTTCATGACCACCTTCGGCGAAGGCTTTCGCCGGCCGCTGATGCTGATGCGCGCCTTCATGCACGAGCTTGCCGGCGCCGCAACGCACCCGATCACGATCGCGCCGTGCTGCTGCGCGCGCGCCACGCCGTCGGAGGCCGCGCTGGTCACGGTGCTCGCTCGCGCCGCCACGGCGCCGGGTTCGGCCCGCCTGCTGCTCGTCGATCAACTGGGCACGCGCGCAGCCGAGGGCGTCCTCGCCTGCGCAACCGCACTCGCCGCCGCCTTCGCCGATGCAGGCCGGCCGATCGGCCGCGGTGCCGCCGCCCGGTAATCCGTTCGCCCTGAGCCTGTCGAAGGGCGATTTAGAGGCGGGCGTTCGTGCTTCGACAGGCTCAGCACGAACGGCGTGAGAAACGTGTCTCGTTATACCGCCTCGCCGGCCCGTGCGTCGCCCTCACCCTCGACGCCCGCGCTGCCGATCGAGCGATCGACCAGTCCGCTGCGCGCCATCCACCAGAACAGCACCACGCCGGGCAGCGCCACCACCGTCGTCAGCAGATAGAAATCGACATAGCCGAACGCATCGATCAGCGCGCCCGCCGTGGTTCCCGTCACCAGCCGCCCGACGATGCTCGCCGCTGCCGAGATCAGCGCATATTGCGCCGCGGTGAAGCGCAGATCGGTCAGCGCCGAGAAATAGGCGACTACCGCCACGCCGCCGAACCCGCTGGCGAAATTCTCGAATCCGATCGCGCCCGCCATGCCCCAGTCCGAATGGCCCGCCGCGGCGAGCAGCGCAAAGGACAGGTTCGACACCATCATCAGCACCAGCGCGAGCAGCACCGACCGCTTCATCCCCATCCAGGCATAAAGCGCGCCGCCGACGAAGATGCCGATCAGATACGCCCAGAACCCCAGCCCGACGTCGAACAGCGCGATCTCGTCGTTGCTGAAATGCAGGCTGTCGAACAGCAGCCGCAGCGTCAGGTTGGCCAGCGTATCGCCGATCTTGTGGATCAGGATGAACGCCAGCACGATCCACGCGCCCTGCCGCTCGAAGAACTGCACGAACGGCCCCCAGATCGACTTGAGCACGGTCGAAACCCCGCGCCGTTCGGCGATCGGGCGATGCCGCTGGGGCTCGCCGACGACAAGGCCGGTCAGCATCGCCGGCAGCGCGAGCAGCGCGCAGACGAGATACGCCGCCTCCCACCCGCTTCGCGCTGCGACGACCAGCGCCAGCGCGCCGGCCCCGGCCGATCCGATCCGCCAGCCGTACTGGCTCATCCCCGATCCGACGCCGAGCTGGCGCGGCTCGAGAATCTCGATGCGATAGGCGTCGATGACGATGTCGAAGGTCGCCCCGGCGACACCGACCAGGATCGCCGCGACCGCAGCCGCGGCGGTGTCGTGCTGGGCATCGGTCAGCGCGAGGTTGGCGACCGCCGCCATGACCAGCACGCCGGCAAGAAGCAGCCACGATACCCGCTGTCCCAGTCTCCCGAGGATCGGCAGCCGCACGCCGTCGACCACCCACGCCCACAGCGGCTTCAGGTTATAGACCAGGAACGCCAGGCTGAACGCGGTGATCGTCGATTTGGTGATCCCCGCCTGCGCCAGCCGCGTGGTCAGGGTCGCGCCGATCATCGCATAGGGAAAGCCCGACGAGATGCCGAGCGCCAGCGCGGCAAGCGGCGCCTTTTCGAGGTAGGGGCGCACCGCGTCCCACCAGTTTCCCTCCGCGCGCGCTTCGGCGACCTCGCTCATTCCCGCTCATACTCCCCACTCGTGTTCGCGCCGATCCTTACGGCAGATCGCCCCCCGGCGCCACGGCAACGGCGCCGGGATAGCATCGGCAACCAACCCGTTCGCCCTGAGCTTGTCGAAGGGCGTTCTTCTTTGACAGCTCCGCCAACAATGGTGCTTCGCCCCCTCGACTTCGCTCGGGACAGGCTTCGCTCGGCACGAACGGCGGTTATCCCCGCTCCGCCGGTTCCAGGAATAGCGTGAAGCTCGGCGGCACCTTGCGCATCTTGCGCCCGACGAGCACGTCGTCGATCGCGCAGATCGCCGCCAGCAGGTCGCGCTGGGCGTAGGGCTTGGCAAGGCAGCCCGCCGCGACGTGCTTCGCCTCGCCGGGGCAATTGCCGGTGACGAACAATGCCGCTACGCCGCGCCGGTGCGCCGCCTCGGCCACCTCGATCCCGCTGCCGTCGGCAAGCTGGACATCGACCAGCACCAGGTCGATCGGCTCGCCGGCGCCGTCCAGCTCGGCAATCGCCTCGGTGACGCGATCGACCGTCGCGTGGATCTCGAATCCCTCGTCGGACAGGAAATGCTCGGTATCGAACGCGACCAGCGGCTCGTCCTCGACGATCAGAACCCGGTTGATTCGCCGCGTTTTCCGTCCGAACATCATACGCTTGCTCATCCGCCCTGTGCGGCCGCCGAGACCCGCGGCCCTCGTTACGCCTGCGTCCTTTAACGCGTCATATGGGAGGCGGGCGCAATTTTTTTGAGCGGCTGCGCCAAATCGATGTATCAGCGCGCCGTGTCACGTCCCCCCGCCCCCAAGGAACCGCAGCGCATCGCCAAGCTGCTCGCGCGCGCCGGCGTCGCCTCGCGCCGCGAGATCGAGCGGATGATCGCCGACGGCCGCGTCGCGATCGACGGCAAGGCGCTCGACACCCCGGCGACGCTGGTGCCCTCGCTGCGCGGCGTCACCGTCGATGGCGTGGCGATCGAGGCGCCGCGCCCCGCGCGGCTGTTCGTCTTTCACAAGCCCGTCGGTCTGCTCGTCACCGAGCGCGACCCGAAAGGCCGCCCGACGATCTACGACCGCCTCCCGAACGACTTGCCCCGCGTCGTCCCGGTCGGGCGGCTCGACCTCAACACCGAAGGGCTGCTGCTCCTCACCACCGACGGCGAACTGAAGCGCCAGCTCGAGCTTCCCGCTACCGGCGTCGAGCGCACCTACCGCGCCCGCGCCTACGGCGCCATCGGCCAGGACCAGCTCGAAAGCCTGATCGACGGCATCGAGATCGATGGCGTCCGCTACGGCGCGATCGACGCCAATCTCGAACGCCGCACCGGCGCCAACGTCTGGATCGAGCTGACGCTGACCGAAGGCAAGAACCGCGAGGTCCGCCGCGTGCTCGAACACCTCGGCCTTCGGGTCAGCCGCCTGATCCGCACTCGCTACGGCCCGTTCGTGCTCGGCGACCTGCCGCCCGGCGCGATCGGCGAGGTGCGCCAGCACGATCTCGTGGCGTTCCGCCAGGCGCTGGCCAAGGGCAGAATGAGCGATACGGCGATCGCCGTCGTCCCTTACGCCCAGCCGCAACGCTCCACCCCTCCCCTTCGCTCGGAGCCCGAGGGACGAGCAAAGCGTAATCCCGTCCCTCCCGCCGTTCGCCCTGAGCGTGTCGAAGGGCGTGTAAAGCGCGCGCCCACCCCTTCCGTTCGCCCTGAGCCCGTCGAAGGGCGAGTGAAGGGCAAGACAGGCGCTACCCGCAACCGGCCTTCGACAGGCTCAGGCCGAACGGAGGCGGCGGATAACGCCTCCGCGAAGCGCGCATCCGCCAAACGCCGCCCCGGCTGGGCCAAGCCCAAGCCGCGCCCAAGGCCTGGCGGGCGCCGCAAGTGAGGATCGTCGCCGGCCAGTGGCGCGGCCGCCCGCTCGCCGCGCCCAGGGGCGACGCCACACGCCCCACTGCCGATCGCACGCGCGAAGCGCTGTTCTCGATGCTCGCCAGCCGGCTCGGCAGCTTCGACGGGCTGGCGGTCGCCGACCTCTTCGCCGGCTCGGGCGCGCTCGGGCTCGAAGCATTGTCGCGCGGCGCCGCCTCGTGCCTGTTCGTCGAGCAGGACAGGGCCGCGCTCGACGCGCTCCGCGCCAATATCGCGAAGCTCGGGGCCGAAGCCGCCGACGTCCGCGCGCAATCGGTCCTTGCGCTCGGCCCCGTCCGTGCGCCGCTCGACCTCATCCTGATGGACCCGCCCTACGGCACCGGCGCAGGAGGCGTCGCGCTCGACAGGCTCGCCCGCCTCGGTTGGACCGGCCCGGGCAGCTGGATCAGCATCGAGACCGCGCGCGACGAGGAGGTCGCCGTCGCCGGCTTCGCGATCGACGCCACCCGCATTCACGGCAAGGCCCGCCTCACCTTCCTCCGCCCCGCCTGACCTTCGTTCATCGCAGCGCAAGCGCCGGTGCCGATAGTGCCGCGCGGCTCGATCGAGAGGAGGCGACGATGCCCAAAGGGATGACGCGGATCGCGAGGGCGGCGCTGATCGCGCTCACCGCCGGCGCGCTGGTCGCGCTCGGCAATCCCGCACCATCGATCGGCCGCGACGTCTCGACCGCCGTGACCAGCGCCGCGCAGCTCACCGCCGACCTCGCCGACGCGGCCCGCCGCAACCTGCTCGCCCCCGCCACCCGCCTGGCCTAGCTTCGCGCTTGCCCCCCGCGAGCGCGTTCCCTACCTGTTCACCGATGAGTCTTCCCGCGCCTTCGCCCAATGATCCGCCCTATCTCCGCGGGCTCAACGACCCCCAGCGCGAGGCGGTGCTCACGACCCAAGGTCCGCTGCTCGTCCTCGCCGGCGCGGGCACCGGCAAGACCGCGTGCCTCACCGCGCGGCTCGCGCACCTGCTTTACACGCGGAAGGCCTGGCCGTCGGAGATCCTCGCCGTCACCTTCACCAACAAGGCCGCGCGCGAGATGAAGGAGCGCGTCGGCCGCCTCGTCGGCGAGGCGGTCGAGGGGATGCCTTGGCTCGGCACCTTCCACGCGATCGGCGCCAAGATGCTCCGCCGCCACGCCGAACTGGTCGGCCTCCACAGCAATTTCACCATCCTCGACACCGACGACCAGCTGCGCTTGCTCAAGCAACTCATCGTCGCGGCGGACATCGACGAGAAGCGCTTTCCCGCGCGCAGCCTCGCCGGGCTGATCGACCAGTGGAAGAACAAGGGCCTTACCCCCGCCGACATCGACGCGGGCGAGTCCGAACGCTACGCCAACGGCCACGGCGGCGAGCTTTACCAGCAATATCAGGAGCGGCTGAAGGCGCTCAACGCCTGCGACTTCGGCGACCTTCTTCTCCACATGCTCGTCATCCTGAAGACTCACCGCGACGTGCTCGAGCACTATCAGGCGCGCTTCAAATACATCATGGTCGACGAATATCAGGACACCAACGCTGTCCAATACCTCTGGCTCCGCCTCCTCGCCCAGGAGCGCAAGAACATCGCCTGCGTCGGCGACGACGATCAGTCGATCTATTCGTGGCGCGGTGCGCAGGTCGAGAATATCCTGAAGTTCGAGAAAGACTTCCCCGGCGCTTCTGTCATCCGACTCGAACAGAATTACCGCTCGACGCCGCACATCCTCGGCGCCGCCTCGGGCGTCATCGCCCAGAACACCGGTCGCCTCGGCAAGACGCTGTGGACCGAGCTCGACGCCGGCGAGAAGGTCCGCGTGCTCGGCGTGTGGGACGGCCCCGAGGAGGCCCGCCGCGTCGGCGACGAGATCGAGGCGGCGCAGCGCAGCGGGACGCGTCTCGATGCCGTCGCCATCCTCGTCCGCGCCCAGCACCAGACTCGCGAGTTCGAGGACCGCTTCATCGCAATCGGCTTGCCCTATCGCATCGTCGGGGGCTTCCGTTTCTACGAGCGGGCGGAGATCCGCGACGCGCTCGCCTATCTCCGCCTCGTCCACCAACCTGCCGACGACCTCGCCTTCGAGCGAATCGTCAACGTTCCCAAGCGCGGCCTCGGCGACAAGGCGGTCGCCAAGATCCACCAGCTCGCCCGCGCCGAAGGCATCCCGCTCTCGATCGCCGCCGCGCGCATCCTCGACACGGACGAGCTGACGCCGCAAGCCCGCCGCGCCCTCGGCAGTTTCGTCGGCGACGTCGCCAGGTGGCGCGAGATGGACCTGCCGCACCCCGAATTGGCCCGCGCCATCCTCGACGAATCCGGCTACACCGCGATGCTCCAGGCCGACCGCAGCGCCGAATCCGCCGGCCGCCTCGAAAACCTCACCGAGCTGGTCCGCGCGATGGAGGAATACGAAACCCTCGGCGCGTTCCTCGAGCATGTCAGCCTCGTCATGGACAACGACGCGGCCGCCGACGAGGCGAAGGTCACCATCATGACGATCCACGCCGCCAAGGGGCTGGAGTTCGACACCGTGTTCCTGGCGGGCTGGGAGGAAGGGCTGTTCCCCTCGCAGCGCGCGCTCGACGAAGGCGGGCTCGCTGCCCTCGAGGAGGAACGCCGCCTCGCCTATGTCGCGATCACCCGCGCGCGGCGCCGCGCGACGATCCTCCACGCCGCCAACCGCCGCATCTACGGCCAATGGACGTCGAGCATCCCCAGCCGCTTCGTCGGCGAGCTGCCGCCCGAGCATATCGACAGCGAAAGCACGATGTCGGGCGGCGAAAGCCTGTGGCGCGCCAACTGGTCCGAACGCGCCGACCCGTTCGCCGACGTCGCTCGCGGCACCGGCCGCGGCCCCGGCTGGCAGCGCGCCGCGGGCACGCTCGGCAGCAAGCCCGGCGGCGAGTGGCAAAGCCGCACCTTCACCCGCGAGCCGGCTCGAGTCGTCGAGGCGCGCGCCTCGGCGGTGAGCTTCGGCAACAAGGGCCGCGAAGACTTGCGCGTGGGGATGCGCGTCTTCCACCAGAAATTCGGCTATGGCGAAATCGCCGAGATCGACGGCAACAAGCTTGAGATCGACTTCGAACAGGCCGGCCGCAAGCGTGTGATGGATAGTTTCGTGAGCGTCGGATAGCCGGTCGGGCTTGCCGGCACCTCGGTCAATCCTCCAGCTGCTGCTGCGGCCAGGGCTTCAATTCCCAGATGTCGAGTTCGTTTGCGCGCGAGATCGTCAGTCGCCAGCGCATCGGGCCGAGCCGCTCGACGACGCCGGCGAGGTCCCGTCGAGCGTCGATGCCATATGCCGGCGCAATCTTGGCCGCCGCTGGCCGGTCGGTCGCCAGCAGGACCACGCGACGATCGCCGTCGGGATAAAGCCAGCCGCCGGGCGTCATCGCGCCGGTCTGCGTCGTGTAGGAGAGCCGGTCGCCTTCTTCGAGGCTGACGTAGCAAGTGTCGGCCTTGAAGCGAGTCAGCTTCGCGCGCCCGCCGAGCCGGATGCGGCGGCATTGATATCCGCCCGGCGTCAGTGCCGGCAGCGGTTGCGCGGCGTGCGGATCGAGCAACTGCTTGTCGGCGGCCTCGCGCGGCTTCAATCGCCGCGGCAGGTCGGCAAGCGCCGCCTGGAAACGCGCATCGATCGCATCGATCCGCTGCTGATCCTCGGGCCGCGCGATCGACCGCCAGCCGGTACTCGCCTCCGGCATCTCCAGGGCGATGGTGTCGACGACGGGTGGCCGCGACAGGGTGGAGCATCCGCCCGTCAGCGCGGCTGACAGGCACAAAGCGATGATCGTCGGGCGCATGTCTTGCTCCGAAGCCAGGATAGCGGGCATGTCGAAAACGTTAACGAGCGGTAACCGGCCAATGGTTAACGCTTCGTAAAAATCGCCGCGCTGCACGACGTCTCGTGCCCGATCGACGCTCAACCGCTTGGGGCGGCGCCGTCTCCTTCTTCCGGCCGGTACAAGGCCTGCGCCGATGCGCCCAGCACGTTGCGGCGCAGCACCGTCGATGCGTCGTTGAGCGGCTTCTTGAGCGCGAAGAAGCGGCCCGGCGCCATGCCCAGGAACTCATGGCTCTCGCGGATGAAGTGCGAGTGATCGGCATAGTCGCGCCCGATCAGCGTCGCCCATTCGCCGCGCGGACCGTCGCGCAGCGCCAGCAGCGAGCGCAGGAAACGCGCGCGGCGCAGCAGCAGCTTGGGAGTAAAGCCGAAGCTCTTGCGCACCAGCCGGCTGAGGTGGCGGGGATGGACCCCGATCCGCGCCGCCGCCTCGGCGACACCGCCGGGTTCGGCATCGGTCAGCAGCGCGTGCAGTGCGACGATGCGGTCATCCCCGCGCCGCGGCTCGCGCAAGTGCTCGCGAAACCAGGCGTCGAACACCCGCTTCACTGCGTCCTCGCCCTCGGCAAGCGCGGCGTGGAGCCGGCCCGCCTCGGCGCCGAGGATCGTGTCGAGCGGCACCACGCGATCGGCGACGCTTTCCGCCGCGAGTGCGGTCAGCCGGCTCCACCCGAGCGGCGTCAGCCCTGCGCCGACCAGCAGCCCCGCGCCGCTCTCGCTGTAGATGGCGCGCGAGGTCGGCCCGAACAGGCTTGCGCGCGGGACCGGGTCGAAGCGATTTTCGCCGATCCGCACGCGCCAGTCGCCGTCGCTGTAGAACTGGAAGCGCAGGTTGCTCCAGCCCGGATAGAAGACGTCGTGATGCACTTGCCCCGCCGGCGGCCGCACCCAATAACAATGATAACCCGACACCAGCCCGGCGAGCGCTTCGTCCGGCCGCCAATAGCGGATGCCCGCATCCGCATCTCCCGCCATGAAGTCCCCCGAAATCATGACCTTTGCCCCCGGCTGAGGCATAGCGCACCCCCGCCGCGCTGGCCAGCGCCTCCCGCCGCATCGCCCGCGCGCCGGAGTTCCGGGACCTGGGCTTCTCATCCCGCGGCTCCCCTTCATCAGCGTCGGATCGGGCTTGCAGGAGGGCCGGCGCGATTCCGCTGTAAATGTTGGAAACAATGCGCCACCTTCGGTCCATGACGCAGTCCCCCGCCATGCTCGCCGCGCTCCACACCGCCGCGCGTCACACCGGGGGCGCCCGCTCACGCGCAAAAGGGGTATGACCTTTGTGACCTTTGACCCGCCCTCACACCCGCGAGCCAAGCCAAAGACCGCGATATGCGCCGACTTCGCCATCGCTTGCCGCACCGCTCACCGTCGGCCGCCGATTCGTTCAGCCGCCGTTTGGCCGGCGGGCGATAGCTGTATGATACCGCTCTGCCCGAGCTGACCCAAAGGATCGATCGATGCTCAAATCCCTGCTGATCACCGCCGCCGCGTTCGGCGTTGCTGCCGCCACCGCCGCTCCGGCCGCCGCCCAGACGGTCGAGGAACAAGCCCGCTTCGCTCAGGCGCAGGCGCGCTTCCAAAACGAGCTCGCGCGTTTCCAGGACGAGTTCGACCGCTATCGCGCCGCGCAGGCGCGCGACCGGCGCAACGGCTATTACGATGACCGCGTATCGCCGCCGCCCGGCTATTACGACGACGATCGCTATGGCGAGCGCGACGAGCACGGTTACGACCCCTCGCGCTATTACCGTGCCGAGCCCAACGGGGCCGAGCGCGTCCTGGCGCCGACCGACCGCGTCTATGCCGGCAGCGACGGACGCTATTATTGCAAGCGCAACGACGGCACGACCGGGCTGATCGTCGGCGGCGCTGCGGGCGGAATCCTCGGCAACGTCATCGATGGCGGCCATTCGCGGATCGTCGGCACGCTGCTCGGCGGCGCCGCGGGCGCGCTGGCCGGCAAGGCGATCGAGCAGAACAACCAGCAGGTCGTCTGCAAATGAGGTTCAACGGCTGCCGGACGGCGCCTCGTCGTCGTGCGGCAGCCGAGCCGGCCCCAGCGGTCGCGGCGTCCCTGCCGGGCTTTCGACCGCCTCGGCGGTGTCGCCCATCTTTTCGTACCAGATGCGGTCTTCTTCCTCGCGCTTGGCTTGCCACGCCGCCCGCCGCCGCTGACGCAACCGTCCACGATACTGGCGCAAGACGGCATGGGCGACCAACGCGACCACGATCAGGATAATGATGAGCAGCAGCACGGCCCGCATCGACAACGACCTCCGTTACGCGGAACAATTACGTGCATGAACATGACCACGCGATGAAGGTTGCATGAATGGCGGGCCCGTCCGGCGGGCTGCCTCTCGTAGCGCACGGATTGGCCGAAAGGAGTATTACCGCCGTGACCTGTGACGACCGGCCTGCTGCGTTCCGAGTCGGGTCAGATCAATCCCGCGTGGACCAGCGCCGAATCGACCGCGCGCCGGCTCGCCTCGCCCGGCCACGTCATCGGCAAGCGCAGCGCCCTGGGGAAGTCGGGCCGAACCTTGCTCATCGCGTATTTGACCGGCCCCGGCGAGGCATCGGTGAACAACGCCGCATGAAGCGGGTAGAGGCGGTCCTGGACGTCGAGCGCCTTGTCATAGTCGCCCGCCCGGCACGCCGCCTGGAATTCCGCACAGAGCTTCGGCGCGACGTTCGCGGTCACCGAAACGCACCCCTTGCCTCCCATCGCGTTGAACGCGAGCGCCATGTCGTCATTGCCCGACAGCTGGCAGAATGCGGCCCCCGCCGCCGCGCGCTGCGCCGAAACGCGAGCGATCGCGCCGGTCGCGTCCTTGATGCCGATAATGCTGGGGAACGTCTTGGCCAGCCGGCCGATCGTCTCGACCGCCATATCGGTAACGGTGCGGGCCGGCACGTTATAGAGTACGATCGGCAAGTCGCATACCGCCACCACCGCTTCGAAATGGCGGAAGATGCCCTCCTGGTTCGGGCGATTGTAATAAGGCGGCACCATCAGCGCGGCGTCGGCGCCGGCCTCCTTGGCGGCCTCGATATTGGCGATCGCGACCCGCGTATCGTTCGAGCCTGCGCCGGCCAGCACCGGCACCCTGCCCTTCGCCTGTTCGACGCAGACGCGAACGACGCGGAAATGCTCGTCCTTGGTCATCGTCGCCGCCTCGCCGGTGGTGCCGCACGGCACCAGCGCCGACGAGCCCTCGGCGATCTGCCATTCGACGAGCTCGCGAAACGCCGTCTCGACGAAGGTGCCGTCATCGTCGAACGGCGTGACGAGCGCGGGGATCGATCCGGAAAACATGGGCTGCATCGGCTCCTGTCCGCGCGCAGGTCCGGCGCGGTTCGGCGAATTTGTCCTAGCCCTGATAGGGGCGAATTGCTTATCGTGTCCACATGGTAGCGTTTTTGAAGTCCGCGTTGGTCCTGGCAGGTCTTTCAGGCCTTGCCGCGACATCCACCCTCACCCCGCAGCAGATCGCCTGGTATCGCACCCAATTGTCGAGCGTCGCGCCGCAGCCGGCGCCGCCAAATATTCAGGCCGACCCGCTTGCCGATGCGCTGGTCCGGTGGAAGCAGCTCGAGCAATCCAGCAACTACGGTTTCGACGACTATGCCCGTTTCCTGCTCGCCCACCCGAACTGGCCCGGCGAGACGATGTTGCGCAAATCGGCCGAAACCGCGCTGCAGCGGAGCGCCGCCTCGCCGACCACCATCGTCGCCTTCTTCAAACGCTATCCGCCGCTCGGCGACGATGCCGCGGTGGCCTATGCCGAGGCGCTGAAGGCGACCGGCGATCTCGACGGCGCGCGTGAGCAGGCGCGCGATGCCTGGACGACGCGGGTCCTCTCGTCCGACGGCGAGTCGAAGCTGCTCGGCGACTTCCCCGGCGTGTTCAAGCCGATCGACTACGACAGGCGGATGGACGTGCTGTTGTGGCGCGGCGCGACCAGCGCGGCGGCGCGGATCGATCCGTATGTCAGCTCGGTCAACCGTCCGCTGCTCGACGCGCGGCTGGCATTCCTGACCAATGCCTCCGACGCCGCCGGCCGCGACGCTGCGACGACCGGAGAGGATCGCAGCAATCCCGGTTTCATCGCCGCGCGCGCCACTTGGCTGATCAACACGCGCCAGGTCGCTGCGGCGCGCTCCTATCTCGCGCAGCCGCACCATTTGTCCGCGCCCCCGACGGTGGTGACGAGCTGGTTCCGGCTGCTGCTCGACCAGGCCCGCGGCGCTGCCGCCGACGGACGTTATGCGCAGGCCTATGCGATCGCCAGCCAGGTCGACGACGCCTATCCGGCCGGCACCGACCTGTCCGCGCAACCTTATGCCGAGAAGGATCTCTACACCGATCTCGTCTGGCTCGCCGGGCAGACCGCGCTCAAGCAGCTCGACAATCCGCGCCAGGCATTGGCGATGTTCGATCGCTATTCGCGACCGTTCGATTCGCCCCAGACGCGGCCGAAGGGCCTCTATTGGGCCGGCCGCGCCGCTGCCAAGGCGGGCGACGCGGCGACGGCGCGCAGCTATTTCCAGCGCGCGGCACAATATCAGGACGCCTATTACGGCCAGCTTTCCGCCGAGCGGCTCGGCCTCGCGCTCCATGCTCCCGATCCCACGCCGACCGCGCCCGTGCCCGAGGCGGAGCGCACCGCGTTCTACAACCGCGAGGTGGTGCGCGCCGCGCAGATGCTCGGGACGCTCGGCAACTGGAGCGACCAGAGCGCGTTCGTCCGGCAGATCGCGGTCAACGCCACCTCCGACAGCGATCATCGCCTCGGTATCGAGCTGTCGCGCGCGCTCAACCGCCCCGACCTCGGCGTGATGATCAGCCGTTCGGCGCTGCAGAGCGGGCTCGATGACTATGTCGCGGCCGGCTATCCGACGGTGCCGGTGCCGCCGGCCGCGCAGCCTTATTGGACGATGGTCCACGCCATCGCGCGCCAGGAAAGCCAGTTCGACCGCGCGATCGCCAGCCGCGCCGGCGCGATCGGCCTGATGCAGCTGATGCCTGGCACCGCGCGCGAGACGGCGAGCCGGATGGGGCTGGCGTACAGCGTGTCGTCGCTGACCGACCCCACCTACAACATCCAGCTCGGCGTCAACTATTTCCAGCGCATGTTCAGCAACTATGGCAGCTACCCGTTGGCGATCGCCGCTTATAACGCCGGCCCAGGCAACGTGAACAAATGGCTCGCCGCCAACGGCGATCCGCGTACCGGGCAAGTCGACATGGTCGATTGGATCGAGGCGATCCCGTTCACCGAAACGCGCAATTACGTCCAGCGCGTGCTCGAGAACGCGGTGGTCTACGACCTCATGAACCCCGACCACGCCCTCGCGCAGGGGCGGGCGCCGCTCGACTGGTATCTCGGCCGGCGCCCGGGCGCGAGCGAGTTGGCCGCTTCCCACTGAGCTCAAGCTGCCGGGGATGCGCCACTTTCTTGCGCATCCCGATACCATTGCTGCGTTCGGATGCGATCCGTCGCTCGTTTGGTAGCGTCCGTCGAGAAGGCGTTGAACCTTTGGCCTTCTCGGTCGATTTCCGGCCCTGCGGCAATGTCGCCGCTGCAAGCAGATGGCCAGAAGTCAGTTGCCCGTGACCCGTAAATCACGGAGCGATGACGTATGCCCATGGATGCCGAGAAGTAACCGGCGAAACAAACGCTCGTTACCTGCAAATTCGGGAGTCTTCCATGAAAACAATATTGCATCTAAAAAAGGTCGCGATGGTCGGCGCCGCAGCGCTGATCTTCGGTGCAACGCCAGCACTCGCGGATTCACCTCCCACACGTTCAGCAACGGCGATGCCGTCTCACGACGGATTTGCCCATGCTGGCTTCTTCAGGTTCGCCGGCTTCGACGGCTGGCGCGGTCGCGGCTGGGGCTGGGGCCATGGCGGCTGGGGCGACGGCCACGGGCATCAGGGCGATAATCACGGCCACCAAGGCGACAACCACGGTCATCATGGCGATCACGGCCATGGTCATGGTCATGGCGGCGGGGACGGAGGAAATCCCTGTAGCCCCGGCTGATCCGCCACGTCGGCGATGACAGGGCGCGTTTCGCCGGTTACGCGTCCTGTCATGGCGCCCTCTCCCAACTACATCACTCCCGCGGGATTCGCGGCGCTCAGAGCGGAATATGAGACGCTGTTCGGAATGGAGCGGCCGAAGCTGGTCGAAACGATCGCCTGGGCGGCGGGGAACGGGGATCGATCGGAGAACGGGGATTATCTTTACGGGCGCAAGCGGCTGCGCGAGATCGATCGAAGATTAACGTTTCTTTCCAAGAGGATGAAGGCTGCGAAGGTCATCGATCCGGCGCGGCAGGAGGATCGGTCGCGCGTGTGGTTCGGCGCGACGGTGACGGTCGCCGATGCGGACGATCGAACGCGCATTCTGACGCTGGTCGGCGACGACGAAGCTGAGGCAAGTCTCGGAAAAATCGGGTGGAATGCCCCGATCGCACGCGCGTTGAGAGGCGCCGCGGTGGGCGATGTGAGGCGCGTCGGCCTGCCCGCGGGCGAGCGCGAATATGAGGTGATCGCGGTCGAATATCCTTCGGTTTGAGGAAACCCCTTCGCTTTTCGTGCGGTTGTTCGAGCGGAAGGAAAAGCCCATGGACACCCCCCGCACCGACACCGCCCGCGACCATGACGACAGCGACATCATCGACGACGCCCGCCCAGCGCCAAGCCAGGGCGGCACCAGCGGCGGCAACCTTGCCCGCGACGTCGCGAGCCAGACCGAAGAGCATCGCGTGAGCGATCCCGAGCACCGCGAACGGCCGACCAAAGAAGACGATATCGACAACGACGCGGCATATCCAAGCCAACGCCCGCGCGACTGACCCGTCCCGCCGCCCCGGCGCCCTCCGCCGGGGCGATGCCGAAAAGACGCACCCTGCCGCAAAAATGCACTGCCCCCGGTTGCCGAGGGACCGTGGAAACGGTTACATAGCGTTCAAGGCGGTCTTCACGAGAAGAGATTCGCCGAGAGGGATGCCGGGCAATTCACACGAATGCACATGCAGCGCCGCGCCGCCGCCACCTGCCGAAACGAGCAGGCGGGCGAGCGGCCGCGCTGCCGTCCGGTTAATCGAGACATGCACAACGCGCCACAGGGACTGGGAGGATTTTGACCATGGCTGAACAGGGTTCGATCAAACGGCACGCGCGACGCTCGCGCCGGCTGCAGTTCGCGGCCGCGCTGATGCTGAGCGGCGCGGCGTGCGCCTTCGCGCCGACCCCCGCCGCAGCGCAGCAGGCGACCGCATCGCTGCGCGGCGTGATCACCGACAACGGCCAGCCGGCAGGCACGCAGGTGACGGCGGTCAATGTCGATACCGGCTATCGCCGCGTCTCGCCGATCACCAACGGCGCGTATAACTTCGCGTCATTGCAGCCGGGCCGCTATCGGCTCGAGGTGACGACGGCGACCGGCACGCGGCAGACCGACGTGTTCACGCTGGCGGTCGCGCAGAATGCCGCGCTGAGCTTCGACCTGTCGCAGGGCCAGACCGGCGCCGCCGCGCCGGGCGCCGCGGCCCCCAACCCCAACGCCCCCGCCGAGACGGCGACGAACACGCCCGCCGGCGCGCCCGGCGACATCATCGTCACCGGCAACCGCATCGAGACGCTCGACGCCGGCGAGGTCGGCGTGACGATCGACCAGCACACGATCGAATCGCTGCCGCAGAACAACCGCAACTTTCTCGCCTTCGCCGACCTGGCGCCGGGCGTACAGTTCCTCACCGGCTCGAACGGCAACCAGTCGCTGCAAGGCGGCGTCCAGCGCGGCGACGCGATCAACGTGTTCATCGATGGCGTGAGCCAGAAGGACTATGTCCTCAAGAATGGCATCACCGGGCAGGATTCGAGCCAGGGCAACCCCTTCCCGCAGCTCGCGATCGGCGAATACAAGGTCATTTCGCAGAATTACAAGGCCGAGTTCGACGACGTCACCTCGACCGCAATCACCGCGATCACCAAATCGGGCACCAACACCTTCCACGGCGAGGGCTTCTTCGACTTTTCGAACCAGTCGCTGCGCGCCAAGACGCCCAACGAGGAGCATAACGACCTCAAAAAGGTCAAGACCCGCGACGAACAGTTCGGCGTCGCGCTGGGCGGGCCGATCATCAAGGACAAGCTGCACTTCTTCGTCACCTACGAGGGCAAGCGCCAGATTACCCCGGTCAACATCTCGCTGCCGGCCGGCGTCGATCCCGCCTCGGTCCCGGAGCCGTATCGAAGCTCGTATGGCGAGTTCAACCGCGACTTCAATGAGGATCTCTATTTCGGCAAGATCGACTTCGTTCCCACCACCGAGGACCTGTTCGAGTTGTCGGGCAAGGTCCGCCGCGAGACCGGGGTGAGCTGGAACGACGGCCGCACGGCCAAGTCCGCCGCGGGCAATATCAAGAACAACGAAACGCGCATCCTGGCGCATTACCAGCACAGCGCCGACACGTGGATCAACGACGCCAAGCTGGAATACGAAAAATCGGCGTGGAACCCGACCCCGATCGTCGACGACGTGCAGAGCCAGTTCTTCACCGGATTGGGCGACGCAACGCGGCCGGCGACGACGCAATTGCTGATCTATGGCGGCGGCACCAGCTATCAGAACAAGGGTCAGAAAGGCTGGACCTTCCAGAACGATTTCACCTACACCGGCCTTCCCGGCAGCACGATCAAGCTGGGCGTCAAGGCGCAGTGGGTGAAGCTCAACTCGATCCAGCTGACGCCGCACAACCCGATCTTCTTCTACAATGTCGATTATGCGACGCCGCAGGACACCGACGGGTTCAACGACACGGTCCCCTATCAGATGCAGTTCGGCGTGCCGGTCGCGGGAACCAGCGGCGGCGCCGTCAGATCGAACGACTTCCAGCTCGGCCTCTACATCCAGGACGATTGGGACATCACCGATCGATTCACCGCGAATATCGGCATTCGCTGGGACATGGAGAAGAACGACCAGTTTCTCAACTACGTGACGCCGTCCGACGTCGCGACGGCGCTGCGCAACTGGACCAATATCGACAACGCCAATTTCAATATCGAGGATTACATCTCGAACGGGCACAACCGGCACGTCCACACCGGCGAGTTTCAGCCGCGGCTGGGCTTCACCTGGGACATGACCCCCGACGGGCGGTTCCAGCTGTTCGGCGGCTATGGCCGCTCGTACAACCGCAACCAGTTCGACTTCCTCTCGCTCGAGGCGCTGCAGCAGAGCTATAAGACGCTCACCTATCGCTTCGACAACAACGATCCCGCGCATCCATGCGATCCGGGCCAATGCATTCCGTGGAATCCCGATTATCTGACGCCGGCGGGTCGTGACACGCTGGCGACCAGCGCCAGCGGCGGCGGTCGCGAGCTCGACCTGCTCAACAACAACCTCAAGATTCCCTATTCGGATCAGTTCAGCATCGGCACCCGCGGCCGGTTCGGCCAGATTCACGCCGAGGTCGGCTATACGCACGTTGTCAGCCGCGACGGTTTCGCCTTCCTGCTCGCCAATCGGCGCGCCGACGGCTCGTTCTTCGTGCCGGGCAAGCCGCCGACGGGCAATCAGCAGCCGGGGACGGCGGGGCTGCCGTTCGGCATCTCGCCGCCGGGATTCGGCAACATCCTGATCGGCACCAACGGCGTCAGCACCAATCTCGACCAGGCGTATCTGAAGCTGACCAAGGACTATACCAAGGCCTCGCCCTGGAGCTTCGACATCACCTACACCTTCTCGCTGGCCGAGGAGAACCGCAAGTTCGGCGAGCACTATTCGTTCGATTACCCGAGCATGTCGGCCTATCCGTGGCTGCGCTCGACGGGCGTGCCCAAGCATCGCCTCGTCGCTACCGGCAGCGCCGATTTGCCGTTCGGCTTCATGCTCTCGGGCAAGCTGCTGCTGCAGTCGCCGCCTTATGTCTATGGCACACGCCTCGCTGACGTGCCCGATCCGTGGAATTATCCGTCGGTTCCGGTCGTCACCGAAGGGCGCAACAAGCATCCGTTCATCATCGGTGACCTGTGGGCGATCCGTCAGCTCGACCTCGCGCTGACCAAATATATTCCGCTGGGCTTCGTCTATGACGGTGCGCGGCTGCGCTTGCGCGCGGACGTGTTCAACGTGTTCAACACCAAGAATTTCGTCGACTATAACGACAACGCACGCGGCCCCGACTTCGGCCGCAGGAACTTCAACAGCTATTCGATCGGCGGCTATCCGCCACGGACGGTGAAGTTCACGGTCGGGTTGAGCTTCTGAGGATTGCTGGGGGCTGGTTCCTGTCGTCGGCTTGATGCTGCCGGCAGGAACAGGGTCCCCGGCGCGCCTGAGCGCGCGAGGCTACAGCAAGCGTTACCTCTGAGCCGTTCGCTCGCGGCTTACGCCGGCTGTCAGCTTGCCGAAGCGCCGTGCTTTCCCGCCGATAGAAAGGAAGAGCGGTGCTTCGACAAGCTCAGCACGAACGGCTTGGAATCCAGATCGAGCGTTCGCCGCCCTGATGCGCTCCTGCGAAAGGCTCTCGTGAGCGAAGTCGAAGGGCAGGAGTGCAGGATTTACGGCGAGGGCGCGTGTTCCTGGGCTCCTGCTTTCGCAGGAGCACTGATGCGCGCCGAAGCTGGGCCGCTATACCGAAAGTAAATTGCATTATTCTTGCCGGCGTGGTTGGGTGTGCCTCCACGAGAAACGGAGGGGGATGAATGCGCATCACCGCACGCGGGACGTTTGCGGCAGCGGCGGGAACCGCGGCGCTGGCCGGACTGCTGTTCGGGTTCGATACCGCAGTCATTTCCGGCGTGACGCAAGCGGTCGCCGATCATTTCGCGCTCGATCAGGTCGCGCTCGGCACCACCGTCTCGGCTGCCTTGTGGGGCACGTTGGTCGGCGCGATGACCGCGGGCGTGCCCGGGGACCGGTTCGGAGCGCGCGCGGTGCTGCGCGTGCTGGCCGCATTCTATGTCGTTTCGGGGCTGGGATCGGCGCTCGCGTGGGACTGGGGATCGCTGATCGCGTTCCGCTTCATCGGCGGGCTGGCCATCGGCGGGTCGTCGGTGCTGGCGCCGGTCTATATCGCCGAGATTTCGCCCGCAGCGCGGCGCGGCCTGCTGGTCGGGATGTTCCAGCTGGCGATCGTCGTCGGCATCCTCGCCGCCTATGTCAGCAATGCGGCGGTCGGTGCGGTTATCGGCGATGCGGCATGGCGGTGGAAGCTCGGCGTCGCCGCGGTGCCGGCGGCGATCTTCTTCGTGCTGCTGTTGCGCATCCCGCACAGTCCGCGCTGGCTCGCCGGCAAAGGCCGCGACGGCGAGGCGCTCGCGGTGCTGCGCGCGATCGGCGATCCAGCGCCCGAAGCCTCGCTCGCCAGCTACGATGCGGCCGCCGAGGAAGAGACCGCCCGCGACGGGCGAACGCTGCGCTGGGCGGCGCACCGGCGCCCGATGCTGCTCGCGATCGGGGTCGCGGCGTTCAACCAGCTGTCCGGGATCAACGCGATCCTCTATTACCTCAACCAGATCTTCGCCGACGCCGGGTTCGGATCGACCAACTTGCCCGCAATCATCATCGGCGCCGCCAACCTGGCGTTCACGATCGTCGGCATGGCGCTGATCGATCGGGTCGGGCGCAAGACGCTGCTGGTCGTCGGCGGCGCGGGGACCGCGGCGTGCCTGGCGCTCGCCGCACTGGCGCTGGGCGGCGTGGTGCCCAACGCGGTGCTGCTGCCGGCGCTGATCGGCTTCATCGCCTTCTTCGCGCCGAGCCAGGGGGCGGTGATCTGGGTCTATATCAGCGAAGTGTTCCCTTCGGTGGTGCGCGCGCGCGGCGCGGCGCTGGGCGCGGGGACGCATTGGCTGCTCAACGCGGTGATCGCGTTGATCTTCCCGATCGCGGTGGCAAGGCTGTCGCCGGCGACTCCGTTCGGCTTCTTCGCGGCGATAATGGTGCTGCAGGTGGTGGTGGTCGCGCTGTTCTTTCCCGAGACCAAGGGCGCGGCGCTGGAAGAGATCGAGCAGCGGATGGCGTGATCCGCGCCCGTTCGTGCCGGGCACGGCCGGAGCGCCGCAGCATTTGCCCTCGCCGGTTGGCGTTCTATAGCGGCCGCCGTCCCTCGCCCGATGGAGTCCGCCGATGAAAGCCGTCCTGCCTGCCCTCGCCCGGCCGTTGATCGAGGCGAGGCTGCCGGCGGGGCTCGAAGTCGCCTGGTTCACCACCCCGGACGAGGCCAAGGCGGCGATCGTCGACGCCGACATCGCCTGGGTCGACCAGCAGCGCTCACGCGTCGCCGGCGAGATCGCCGCCGAGGGCAAGCGGCTGACATGGCTGTTCTCCATGTTCGCCGGGCTCGACGCCTTCCCGCTCGACCTGCTCAGCGCGCGCGGCGTGACGGTGACCAACGGCACCGGGCTCAACGCGGTGACGGTCGCCGAATATGCGGTGATGGCGATGCTGGTCGCCGCCAAGCGGTTCGATGAGGTGGTGCGGATCGCCGATCGGCACGAATGGACCACCGCCCCGCCGGGCCGCGCCGAGCTCGACGGAAGCGCGGCGCTGGTCCTTGGCTACGGCACGATCGGGCGGCTGGTCGGCGAGCGGCTGACGGCGTTCGGGGTCGAGGTGACCGGGGTGACGCGGTCCGGGCGCGACGGGACGCTGACCCCGGATACGTGGCGCGCCCGGCTCGGCGAATTCGACTGGCTGGTGCTTTGCGCGCCCTCGACCGGCGAGACCAAGGCGATGATCGGCGCGGGCGAGCTGGCGGCGATGAAGCCGTCGGCGTGGCTGATCAACTTCGCGCGCGGCGACATGGTGGACAAGGCGGCGCTGATCGACGCGCTGGAGGCCGGGCGGATCGCCGGGGCGTTCCTCGACACGGTTGATCCCGAGCCGCTGCCGCCCGACGATCCGCTGTGGACCGCGCCCAACGCGATCCTGTCGATGCATCTGTCGGGGCGGAGCCAGACTGCGATGTTCCAGCGCGGCGCGGCGCTGTTCCTCGACAATCTGGCCGCGTTCCTCGCAGGCAAGCCGATGAAGAACGTGGTCGATCTGGAGGCGGGATATTAAGGTTCCGCGATGCGCAGGCTTCGCCCGACGGCGGGGG
The DNA here is from genome assembly GCA_035776635.1 of Sphingomonas sp. Classification (GTDB taxonomy): domain Bacteria; phylum Pseudomonadota; class Alphaproteobacteria; order Sphingomonadales; family Sphingomonadaceae; genus Sphingomonas. The sequence continues at coordinate 104,602 of DASTWI010000051.1, read as the reverse complement.
AGCGAGTCGGCGCGGCGGCGATCACCGCGGCACTGGTCGCGGCGCTCGGCGGCGCGCTGCTTGCCGGGCTGAGCGTCCGCTTCGTGCCGGCGGCGGAGACCGCGTTGGCGAGCTTCGACGTCGCGCCGCCCGCACCGCCGCCACCGCCCCCTCCCCCGCCGGCGCCGCGCCCGGCGCCCGCGCCCAGGCCCGAGGGCGCCGCCGCGCCGCCCAGCCTCACCGCGCGGGCGACCGAGCTCGCCGCGCCCAGACCGGTGATCGCCACGCCCCCGACGCTCGTCACCACGCAGCGGCCGGCGGCAGGAAGCGAGGCAACCAGCGGGAATGCGCCGATCCCTGGTTCAGGCCCGGGGAGCGGCGGGATCGGCAACGGAACCGGCAGCGGCGACGCGGGAAACGGCCCGGGCGGCGGCGGGGGCACGCCACCGCGGCTCATCCACGGGCGCATCCACAATTCGGACTATCCGAAGGCGGCGGGCGCTGCGGGGGTCAGCGGCACCGTCTCGGTGCTCTATGTCGTCGCCCCGTCGGGCCGCGTCACCGATTGCGAGGTGACGCATTCGAGCGGCAGCGCGCTGCTCGACGACACGACGTGCGACCTCATCATCGCGCGCTTCCGCTACGATCCCGCGCGCGATGCCGAAGGGCGGCCGGTCGAATCGATGGTCGAGGAAAACCACCACTGGATCGTCGAATGACCGCGCCACCGGCAATTCGATCGATCACGGTGCGCAATTTTCCTTGATTGCGTTCGGCGCCCGTCTGCCGCATGGAAATTGCTCGTTTCACCCGCAGGACAGTAACCATGGCCGCCACCTGGGCCCCCGAAAGCTGGACCAAGGCCGAAGCCCGCCAGATGCCCGACTATCCCGATCCTGCCGCGCTCGATGCAGCGACGGCGCAGCTTGGCAGCTATCCGCCGCTGGTGTTCGCGGGCGAGGCGCGCAACCTGACCGAGGCGCTGGCCGACGTCGCCCAGGGCAAGGCGTTCCTGCTGCAGGGCGGCGACTGCGCGGAAAGCTTCGCCGAGTTCCACCCCAACAATATCCGCGACACGTTCCGCGTGCTCCTGCAGATGGCAGTCGTCCTTACCTATGCCTCGAAGCTGCCGGTGGTGAAGGTCGGCCGCATGGCGGGCCAGTTCGCCAAGCCGCGCTCGGCGCCGACCGAGACGATCGACGGGGTCGAACTGCCCAGCTACCGCGGCGACAACGTCAACGACATCGCCTTCACGCCGGAGGCGCGCACCCCCGATCCGCAGCGGATGATTCGCGCCTATTCGCAATCGGCCGCGACGCTCAACCTGCTGCGCGCCTTCGCGCAGGGGGGTTACGCCAACCTGCACCAGGTCCACCGCTGGACGCACGATTTCATGGGCCGCAGCCCGTGGGCCAAGAAATATGCCGAGACCGCCGACCGCATCGGCGACGCGCTCGACTTCATGGAGGCGTGCGGGATCAACGCCGACAGCGTGCCGCAGCTTTCGGCGACTCAGTTCTACACCAGCCACGAGGCGCTGCTGCTGCCCTATGAGCAAGCGCTGACGCGCCAGGACAGCCTGACCGGCGACTGGTACGACACCAGCGCGCACTTCCTGTGGATCGGCGACCGCACGCGTTTCGAGGGCAGCGCGCACGTCGAGTTCCTGCGCGGGATCGGCAATCCGATCGGGATCAAGTGCGGGCCGAGCCTGGAGCCCGACGTGCTGCTGCGGCTGCTCGACATGCTCAACCCGGCGCGCGTGCCCGGCCGCGTGACGCTGATCACCCGCTACGGCCATGACAAGATCGAGGCGGGACTGCCCAAGCTGGTTCGCGCGGTGCTGCGCGAAGGCCATCCGGTGGTGTGGAGCTGCGATCCGATGCACGGCAACGTCGTCAAGGCGGCGAACGGCTACAAGACGCGGCCCTTCGAGCGAATCCTGGCCGAGGTGCGCGGCTTCTTCGCGGTGCATCGCGCCGAAGGCTCGATCGCCGGCGGCATCCATGCGGAGATGACCGGGCAGAATGTCACCGAATGCACCGGCGGCGCCGTCGCGGTGACGGAGCAGAGCCTCGCCGACCGCTATCACACGCATTGCGACCCGCGATTGAACGCGAGCCAGAGCCTCGAGCTCGCATTCCTGCTTGCCGAGATGCTCAACGCCGAGATGGCGGAGCGCCGCAAGGCGGCAGCCTAGGCAAAGCCATGTGCCCGCCAGGAGGGTGCGCCGCCGGTCTTGACGCGCGGCGCCAACCCCCGTAAGCGCCCGCTCTCGCGCCACCGCGGCCCCTTCGTCTAGCGGTCCAGGACGTCGCCCTCTCACGGCGAAAACACGGGTTCGAGTCCCGTAGGGGTCACCAGCGATTTCAATTACTTAGCCCATTATAGTAGGATTGGAATTGCCCATTTGGTCCACACGTGGTCCATAGAAAACGGCGGATTTGCGTGGACGGCTGTAAACGAAATCTTCGATAAGATGGCAGCCGTAACGGATCGGTCTCCTTGGCAGGGCCATCGTGCAAAGGGCATGCTCATTTGATTCGTGCTGCGCGTGTCATTTGCGAATTGCTCGGTCGGATTGACTCAGGTTGCCGGCCGGCAATCCCCACCGTTCATCAATCAGATTGATGACTCCGGAAACTGGCCGCCCATTCGGGGGCGCCAGCGGTCATCCGTGCACGATCGATACTGGAGTCCTATCGGCACACCGCTCGGCGAGGATACGATGGGCTACAGATGGCGAGCTAGTCAGATACGGCAGTTCGCAGCCGTATACCGCGACCGGTTCCGGTACTCTGTGCATTTTCGCCGATCAGTTCGATTCCCGCGCCTTCGAGCGCGGCAATCACTTTCATCAGCGTATCGACGACGCCCCGAACCTGACCGTCAGAGGCCTCCATGCGCTGGATGGTCGGAAGAGATACGCCGGCGAGCGCCGCCAGTTCCCGTTGATCAATACCAAGGAGCGCCCGCGCTGCCCGCATCTGTTGCGACGTGATCATCGATGCCGGGATGATGTATAAGCCATCAGATTACAAGGGAGGTAAGACGCGATGCTCCGCTGTCATTAGGGTAGGCCTTGGTCATTACCCGATCTCGTGTCCTGCACTGCTCCAGCCACGGTCGCGATTCTGCCTGCTATGGTCGGAAGGTCCAGCCAAGGATATTGGTGGCTTTCAGCGGGAGTGCGAAACGCCGCGGCGTAAGCCCGAAAACCGGGCATGCTGCTCGCGATCGCGATCCGATTGCGGCGTGCCGCGTCAGGCACCATCAATACCTGGCCGTCGAAACATGCCCATAGCTTCGCAGCGAAACGCGAGGATTGGAACCAGCCGCCGGAGAGATTGACGACCAATAGACCGCCCTCGCCGAGCCGCTCCCGGCATCGATCGAAGAAGCTTCGAGATGCAAGGCGGCCGGATCGTCCGCGATGGTCGAAGCCATCGATAATCAGAACATCGGGGCGACCGGGATCCGCTTCGACAAAGTCGTATCCGTCTGCGCAGACCACGCGCAGACGTGTATCGTCTTCGGGGATGTCGAAATGCCGGCGGAGCGCGAGCACCTTGGGATCGATCTCCACGGCGGTTATCGCGCAATCGGGTATGTAACGGTGGCAGAATTTTACAATCGAGCCGCCGCCCAGACCGATCATCTCGATCCGGCGCGGGGCGGGGTGGAGAAGCAGGCCAGCCACTATTACCCGTGTGTAATCGAGAATGAGGCGCGTGGGTTGCTCGGTCGACATCACGCTCTGGATAGCGGTCCAATTCGACAGGAGGACGCGCAAGATGCCGAGATCGAGGATCATCGGACCTGCAATGCCGAATGGCGCGTCGAACGCGAGGGGGAAACTGCGCCTGTGGCAATAAAGATTGCGGAAGTCCGGACCAGGCGCAGGACAGTCGAACCACATCGCCAGAACGACGTCGTGGAGAAGCTGCAAATCTGATGCGACTCGATTGTCGATCACAACTCCTCCAAAACTATTCACGACAGATTACTGTGCCTTATGGCTATATAATCAAGCCCAATGCACTATAATAAATGTTCAAAACATCATGTGGAGTAGATGATGACAAGCGGCGACGAAGATTACGCCTATGACGAGGTCAGCGGCGAATGGATGCCAGCGAGCGAGCTTGCCGCGCGGCGAGAAGCCGAAAACGCTGCGGACGTTCGGGATGCAGTGGGCAACCGCCTCGCCGATGGCGATCAGGTCACGCTGATCAAGGATCTCGAGGTCAAGGGCGCGGGGCAGACGCTGAAGCGCGGGATCCTTATCAAATCGATCCGGCTGACCGGCGATCCTCAGGAAATCGATTGCAAGTTCGACGGGATCAAAGGGCTTGTCCTGCGCGCGGAATTCGTCCGCAAGCGCTGATTATGTCGGTCGCGCGGACGTAGGCGACCCCCTGCTCGGGTAGGCGAATTCAGCCGCGGTTGCGATCGCCGTCTCCGACCAGCGCCCTTTCCAATGTCCGCCGGAAACGCACGCGCGGCGGCTTCAGGCCGTGGAGGAGGAGCGTGCGACGGACGGCGGCGGTCGCGCCAGCGATGAAGACGGCTGCGCCGCGATGGACGGCCTTGCGCACGAAACCTTCGATCGTCGCGGCCCCTGTCGAATCCAGCATGGTCACCGCCGACAGGTCGAAGATATAGGTCTTCGGCCGCTCGCCGATCCGGTCCAGCGCGGCCCCGACCGCGGCCGCGGCGCCGAAGAAGAAGGCGCCCGACACGCGCACCACGGCCACATCCGGGTTGGTCGCCAGCCCCACCCGATAGGGCGTGCGGCCATTGCCGTTGATGCTGTCGGCCTTGTCTTCCTCGACGAGCGAGTGAATGTTCTCGACCTCGGCCGCCTGCGCCATGCGATGTAGGAACAGCATCACGCTGAGTGCAAAGCCGACCAGGATGCCTTCGGTGAGATCGCGGAAGATCACGAGCAGGACGGTGGCGAGCAGGACCACTGCATCGCCCCAGGATGCACGGACCAGCGTGGCAAACTCGTGCTTTTCGGCCATGTTCCACGCTACCGCGGCAAGCACGCCAGCCAGTGCCGCCAGCGGAATGTACGAGGCGAGCGGAGCGGCAATCAGAATGAACAGCAGTAGAAAGGCCGAGTGCATCATCCCCGACACGGGGCTGCGCGCGCCGGAACGCACGTTGGTCGCGGTGCGCGCGATGTTCCCGGTGACGCAGATGCCGCCGAACAGGGGTGAGAGGATGTTGGCTACGCCCTGCGCCAGCAGTTCGCAATTCGATCGATGCCGGCGTCCCGTCATCGAATCGGCGACCACCGCCGACAGCAGGCTCTCGATACAGCCAAGCAGCGTGAACGACAGTGCGTTGGGTAGCACCGTCATCACGCGCGCATAGGATATAATCGGCAGATGTGGTGTCGGCAGCGCCTGCGGGATGCCGCCGAAACGTGTTCCGATAGTCTCGACCGGCAAACCGGCCAGCATTGCGCCGACCGCTGCAATCCCTACCGCGATGATGAAGGACGGCCAATGTGGGCGATAGCGACGGACGGCGGCGATAATACCGATCGTGCCCAGCGCAACGAGCACGGCGCTCGGATTGATCGTCGGCAGGGCGCCGCCGATCGCCGCCAGCTTGGGCAGGAGCGGCCCCGGCTCCTTCTCCAGCGTCAGGCCGAGCAGATCCTTAATCTGGCTGGCGAAGATGATGATCGCGATGCCGGCAGTGAATCCGACCGTAACCGGATAGGGAATATACTTGATGAAAGCGCCGAGCCGCAGCAACCCCACCGTTGCCAGCATGATCCCAGACAGGAACGCCGCCAGTAGCAGGCCGTCGACGCCGTGCTGGGCGACGGTCGCCGATACTAGCACGATGAACGCGCCCGCCGGTCCGCCGATCTGGAAGCGGCTGCCCCCGAACGCCGAGACGATGAAGCCACCGACGATCGAAGTGTAGAGGCCCCTGTCCGGCGTCACTCCCGAGGCGATCGCGATCGCCATCGACAGCGGCAGCGCCACGATGGCTACCGTGAGGCCGGATATGGCGTCAGCCTTCAGGCTCGCCAGCCCGTACCCTTCCTTCAGGACCGTGAAGAGCTTGGGGGTGTAGAGATCGCGAAATCCGGGCTTCGCGGTCGTGGCCGACATGACGATCCTTTCTCTTGCGACCGGCCGGGTACGATCGTCGGCCGGAGGCGATGGTCGGCGCCGCTCTTTTCGTTGCGATCGAGCGCGCGGGCAGCGTCCTGTCGCGGCCGCTATCGCATTCGACTCACATACGAACTTACCATCTGCATGTATAAAACATGATAGATAATGTCTAGGAGATCAGCAAGGTGACCGTCTCGGCACGGCAGCCGATGCACCTCGTGCTCGCGGAACCCGTTGAGATTTGCTTTGAACGGCCAGTTCGCAATCCGACTGGTTTGCTCAACGGGCTCGATCCGGTCGGCCGGCGGCGAGACGGTCGAGATTTTTGCCGTCGAGCAGGATGTCGATTGCGCATCGATATCGAGCAATCTCTTCGAGCTCGAATGACCGCCGCGGAGCGGCAAGATCGAAGCCTTCCCTGAGATCGACGCCGCGCGCTGGATGACGCTGGACGAAGCCCGGACCATGATGCTGGCGAGTCAGCGCCCGCTGATCGATCTGCCGGAGGCTTTGCTGGTCCGGTCGGAGCATGACACCAGCCAAGGCGATTGAGGCGCGGTCGGCCCCCTGCCCTGCCTATTCCCGATCCGAGCCCGCGAACAGGATCGTCAGCAGCAAAGACGAATCCTCGATACCTTCCACCGAATGCGTGATGCCGCCGTCGAAATAGACCCACTCCCCCGCAGACAGCTCCATTTTGCCCGAGTCCAAACCAAGTCGAACATGGCCTTCGAGGCAGTGCAGCGTGAATTGGCCGCCGACGTGATGCGACGGGATTTTCGTACTCGCGTGAACGATCAGGCGAACAGCCTCGAAGCTGTCGGCTTTGACGAGTGCCGTCGTCTGGGCGCTTCGCAGATTTTGAGCCAAGGGTTTGAGATCGACGATCTCGCCCGATTTTGCGTGATGCAACGCCATTATTCTCCTCCTTTTGACTAAGCCGGATTCAACCAGGCGATCGCTTTCCTTCGATGATATTCACGAGGCTAAGTGCCGGTCTGCTCGTGGATGCCAAACGACGGGCACGCTCCAGAAAGCGAAGAGCATGAATGCCACGATCCACAGAATGGCCGAAATCTCGAGCAACGGCAGATAGGCCCCGAGCAACAACTCGGCGGCGACTCGCGTCACGCCGGCAAGATTGACCGCGCCATAGATTGTGAGCGTAAAACGGTCGGCGGTGAGCGGCCGTCCGGTGTGGCCGCGGCAAACGCGCGTCATCACCGCCAACACCATCGTGCCGATCGCGCCCGCCGTCAGTGCATGGACCGCGGCGGATTGGGGAACGGCGGTCGTCATGACGGCAAGCCCCAGCAATGCCGCTCCGACGATCATCCATAAATAGCCGATGTGGAGAATCAGCAGCAACGGCTCATCGGCGGTCATCCAGCCTTTCCAGCCGGCAAGCCTGGCGAGGGTCAATGCCGAACCGAGCTGTAGCAAAAGGCCGAACGGCCATAAGGTCGGAAACAGCGCCCAGCCAAGCAGGCCCGTATGGAGAGCCGCGCTGCCGATCCGGTCGAGCCACGGGTTCGCGTAAGGCAACGACGCTGCGCCCCGGGCAACGAGCCAGTTGCGAGTGAAAGTGGGAACGATCCGCGCCCCTATCACCGAGACCAGCGTAATTACCGCTGCCAATGCAAGCCGCCAGCCGATCCCGGACGAAATCGGCGCGCCCGCAGCTTCCAGGTACATCAGCAGATCAGCGACGGCGAGCAGCGCGATCGGGACCGGCATCATGAAATTACGGCGACTGCGCGCAATGATGATTTCCCGCGCCGCGAGCAGCGCGAGCGCCAACGGGAAGGCGATATCCACCGCGGCCACGACCGGCATGGGCGCGAGCATCGAGCACAGGTTCAGGATGCGCCCCACCCCCCACAGAAGGACGAGAGCGGCAAGGCGCCCGCCGGCAACCGGCAGGCGCCCTGTCCAGTTTGCGACCGCCGTCAAAATGAACCCCGCGATCGCCGCGAGGACGAACCCGAAGAGCATTTCGTGAATATGCCACGTCACCGCCGGAAGCTGCGTGGGCAATGACTGCCCCGTCGCGAAGGCGATGATCCAGATTCCGAGCGCGATGGCGCTCCAGCAGGCCCCCAGCAGAAAGAATGGCCTGAACCCGATTGAAAACAGGACAAGGGGTGGCCGCTCACCCATCGAGTTCATCAGCCACCCGATCGGCGACCGCAATCGCTGCACGCTCGACAGTCATCGGGAGCGCCGCTCCCAAATCCATCCTGGGGGATCGCTCGCGGGAAAGGAATCCTTCGACGCTTCGTCAATTCTGTCATCGGCCAGCCGTCTTTGGACGCGTTGTCGGACTTCGCTGGCGATCGTGTCGTGAATGCCGGAGCGGCGCTGCTCGATCTGATCTTCGATCTCGATTACGCATGAGCAGAAGTGTTCATGGATGGCCACCTCCACATGCTGCTCCAACGGCGCGTTCGGCGCCTCCCGCCTGAACTTGAGGACTCTCGATACAGCCTTCTCGATCGCCTCCCTGTTGAACGGATCACCATATTCATAGGTCATCGCACGCCCCCTCCGTCACCGATCATCTTCAGCACGAACCGAAGGGTTGCGATCCAGCGCCACAGGCGCTGAAGCAACGCGGGCGGACAATCGATCGTTCCGTCGCCATGACTCGCTTGACGGGTCTCGATTGGCCCGGGAGCAAGCACGGCGCCGCATTCGGGACAGAACATGGGCGGCCTCCTTTCCGATGATTCACGGCCCCATGGGCGAGCGCCGAGACCATCTATTGGCGGACGTCCAAGCCATACAGGTTGTTGCCTCGGCGAATGTTGTTCCAGCGCAAATATCACGCGGCGAACGCCGCCTCGCTGACCGCGAAAGGCCTTATCCCTGGGCGATCTGCTCGATGACGCCGGGGGACAGGAGAACCAGCCCCCGCTTGTCGTCGGCGATCCATCCCTTGCGACGCCAATCGGTGAGCGTCCGGCTCACCGTGTGCAGCGTCGTCCCGGCAATGTCCGCGATGTCCTTCCGCCGCAGCGGAAAGGTGATCGCGGTGCCGGCGGGGCCTGTCCGCCCTGCCTGTCGGCCGAGACGAAGCAGCGTGTTGGCGATGCGGCATTCGACGTGCTGGGTAGCCATTTCACGCACGCGGTTCTGAAGCTCGGCCAGTCGGCGGCCAATGATCGTCACGAGGTTGACGGCGATACGCGGATAGCGCTCGATCAGGTGGAGCAGATCGGCATGCGCCCAGCTTGCTTCGATCGAATCGATCATCGCGACGCCGTCGGCGGGATAGCAATGATCTGTGAAGATCGCGACACTGCCGAAAACCTCGCCGGGGCCGATGAAACGGATCACGATTTCGCCGCCATCGGCGCCGGTCTGCGCAATACGAACCGCGCCCGATAACAGCAGATGCGCCCGCTCGACCGGCTCGCCCTGATCGAAGACGCGCGCGCCACGCGCCAGCATCTGGATACGCGCACGAGCAATCACATGGTCGAGGGCGGCCGGCGGCAAGCCGTCGAACAGCTCGAGCGCGGCGATCGCGGCCACTTGCTGGGCATCGTTGATGCTCATCGCACCATCCTGTCATGGGGTCTTACTTCAGTGAAGCAGTTCACTGATCGTCCTGCGGGGCCGCAGGCGGATCAGCGAGGGTGAGCGTCGAGCGGCGGATCACCTCGCCCCCGCTGTCGACGATCAGGCGCAACCGGCAGTTACCTTTCTTGAAGCTCAATCGAAACGTGCCGGCATCGGCATCCACGCCGCGCTCGCAGATCGACGTGATGCGACCCGAGCGTATCTCCGATTGCACATGTTCGGGCGCAATCCCCAGTCCTGCGGCAATGATCGCAGCATCGACCTCGACCGCATCGTCCTGAAAGCTGATCAACGCCATAATCCCCGCGATATAGCCGTTACGATGCGCCGATTGTTTGCGCCAGCGCAACTTCCGCCCCTCGATCGCGGCGTATGCCCGATCGCCAGGAGGTCAGCGATGGATGGTCTTGCCCTTGCCCGCGCGTTGCATGTGCTCGGTGTCGTCATCTGGATCGGCGGCGTCGCGATGGCGACCACGGTGGCAATCCCCGCCGTCCGCCGCGGCGATCTCGGCCCGGATCGACTCCGCGCCTTCCACGCCTTCGAGAGCCGCTTCGTCTGGCAGGCGCGCGGCACGGTGATCCTGGTCGGGGCGACCGGGCTGTACATGGCGGCGAAGCTCGATCTGTGGGACCGGTTCCGCGACGCCGCCTTCTGGTGGATGCACGCGATGGTCTGCGTCTGGCTGATCTTCGCCTTCCTGCTGTTCGTCGGCGAGCCGCTGATCCTACACCGCCGCTTTCCCGGCTGGGCGGCGCGGCACCCCGAAATGGCCTTCGCCTGGCTCCATCGCGCGCACGTTGTGCTGCTGGCGCTCGCGCTCATCACGGTGCTTGGCGCGGTGGCGGGCAGCCACGGCTGGTCGATCTTCTGATAACAGCACCCCAACTGGGTCAGCGGCCGAAGGGCTTCGGCGGCGCCCGCGATTAGCTCGAAGACGCCGCCGAACAATGATCGGGCAGCCTAGCGGGAAGGCGCCCCTACACTCTCCGAGGCATCATTTGATCGTACGACGAGCGCCTTGCCCTTGACGAAGAAGTCCCAGGCCATCAGCAGGGCGCCGGCGGCGAACACCACGTCGCCGGGCAGCCGCATCCATTGCCAGAATAGGGTGCCGTCGTAGAAGGCGTTGCTGCGGGCATAAGCGAGACCGTGCTCATAGACCGCATCGAGCTGCGGCCAGCCGATCGGGAAGAAGTTCAGGAGCACCCACAGCACCAGCCCGCCATTGTAGAGCCAGAACGCCCACAGCCCGAGCTTCTCGCTGAACGGATGGCGGTCGGCTGCGGCATAGCGCAGGCAGAAATAGATCAGCCCGATCGCCAGCTCGCCGAACGCGCCGAACAGCGCGGTGTGCGCGTGGTTGAGCGTCAGGAAGGTGCCGTGCTCGTAATAATTGACCAGCGGCGCATTCAAGGTGCCGCCGCCGAACACGCCGGCGCCGACGAAATTCCAGAACGCGGCGCCGATGACATAGGCGTAGGCGAGGCGGTACTGGAATTCCTGATGGCGCTTGATGAGGCGGTAATTGTTGATCGCCTCGATGATCAGCAGCACCAGCGGCAGCACCTCGATGAACGAGAACATGCTGCCCATCGGCACCCACATGCTCGGCCCGCCGGCCCAATAGAGGTGGTGGCCGGTGCCGATCACGCCGCCCAAAAAGATCAGGATCAGCTCGAAATAGACAGCACGCTCGGCGAGTTGGCGCGAGACGAGGCCGACCGACATGAGGAGATACGCGCTCATGCATGCGGCGAAGAATTCGAACGACTGCTCGACCCACAGATGGACCACCCACCAGCGCCAGAAATCGGTGATGGTGAACGACTTCTCGATCCCCGTGAGCGGGATCATGCCGAACACGTACAGCACGGCGATGTTGATCGTCGCCGCCCAGATCAGGTGCTCCATGCGGATGCGCCCGGTCCAGAACTGGCCGGCGGCGGTGCGGAACAGCGCGCGGGTCGGCCATAGAGCGCGCATCACCAGCAGGCTCCAGGCGGCGAGGCCGACGAAGAAGCCGATCTGCCAGAAACGACCGAGCTGGATATACGACAGCCCCTGATTGCCGAACCAGAACCAGCCGCGGTCGATCACTCCCATGATGCCGAGGTAATCGCCGATCAGCGCGCCGGCGACGACGATCAGCGTCACCCAGAACAGCAAGTCGACGAGGATGTGCTGGCCCTTCGCCTCCTTGCCCCCCGCGATCGCAGGGGCGAGGAACAAGGCCGCGCCGATCCACGACAGGCCGATCCACACGATCGGCGCCTGGATGTGGACGCTGCGCAGGAAGTTGAACGGGAACCAGCGGTTGACGTCATAGCCGTAGAAGCTGGTGCGATCGTAATAGGAATGCGCCATTACCGTCCCGGCGGCGATCTGGACCAGCAGCAGGGCGGCGACGACGAGGAAATACTTTCCGATCCGCTTCTGGCTCGGCGTCAGCGGGCGGAAGCCGGCGAGCACCGGGTCCATCGGCGCCTCGTCGGGACCGTTGAGGAAGAACTCGTAGATGAACAGGACGACGCCGAACGCGAAGAAGGTGAAGCAGAAGCTGATCCACGTCCATTTGAAGGTGTTGGTGGTCGGCGTGTTGCCGACCAGCGGCTCGTAGGGCCAGTTCTCGGTCCAGGACCATGACATCCCCGGCCGATGCGCGACGGTGGTCAGCGACGAGAAGACGAGGAAGTCTGCCGTCTGCCGCGCGAGCTGCGAGTCGAGGCTGTAGGCTGGCGTCCAGCCCTTCACCGGATCGGCGGTGGCGAGCACGCCCGCCATCTGGTCGCGCACCGTCGCTACGGCCTGCGCCACGCTGGCGGGCAGGATCACGTCGCGTTGGGTCAGGTCGATGCCGTGCAGCGCCTTCTGCATCGCCGCGGTAGCGGCCGTCTGCTGGTCCTCGGGCAGTGCAGCGAAGGGGCGGCCGTAGCGCGCCTGCGCCTCGGCGTCGCGCGCGGCGGTGCCGATCGCGACCAGCGCCGAGGCGGTATAGTCCTCACCGTAATAGGACCCCATCCCGTAGATGCTGCCGTAGTCCATCAGGTCGGCTTTCTGGAAGCCGCCCTTGCCGGCGAGGATGTCGTCGCCGGTCATCAGCACGCTGCCGTCGGGGCCGAGGAAGCGCTCGGGCTGCGGCGGCGCGGCGCGGTAGGTGGCGACCGTCGCCCAGGCGAGCAGCGCGAAGGTCAGCACCGCGGTCGCCAACAATACCCATTTGAGAACGGCACTGACCGGGTCGGCCAGCGGCGGATCAATCTGTTCGGCGTCGAGTGTCATCGGCAGTCCCCCTTGTGTGACCTACGCGAACCGGATTTCGCGCGGTCCATACCACTTCCGTTATGAAAAGTCTCGCGGAACGCCGCGGTCGGATCCATGGTCGAAGGCACATCCTGCCGCGATTTCCGGCCGTTACTCGGACTGAACGGCGGCGCGCGGAATACGCAATTCCCCTCATATCGTGCGCAACCGCCCCGGCTTAGCGTCGGGGCCGACCAATCGGAGGATCGGCCATGAAGAACGTCTTGCTCCTGGTGCACGATGATGTCGGGCAGGAAGCGCGTCTGCAGTGCGCGCTCGATCTTACGCGTGCCGTGCAAGGGCATCTCACCTGCGTCGACGTCGAGATCATGCCGCGCTGCATGGACGATTATGTGTCGAGCGGCGGCCTCGGGGTGCTGTTGGCCGAAGACGAGGTACGCCAGGTCAGGAATTGCGAGCGGCTCGAGCAGCGTCTCGAACACGAGGACGTTCCGTGGAACTGGGCAGACGCCTCGGGCTCGCTCGAACACCGGGTGCGTCTGGCGTCGAGGCTCAGCGACATCATCGTCGTCAATGCTCGCCTCGATCAATTTCCGCACTACGAAATGAAGCATCTTGCCGGTGAGCTGATCGTCAAATCGGGCAGGCCGCTGCTCGCCGTGCCGCAGAAGACGACGCAATTTCGGGTTGCCGGCCATGCGCTCGTCGCGTGGGACGGATCGCCGGCCGCCGAGGCGGCGCTGCAAGCGGCCGTGCCGTTGCTCGCGCTGGCGAAGGATGTCACGCTCGTCGAGGTCGACGACGGCTCGCTCGATCTGCCGGTGGAACTAGCGGCGGAATATCTATCGCGTCACGGCATCACGCCGATCGTCGATCGGGAGAAGGCGATGACCGACATCGCCAGCACAGTGCTGCTTGCGCAGTGCGATATCCTCCGAGCCGATTGGCTGGTGATGGGCGGCTTTGGCCACCATCGGCTGATCGAAGCGAGTTTCGGCGGCGTCACCCGCCGCATGTTCCACGATGCCAAAATCCCGCTGTTCCTAGCCCATTAGATGGGCGCCGCCGTTGTGAACGATGAAAGCCAGGCGGCAGTTCAGCCGGCTAAGCCATTACCTTCGGAGATCGAAATTGCATCCGTGACCGAAGCCATCAGTGTTGATGATCGGACGGGTCGGCATGGCCTAATTGCTCGTCTTAAGCAGCACCCGCTTGCACGGCTCGGGCCGGGCATGATCACCGGGGTCGCCGATGACGATCCCAGCGGAATTGCCACCTATTCACAGGCGGGAGCGCAATTCGGGCTCGCCATGCTCTGGACGATGCCGCTCGCCTATCCGCTGATGTCGGCGGTGCAGGCGACCTGCGCGGGCATCGGCCGCGTGACTGGCAAGGGGCTGGCGGCGAACATTGCGGCAATCTATCCGCCCGCATTCGTCCGCGGACTGGTGGTGCTGTTGCTCGTCGCCAACACGCTGAACATCGCCGCCGATATCGCTGCGATGGGCGAAGCAGCCGAGCTCGTCACCACGGTCAACCGGCATATCGCGACACCGATCTTCGTTTTTGCGACGCTCCTCCTGCAGGTTTTCATTCCCTATCACCGCTATGTCGTCTTCCTGAAATGGCTGACGGCATCGCTCCTCGCCTATGCGGCGGTTCTGTTCACTGTGCACGTGCCTTGGGGCGAGGTCGCGCGACGGATCGCATTGCCCCATTTGTCACTCGACAGCGCTAGCGCGACCATGATTCTCGCGCTGTTCGGCACGACGATCAGCCCGTATCTGTTTTTCTGGCAAGCCTCGGAGGAGGTCGAAGATCTCGGCGGCGGCCCATCGATCCTCACAGCGCCGGAAACGGCGCGCGCGGAGCTCGGTCGGATCAACTGGGATACGTGGAGCGGCATGCTTTATTCCGACGTCACGTCGCTGTGCATCATCCTCGCGACGGCCGTCACGCTGCACGTCGGCGGGATTACCTCGATCGATACCGCCGCCGAGGCGGCCAGCGCCCTTCGCCCCCTGGCCGGCAGCTTCGCCTTCGCGCTTTTCGCCTGCGGCATTCTCGGCGTCGGCTTGATCGGCGTGCCGGTGCTCGCTGGATCTGCTGCCTATGCGCTGGCCGAGGCGATGGGATGGCATGTCGGCCTCGAACGGCGCGCGCGTGATGCGTGTGGCTTCTATGGCGTGATCGCCATCAGCGTGCTCGCGGCTCTGATCCTGCAATACACGCCGGTCAGCCCGATGCGGGCACTTTTCTGGAGCGCGGTGATCAATGGCGTAGTCGCAGTTCCGATGCTCGTTATCGTTATCCGCCTCGGCTCGATGCCGCACGTGATGGGAGCATTCGTCACGTCGCGGCCGATCAGGGTGCTGAGCTGGCTGGCGGTTCTCGTCATGGCCGCGGCGGCTGCTGGCATGGTGGCGTGAGGGAGCCATGTCCGTCATTCCCTGCGTAAACCCCCTAATGGCGACGTCGCCTGCGAACGATCATGGTCGGGCCATGGAGCATTCCGATCCGATCCGGCACGTAATCGTGCTTGGCCACCCCACCCCCGGCAGTTTCAACCATCAGGTCGCCGATGCCTATTGCGAAACCGTGCGAGCGTGCGGTCATGAAGCGATCTTGCGCGATTTGTATGCGACCGGATTCGATCCGTTGCTCAAATCCGCGGAGCGCCTTGACGCGACTTCTCGAACCTCGTCAACCGATGTCATCGCGGAGCTTGCCGCACTAGAAAACGTCCGGGCGCTGGTCTTTGTCTATCCGATCTGGTTCGGCTCCCCGCCCGCGATCATCAAAGGCTATGTCGATCGCGTATTCGGTGCCGGTTTCGGAGCGCGCGAGGTTCGATTCGGGGTGGCGCATCCGCTGCTCGCCGGCGCAAGGCTCATCACCTTCTCGTCGTCGGCCACGACAACGCGGTGGCTCAAGGACCGCGGCTATATCTCGCTTCGGCAGGCATTCGACAATTATCTAACGGCCGTCTTTGCGATGCGGGAAGCGCGCCACGTGCATTTCGACACGGTCATCGATGGCCTCCATGAGCGGTTTGTCCTCGAAAAGCTCGAAGCGGCCCGCGAAGAGGCGACTCGAATGTGCGCGATCCTGGATCAGGAACGTGAACATCGCGCACTTCATCCCGCAGCCTGGCCGAGCGATCGCTAGAGTACGGGATTTCCCCTATGGTTCGCTGGGCGAGCGTCCACGAAAAGGCGAGCGGAGTGCTTGAACGGCCTTCTGCTCTGGAACCGTGCCGCTTTTGCCTGATCTGGATCCATGCGATCATCAGCTATGACAATCTTACCGCCGATCTCCGACCGCAAAGTCTACGAGACTCGCTCGCAATGACTGCGCCGCAGCCTTCCAGACCTGCCGCCAAGGATCAAGGCGGCGTGAGTGCCGATCTGCAAAAGCTGATCGATCAGCACACGCTGTTCGCCGAAAGCGCGATCGATCGGGCACTGGTACTCACCGACGATGACGGCGTGATTACCGGCTGGAATCGCGGCGCCGTGCTGCTGACCGGCTGGCAGCAGTTGGAGATGCTCGGTTCGACCATCGACAAGCTCTACGGATCTACCGAGCAGGCAGCCGTGAGTGCAGCCGCCGATCGCGACGAGGCACGGCGACTCCGGTATTTCCGCAAGGAAGTCTGGATACCGCGCAAGGACGGCAGCGAATTCCTGGCTGCTCTCAATGTTGCCTCGTTGATTGACGTCAACGGCGATTCGCATGGCTTTGGCTACCGGGTCGAGGATATCACCGAGCGACGGGCCGCCGAAACCGAACTCAAGCGCAGCGCCCTTCATGTGCAGTCAATTCTTGCCACGGTTCCCGATGCGATGGTGGTGATCGACGAGCGCGGCATCGTCATTTCCTTCAGTAGCGCGGCAGAACGGCTGTTTGGCTTTGCCGCGGCCGAAGTGATCGGCAGGAATGTCAAAATGCTGATGCCGGCCCATGACGCCCAGCGGCACGATTCCTATCTTCAGCGCTACATCGCGACCGGGGAGCGTCGGATCATCGGCATCGGCCGGATCGTCGTCGGCCGGAAAGCAGACGGTAGCGAATTTCCGATGGAGCTCGCGGTCGGTGAGGCGCTGAGCGACGGCCACCGCATCTTTACGGGCTTCATTCGCGATCTGACCCAGCAGCGCCGCGCGGAGATCGCGTTGCAAGAGCTGCAATCGGAATTGATCCACGTTTCCCGCCTGAGCGCCATGGGCACGATGGCCTCGACCCTCGCCCACGAATTGAACCAACCGCTAACCGCGATCGCCAACTATATGGAAGCGGCGCGCGACCTGCTCGATACGCCCGATGAAGAGACCACAGAGCTACTGCGCGAAGCAGTGCGAGAGTCGGCGGGGGAAGCGCTGCGGGCAGGCTCAATCGTGCGCCGGCTGCGCGATTTCGTGGCGCGCGGCGAGGTTGATATGCGGGCCGAGCGGCTTTCGAACCTTGTCGAAGAAGCGACGCGCCTCGCGCTGGTGGGCGCACGCGAGCGCAATATCCGTACGTTCTATGATCTCGACTCCAACCTCGACCTCGTGGTCGTCGACCGCATCCAGATCCAGCAGGTTCTGGTAAATCTGTTACGCAATGCCGTCGAAGCGCTCGCCGATGCTCCGGCACGCGACATCCACATCTCGAGCGCCACCGATCGGGATGGCATGGTGCGGGTCTCGATCGCGGATACCGGAACAGGGCTGAGTCCGCAGATTGCAGAACAATTATTCAAGGCGTTCACCACGACGAAAAGCAGTGGCATGGGTCTCGGCCTCTCGATCTGCCGGACGATCATCGAAGCGCATGGCGGCCGAATATGGTATGAGGATCGGCCTGGCGGCGGCGCGACGTTCCACTTCACGCTCATCGCCGCCAAGGAGGCACCATGACCGACAAAGCGATCATCTATGTCGTCGATGACGAGGACGCGGTGCGCCGGTCGGTGGGCTTCATGCTCAGGACCTCGGGTTACGAAGTCCATGCTTTTGCCTCCGGCGTCGAATTCCTGAAGGAGGTGAAGAAGCTCGATCCCGGGTGCGTGCTGCTCGACGTCCGCATGCCCGATATGGACGGTCTCGAGGTCCAGCAGCAACTGAACGCCCACGGCGTCGCCATGCCTGTCATCGTGCTGACCGGTCATGGCGATGTCGCGACGGCTGTGCAGGCGATGAAACGGGGCGCGAGCGACTTCCTCGAGAAGCCATTCGAGAAGGCGAGCCTGATCGAGGCGATCGAACGAGGTTCAGAGAAGATCGGCCGTAAGGAACAGGCCACCAAATCGGAGCATGAGGCGAAGGTGCGAATCGCCGCATTGACAGCACGGGAACAGGACGTGCTGCGCGAGCTGGTGCGTGGTCATCCGAACAAGACGATCGCCTATGATTTGGGCATTTCGCCAAGGACAGTTGAGGTCCATCGTGCCAACGTCATGAGCAAGCTTGGCGTTCGCAGCCTGTCGGATGCGCTGCGAATCGCATTTGCCGCCCGGCTCGGCGAGACGCGATAAGGGCCATTACTTAGCGCCTTTTTCTTCGGGATGGCGCAGAGCGTTTTCATGAACAGTTCCTTGCCTGCTCGAGGCGCCGATATTCCTGCTGATGCGCGTCGACGGCTAATTCTCGTCGACGACGATGATCCGGTGCGCAGATCGCTCCAATTGTTGCTGAGCGCGCATGGGTTCGACGTGCGGTCTTTCGCGGCGGCCGCACCCATTCTCGGCGATCCGCAGGCGATCGATGCGTCTTTCCTGGTCGTCGACCAGCGACTGCCGGACGGCGATGGCGTCTCGTTGATCGCGGCCCTGCGCGAACGCGGCTGGCGCGGCCGCGCCGTGATGGTCACCGGTTTTCCCTCGCGCGAGCTCGCCGAGGCCGCCGATCGGCACGGCTGTCCGATCGTTCTGGAAAAGCCGCTGCGCGGCGCCGAACTTCTGCGTGCCCTCGGTGAGCGGGTTCCAGATAATCCTTAAGGGAAACTCCCGATTCATCCTCGTGCAGCCGGCGCGCAAAGTCGCTCGCGGTTTCAACCCAACCGCCGAGGAGGCAGACATGAAGACTGACAGCCAATTGCAGAGGGATATCGTCGACGAACTCGCCTGGGAGCCGAGCATCGACCATGGCCATATCGGGGTTGCCGTCACCGATGGCGTGGTTACGCTGAGCGGCTTCGTCAAAAACTACGCCGAGAAGATGGCGGCCGAGAAGGTCGCAAAGCGCGTCGCCGGCGTGCGAGGCATCGCCGAGGAGATCAAGGTCCGCTTCGCCAGCGATCCCAAGACCAGCGACGGCGAGATCGCCAAGCGCATCCTCGACATCTTCGCCTTCGATGTCACCATTCCCGACGACAAGCTGTCGGT
The DNA here is from genome assembly GCA_035776635.1 of Sphingomonas sp. GTDB lineage: Bacteria > Pseudomonadota > Alphaproteobacteria > Sphingomonadales > Sphingomonadaceae > Sphingomonas. The sequence goes on along the minus strand of DASTWI010000051.1, from coordinate 85,267 downwards.
GAAGGTCGAGCACGGCTGGGTGACCCTGACCGGTACGGTCGACTGGCATTATCAGGCCGAAGCCGCGCGCCATGCCGCAGGCCGCATCACGGGCGTGCTCGGCGTGTCGAACCTGATCGAGGTACGCAAGATGCCGACCGCATATGACGTCAAGCAGCGCATTATCGACGCCTTCAAGCGTAATGCCGGAATCGATGCGACCATGCTGAATGTCGTCACCCTCGACGGCACGGTTCGTCTAGGCGGCAAGGTGCACAGCCTCAATGAACGTCAGGTCGCCGAACGCGCCGCCTGGGCCGCGCCTGGTGTGACTCGGATCGAGGACAATATCATCATCGCCTGAATCGTCCGGTAGGCCGCCGCGCCCAGTTTGCCGAAGCGCGGCGGTTCCCGCTTACGGGGTTCCCCCAATAGAGGTGAAGCGGCCTTCGCTGCATGTCGGGAGCATCCCCTTGTTGCGAGGCACGTTACCATGACCATCCGCAATCTCGAGCCGCTCCTTCAACCCCGAACCGTTGCCGTGATCGGCGGATCGGACCGGCACGGCAGTCTCGGCGCCGCCATTCTGGACAATCTGCTCGAGGGCGGATTCACGGGTCTGATCGAGGCGGTCAATCTGCATTCGATGGCACGGCCGGGGGTCGCGTGCGCCACCTCGATCGAAACCCTGGCACAGACGCCGGATCTTGCCATTGTGGCGACGCCGGCAGTGACCGTACCCGAGATCATCGACGCGCTCGGCAAGCGCGGCTGCCGCGTTGCGGTCGTGATCAGTGCCGGCCTGCATGAAGATCCGGCGCTGCGCCAAGCAATGCTCGACGCCGCCAAACCCCATTTGCTGCGCATCGTCGGCCCCAATTGTCTCGGCGTGCTGATGCCACACATCGGCCTCAACGCCTCATTCGCCGCGAGCCCGGCGTCGCCGGGGCGCCTCGCGCTGATCTCGCAAAGTGGCGCACTGGTCACGGCGATGCTCGACTGGGCGGCCGACCGTCAGATTGGCTTTTCCGGAATCGTCTCGGCGGGTGACATGAGCGACGTCGATCTCGGCGACCTGATCGACGTGTTCGCCGGCGATCATAACACCGCTGCAATTCTGCTTTACTCAGAAGGGATCACCAACCCGGCGAAGTTCATGTCAGCGGCGCGCGCCGCGGCGCGCGACAAGCCGGTCATCGCGATCAAGGCTGGCCGCGCCGAAGGCGCTGCGCGGGCGGCACTGTCACATACCGGTTCGATCACGGGCAGCTATGATGTCGCTGCCGCAGCCTTTCGCCGCGCAGGAATCGTGCTCGTCGATACGCTCACCGAATTGTTCGACGCCGCCGAGGTACTGTCGCGCTGCCGGGCGATCGGCGGCAATCGAATTGCCATCGTCAGCAACGGCGGCGGACCGGCGATCCTCGCCGAGGACGGACTGTCGGGTGCCGGTGCCAGCCTGGCAACGCTCAGCGCCGCCACATGTGAGCAGATCGAGAAGATCACCAGCCGCGCCTGCGACCATTCCGGGCCGATCGATTTGGGCGGTGACGCGACTTCCGCCCGCTTTGCTGAAGCAGTGAAAGCGGTCAGTGACGATCCCGGCATCGATGCCGTGCTTGCAGTCCATTGTCCGACCGCCATCGTGAATGGCAGCGAGGCTGCAGAGGCGCTGGCAAAAGCAATCGCTCGGCCGCGTATCCCGGTTCTAGCCTGTTGGCTCGGCCCCCGCCATGCCGGCGCCGCCAGAGACGCCTTCCGCGCTGCCGACGTTCCGCTGTTCGAGACCGTGGACGGAGCGCTCGGCGGTATCCGCAGTCTGCTCGCCGCCCGCCGGGCCCAGGCAATGCTCCGGCGAGCGCCGCCCCAGCCAAAGATCGCCGAAACGGATAAAACCCGCGCGCGGGGGATGCTGATGGCGGCGCGATGCGATAAACGCCATGTTCTTTCGGCGGTCGAGGCGAAGTCGGTGCTGACTGCCTATGGCATTCCGACGGCCCCGGCGCAGTTCGCCCAGACCGCAGCCGCAGTCGAAACGGCGTGCGCCAATGTTGTGGCGCCGTATGTGGTGAAGATCGTCTCACCCCAAATCAGCCATAAGACCGAGGCGGGCGGCGTCGCCGTCGGCCTGGTGTCGCCCGCCGCAGCCAGGGCCGCCGCGGAAGAAATGGCCGCGCGGATCGCGCGTCAGCATCCCGACGCGTCGATCCACGGCTTTGAAATCGAGCCGATGATCACCCCTCCCCACGCGCGCGAACTGCTGGTCGGGATCGCCCGCGATACGACCTTTGGTCCCTATCTGGTGGTTGGCGCCGGCGGCACGGCGGTCGAGGTCCTGCGCGACCGTGCGATCGGCCTTCCGCCGCTCGATGCCGTGCTTGCTCGCGAGATGATCGACCAAACGCGGATCAGCCACCTGCTCGCCGGCTACCGCGACGTGCCTCCCGCCGAAATCGACGCGGTCATCGCAGTGCTGGAGGCGGTTTCAGCGCTTGTCATCGATTTCCCGGAGATCGCCGAGTTGGATATCAATCCGCTGGTGGTTGATCCGCGCGGTGTCGTCGCGCTCGATGCGCGGCTGCGCATTACCGACAAGCCCGTTGCGCCGGTGATCCGGCCGGTGCCGATCGAATGGGCGACCGATCTCCAGACCCGATCTGGCCTCGGCATCCATATCCGGCCCGTCGTGCCCGCCGATGCCGAGTTGCTGGCCGATTTCTTCCATCACGTCAGCACCGAGGATCTGCGCTTCCGCTTCCTGTCGGCAATCCGCGAGGTCGGACCTGAGCGGATCGCGGCAATGACGCAGATCGATTATCGCCGGACAATGACGTTCCTGGCCTTTGCCGGTACGACTCTGGTTGCGACGGCGATGCTCGCGGCCGACCCCGATCTGTCGCGGGCCGAAGTCGCGATCTCGGTCCACCAGGACTTCAAACAGCGCGGGATCAGCTGGACCCTGCTCGAGCATGTGCTTCGCTATGCGAAGGCGCAGGGGATCGAGGCGGTCGAATCGGTGGAAAGCAGCGCCAACCGCGCCGCCCTGTCGCTCGAACACGAGATGGGCTTTGCCGCGGTGCCCGATGACGATTGCCGCGAACTCACCGTGCGCAAGTGGTTGACGCAGGACGTCGCGGCGGCCTGACCGCCGCCAGCGCCTCTTAATGAGCCATCAATATGGGGATCGGGCTTTTGTTCAGCATCGTCCGCGTAACCCCGCCGAACACCCCCTCGACGAAGCGCAAATGGCCGAACCCGCCCATCACCAGGTAAGCGTAGCGGCCGCTTTCCGCTTCGGCGAGCAGCGCGTCTCCGGCCGGTCCGGTCAGCCTGTCATGCCGGACCACGGCATGAATGCCATGCCGCGACAGATAGGTAGCGGCGTCGTCAACCCAGGGATCGTCGTCCGGCTTGACCAGCTCCAACAGAACGACCTTTTCCGCCAGCCGCAGCAGCGGCACGGCGGCCCGCAATGCGGCCGCTGCGGCATGAGAGCCATCCCAGGCGACCAGCGCTGTCCCCGCAGCGTCGAACTTGTCGGCATCGTCGGGCACGGCCAACACCGGCTTACCCGATTTGACGACGAGATCGCCCGCGACGCGTTGCATGTCGGGCAGAGGAAAGCTGTCGAGCCGGCGGCTGACCACGATCAGGTCCGCTAGGTCCGCCGCCTCCCTGAGTGCCGGTTCGAGATAACCGACGACATCGATCCAATTCCACGACACGTCCTCGTGAGTAAGTCGTTGCTCGAGACGCGTGCGATTATTCTCCTCGCGCTGCCGCTCGTCTGCCAGCAGGATCGAGCTGCCCTGGCTTTCGATCACGTCCATGGCCATGACGGGCGGGAGAATCGCGACGTCGAGGCACGTCAGATGCCCCTCGAGCGCCCGCGTCACATCGAGCGCTGCCTGGAAACGCGATTCCTGACCGGCATCGTCGTGCACTAGAAGCAATACGTTCTTCATCTTCGGCCTCCTTCTTTCTCCCTTTGGATAGGCGGCGTACGGCTCCCGCCGGTATCAGGGATGATACGGAAGAGGCGGGCTCAGTGGCCGGCCGGCGCCGCTTCAATCACCGGCCATGGCGTGCTCGTCGCGAGGGCTCGCATGCTGTCGGGGGTCAGGAGCACCGTCGTGCCGGGCGCGATCGCCGCGAGCACCTCCCATTCAAAGCTCGGATCGACAGTTACATGCTGGCGGGCTTCCTCCGGCGTCGGCGCGTCGATGTCTTGACCCGGCAAGGGCAAGCGCATCCAACGGCGGTCCTCTCCGTCGACGGCCTGAAGCGAGTACGCCGCGGGACGGGTGATCGGCGTTGCGAACCTTGCCGGGGCCAACCCGATCACCACGCCATTGCGCAGCACCCGAACCTCAGCATCGGCGCCGCTGACCACAATCGAAACAGGTCCGGAGATTGCCCTGGCGGGCGCCCAAACGACAGCACCCTGAGGCGGTGCGGCATCATCATGGCCGAGCAACTGGGGTGTCGGTGCGAGGCGCGGCAGTTCCGGTTTGTCGGTGACGACGACCGTCATGCCCAATCGCGTCTCGCCATAAAGCTTCTCGGCGAACGCCTTGGGCAGACGGATGCAGCCGTGCGATGCGGCGTAACCGGGAAGCGTGCCGCCATGCAGCGCGACGCCATCCCAGGTCAGCCGTTCCATGTACGGCATCGGCGCGCTGTCGTAGAGGCTCGAATAATGCTCGATCTGCTTCTGCAGGATGGTGAAGACGCCGGTCGGAGTGCGATGGCCCGGCTTTCCGGTAGACACGGTCGAAATCCCGATCGGAAGGCCATTGCGATAGACCACTAGCCGCTGCGTCTCGCGGTTGACGACGAGCAGCATAGGGCCCGACGGTGCGAGCTGGGGCGCCCAGAGAAATTCGCCTGGTTTGAGCTTTTCGACTGCCGCCATCACCGAGCCGCTATCGAGCGACTGCGCCGGCGCGGGCATCGGGAGGACGGCAAATGCGAGCATGGCCAAGGCGAAGGCGCGAAGCGTCTTCATGGCGTGATCGCGACCTTGAGCACGCCGTCACGCTGATGCCCGAACAGGTCATAGGCGGTCTCGATGTCGTCGAGACTGAAACGATGCGTGACCAGCGCCCCGGTGTCGACGCGGCCGCTCTCCACCATCGCCATCAGCCGGCGCATGCGTTCCTTGCCGCCGGGGCAGAGGGTGGTGACGATGCGATTGTCGCCGAGGCCAGCGGCGAAGGCGTCGAGTGGGATGGTGAGGTCGCTCGAATAGACGCCGAGCGACGACAAGGTACCGCCGGGACGAAGCACTCGCAGCGCCCATTCGAAGGTTTGCTGCCTGCCGAGTGCCTCGATCGCGACATCGACACCGCGGCCGTCGGTCAGTTTCATGATCGCGGCAACCGGGTCTTCCCGGGTGAAATCGACCACTTCGTCGGCGCCCATGGTGCGCGAAACCTCGGCGCGTGCAGGAACCGATTCGACCGCGATGATCCGCGCCGCGCCCATCAGCCGAGCGCCGGCGGTGGCACACAAGCCGATCGGTCCCTGGGCGAAGACCGCGACCGTATCACCGATCCGGACCTTGCCTGATTGCGCTCCGGAAAAGCCGGTTGACAGGATGTCGGGACACATCAGAACCTGTTCGTCGGTCAGGCCGTCGGGAATTGGCGCAAGGTTCGCCATCGCGTCAGGGACGAGCAGGAAATCCGCCTGAGCGCCGTCGATCGTATTGCCGAAGCGCCAGCCGCCGATCGCCTTCCAGCCGTGCTTCGTCCCCGCGCCGCATTGCGAATGACAGCCCGACAGCGACGCGTTCGATGTGCCGGACGGCGTGATCGCGCCGGCAATGACCCGCTGGCTTTCCTGGTAGCCGGTAACCGCCGAGCCGAGCTTTTCGACCACCCCGACTGGTTCGTGGCCGATCGTCAGGCCTGCCCGGACCGGATATTCCCCCTTCAGGATGTGAATGTCGGTCCCGCAGATCGTCGTCGTCGTGATGCGGATCAGCGCATCGAGCGGGCCGACGTCGGGGATCGGCTTTTCGCCCAGCACGATCCTGCCGGGTTCGACGAAAATCGTCGCGCGCATCTTTTCGGCCATCGGAACCTCCTTTGGCAGGTCATTGTGTCTCCGCCGCGCCCAGCGGTCGCTTGGGAGATTCCCGTAGGCGAGTTGCCGATCTGCCATCCGTAGCTTTGCTTAGAGATGGCCGGTGCCCCATGCGGTACGCCGCGCGGCGGAGATTGCGATGGATTCCGCCGAACGGCAGATGATACCCGCCCCGACGCGCGGCCTGACCTCGGTGGAAGCCGCTGCCCGGCTGCGTGAGGGGGGCCCCAACCTGTTGCCGGCGCCCGCCGGTCGTTCGCAGATCAAGATCGTCCTCGACGTGTTGCGCGAGCCGATGCTGGCACTGCTGCTCGCCGGCGGGATCGCCTACATGCTGCTTGGATCGCTTACCGAGGCATTGGTGCTGATCTGCTTCGCCGGTTTCTCGATCGTGATAGCGATCGTCCAGGAAAGCCGCACCGAGCACGTCCTGCAATCGCTGCGCGATCTTGCCGCTCCGCGGGCTCTGGTCCTGCGCGACGGCCAGCCCGTGCGCATCCCGGGGCGCGACGTCGTTCGCGGCGACCTGCTCGTGATCGAGCGCGGCGATCGCGTCGCCGCCGATGCCGCGATGGCGGACACGAACGACGTCGCTGCCGATGAATCGCTGCTGACAGGCGAAGCCGTCCCGGTGACCAAGCGTCCTCTGGCCGCGGGCGAGGATATCCATACGATCATCCCCGGCGGTGATGACCAGCCGCTGATTTATTCGGGCACCATGATCACGCGGGGCCAAGGTCTGGCAGAGGTGATCGCCACCGGGCCGCAGACACAGATCGGGCGGATCGGGCAATCTTTGACGATGCTCGAAATGGAGGCGCCGGCACTGCGCCGGCAGACGCTGAGGATCGTCCAGCTCTCGGCGGTCGGCGCGGCGATCACCACCGTTGCCGTCGTCCTTTTGTACGGCACGCTCCGCGGCAGCTGGTTGGAAGCTGTGCTCGCTGGAATTGCCATCGGCATGTCGCTGCTGCCCGAGGAATTTCCCGTCGTCCTGACGATATTCCTGGCGATGGGCGCCTGGCGCATCTCGCGCGTCGGCGTCCTGACCAGGCGGGCCGCAGCGATCGAAACGCTAGGCGCGGCAACCATCCTGTGCGCCGACAAGACGGGGACACTGACGCAAAATCGCATGACCGTCGCAGAGCTGTGGCAGCCGGTCGGCGGCAGCATGGCGCTGGCCGGCGACGCTCCGATCGAGGGGTTCGAAACGCTCCTCGAAACCGGCGCGCTTGCAAGTGCGATCGTTCCGACCGACCCGATGGAAGCGGCGCTGCAAGATACGAGCGCGGCGCGGCTGGGCACCTTGCACCGCGGTTGGCGGTTGGCGCAGACGTTCGGCCTCAGCCCCGAATTGCTGGCGATGTCCAACGCCTGGGATGGCGGCGGCGGTGAGATGGTGATCGCCGCAAAGGGGGCGCCCGAGGCCATCGCCGATCTTTGCCGATTATCTCCCGACGCGCGCCGCGTGCTCGACGGCGCAGCGCGCGACATGGCGGCGCGGGGAATTCGTGTGCTCGGTGTCGCCAAAGCCAGAACGGCAGCCGGACAGATCGGAGAGCGCCAGCAGGATCACGACTTCGAGCTCTGCGGCCTGATCGGTCTCGCCGATCCGCTGCGTGCCGACGTGCCGGCGGCGATCGAGCAATGCCGGTCGGCGGGCATTCGGGTCATGATGATCACCGGCGACCATGCCGCGACGGCGCGCGCAATCGCTGCTCAGGCGGGTATCGGAGACGGCGAAATCCTGACCGGCGCGCAGATCGACGCCATGGGCGACGATGAGCTTGCTCGCCGGCTACCAACGGTGACCATCTGTGCTCGGACGATGCCGGCCCAGAAGCTCAGGATCGTCAATGCATTGAAAGCGGCGGGCGAGATCGTCGCCATGACCGGCGACGGCGTCAACGACGCGCCGGCGCTCAAGGCAGCGCACATCGGCATCGCCATGGGCAAGCGCGGCACCGATGTCGCGCGCGAGGCGGCCTCCATCGTTCTGGTCGACGACGATTTCGGAGCGATCGTTGCCGCGATCCGGCTCGGCCGCCGCATCTACGACAATCTGCGCAAGGCGATGGGGTTCATTTTCAGCGTGCATGTGCCGATCGCGGGGCTGGCCGTGCTGCCGCTGGTTCTAGGGCTGCCCGTCATGTTCGGACCGATCCAGATTGCGCTGCTCGAAATGATAATTGATCCGGTCTGCGCGCTGTTCTTCGAAGCCGAGCCTGAGGAACCCGGCATCATGGACCGCCACCCGCGCCCCTCCAGGGAACAGCTCTTCTCGGTCACAATGATCGTGCGCAGCGTGGCGCAAGGGGCCGTTGCCTTCCTGTGTCTGGCGGCACTGCTGATCGCGACAACGAACCAGGGAATGCCGGTACCTGAAACGCGAGCACTGATCTTCTTCGCGCTGGTTTCGGCGGTGGTGGCGCTCGTGCTGGTCAACCGGGCATTCAGCCGATCGATCGCCGGCGCGCTGCTGCGCGGCAATGCCGTGTTTCGCTATGTTCTGAGCGGGATCGTGATCGTCGGCGGGATCATCCTCGTATCGCCATTCATCCAGAACTTGCTGCAATTCGCACCCCTCGACGCGGCCGAGATCGGACTGGCGCTTATGACCGGCGCGGTGTTGCTGATCACGCTTGAATGGACCAAACTTTGGGGACGGCGGCATGCGAATTGATCGCGCGGGTTCCTTCATGCTGGTCGCGCTGGCAACGCTGGCGTTTCTGTGGGTCATCGCGCCATTTCGCGGCGCCATCGTGTGGGCGATCGCCGCCAGCGTCCTGTTCTCGCCGCTTGCCCGTTGGCTGGAGCTGCGACTTGGCGGCCGCCGCAGCCTCGCCGCCTTGCTGAGTGTCGCGGCGATGGTCATGGCGTTGATCATTCCGGCGATCGCCGCTGGTACCGCGCTGGTCCGTCAGGCGGGGACGCTGATCGCCACGAAAGGTGGCGCCGCGCGCCTGCCGACGTCGATCGATCAATTGCACGCGCTCTTGCCCGACTGGCTGCGCCGGCTGATGCGGCTGACCGGGGGTGACGATGTCGCGTCGTTCCAGCATCATGTCGCGCGATTGCTCGAAGGAGGACTCTCCTCTTTATTCGGCGGCGCGATCGGCATCGGCCAGGGCGCGTTCGGGTTTGCCGTCACGCTCGGAGTCATGGTCTACGTCTCGTTCTTCCTCATTCGTGACGGCCGAGCGATCTGTAGAAACCTAGTCGATCATCTGCCGTTGCCCCCAACAATCCGTGAACGGCTCGTCACCGAGGTCAGCGAGGTGCTGCGCGCGACACTCAGAGGAAGCCTGATCATTGCGATCGTTCAGGGCTCGGTCGGCGGCCTCATCTTCTGGCTGTTGGGCATCGGCGCGCCGGCTGTCTGGGCCTTCGCGATGGCCTTCATGTCTCTGCTGCCGCCGTTCGGCGCTGGGGCAATATGGGTGCCGGTCGCAGCCTTCCTGCTGCTGACCGGATCGACGTGGCAGGGCATCGTGCTGATCGTCTGTGGTCTGTTCGTGATCGGACTAGTCGATAATTTCCTGCGTCCCTATCTGGTCGGCCATCAAGCGCGCCTCCCCGAATATCTGGTGCTGCTGTCGACGCTGGGCGGGCTGACACTGGTCGGGCTGGATGGAATCATCATCGGCCCGACAATCGTCGCGATCTTTCTGGTCTCCTGGCAAATCGTCACGATGCAGCCCGCTGTGGATTCACATCGCCAGCACCGCGATAGATTCATCCGGAAGCAGGAATGAAGCAGCCTGATATCGGCTAATCGTGCCGCGCTATGCCGCGCGCGCGCCCTCGACCGCGGGCACCAGTACGGCAGCGCCTTCCAGCTTGCCGCGCCGGAGCTTTGCAATCGCTTTGTTCGCGTCGACTAGCGCGAAAACAGTCGTGGTGGTCCTGACTCCCGCTTGCCCGGCGATCTTCAGAAATGCGCGTCCGTCAGCGCGCGTCAGGTTGGCGACCGACATGATCGAGCGTTCGCCCCATAATTCGGCATAGGGAAAGGACGGAATGTCGCTCATGTGGATTTCGGCGCAGACCACCCGTCCTCCCTTGCGCAACGATTTCAGCGCCGCCGGCACCAGCGCGCCCACTGCGGCGAAGATGATCGCCGCGTCGAGCGCGACAGGCGCCGGCTCGTCCGATCCGCCGGCCCAGGTGCAGCCGAGCGAGCGGGCAAATCCTGCGCGGCCGCATCACCGGGACGGGTGAAGGCGTAGAGTTCGCGCCCTTGCCAGCGTGCGACCTGCGCAATGATGTGCGCCGATGCGCCGAAGCCATAAAGCCCGATCCGCCTGCCCTCCCCCGCCATTATCAACGACCGGTAGCCGATCAGTCCGGCACAGAGCAGCGGCGCGGCCTCGATCTCGCCCAGGCCGGAAGGAATCGCCAGACGGAAGCGTGCATCGGCGACCGCGTGCGTGGCGTAGCCGCCGTCGCGCGCCGCGCCGGTAAATACGAGGCGGTCGCAAAGATTCTCCTGGCCTGAGCGGCAATAGGGACAGACGCCGCAGGTCGCGCCGAGCCAGGGAATGCCGATACGGTCGCCGACCGTAATGTCCTTCGCCCTCGCCCAACGCCTCGACGCGCCCGACGATTTCGTGGCCTGGAACGATCGGCAGGTTTGCCGGTACTTCCCCGTCGATCATGTGCAGGTCGGTGCGACACACGCCGCAAGCGAGCACGCGAACCCGCAGTTCGCCGGGCCCCGGTTCGGGGACAGGGCGTGCTACGTAACGCAGGGCAGCGCCGATCCGGTCGAGCTGCATAACGCAGCCTGTCCGGGTCATCGTTCCTGTCCCTTATGCTCCGGAATGGATGACGGCGCAGCACTATGCCTACCGAACGCTCGGATCCGTCAAGCCCGCTGGAGGGGCGATTGCTCGCCCGGTTCTGCCGCGAGAGCCGGGCTTGGGTCGCCCAAGGCAGCCTTGCCTCCGTATTCATACGAAGGGCACGCACGCCTTCAATTGGGCCAGGGTATTCATCGAGGAATCTCACGGAGGTAGCCATGAATCCTGTTTCGACCAGCGACATCGAACGCCGCCTGCTCGATGAGCGGCGACTTCTCGCCGGGCGCATAGGGAGGATCGAAGCCGATTTCAGCGGGCCAATGGACGACGATTTTGCCGAACAGGCCGTCGAACGTGCAGACGACGAGGTTCTCGATGGGGAAGAGCAAATCGCCGCCGCGCGGTTGCGCGCGATCGAAGCTGCAATCGCGCGCCTTCGAGAGGGTGTTTACGGAACATGCATTCGCTGCGGCGAAACGATCGCCCCACAGAGACTCGCTGCCATGCCCGAAGCGCCCACCTGCATTGCCTGCGCGAACGCCGTGTAGAACGCGTGCGAGCGACCGCGATCGAGCCGGACACCCGGCTCATCGTGCAGAGATTTCGCCGCCGTATCGGGCGCGCCGATCAATGACGTTTGCCTGATCGGGCCCAGCGTCTTCTTCGCTAGCGCCGGTGTTGCAGCAGCAGGTCGAAGGGCGCTTCCTCGATCAGCATATCGGCGAAGCTGCCGCGCAAGGCGAGGCCGAGGCCGGAGCGCCCATGCGTCACCGCGACCACGAGATCGGCATGAAACTGCTCATGGGCCTGAACGATGACGCCGATCGGCTCGCCGCGTCGCGCGATGGAATGGGTCACAAATACGACGTCGCTGCGATTGCCCAGCACCTCCCCGATCATCGTTTCGATAGCGCGCTGTTCGGAATCCTGCACGATCATATCGTCGCCATGGGAGCTGATCAGCTGCGGCAGTGTCGGCAGGAAGGCATGAACCGCGAACAGCGTGTCGGCCGAGGAAAGCGTTGCGGCGAGCTCCAGCGTCTCGCGCGCGATTTCTCCCTCGTCGATCGCAGCGACAATCCGCCGATAGGGATGCTGCGCCGGCTCCCTGACAACCAGAACGGGCAGTATTGTCCGCCGCACCAGCTTCTCGACCGTGGTCCCGAATAGTTCGTTGGCCCAGCGCATCCGTCCATGGCCCCCGACGGCGATCAAGTCGGCATTGGCACGCTTTGCCTCCAATGCGATCTTGTTCGCCGTCCCGCCGAGCACGAGGCGCGCCGTCACCGATTGGATACAGGGGTGCAGCGCCGCCTGCGTCTCGGCGAGCTCATCGAGATCTTCAGCCAACAGCGCTCGATCGAGCGCCTTGGTCAAACCGCCCGCAACGTGCAGGATCGTAAGCGAAGCACAGTGCTGCGAAGCGATCAGACAGGCGCGCTGCAAAGCATGAGCGCCTGCCGAGCGGAGATCGGTGGCGACCATGATAGTACGCATGAGGCTTCTCCTATCGAGGTTGAACAAGCCCGTTGATCAGCACCCAGATGTCGGGGCCCAGGCGGCGAACCGCGACAATCGCGGCAGCGGCCAGGCCAATGCCGACGACAAGGAGGGTCGCTTCAGGCGGCAACGCGATCGGGCGCATCATTTCCTATCTCCAAAGATCCGGTGCTTCTGCCGTCGCCGCGCAAACTCACGCGCAGCGGCAGGACGATGGCAACGGCGGTGCCTTTGTCAGCCGCGCTCCGCCAATGGATATGCCCGTGGACGCCGCGCAACCACCGCGCGATCCGCGGCAGACCATGCAGATGGCCATTTGCGGTGTGCAAGGATGGCCGCTGGATGCCAGTAGCCCCGCGGCCATTGTCCGCCACGAAAAGCCATGCGCGGTTCCCGACGCGGCGTGAACGGATCGTCACCTGGCGGTTGGAACCGGCCCCGAAGGCTCTCCCGGCGTTGACGACCAGCTCGAGGAGCACGTTTTCGAGATCGTCGAGATCGGCAGACAACGGCAGGGGGTTGGAACAGAGATCGAATTTGAAGCGCCCGCGCGAACCGAGCAGACCGGCGAATACGGGTTGGAGGTCAACGATCACGCTGTTCAAATCGATCTTCGCCGGTGAACAAGCTTTGCCTCGACCGAGAAGCCGATCGACCGCCTCGCCGCCACGCATCGCGCTCCGATCGACGGCGTGAACCAACATCGCCTGCTGATCGGACAGCGGACCGTCACCCAGCAAATGGACACTCGACGAGATCACCGCGAGCAGGTTGCGCAGGTCATGCAATCGATCGTGGAGAACCGTCTGATCAACAGCGAGCCTCTGTGGCATGGGAGAATCCTTTCGGATCTTCCATGACACCCCCACGCGATCTGCGGCATTGGGAGAATCCCGGAGGAATGCGCCAGGAAAGCTCGGCGTGTTGCGAAGTCAGCATCCCCGGCTCGCGACATGCTTTCCCGAGGACCAGCACTAATCGCAGCGCCTGCCGATATCACCGTCGAGCTGACGGACGGCGAACTGACCATTTCCGGCGAGAAGCGCGAAGCCGAAGAGCGCAAGGACAAGGGCTTCATGCTGAGCGAGCGTCGCTATGGCGCGTTCGAGCGCCGGGTGGCCCTCCCGTCCGATATCGACGCCGACAAGGTCAGCGCCGAATTCAGCAAGGGCGTGCTGGAGATCGTGCTTCCCAAGGACGAGCGCGCCATCGGGCGCGCCCGACGGATCGACGTGAAGAAGGCCTGATCGTCGGATCGGCAGCCTGGGCGCCCTTGGCCATTTGGCCTGGGGCGATCCTAAGTAGATCACCGCATTCAGGACCGGCCGGCGTTCGCTTAATTGTGGATCACCGATTGGAGATCGCCATGCCCCACGCTTCTGAAAAGGCCCAACGCCACCTTCTCGTCCTCGCCAACCCTGTCGCCGAAAGCTTCGATCATGCGCTGGCGGCGACCTATGCAGACGTGGCGAGATCCTATCGGCAGGAAGTCGTCGTCCGCGATCTCAATGCGCTTGCCTTCGATCCCGTCCTGAAGGCGGCGGAGCGGCCAGGCGCGCCCGCGCTCAAGCTGGCGCCCGATGTCGAGGCGGAAATCGCCGAGATCACCGCGAGCGACGCGATCGTACTCGTCTATCCGATCTGGTTCGGCGGACCACCCGCGATCCTGAAAGGGTATGTAGACCGCGTCTTCGGCGCCGCCTACACGTTCCGGCAGTTCCGCGAGGGCGTCGGGCAACCGCATTTGAAGGGTAAGCTGCTCGTCTCGATCACGACCTCGGGCACCTCCATCCCCTGGCTGGGCGAACGGGGCCAGGTCATCTCGCTGCGCCAAGGCTTTGATGTCTATCTCGAGCGTGGGTTCGGAATGCACGACTCCGAGCATGTCAGCATCGACAACGTCGTCCCCAATCTCAGTGAGCGTTATGCTGCGGAGCAACTCGAACGAGTTCGGGAAGTCGCTAAAGAAACGTGCGCAAAGCTCTTCGAGCGCGCCCGCCTGCGTGACGGGCTCACGCTAGGAGCATATTGAGAAGCAGGCGAAATGATCGTGGTGCCGATCCCGTCGTTCGATCCCATGATCGGAGACGATGTCCTGTCTGGCCCGTACGAACGCTCCAAATCGGCCATCTCCGATGTCAATCAAATAGGAAGTCCGGCAATGTCTCATGCGCTCATTATCGATGACAACATGCTCGTGAGCCGCGTAGTCGCGGATCGTCTTGTTCCGCTCGGGTTCGAGACGTTCGACCATAGCTGGACCGAGGAGCAGGCGGTTGCCGCAGCAAATCTTCGTGTCCCTGATCTGGTCGTCGTTGGGGATGCCGTGGAATCTGGCTCAGCCATGAACGCAGCACGGCGGATTTCTGCGACATATGAGGTGCCGGTGCTCATGGTGACCGCGGATTCCCATCGAGCCAAAGCCCGGTTGCCCGACGACGCCGCGCTCGATGGACCGTTCCTCCTCCACGAAATCTCGACGGCAATTGGACAAGCGAGATTGCTCGATTGAGGAGGATTTCGAATGGCGACCGTGAATGACGTACCGCAAAGTCATCGCGTCGGCACAGGAATGCGCGCCGACCTGCCATCGAACCGCATTTCGATCGAACGGGATTCCGAGCTATGACGGAAGCGTTACGCGCGCTCAGGCCCGTTGCCGCCCCCCAAGCGGACATCGTCGCCTTTCTCGAGCGGGAATTGGGTGGCGGACAGTCATACAAACGCATCGACACGCATGCGGCAAGCGTCTTTTTGGCCGGCGACAGAGCGTGGAAACTGAAACGCGCGGTTCGCTATCCCTATCTCGATTTTTCGTCTCCAGCGCGTCGCCGCGCGACGCTCGAAGCAGAACTCCGCCTCAACCGCCGAACCGCGCCCGATCTTTACCTCGCCGTGCATCCGATCGTCCGGACAGCGGCCGGATTTCGCATTGGTGGCGATGGCGAGCCGGTCGATTGGCTGCTCGAAATGCGCCGGTTCCCCGATGACGCCTTGCTCGATACGATCGCGCGCGAAGGACGCTTCGATCCACAACTGCTCATAAACCTGGCCGATCGCGTTCACGCCTTTCATACGTCGGCCGAGGCGGTCGTCCGCGCACATGGCGCTGATGATGTCCGCCGCGTAATCGAAGGCAATGCCGAGAGCCTGAGGCGGTTTGCTTCGCTGTTCGACCAGCAGCAGATCGCGAACGTGACCGAAGCCCAGCAAAGCTTTTGCCGGCGCCATGCAGCGCTTCTGGACGCGCGTGCCCGTAAAGGCTGTGTGCGGCATACCCATGGCGATCTTCATCTCGCGAACATCGCACTGATCGGCGGTGAGGCGGTGCCGTTCGACTGCCTCGAGTTCGACGACGAACTGGCGACGACCGACATTCTATACGATCTCGCCTTTTTGCTGATGGACCTCTGGCATCGTGATCTCGGCACGGAGGCCAACCTGGTCTTCAATCGCTATATCGACGTTTCGGGCGATGAAGAGGGTGTGCGGCTGCTCGGCCTGTTCCTGTCGCTCCGTGCCGCCATTCGCGCGCATGTTCTCGCCGCCACCGTAGAACAGACCAAAAGTGCAGCCGATGCCGCGGAAGCACGTGGCTTTCTGACGCTCGCCGAAGCCGTGCTGGAACCGCGGCCAGTCGCGCTCGTCGCGATCGGCGGCTTGTCCGGGAGTGGCAAGTCCGCGGTTGCGAGAACGATCGGCGGCAAATTCGGCGCGGCACCCGGCGCACGTATCCTGCGAAGCGATGTCTTACGCAAACGGCTTGCCGGCGTGGAGCCGGAAGCTCGGCTCCCCGAGAGCTTTTACACACCGCTGGCGAGTCGAACCGTCTACGATCTGCTGGCCGATTGCGCTGGCCGGCACCTCGCGGCCGACACCTTCACCATTGCCGACGCGGTGTTTTCAGAAGCCGAAGAGCGCGACCGGATCGCTCGTTCTGCAATTCACGAGCATGTCCCCTTTGTCGGCTGCTGGCTGGCAGCATCCCGGACCAACCGACTCGATCGCGTGACTGGCCGGTCAAAGGACGCGTCGGATGCCGATGCCCGGCTCGTTCAACTGCAATCCGCGCGACACGTCTCCTCACCGCGAGGTTGGCGGCGCATCGCTGCGGACGCCCCGCTTGCGACGGTCGCTGGAGCAACCTGCGCCTATTTGGAGCAAGTGCTCGGCGTCGATAACGGCAGTGCATGAGCCCGCGACGCTCCGCGCCGAAGCAATCGGAGATCCGCCAGGTCGCGACCTAGTATATTCCACGATGGGACGTCGTGCCCGACGCGCATAGCCTCGTCTCACTTGACGCAATACCGTTCTTGAGGAGGCGTGCATGACGAACGGGTCACGCTCAAAAACGCTCGATGTTTGATTTTCCGGGCGGTGCCGCCATTGCAGGCGATCGACCGTCGCAAATCGCGATTCCCTTCGCTCGATACCGGGTCGCGCTTGTCGGCAATTTTCTGCCCCGGCGGTGCGGCATCGCGACGTTCACCAGCCACGTCCACCATGCGCTGAGCTCGGCGACGGCGGCTCCACAGGTCGATGTTTATGCGATGGTTGATCCGGGAAACCGCTACGATTTCCCGCGGGCGGTGACGATGGCGATCGACGAGCAGGATCGCGGCGGGTACCGTCGCGCTGCTCGACGCATCGAAGCCAGCAACACGGATATCGTCTGGGTCCAGCACGAATATGGAATCTTCGGCGGCCCGGCCGGTGCGTATCTGCTCGATCTCATCGATGCCGTGTCGATGCCGGTGGTGGCGACCCTTCACACGGTGCTGGAGGGGCCGGACGCCGATCAGCGCCACGTGCTGGAGCACCTTGCGCGGCGCGCCTCCCTGTTGATCGTGATGGCGCACCGCGCGCGCCGACTTCTTGAACAGATCTACAACGTGCCTCGCTCGAAGATCGCAGTCATCGAGCACGGCGTTCCTGAGCGCGGTTACGTCGCGCCTTCGGCGGCGCGTCAGTGCTTTGGCATTGAAGACCGAAAAACCGTCATGACCTTCGGGCTGCTGTCGCCCGACAAAGGCATAGAGACAATGATCCGGGCGATGCCGCAGATCATCGAACATTGCCCGGAGGTGATTTACCGCATCGTGGGTGCAACCCACCCGCATCTTCTCGCGCATGAGGGCGAGCGGCACCGAGAAATGCTCCAGGCGCTCGCCGATAAACTCGGTGTGGCTTCCCACCTGCGCTGGGACAACCGCTTTCTCGATGAAGAGGCGCTGCTGGAGCGCCTGGCGACGGCCGACGTTTACGTGACCCCGTATCGGAACCCGCAGCAAATTACGTCAGGTACGCTGTCCTATGCGGCGGCGTTAGGCAAGCCGATCGTCGCCACGCCCTATGTCCATGCGACGGAGCTGCTTGCAGACCAGCGCGGTATTCTCGTGGGGTTCGATGACATCGACGCGACGGCGCAAGCCGTCGGCGCCTTGCTCTCGGATGACGATCAGCGCAAACGGCTCGCCGCGCGGACCTTCGCTTATAGCCGCGCGCTGACCTGGAGCCGCATGGCGCGGCGGGCGCTCGATCGATTTCAGGCGCTGGATGCCGGAATCGCGTTCGGGGCGCAGCGGCCGCAATTCAAAGAAGCAGTCAAGGCATTCGCATGATTCCGGCTGCGGCGAGAGCGCCGGCGACGCTGCCTTCGGAGATCCTGCTGCGCCCCGAACCGTCACGCGTCGTGCTGCGCCCCTTCGTTCCAGCAGAGAACGGAGGGGTTCCGCCCCAGAACCGCTCGCGCGTCGAACGCATTCTTGACCGGCTGCTGAGCCTGACCGAGGCTGATCTCGATCATGAGCTCGATCGGGTGCTTTCAAGCCTGACCGGCCGCCATCGCGAGGTCGAGCATGTTCTCCAGCGGCGGTTTTACGACATCGTCGATCCACATCGGAACGGCCGGGCAATCAGTCCCAAGCAGATGCTCCTCGCCGGCGCCTACTTCACCGAAGAATATTCGTTCGAATCGACGGCGTTGTTCAATCCGAGCATCGTAGCTCATCCCGACCAGAGCGGCGTCGCCGATGGGGCCCTGCGCATCGTTCTCTCGCTGCGCGGCGTCGGCGAAGGTCATATTTCGTCCATCATCTTTCGCACAGGCACCTTCGCCGCCGACGGCGCGCTGACGATCGACCGACCGAGCCGTTGGGCGATTTCGCCGCGGATCGAGCCCATTCCCGGCGGCGCTCCCGACGATCCCGGGGTGCGGCTGTTCTACGGCGGCCATGACGACCTGTCCGAACTCGTGCTCTTTCCGGTCACCTTCCACCAGCGGCATGGCATCGAGGATTTGCGACTCGTCCGGTTCGTCGAGGATGATGGTCAGATAGTCTATCTTGGTACCTATACCGCCTTCAGCGGCGAAGAGGTGCGACAGGAATTGCTGCGGACGCCGGACTTCGCGAGCTTCGATCTCAACGCGCTCCGCGGCAACCTGAGCGCGACCAAAGGCATGGCCCTGTTTCCCCGTCGCATCGGCGGCCATTATGCGATGCTCGGCCGTCACGATCACGAGAACGTCTGGCTGTTGAAGTCCAATGATCTCTATAATTGGGACTCCGGCGATATTATCATTTCCCCTCGCTGGCCATGGGAATTCGTGCAGACGGGAATCTGCAGTCCTCCAATTGAAATCGACGAAGGCTGGCTCTTCATCAGCCACGGCGTGGGCGCCATTCGCAACTATTGCCTCGGCGCATGCCTGCTCGACAAACACGACCCGGCAAAAGTGCTGGCGCGTTCGATCGAACCGCTCATTCGACCGAACCCGGAAACGCGGGACGGCTATGTCCCCAATGTCGCATATAGCTGCGGCGCCCTCGTCCTCGGCCGCACGCTGCTTCTCCCTTACGGGGTTGCCGACTCGTTTACGGCCTTCGCGGCTCATCAGCTCGATACCCTTTTGAAGAATATGGGCTGACCGACGGCAATCGATCACTCCCAGCCAGTTGTCGCCTCTCCTGCAGCGATCATCGCGAGCGCCGCGCCGCGATAAATTGCTGCAAGCTATCGACTGGAATGAGCGTCGACCGTCCCACTTTTATGACCTCAATGTCACCGGCCTTGATGAACTCATAAAGCTTCGAGCGGCTCAACCCGATCATTGCGATCGCCTGAGGAATCCTGACGGCAATGGGCGCCGGGAGACACTTGGCCGAATCCTCTGAAGCCCTAGATGATTCCGGTTGCCTAATTCCGTGGATGTCACACCGGCGGACCTTCATCGATTGACCTGCCAGACGCCGCGGTCAGGCCCACCCTTCGTCCCGACGGTCAAAATCATACGCGCGGTCGTCCCCTCGGCGTCGGGGAAAAGCACCGCCCGGATTGGGCACAGCGGATCGTCGATCTGCACATGCACATAGTCGCGCGGGGGATCGCTGCGAGACTGCTTCTCCCATGCATCGCCGATCACTTGCCAGCCGAGCATGATCCGGAAGGCGGGCGCATCGTTGGATACGCGGTTATCGTTGGGCACCAGGCGCAGCTTTCGCTTGATGGTGAGGGTATTGATCTCCCCTTCCCATCCGCCCTGCTTCGACCGCTTGAACCGGCCGATCTCGCGGCGGCGCATCATGTCTTCGCCTGCGCTTCCTTGCGCGCCTTGGCGAACGCCCGGTCGCTGGCAAGGAAGGTTTCGAGCATGGCGGGGATCAGGTCCGCCACCTCGGCCTTATCAGCATAGGCACGGTTGTAGAGCGCCTGGTAATCGCCGAGGGCACGTGCGAGGTCCGGCGTTGCGAAGAAGGTCATCTTGACCGGCGTGCGGTCGGGGAGTCGGGCGAGCTTGAGCATGGGAGCCTCCGTCATTGCCCGGTCCATTTTCTGAGGACCAAATCCTTGTGGACGATCACGCGCAGCGGCCAGCCGGGGCGCACCTTCAAGGTCGGCTGGACGTCGAGCTGCTTCATCACGATCCGCTCGCCGGCTTCCGACGTGGACTGCTGGGCGGATTCGCGGATCGCGCGGATGAGGTCGCTCTGGTCGCTGCCAATGCTGATCTGCGTGCCGATGCCGAGGAGCGTCGACAGGGCGACGCCCTTGAGCAACTGCCAGGTGTGGAAATCCACCTTGTCCTGTAGCCCGGAATAACCTGCGGTATCGGCAGCGGGCAGATTGTCGATCTGGATGGAGGAACCATCGGGCAGGATGATCCGCTGCCACACCAGCAGCGCTCGCTTCTGGCCATAGGCGACCACGCTGTCATATTGCCCGATCAGCCGCGAGCCCTGCGGGATCAGCAAAATCCGGCCGGTCACGGTATCGAACACGTTTTCCGTCACCTGCGCGATCACGGTGCCAGGCAGATCGGAATCGAGGCCGGTGATGAGGCTCGCGGAAATGACGCTGCCCGCCATCACCTCATAGGGCGAGACCGGGTTTTGCAGGCCGTGTCCATCGTAGATGCTATCGGTGGCGTTGCGGCTTGCGAAGTCGATCTTGCGCTGCTGAGCGTTTTCGTCGCGGTCGGGATCGAGGTCGAGCTTACCACTGTTGTCGGCAGGCGTGGTGTCGATGGGCGCGACGGCCGGAGCGGCGGGTGCCACCGCGCTCGCAGGCGGGCGGGCTGACGTTTGCACCAACACCCCCGATTCTCGCGCTTGGTTTGCTTGCTGGGCGAGCTGCTGGCGCTCCGCTTCGGCGGCCTGCTCCGTCGGTGTAATCGTCGGTGGCGCCGGAGCGGTGCGCCCACCTGCCGCAAGCTCACGCTGGCGCTGGAGGATCGAGGGACCGAGATCGCCCGGCAGCGGTGGGCCGAGTTGCGGCACCTTGCCGTAATTGCCGGGAAGGTTCGTCACCATCTCGGTCGGCGCAGTATGGTTGGTGGTGGTGTCGTCTGTCGGCGGCGCGATATGGAGCGGATGACGCGCCAGCGCGAGCCAGGCGATGCCGGCAATGACCGCCGAACCGGTCGCCGCGCCGCCAATGATGACGCCGCGCTTGAACCGGACGACTCGGCGGGGATGGGCGCGCATTACAAGCGCTTCGGGCGGCGCCTTGGGCGGCGGCGCGACGGCGTCGCTGTCCGGCTCGGCGATGTCGCTCATGGTTTCCTCCCGCCGGCGGGATGACCATCGGTGCGGGTGATGCGGACGATCTGCTGGGGTTTCTCGCCGAGCCGGAGCTCAGCAGCCGCAAACAGGCGATCGACGATGTAATAATGGCCACTGACGCGATAGTTCACGAGCTCGCTGTCGCCGAGCGGGCCCACGACGAACAATGGCGGCGCCTCGCCCTGATCAAGCCTGCCGGGAAATTCGATATAGACCTTGCTGCCGTCGTCCCACGCACGCAGCGGCCGCCACGGCGGATTGTCGCCGCTGATCGCATAGCGGAAATGCAAATCGGCGAGGTCGATGCCGGCCGCAACCGGCTTTGCGGCCTCGGCCTGGCTGTTCTGGCGCTGCAGCGCGAGTAAGCTGTCTTGCGGATAGGTCCACGATACTGCCGCCATCGCCGTATGATCGGTGCTTTCGAGCGCCAGATGATACGCGCGCCGATCGGTCATAATGACCATGTTGGTGGCGAGGCCGGGCGCGGATGGCTTAACCAGGACATGGACCTGCGCATCGCCGCCGCTCCCGCTGGTGGTGTCGCCGACGATCCAGCGCACGGTATCGCCGGCCGACACGGCGACCAGCTTCTCGCCGGCCTGCAAGGCGATGTCGCTGACCTGCTCGGGCGCCGCGTAAAGCCGGTAGAGCGCTCCATCGGTCCAGGGATAGACCTGCACGGCATTGACATAGCCGGCGCTCGATGGCTCGCGGGTCGCGGCGCGGTTGGCGGCATCGACACGCGCGGTCGGTGGCCCGCTCTCGGGCTTCACCGAAGGTGGTGGCTGGAGCTGGCCGGGGAGCGGCAACGGCACCGGCCGCTCCACGATCTTCACCGGTTTGGGCGGATCGGCCTCGACTTTCGCCGGCCGGAAGTCGGCGGCGTCGTAATGAATCGCGGGCGGCGGCGTCTTGCCGGCGCAGGCGGCGAGCGCGAGCAACGAGGCCGACGCGAGAACAAGACGGGTCATGGGTTGATGCCTCCATTGTTGGGAATAGACGCGACCCCAGCGGCCGGAGCGTGAACACTGGGGATGCCGTCAGTCGGCGGCACGGCGATGGATGATTCCGGTGCCGGGGCCTCGACAGGCACGGACTGCGGCGAAGCCGCTTGCGGCGCGGGCGTGGGGGGCTGATCGTCAAGCTCGCGAGCCCAATCGACGGCGTTGACGAAAATGCCCAATGGATTGCGGCGCAGCGCGTCGGCCGTCTTGGGAGGTCGCTTCACGATCGTCAGCATGGCTGTCCACCGCGTCGTGCTGGCGAGACTGCCGCGCTCGTACGCGCTCTCGATCCATTTGACCTGAAAGCTTCTGCCGGTGACGCGGATCACGCTCGTCACCTGAACCGAGATGCTGCGCTCGCCGATATGCGTGAACGGATCGTTCGCGCGGGCATAGTCGTTGAGGAAGATGGCGCCGCGATCGGTGGTGAAGTCGTAGGCGTCGAGCCAGTTCGTCTTCACCACTACTGGATCGGTCGAGACCGATCGCACATCGGTGATGAACCGCGCCAGATACCAGGCGATCTCCCCGTCGGTCGGCTTATAGTTCTGGATCGCGGGGGCGACGCTGCGCGCCTCCCCGAGCCGGTCCACCTCGACGACATAGGGCGTCACGCGGCTCTGCATCGACTGCCACACATTGCCGGCGCCGAGCGCGGTCGCGAGGCCAAGGCAGCCGAACGCGATCAGCCGCCAGTTGCGCGCCTGGACGCGAGCCGAACCGATGCGCTCGTCCCAGAGCTGGCCGGCACGTTGATACGGCGTTTCCGGCTCGGGCGTCCGCCCGTAGCGCTGGAGGGATCGCTTGAACGGCATGACATTCAATCCTTTTCGCTGAGATCGGGGTTGGCCGCCCCGCCGGGCCGATCGCCTTCCTTGATCGTCTGCATGACTGCGTGGCGCTGGTGGCGGGCGGTCTGTTCGGCGCGGAGCTTGCGCGCCCACGACGGGGCGGCGCCCGATGACGCTGCCGTCGGGGCGGCTTGTACGGCCTCGCCGGCGTCGGTTTTCCTGGTTCCGCTGCCGGGGACCAGCGCATCCATGTTCATCGCCGTCATCGCGGCGTCGCGGCCCCGGCCAGCGTCGGCCTGAAAGCCCTGCCGGATGCTGGAGACCGTCGAGCGCATCTTCTGACCGGCCGAGCTACGCGCCGCCGATGCAATCCCGCCCAGCCCTGCGCCCAGCGTCCTTTCGCCGCCAGCCTGCCCGAGCTTGTAGGCGGTGGACGCCGCCGATCCCATCGCGGTGCCGGCGCGGATCGCCGCCAACCCGCCTGAGCCGGCCGCCATTGCCGCCCGCGCGCCAAGCATCGCGGCGCCGCCCGTCGCCAGCGCGGCACCCGCGACCGTACCGACCGCCGCGCCGGCACCAAGCTGCGGCGCACCTGTCACAAGCCCCGTCGCAATACCGGGGCCGAAGATGCCAAGGCCGAGCAGGGTCAGCGCGCCCATCAGTAGGGTCAGCGCTTCCCTGATACCGGGGTCGTCGCCAACAAGGCTGGTGATCTGAGGGAAAAAGGAAGTGCCGATGCCGATAATGACGGCCAGCACCATGACCTTGATGCCCGACGAGATGACGCTCCCCAGGACACGCTCGGCAAGAAAGCTGGTCTTGTTCCACAGCGCGAACGGCACCAGCACAAAGCCCGTCAGCGTCGTCAGCTTGAACTCAAGGATGGTGATGAAGAGCTGGATGGCCAAGACGATGAAGGCCCCCATAACGAGCAGCCAACAGACCAGCAGCACCGCGATGGTGACGAGGTTGCCGAACACCTCGGGGAAGCCAGTAAGCTTACCGGCCTTCGCCAGCAGCGGCCACGCGGCCTTGAACCCCGTCCCGGCGATCGCACCGGGATGGAGCAGGTCGTCGGCTGAGATGCCGCCGCCCGATGCGGTGATCCCCAGCCCGGAGAAGCTGCGGTAGATGATGTCGGCGAGGTGTGAGAAGTTGCTGATGATGAAGGCGAAGGCGCCGACGTAGAGCACCTTCTTCACCAGCTTGCCCAGAATGTCCTGATCGTGGTCCAGCGTCCACCAGAGCGCGGCCAGCGTCACATCGATGCCGATGAGCGTGCTGGTCAGGAACGCGACGTCACCCGACAGCAACCCGAACCCGCTGTCCATGTAGGTCGAGAACGTGCCGAGGAAGCTGTCGACGATATTGAGGTCGGGGGCGCCGGGTGCCATCGCAAGCGAGCTCCTACTTGCGGGTGTAGATGTCGGCGGTGCCGATGAACCGCTGGGTTTCCTGCCGTGCGGTCTCGAGCGCCTGCGCCTGCCGTGCGCGTTCGATCGCATCGGCGCGGTATTGCGCCGCCATCATCGTCTGGAGCTGCATCTGCTGCTGGATGCTGAGCGCGGTAAGCTGGTTGGCGGCTTGGCTGACCTGCAAGGCGCCTTGTGCGTCCTGACTGCTCGA
The DNA here is from genome assembly GCA_035776635.1 of Sphingomonas sp. Classification (GTDB taxonomy): domain Bacteria; phylum Pseudomonadota; class Alphaproteobacteria; order Sphingomonadales; family Sphingomonadaceae; genus Sphingomonas. The sequence continues at coordinate 60,413 of DASTWI010000051.1, read as the reverse complement.
CACCAGCGAAGCCAGCAATGGGGCATCATTCTGCACGTTCTGCGCCACCTGCGCCTGCACGCGCATCGTCTGGCGCCAGCCGTCCATCGCCGCCTGCCATTGCGTCTGTGCCCGCGCCACGGCCTGATCGGTCGAAAGCGTGCCGTTCACCATGCGGGGGAAGCTCGCGTCGAGCGCGGCGTTGGTCGCCGAGACATTGAGCGCGATGCTGTCGGCCTGGTTCATCAGCGTGCCGATCCGCTGGAGCGAGCTCCTGATCTGCTGAAGCGAGTTGAAATCGAGGCGTTTCAGGTTGCGCCCCATGTTCTCCAGCATGGTCGCCTCATTCTGGAGCGACTGGATCTGGTTGTTGATCTGCTGAAGTGTCCGCGCCGCCGTCAGCACGTTTTGCGCGTAATTCCTGGGATCGAACACGACGCCGCCGAACTGCGCCTGGGCGGGCGTGGCGACGAACAGGGATGCGGCGGTCATCGCCGCGACGATCATGCGCGGTTTCATAGGGGAAGCTCCTGTTGAGAGGGGTCGGAGGGAAGGATGCCGGGGAAGCCGGCGAGCAGGTCGGCCGCCCATCCAAGGTCGCGGGCACGGAGATATTCGGCGGCAAAGGCGTCGCGCCCCTCCGCCGTCAGCACGGTGTCGATCAGCCTTTGGCTGTCGGGATCGGACGCGCCGGTGAACGCCAGCGCGATCGGGCCAAGCGCCAGCTCGAACAGCCGATTGCCGCGGCGCGATTGCAGATAATAATGCCGCTTGGGTGTCGCGCGGGCGACAAGCTCGATCTGGCGCTCGTTGAGACCGAACCGTTCATAAGTAGCGCGGCTCTGCGGTTCCTGCGCCCGGTCATTGGCGAGGAGGATGCGCTGCGGGCAGCTTTCGATGATGGCCGGCGCAATGCTGCTGTCGGCAATGTCCGCGAGGCTCTGCGTGGCGAAGATGACGCTGACGTTTTTCTTGCGGAGAACCTTGAGCCATTCACGGATACGCTGGGCGAACAGCGGGTTGTCGAGGAACACCCAGGCTTCATCGAGGATCAGCAGCGTCGGCCGCCCGTCGAACCTTTCCTCGAGCCGATGGAACAGGTAGGTCAGCACCGGCAGCACCGCGCTGGTCGTGTTCATCAGCGCCTCGGTCTCGAAGCATTGCACTTGCGTGAGCGCGAGGCTGTTTTCGGCAGCGTCGAGCAGCCGGCCGAACGGTCCTTCCAGCGTGTAGGGCATCAGCGCCGCTTTCAGCGCGTTGGACTGGAGCAGGACCGACAGGCCGGTCAGCGTGCGCTCCTGCGGCGGGGCGCTGGCGAGACTGGTCAGCGCCGACCATAAGGCCTCCTTGACCTCGGGCGTCACATCGACCCGCTCAGCGCCAAGCAGCGCCGCGACCCAGTCGGCGGCCCATGCCCGCTCGTCGTGATTGTCGACGTTGCGCAAGGGCTGGAACGCCAGCGCATCGCTTGTCCCCAGCGCGTGATGCGCCCCGCCCATCGCCAGCACGGCGGCGCGTGCCGACAGTCCCTTGTCGAAGATATAGACTTGGGCGCCCGGATAGCGGCGGAACTGGAAGGCGAGCAGCGCCAGCAGGACGGACTTGCCCGCGCCGGTCGGCCCTACCACCAGCATATGGCCGACATCGCCGACATGGACCGCCAGTCGGAACGGCGTCGAGCCCGACGTTTCCGCATAGAGCAGCGGCGGCCCCGCCAGATGCTCGTCGCGCGCCGGCCCAGCCCATACGGAGGACAGCGGCATCAAATGCGCGAGATTGAGCGTATGGACCAGCGGTTGCCGGACGTTGGCATAAACGTGTCCGGGAAGGCTCCCCAGCCAAGCCTCCACCGCGTTCACGCTTTCGCGGATGCAGGTGAAGCCGAGGCCATTAACGATCCGCTCGACGATACGGACCTTGTCGTCGGCCGCCACCCGGTCCTCGTCCGCCACGGTGATCGTGGTGGTGAGATAGCCGAAGGCGACATGATCGCCGCCCAATGCCTGCAAGGCCAGATCGGCATCGACCACCTTATTATTGGCGTCGCTGTCGGTCAGCGGTACCGGCTCGTTCATCATCACCTCGCGCATGAGCTGGGCGATCGACTTGCGCTTGTTGAACCATTGGCGGCGGATGCGGGTCAGCGCCTTGTTCGCGGCCGTCTTGTCGAGCGCGATGAAGCGCGTCGTCCAACGATAGGCGAAGTCCTGATGGTTGAGGGCATCGAGGACACCGGGATGCGTGGTGTTGGGAAAACCCAGCACCGTCACGGTGCGAAGATGGGAATCGCCCAGCATCGGCTCGATCCCGCCCGACAGCGGCGTGTCGACCAGCAGCCCGTCGAGATACATCGGGGGTTCGGGGACGGCTACGCGATGGCGCTTGGGCGAAATGCAACCGTGGAGGAAGGTCAGCGTCTCGGCATCGTCCAGCAGGCGCACCTCGGGCATGAAACCGGAGAGAAGGTCCAGCACCCGATCGGTTTCGGCGACGAAGGCGCGAAGCTCCTGCCGCCAGTTGCGCCCCTCTTGGCCGCCGTCGCGCTCCAGCAAGGCGCGCTCGGCGCGATTGACCTGATCGGCGGGAGCAAGGCGAAACAGCGTAAGATGATAGCGGCTCTCGAAATGACCGGCCCGCCGTCCATCGAAATGGGCGCGGCGTTCCTCGTCGACCAGCCAGGATGCGGGGTCGGGAAAGGTACTGTCGGGATAGCCGAGCGCGGGAATCCGCTCGGCGTCGAAGAACAAGGCCCATCCGCTACCCAGCCGGCGCAGCACGTTGTTGGCGCGCGCGCATACGGAGACAAGCTCGGCTTCGGTGGCGGATTCGAGGTCGGGACCGCGGAAACGGAACATCCGCTGAAACCCGCCGTCCTTGTTCAGCACCACGCCGGGGGCGACCAGCGCCACCCAGGGAAGATGGTCGGCAAGGCGGTCGGCAAACCCGCGATATTCGCGCAGGTTCAGCATGAGAGATACGCCTTCTGCCGGAGATGGCGGGCAAGGACGGCCGCAAAGTCGGGATCGCGCTTGGCGGCGAACACGGCGAGGCTGTGCCCCGCGAGCCAGAGGAGCAGCCCGGCGACCCATTGCTGCAAGCCCAACCCCATCGCCGCGGCGAGCGTGCCGTTGAGGATCGCGATCCCGCGCGGCGCGCCGCCGAGCAGGATCGGTTCGGTGAGCGCACGATGCAGCGGCGCCTCGAATCCTTCGATCGACGTGCCGGCGATCATGCGATCAGCGCCCCGCCGCCGAACGAGAAGAACGACAGAAAGAAGCTCGACGCCGCGAACGCGATCGACAGGCCGAACACGATCTGGATCAGCTTGCGAAAGCCGCCGCTCGTTTCGCCGAACGCCAGCGCGAGGCCGGTCGAGATGATGATGAGGACGGCGACGATCTTGGCCACCGGTCCCTGCACGGATTCCAGAACCTGCTGGAGCGGCTGTTCCCACGGCATGCCGGAGCCGGCGGCAAGAACCGATGTCGGCGCCAGCAAGAACGCGCCCGTCATGGCGGCGCGAAGGGGCGCTGCCAGCAAGCCGGCTTTGGACGAACGGGCAACGATCATGGACATCAGGACTCTCCTGCTGGGGGGTTGAGGGGGATTTCGGCGACGGCGTAGTCGCCATCGGCATCGAGGCCGGCGACCTCGGCCACCGTCTCGATGCGGCGGCCGGAACCGCGGCCGGCGATGAACACCACCATGTCGATCGCCTCCGCGATCAGGCGACGCGGCACGGTGATGACCGCCTCGGCAATGAGCTGCTCGACGCGGTAGAGCGCGGAACGCGCGCTGTTGGCGTGGACGGTGGCAATGCCACCGGGGTGACCGGTGTTCCATGCCTTGAGCATGTCGAGCGCCTCGCCGCCGCGGACCTCGCCGACGATGATCCGATCCGGGCGAAGCCGCAGCGTCGAGCGCACCAGGTCGGCCATCGTGACGATGCCGGCCCTGGTCCTGAGCGCCACCGTGTCGGGCGCGGCGCATTGCAGCTCGCGCGTGTCCTCGAGGATGATGACCCGCTCGTCGAGATGCGCCATCTCGGCAAGCAGCGCGTTGGCGAGCGTCGTCTTGCCCGACGATGTGCCGCCTGCCACGAGGATGTTCCACCGCTCGACCACGGCGAGCGAGAGCCGACGCGCGGCTTCGGCCGACATGATGCCGTCGGCCACATAGTCGATCAGCGTATGGATACGCGCGGCGGGCTTGCGGATCGAGAAGCACGGCGCCGCCGAGATGGGCGGCAACAGCCCCTCGAACCGTTCCCCGCCCTCCGGCAACTCGGCGCTGACGATCGGCGCGCCGGCGTGAACCTCGGCGCGGACGTGGCTGGCGACCAGGCGGATGATGCGTTCGACCTCCGCCGCTGCCAGCCGTATCTCCGTATCCACCCGCCCTTCGCCCAGCAGGTCGAGCCGGAGCGAGCCGTCGGGATTGACCATGATCTCGATCACGCGGGGATCGCCGAGCGCGGCGCCGATCGCCGGCCCCATCGCGGTGCGCAGCATCGCCCGGCGGCGTTCGAGCGCCTGGGGATGGACAGGGCCGTTCACGGCCGTGTCTCATCGGGTCGTGGGAGCGGTTTGACGCCCGCCGCCATTTGACGGCCGATCTGCTCGATGAATCTGTCGAAACGGTCGCGGCCGATCGCGCGTGCCGCCGCGTCGGGTTCGGGAAGCTGCGCGTTCAGGCAGAATTGCTGATGGATGAAAAGCGACAGGCTTTCGAGGAGAACCTGAACGTCGCGGCTGACGCGCCCGAGCTGGAGGCTCATGCGATCGAGCCGGCCACCGAACCGATCGTCGAGTTCATGGCTCCCTTGCCGGGTCAGCCAGGCTTCGAGTGCCGCGACCAATATGTCGGAGCGGGCGACGCCGGGCTTGGCGGCGAGTTCTTCGAGGCGTTTGGCCAGCCTTGGCTCGAGAAAGAGCTGGTAGCGAACCTTGTCGCGGTTGCGCATCAGCCGTCCTCCCCGAAGCTGGGAAGCAGCTCGTCGCCGCGATCCTTGCCTTCGTTCATGGCGACGGCGCGCGCGACACTGGTAAGCGCGGTCATTGCGCTGCGATCGGCGGTGGGATCATTATCGTCATCGTCGCCGGGCACGGTGTCATGCTCGCGCTCTAGCGATGGCCTGGCCTGTTCTTCGGGGAGGCCGGGATGCCGTTGCTGTTGCAGGCCGCCTTCGTTTTCCTCATCGAAGGCAGCGCCTTCTTCCTCAGCGGCGGGCACCAGCCCTTCGTGAAGTCCGCGGACCTCGCTGCCCCAATCGTCCGGACGAGGCTTGGGGCGATCGACATAGACGCCATCGCCATTGTCGAGGCTGGGCGGCGGCAACACCCGCGACGTGAAATTGCGGTCCTCGAAATAACGCAGCTTGCGGGCGCGGATCGGGGCGAGACCGGAAACGAGGACCAGCTCGTCGGCGGACGGAAGCTGCATCACCTCGCCGGGGGTCAGCAGCGGGCGGGCCGTCTCCTGCCGCGAGACCATGACATGACTGAGCCAGGGCGCGAGCCGGTGGCCGGCATAGTTGCGCTGCGCGCGCAGTTCGGTCGCGGTGCCGAGGGCGTCGCTGATCCGCTTGGCCGTCCGCTCGTCATTCGAGGAAAAGGCGATCCTGACATGGCAATTGTCGAGGATGGCGTTGTTCTCGCCATACGCCTTGCTGATCTGATTGAGCGATTGCGCGATCAAATAGGCGCGGATGCCGTAGCCGGCCATGAAGGCGAGCGCGGTTTCAAAGAAGTCGAGCCGTCCCAGCGCCGGGAACTCGTCCAGCATCATCAGCAGTTGATGCTTGCGGCTTTTCTTCGGATCGCCTTCCAGCCGCTCGGTGAGCCTGCGGCCGATCTGGTTCAGCACCAGCCGGACAAGCGGCTTGGTTCGCGAAATATCACTGGGCGGAATGACCAGATAGAGCGAGACGGGCACCGGCCCATCGACCAGATCGGCAATGCGCCAGTCGCACGCCGCCGTGGTCTGCGCCACGGTGGGATCGCGGTAGAGGCCGAGGAACGACATGGCGGTGGACAGCACGCCCGATCGTTCGTTCTCGGACTTGTTGAGCACCTCGCGCGCGGCCGAGGCGACGACCGGATGGACCTCGGGATGTTCAGGCGTGCCCAGGTGACTGGTCGCCATCATCCGGCGGAGCGTGTGGGCGAAGCTGCGCTGCGGATCGGACAGGAAGGTGGCTACACGCGCGAGGGTCTTTTCCTCCTCGGCATAGAGAACATGGAGGATCGCGCCGACGAGCAGGCTGTGGCTGGTCTTTTCCCAGTGCGATCGACGTTCCAGCGCCCCTTCTGGATCGACGAGAATGTCGGCGATGTTCTGAACGTCGCGCACCTCGTCGGGACCCTTGCGGACCTCCAGCAACGGGTTGTAGCGGGCCGAGCGCCGGTCCGTCGGGTTGAACAGCAGGCAATGCGATAAGCGCGACCGCCAGCCAGCCGTCAGCGTCCAGTTCTCGCCCTTGATGTCGTGGACCACGGCGCTGCCCGTCCATGACAACAGCGTGGGCACGACCAGGCCGACGCCCTTGCCGGAGCGCGTCGGCGCGAATGCCATGACATGCTCAGGCCCATCATGGCGCAGATAGTCGTGTCCCAGCCGACCGAGAAACACGCCTGCATTGCGGAACAGGCCGGCACGCTCGATCTCCCGGGCGGTCGCCCAACGCGAGGAACCGTAAGTGGTAACGTACCGGTTCTGCCGCGCTCGCCAGAGCGAGCCGGCGATAGCCGACGCGCAGCCCAGAAAGCCGCTGGCGCCAGCGAGCGCGCCTGCCTTGTTGAATACGGTGGGCGCATAGGCGTCGTAATGATACCACCAGTCGAACAGCTCCCACGGTCGATAGACGGGCATGCCCGCCATCACGATCCACGGTGTCCCGAGCATGGACTGATAGCCGAGCATCGCCGCTGCCCATTGCGTCGCCCCCCAGATGCCGAGGACGACGATGGCGAATACGACGCAGACCTGGTCGATCAGCAGTTTTGTTGGTGTCATCATGCCTGTCCCGAATCGACAACCGCAAAAGACGGCGCGTTCGGAGCGAGGCTGCATCAGCGATAATTTGTAGCGTTATAGCCTTTATATACTGTCCAGTTCCTCGAACGTCCCATCGATATTCAATTAGCCGGATTCGACATCGGGAATAGTTACCATACCGCGCAATAATTTAGTCTGAGCGACCGGACCGGTTGCGGACCGGATATCGAATGACCGAGAGCCCGGGAGATCATACTCTCTCACGTCAGCCACTTGTTTCTCGGTGATCAGGGTCGATGCCTACAGGCATCGCATGACGAATTGGCCGACAGGATGTCCAATGCATTCGAGCGTGCCTATGAGGCGATGAAGACTCAAATTGCTGCTGGCTCACTCAGGGCTGGCCAGCATCTTGATCTAGTCCAACTCGCCAAAACGCTGGGGGTGAGCACCTCTCCTGTGAGGGAAGCATTGAGCGCACTGACCGCCGAAAGGCTGGTCCAGTCGATCAAGGGAGTGGGCTTTCACGTTCCCGCCTTCGATTATGCTGCCGTGGTCGACCTGATCAAATGGAGCGAGCACCTTTCGGTCGCTTGCGTTCGTGCGGCAGGACCTGGCTCGGGCAGTAGCGACGTTGGTATACCGGCCGACCATGTCGCGCGTACGGCGCATCTGTTTCATTTGATCGGTCGCCTGGCGCGCAATCGCGAAATGACGATCGCGCTCGCCAATGCGACATCGCGACTTCACCATCTGCATCGTGTCGAGCCGGCTGTTCTGGTCGATGCCGCCAATGAAGTTCAGGCCCTTGAACGAGCTGTCGAACAGCGCTCCGCCAACCTGTCGCAACTCCTGCGCAGGTATCACAGGCGCCGGCTCGCCGCACTGCCGAAGATTACGCGCCAGATGCGATCTGGTGATTCGCTCACATCTCATTTCATCGAATAGTAAATTTAGATTTATCAATTCAATTGATAATTAAAATACTATACAATACATTGCCGTACTCTTCACAAAATATATTCTGAAAGTATTATCAGCTCGCCATATCCTTTCATCGCGGAATTATTCCGCAATTCACATGAAAGGAGCAAACCATGGAACGGGAAAATGAGGGAATCGACGAACTGATCGATCTCGGTGTAGCCAGCGCCGAAACCAAGGGGCAATCGGCGGTCTCGGCGACGAAGTCGGACTGCTGCCCCAGACCGGTCTTTCGGATGACTGACCTCTCGACCGGCGCGCTACGGCGCGCCGGTTATTCTGGTTGAGTGTCATGGGCCTTCAACTATCCTCCGACGTCCGACACGTCATTGCGGATGGCCGGCACATCTTCCTCGATATCGAACGCGATCGCTATTTCGGCGTATCCGAGCGCACCGAGCGGGCGCTCGAACGCAATCGTGCCGGCGTCCCGCTACTGGATGATGATCGGGCCGCCCTTCTGCCGCTGATTGCAGCCGGATTGCCAGGGAAAGACCCAACCGCGGGGTCCCAAGGGCCCGAAATACCCGCCGCGCGACGGAGCGTACTGGATGATGACGCAGGCCCCGCACCATATTGGCGCGTAGGCGGCGCAGTTTTCCATATCCTCGTTGCCAAACGCCTGCATCGAACTGCGCCACTCGCCCACATACTCCGACGTGTCGATAGAATCCCGATTCAACGCAAACAGCCGTTCGATGAAGCAAAACTGCGAGAACACGCTCGAGCTTTTCACAAGGCTGCATTGGTTACGAGCACACACGACCAGTGCGTCCCATGTTCCCTCGCCCTTACCGTCTGTTTGCGACGGGATGCGATTCCGGCTCGACTGGTGATGGGCGTCTCCGGCCGCCCGTTTGCCGCCCATTGCTGGGTTCAGGTCGGCGACAGGGTTGTGAACGACACGCTCGACCATGTCATACTCTTTACCCCCATTCTTATCCGATGACGCCCGACCGCTTCCTTTGCTGGAGCAAGCCCGATGGGAACATTCAGTCAGAGGCGCACATCGCCGTCTCCGCGATCGGGTACACGCCCGTGGCTCTGAACGGTGCGGCAACCCTCCTCATAGGAACGGACACGCGATGCATAATCAGCGCCGATCGCCACATCGCCTTGATCGGAATGGTTTTCGATCGCGACAATCGTGCCGTAACCCGGCTGGAGCCGCCGCGAACCGCCAACACCGGCGCGCTCGTGGACTGGCTGTTCCAGAATTTCTGGGGAAGTTATGTCGCGGTGATGGCCGACCCGAAGAGCACGGTCGTCATCGCACGCGACCCATCGGCCACCGCGCAATGCTATCTTCTGGAGGCGGGCGATCTGTCACTTGCCGGCAATCGGGTCCGCGACATGGTCCGCATCGCCGGAATCAGGCCGAGCGTCGATTGGGTGCAGGCAATCCGTCACTTGATGGCCATTCAGTATCGAAGCGAGGCGACGTCGCTCGCCGGTATAATGGAACTGCTCCCTGGATCGATGCGATGCCTTACGACCGGCTCCGATTCGGAGATGCGTTGGACGCCGTGGCGATTTGCCGATCGAGAAAAGTTAATTCTGCATTCTTCCCAAGCGGAAGAGGTGCTGCGACAAGCGATCCTGTCAACCTCGAAGGCTTGGGCGAGCCAATTTCGGCATGGAGTCCTCTGCCTTTCGGGTGGACTGGACTCGTCAATCCTCGCGGCGGCGCTCGTACATGGAGGCCTCTCCTGCACAGCCGTCAATTTCCTGTCGGGCACCCGGACTGGCAACGAATATCACTTTGCCAAGACCGTTGCCGACACGCTCGCAATCCCACTTGAAGCGCGGTCTCGCCAGGACCGCGACGTCGACATCACCAGGTCTCACGCTGATCACCTTCCTCGACCGACCGCGCGATCATTCTGGCAGGCCGGCGAAGCTATCCTGTCGGACATTACTGACGCGGTTTCGGGAGATGCCCTTTTCCACGGCGGTGGCGGAGACAATGTCTTTTGCTTCCTTCAATCAGTCGCACCAATTCTTGACCGGTTGCAGATCGAGGGCCCGGATCGCGGCGCTGTCACCACACTGCGCGATGTCTGTACGCTCACCGGCTGCTCCCTGTCGGAAGCAGCGCTCAAGACCATCCAGCGTCTCATCACCGGACGAAAGCGTTTTGGTTGGTCGCTCGATGACAACATGCTCACCGAAACGGCCAGGACGGTGGGGCCGCCAGCGTTCGATCATCCCTGGCTTCAGCCGCCGAATGGTGGTCTTGCCGGTTCCGCGGCGCACATTGCGCTTATCCTTGCGATCCAGAACTATCTTGAAGGATATCGCCATGAATTGACGATGCCCGTCATCTCACCGCTCCTGTCGCAGCCAGTTGTGGAAACCTGCCTCCGCATTCCATCATGGATGTGGTGCGAACACGGCCTGAACCGCGCAGTCGCAAGAAAGGCATGCGCCGATCTCCTCCCGAGCGGCATTCTGGCGAGGCGGTCAAAGGGGACACCGGACGGTTATCTTGTCGCATTGTTCGAACGGCATCGCAAAGCGATCAGGTGTCTGCTCCACGAGGGCAACCTCGCCGGGCAAGGCCTGCTTGATCTCGATGCCGTCGACCGCGTGATTGGCCGGGAGGGACCAGTCCAGGGGCTCGCTTACGCGCGGATTCTTTCACTGTGCGACATGGAGGCATGGTCGCAGTCCTGGCACTAAGGGTCGAATTTCGCGCCTACCCTCCTGACGGGGCCAGCCACTTCTCGAAGAAATCGAGATTGTGCTCGTACATGGCGAGACGATGAGCTGGCTGCCAGATATTATGATGCTCTTGGGGGAAAACATAGAATTCGATCGGCCGATGATTGTCCCGATAGGTAGTGACCGTCTCGAGCGCCAAACCATATTCATCGTCTGGAATCTGGATCAGCATGGGTATGCGCACTTTGTCGACGTTCATTGCCAGCGAGAATGGGTGCCAGAAGCTCGGATTCTTTTGGGTGTAATGAGGATATCCGCTGGCCTGTAGCTCGTTTGCCCAGGCCTTACCTCCGAATGCCATCAATGTTTTCGGATCCATGCAGCACGACCCCATCGACGCGGCCGCGAAGATATTGCGGGTATTGTTAAGGGCAAACCATAGCGCCATCGAGCCCTCGCTGGTCCCGGTTATCCCAATGCGCTTCGGGTCAACGACGCCCATTGCCTCCACCTTGCGCAGCCCGGCAAGAAGATTGGAAAGCACATTGCGCCGATCGATCCAGTCTCGGTTGTTTTCACGCTCGAACTCTTCCCACGTCCGAGGATCGTCCGGCTTCGCCCGAGCCTGAGCCCAGCGGCCGGGTCGGTCGAGACTGAGCACTGCGAACCCGCGATTCGCAAAGACCTGTATGGGGTATTCGTCGCTGATGGCGCCCCGCAAAAAGCCTCGCGTTACATATTGGGTGATAATCAGAGGGTGCCGCTGTCCGGGGCGATGATCGGGCGGAAGCACAAGATCTCCAAAGCCCTCGGTGCCGTAGCGGTTGAGCCAGTGCAGACGTTGAACCGAGCCTAGCTGGATTCGGTCGAACTCCGGGTTCGGATCGAAGACGACCCTGCTCGTTCCGTCATGCGGGTCGATGGCAACCAGGCGGATCGGCGCCAGCGAACTTTCACGTGCGCATATCAGCGCGCCGCTTGCATATTGACAGTTGGTGAGAACGTCCTCGGTCGTGAAGACTGCCTGCGGGGCATGGCCTGGATGCCAGCGATACAAGGTGGTCTCGCTTTGGCCCCAGCCCTCTCTACGAAAATACAGAATGTCCTTACGATCGGCCGAAACCCACACGCCGGATATCCTGTCGCTACAGGCTGCGGCATCGCACTTGATCGGTTCGCTGGTCCCGTCCTGTATCCACAACTCGTCCGGTGATTGAAAATGGGCAGGATAACGCGGAACGATCCACGCGCGCCGCGCTCCTGCTTGCGCGAAGAATTTTGCATGAGCTGGTCGCGGACGATCGTCGCCATGAGTGATCCTCAGGCGCTCGTCGGCAGAAGCAGGACGGACAGCGCCGGTCGCGATGTCGATCGACCAATATTCGTAGGGGATGGGCGCGCGCGGGAACGGCTTCGGGCCAGCAAGCGGCATGACACGGCCGTCCTCCCGATATCCCGTCAACCCTTCGTGATCGATGGCTGCACGCGCTGCGGCGAGCGCCGGTCGATTTGAAAACAGCAGGCGCCGCCCATCAGACGACCATACCACCGCATCCACATCGACAGCACCGTGCGTGACCTGCTCCGCCCCACTGCCGTCAACCCGAACGCGCCAGATCTGCGTGACGCCAGAGGATCGCTTGAGGTAGGCGATCCATAGTCCGTCGGGGCCCCATTGCGGCGTATTGATGGCCGGTATTCCCGAGGGAGTCACCAGGCCTCTTAGATCGCTGATGACGTAGGAAATGTACTCGCCGCCGGCATCGATCTGTCGCGTCTTGCCGTTCGCGATGTCGGTGACATACAATCCCAGGCAATAGGAATTGGTGGCCGGCTCGCCACGTCTCAGGGTGAATGCCACCATCCTGTCATCGGGCGAAATGGTGAACGGTGTCTGATCCGGAACCGAATAGCCGGGCATTCCAATGTCACGGAGCCGCGCCAGGTCCTCAGGGGTGATCGGACGTTCAGGGCCGGAGACCGACGTCTGGCGCAGCGGCGTGAGGTCGCGGCAGTTTGCGGCATTCGCCGCCGTCGCCGCGGTAAGGCCGGCGGCGCACAGCGCAAGCCAGCCGCCGGCCATCAAGGCCCGGGCAGTGAGATTTCGCATCGGATTACCAGTGCTTGCTGAGAGTGAGGCTGACGAAGCGGCCGAGGGGAGAATAATTGGTGGAATCGTACGGCGGGAAATAGCTCGCCGTGGTTCGCATTGCCGTGGGTTTGGCGTTGTTCAGATTCCGGACGGCGAGCAGGACCTGCGAATTCCTGAGGGGCCCGCCAGCCGAATCGAGATCGACCCGAACGCTAAAGTCGAGCGTGGTCATCGATCCCACCCGAACCGTGGGAACCTTCCGGTTGTCGGTCACGCCCCCGATATAATTGACGAACGAGGACAGCGAGATCGCCCCCTTGTCCCAGAGCAGGCCGGCGCGCCCGCGCAGGTGCGGCGGATAGAAAATGACGCCGGTTGCCGCAAGTTCGCCGAGGTTGGTGCCAAGTCGCTGATGGCTGTCGAGATAGGCCAGGTTGCCGAGCAGCGTGAAGCTACCCGCCCCAGGCGTTGTCAGGCTGTACCGCGCCGAACCATCGACGCCCTCGATAAGCTCGCTGGCGATGTTCCGGTTTCGGTTATCGATGAGCGCAACGACGCTCGCCGGATCAAAGGTCATACCTGAAAGATTCTGCAAACGGAAAGGTGCGCTGCTGACCCTCTCGACGTCGCTCGCGGAGGGATCGTAGTCAATCAGCGTGGTGTAGGCGGGATTTGCCAGCGCCGCGGACGTCGAGGTGATCGGCGTGACAACCCTGTCGTCGTAATTGATGTGGAAATAGCTGATCTCTGCATGGAAGCCCGAGAACCCGATGGGTGCGACGACTGCGGTGACGGTCCAGCTCGTGGCGCGCTCCGATTTCAGATCGGGGTTCGCCCCGCTGAGTACGATGGCCGTGCTACTGGCTGGATAGCCGCTACCGCCAACCGCCGCGGCGGCGTAGAGATTGGCATATTGGACAGTATATTGCTCGTATAGCGTGGGCGCACGGAACGACTTTCCCCAAGTCCCTTTTATCTGCAATCCAGGTACTGGCTCGTAGGAAATACCCAATTTCGGCGTCACGAGCCGATCCGTTCCCGTATAGTCTTCGTACCGCAGCGCTACATCGAGCGACAATGCCGAAAGGCCCGGGATAGCCTGGTTCGGCGAGACAAATGGCAGGTAGAGCTCTCCATAAGCGTAATATACGCTTTGGCGAACATCGACATCTTGCGGATCACCGACTGTTCGAAAGGCATGAAAGCCGTTACTGCGATAGCCTCCACCGAAAGCTAGCCGTGCGCTCCCGCCGGGCAAGGGGAATAACGGGCCTTCGGCCGACAACTCGACATTATCGAATTTATTGCAATAGCACCCTTTTGTCGGGCTGATATTCTCGCCGTTGAGATAAAGGTCAGAACCGTAATCGGTGGTATCTTCGCCATGTACGCCGAGTAGTGTAGAATGCCAGCCATCGGCGAACTGGTACGTCAGGGAAGGAGCGACCGAGTAGGAAACAGTATGATTGTCGCTGAGCAAGCCATAGGCAAGATAGCTGCCCGTGGGATTGACCGGCGTGGTCGCGTTTGACCAACGATCATTAAACGTTGCGTCGACCTTGAATTCCAGGTCGGGAAGAAGATTCTGATGCGCACTGATCAGTGCGCTGTGGTGCTTCAGATACGGCACCAGTGTTTGAGCCGGATTGAGGTGGCTGGTATATGATCGGTCGTCGGCGGTGACTGCGGTGTCGCGGCCGAAGTCATAGGTCGCGATAAATCCGCCGTTGTTCCAGCGCTTGCCAGCGACCGCACTATATTGCTGCTGAAAATCGCCGCCATCGGTCGCAGCACCCAGTCGGGCGCTCGCCCAGAGGCCGTCATAATCCTGACGAAGGATGATATTGGCGACGCCGCCGACGGCATCCGAACCATAGAGCGCCGACGATCCATCAGTAACGATTTCCAGCCGATCGATGGCAGCGAGTGGAATCGATGAAACATCGATCCCTTGATAGGCGGCATTATAGGCGACCCGATGCCCGTTGATCAGCGTCAGCGTCGCATCTTGTCCGATCCCCCGCAAGTTGAGCGTCGACCCGGCTCCGATATTGATGTTTTGAGATCCGCCCGCGCCCATCGCAACCATTGGATTCTGCCCGCCGCTGAAATTTTGCGGGAGCGAGCGAATGGCCTCGCTAAGATTCGATTGGCCGGCTCGAACAATATCGTCCCTTGAAAGGGTAATTTCCGGCGAGGCGACGGTCGCGCCCCGGATGCGGCTTCCGGTAACGACGATGTCATTTGATCCACCTGTGGTCGGCGTCTTATCGGCAGCGCCCGTTTGCGCCTTTCCCCGGATGATGATCGCGCTCGCCGATTCCACGGCTACCAGCCCGGTCCCGGCGATCAACTGCTGAACGGCTTCCATTGCGGTCAAGTCGCCAACGAGCCTTGGCGATGTCAGACCGGCGACCTGTTGAGGAGAAAACATGATCTGGGCGCCGGTCTGGCGCGCGACCTGCCGCAACGCTCGGTCGAGCGGCTGCGACGGGATTTCGAGGTGAGTCACGGCGACCGACTGTGCGTGCAGCGGCATGGCCGGCACCAACGCCAGCGCAGTGCAGGCTGCCATTTTCAGACCGATCGACCTCAATCGATTTTTCATCTTACCCCCCTGGGAATAACGACCTTCCAGTGGGATCGACGGGAAATGAGCGCCTTGACCTTAGGAGGGATTTTCTCCGACGCGGATTTTTTTCTCCAGGATGATCCGATTCGGTCGGCTGCGATCAACATTCAGGTCAAAGAGATCGGCGAGATTACGGGCCAGAAGTTGAGGACGATCGATCCGAAACCGGCCGGACACCGTCAGCGCGTTCAGTTCGGGCGTACCGATTACGATCGGGGTCGAGGTGTAACGATCGGCTTCGCGCAGCAGATTGGGCAAGGGAATCGTGTCGACATCAACGATCCCGCTCGGCCAGTCTGTCGCGGCGGCGCGGATCGGGCGGATTGGCACAACGAATCCGGTAGGATCGAACGCGACTTTCTGATCAGGCCGCAACCGACGCACTGCGGGCTCATTGTTCGATCCGTCACCGACCTTCACGTCGACCGCACCGCGCAGAAGTGCAACCTGGACTTGCCCATGGCCGCGAAGATCCACGTCGAATATCGTGCCATGGGCTGTGATTGTGCCGTTGCCGGCGACCACGACAAATGGACGATCCTCATGGGCGACGTCAAAGCGCGCCCGCCCCCTCGACAACACGACCCGCCGTTCATGACCGTCAAACGCCAAAAGGAGGCGCGAGGCGGTATCCAGCGTGACTTTCGAGCCGTCGGAAAGTGATAACGTCCGTATCTCGCCGATCGGCGAAGCGATTTGCTTCTCGGTGGCTGGAACAGGGGCGACTGACGCGAACTCTTGTGACCCGGGCCGCGTGGAATCCGGCCCGAAGACGGTGGTGATCGCCCAGGAAAGGGTGAGAAGCATCAATGCTGCCGCCGCAACGCCCGCCGCAACTCCCCCCAGCCCCAGACCCGCCGGCATGAGCCAGCGGCGCTTGAAGGTCGCAACGCCGGAGCCGGCACGTATTGGTGATCGGGCAAGGACGCCCGAGGCCTCGTATCGCCTCTGAATCCGCTTGTAACTTTCCCGATGAGTCTCGTCGGCTTGCAGCCATATCTCGAACTCGTGCCGATAGCGCTCAGCGTCCGGGCGCATCATTCGCGCAAACCACATCGCCGCCTCGTCGCGGAGATGCTGCCTCTGCCGATCGATCACAGAGCCTCCAGGACCCGATCGATGTGAGCGAGCGCCCGCATCATATGATATTCCACGGTGGAGATACTGATGCCGAGCTTCCGACTGATCTGCTCATAGGTGAGACCCTCAACCCGTTGCAGCAGGAACACGACCCTCGTTTTCTCGCTCAATCCGGCTACAGCTTGTTCATAGCGATACAGTTCTTCCTGGACCGGCGGTACGGCGACATCGCACTCGTCCAGCGAAATGTGGTCGCGCGCGCCCTGACGCTGCCCCTTGCGAAATCGGTCCGCAAGAAGATTTCTGGCGATACGCTGCAAATAGGCCGCTGGATTGGCCAGTCCGGTGCGCGGCGCGGCAGCCATCTTTAGAAACGAATCCTGCACGAGATCGGCAGCGGCATCGCTATCCCCCGTCTTCTGGCGAAAGTAGCGATGCAGCCGCGGCGCTTCAGCCTCGAACAAGTCACCGAGCCCATCCGGCTCTGCCGACGTCGCGAAGGCGACGGCCTCCGAGCGAACCTGCTTCGGCAACGGCCTCATGATGCGCCGACCCGCCAATGGCGCAGGTCGAGTGACCAATGAGCATGAAATATCATGAGGAGCCAAACCGACGCGGCAAAGCCCAACGCCCGGCGGGCCGGGGTCAGAGTCGCAAGGATAGACGCCAGATTTCGGAATCGGCGCGCGTCATGCTTGGCAGGATTGTCCTACGGCGAGGTTGCCAGCTATTCCAAACCGCGGCTTTATTGTGCCGCGCAACCACTAGCGATGCAACGGGTCATTCCACGCGACGGTGTTCGGATGCTTTTGGAACTCAGTGCGAATTCTCCAGCGACAATTGTGACAATGCCGCTACGATAGCCGCATTCACGTCGCCGTTCTTATCGACAGCCATCCCCATCTCATTCTTGATCGGGGCCGGTGTTCAGCGTGCGGGCGCCAACCGGCTTATTCACGGTCCACGCAGTCGGAGCCCCGCTTTGGCAGCCTCCGCAGCACCTCAATCAAGCGCGTCACTGCACCAAGCAATGCTGCGGCCCCGGTAAGAATAGCCGCAACTTCACCGAAAATTGTCATTAAGCACCTCCGCCTAACTATTCGTCGAAAGTTTGTCGGGGCGGCAGGGGGCGTTATTCCGCAGATTTTGGGCTGATGAGCGAGATCATCTGGTCTGGTGATAGATCGGGGGTGAAGTGAAATTTGGAGAGGCAGCGCCAGGTCTCCGCGTTATCGATCGCATCCCAAACCCAGGCTTCCGGGTTCCACAATAGCACGAGCAGCCAGTCCCAGTCGCCCCAACCATCGAGCGTGGGTCCGATCTCGGTCACGACATGATTGATCGCGTGCGCCATGTGGAGGACCGGGCGTGACTGGAGATAGGCCCGGCGCACCAGATCCTTGACCTTCTGGTCGCGGTCGGCGGGAGCGCCCGTCACGTTAAGGCCAAAACTTTTCGCCCAGCGGCTTACGTCGCTGCCGACGATTCGTCGCGCCGAGGGGGTATTGAGCTCCCACAATTCGGGCCGCACCGGACTAAACTTGGCGCCGGTGCGAGCTTCGAATGCTTCGTCTTGACGCCCTTGTGCCGCGAGCTCGGCGGCCTCGCGGCGCACCGCGAAGAAACCATTGACCATCTGGGTACCGACCAGGCTGTAGGCAGCGCTTCGGCGCCGAAGCCGCCGCCATCCCCTGTCGAGCGCGCCCTCGAAGTCGCGCTTGGCGGGAGGTCGGAAGCCAGGATCACCGAACTTCTCCCGTACATAGCGAAGCCCCTTCGCTTTGCGGCCGTTCCAGACCAGATAGTTCCATAGCGCTTCCCCGAAGACGGCGCCTAGGCCGCCGGGCTGGCCGGCGCCACGTTCGGGGTAGGCGAGCGCACCGAGAAACACGCGCGCGGCATTGAACGGATTATCGGGGAAAGGGATTGCGGGCTCGAAGTCGATGCCGCGGGATGCTGGCATGGCCAATCAAACCCAGCTGTGGCGACGATTCTTCGACCACAGGATCGCATCGATGCCTTCTGCAAGCGCATAGGCGGCGGCCAGGATCGCGGCGTGCTCATGATACATTCGGACATTCTCAAGAATCGGGCGGCTGGGACAACCGATCATCGATCGCCGATCACGATCACGATCATGGTTGGTACGATCCCGAGGCACGGGTACATGTCTGTCGACCGCACAGCGGCCATGCCGAGCAACGGCATGAGTAAGGCATGAGAACAACGCCATGGCTAGACCACGATATGGGTCGAATGGGGGGAGCATCTATGGGTTTGGCACCGAGTTGTATCTGCTTTGTCTGCGAGACTATGCGCCTGTGCTCCAGAACAAGCTGGCTCACCTGGAACAATCGTCCGCCGCGATCCGCGCCGCGGATATTCCTGTCGAGGGCAGGCGGCTACGTCAGGACGCTGTCTGTCCGATCGACAGTACGGGGCTCGTGCGCAGCACTTAGCCAGACCAGCGTCAGGTTTTGATCATGAAGATCGATCGGACCGAGGCTATTTGCGGAGTTAGCCCGGCGATTCTCAAGCGGCTCATCAATCGTGAATATTTCTCGACGCTTACGGCGATGGCGGACCTGAAGCTCGCCGAACCTTGGGTGAGTGAAACGCTGATCGCCCTGATGCGAGAAGGCTGGATCGAGCCTGTCAGATCGAACGATCATGTCGATCATTGGCGATCCTCCGATCAAGGCAATCGGCTCGCGGCGACCCGGCTGATTAAGCGTTTTCCGGTGCGCGAAGGGCGTGCGATCGTCAAGCGCGCCGCCGCGGAGGCACGGCTTATCAATGCGGATCAGGAGAGCTCCTGCCGGATCGCCGAAATCCTGCTTTTCGGGAGTGTGTTGACTGGCGCCGATGACGATGATGCCGGCGACATTGACCTGGTGGTGAAGGTCGCCCGGCGGCAGCTTCCCGAAACCGAGCTCAAGCGGTTGCAGCAAGCCGAGAAGGCGCAGATGCCGCCTTCGCTTGACTTTTTTCAACGTCAGTTCCGCGTCGAGAATCAGCTGCTCCGGCGCATCAAGAAGGTGTCCCTCCTTCCACTGATCGAGCCGGTAAGTGACCTTGCGTGGCAATGGCTCGACCGCATGCGGCCCTATTGCAAGGGGCTCGGGCTTGCTGTGGGAACCGGCTTCTTTGCCGAACAGGGTCCTGAACCGCTCGAGAATCCACGACCGGTCGATTTCCGGCCACTGGTGCTGCCGCTTTACGATCTGCTCCGCGCGCAATTGCCGGCCAATCTCGATCGCTACGCGGTCTATGATCACCGGCTGATGGTCGATCTCAGTCAGCCGTTCCGGATTGACCATTGGGATGGCGAGCCCTCTTATGGCAACGCCAAGCGGCGTCGCGTCCGCAAGGCCGACGCTTCACGCCCCTGGGACGCGCTTACTGCCTTATTCGACAAATTTCGTCCCGTGCTAGAAGGCGGTGAGCTGTTCACCGTGACTGCGTTTGGCCGCGAGATCGCCGAATCTGACGAGTAGCAACATAGCAACTGAAGCAACTCTGGAGGTCAGCCAACTTCTTCAGAGCGGCAACGCGAGCTGACTCGGGTCAGAACGACGGTTGGGGTCGAGCCGTTCGATCACTGTCATGGCGACGCGATCGGCGGCGCGTCCCTTCATGTCAGGACTGGCGGACAGGAGTCCCGCGAAGGTGCTCGCTGATATGGTCCGCAGGATTGAGGACAGCTCGTACGGGTCGATGGGGCGTTCCATTCCACCTTAAGAACACAACGGGAACAGATTCGCAAGGGGAACTGCACCGCGTGCCGGCGGATGCGCTGAAATCGGCATGCTGATCCAGTGAACCGGAAGAAAAACCCAATTTTCGAGCCGGCCCCCTCCCCTCTCGGCCGCCATTGAAAGGTGGGGCCGCTGCACGTATATTGCAAAATGCCGATAGATGTTCGGCAAATTGACGGAGGCCCTCATGCTGGGCGTGAGCACGATAGAGGAGTTGCTGGGCGGCGAAGCCGTTGTCGGCCCGCTGCGCAGCGACCGTGACCTGATGCGCCTCGTTCGACGGGGTGTGCCGACCAGCGCCGTCGATCACTTCCTCGCGGCGGCGGGCCTGTCGTTCAACGCGATCGATCGGTCGGTGTTGAACCGGCGCACCTTCAAGCGGCGGCAGGAAAGCCACCAGCCGCTCGATCAGGACGAGTCCGATCGGCTCATCCGCCTGGTTGCCGTCGTCGCGGCAGCGAACGACGTCTTCGGCGATCCCGAAAAGGCCAATAGCTGGCTCTCGCGCAAAAACCGGGCGCTCGACGACGAGACACCGCTGGCGATGACCGATACCGATCGGGGCGCGAGGGCCGTGGAATCCTTGCTGGGGCGGATCGCGCACGGCATCGCCGCGTGATCTTCTACCGGCTCTGCAAGAAGGCGCACACCGCGCTCGATGGCGAGGGCGCGCGGCTTTACGGCGGGCGCTGGAACAGCCCGGGTCGCCCGATGGTCTATGCGGCCGCCACCGCCAGCCTCGCGGTCCTCGAGGTGCTGGTCCACCTCGACCTGCCGCCCGAGCTGATCCCCGACGATTACCGGCTGCTCACGCTGGACGTGCCCGACGATATCGCCGTCGAGACGCTGGAGCGTACCCCCGAGAGCGAAGCCGATTGCCGCGCGATCGGCGATCGCTTCCTCGACCGTGGCGACGCATTGGGCCTGCGCGTCCCCAGCGCCATCGTGGCCCAGGAGCACAATATCTTGCTCAACCCGCGGCACGCCGGGATGGAGCGCGTGCTTCTTCATGCGGACGATCCTTTCCGCTTCGATCCCCGCCTGCTCGACAGAACTCGCTGAACCGTCGGAGACGGACCGGACGATCTATGTCCGCGCGGCTTGTTCGAGCTCGGCGAGGCGTTCCTTGCAGGATGTATCGACGAGGCGGGTCAGCGTTTGGGCATGGGGACCGAGCCATTCGAGCTGCGCGCGATCGACATGAAAATCCTTGATGTAGCGCGCCTTCACATAGGCTTCCTGGAGCTTCTCGTAGGCGTCCACGTCTTCCCGGCGCTCGCGCGGCCACGCCTCCGCCAACCGAGGATCGATCTGCTCCGCCTGCCCGCGAAGCTTCACGATGTCATGACTGTAAGGCGTGTAGAATGTACGGACCAACATAAAACCGTGGTAGAGACGTTCCACGCACTGGTGCAGTTCGAATGCCGACTTCTTAAATCGACCCCGATTAAGATTCGAGAAGAAATCGTCGTAATATTCTCCAGCGCTAGAAATCCAATTATCATAATATTCCCGCGCCATCTCCAACGCTTGTTGAGGGGTCTTTGGCTGCGGATCAGCTAATTCGGTGTCGTCGGCTTGATAGAGGGCGATGCCTTCACGGGCTATATCCATAAAGAAATAGCGTCCGTGGATCAGCATGTCGTTCACCTGATCGAGCGAGTGAACGAAGAACTGCACGGGCGCCAACAACTTATGGGTGACGAGATATTCGAGTCGAAGGCGCTTGCTGAGATTGGCCCAATAGGTTTCCCAATCGGTCAGCCGCTCATCGTTGACGATGATGAGGATGTCGTAATCGGAATGCTTGCCCACCTTGGTGTGCGGTTCATAGACCCAGTCGCCGCGCGCATGGCTGCCGAACAGGATTACCTTTAGGATCTTCGCGCGCTTCTTCCAATCGTTCGTGCCAAGCGCCAGCGCATCCTCGAACTCTTCGAAGATGATGCGCAAGACGCGCTCCAACTCGTTCTGCTTCCAGCCGGGGAGGTGATCGATGCTGGTCTTCATGGTCCTTCCCTATCACGGTCTCCCGGCCGCGATCTACGCGCCAGCCGGCGCCCGCTCGTCATCGCCGGCGGTCGCCGCCACGATCCGTTCCAGCTCGGCGATATGCTCCTGGCAGACAGCCTGCACCACGCGCGCCAATTCCTGCGCCTGCTCGCCAAGCCACTGCAGCTGATCCGCGCCGATACGATAGCGCTTGGAATAGCGTCCCTTCACATAGGCCTCCTTCAACTGATTGAAGGCGGCTTTCTGCCAATGACTCTCTTCGGGCCAGACATTGAGAAAGCGGCGGTCGAGCTTTGCTGCCTCACCACGCAGATAACGGATGTTGTGTGCGTGAGGCGTGTACAATGTCTTCACAAGCAAGGTCGTGTGGTAAAGATGTTCTACACATTGGTGGAGTTCAAAGGCAGCTTTGGGAAGACGCTCTCTACCTAGATTAGTAGCGAAGTCGTCGTAAAATTCCCCAGCGCCAGTAAACCATTCCGCGAAATACTCTTGCGCAAGCATCAATCGCGATTGCGGTGTCTGCGGCCTCGGCTTGGGCAGTGGCCGATCATCGTCCTGATAGACGATGATTCCCTCGCGCGCGACGTCGACATAGAAATAGCGCCCCTGCGACAGCGAGCGGTGAACTTCCTGCCGGGGATGCACAATGATGCCGACCGGGGTTTTCAGCTTGCGCTCGGCGAGCATCCGGTCGAACTCGGCCCGCAGGCCGTGCCAGAAATCGCCGTGCTCGGCCACTTGCTTGTGATTGACGATCACCATCAGGTCGAAATCGGAGCAATAGCCCTTCGCCGTATGCGGCTCGAACACCCAGTCGCCGCGGGCATGGCTGCCGTAGAGAATGATCTTGTGGACCCTCCCCTTCTTCTTCCAGCCCGTCGCCTGCCGCGTATGCGCTTCCTCGAACCGATCGAGGATGATCCGCACCACCTCGTGCAGCTCGCGCTGCTTCCAGCCCGGCAGATGATCGATTTCCGTGCGCATCACCAATCGTTTAGCAACTGCAATGCGCGGTGGCATTCATAATCGACCAATGGCGGCTACGAACGCCAATATGCGGTTTTTCCTCTACGATGTCGCTTTGAACGCAAGGGCCGGAACGCGCCCGACAATCGTCCACACTACTTAAGGGACAAGCGATGAAGGAGTCGGACGATGAAGGCCAAAGAGACATTGCATTACGCGATCGGCGGCTCGACGCTCGGCGTAGTGATCGCCGCGACCAGCGACAAGGGCGTCGCTGCGATCCTGATCGCGGACGATGCTGATCGGGCCGCCCGCGAGTTGCGCAGCGCCTTTCCGGGCGTCACGTTGGTCGAGGACCGATCATTGGCCGGGGCGGCACTGGCGGCCGCGGTCAGACTGGTCGATACGCCACGGCACGAGTTCGACCTGCCGCTCGATCTTCGTGGGTCCGAGCTGGAGCTGGCGGTATGGCAAGCACTGCGCGCCATCCCGGCCGGCGAGACGCGCAGCTACGGTGCGCTGGCCAAGGCGCTGCCGGTACCGGCAACCGCTCAGGAGGTTGGCGCCGCCTGCGCCGCCAACCGCATCGCCGTGGCTGTGCCTTGCCACCGCGTGGTCAAAGCCGACGGCGGGATCTCAGGCTATCGCTGGGGCGTCGCGCGCAAGCGGCGGCTGATCAACATGGAGGGCGTGGTATGTGCGCGTTGATGCAACGCGTGACCGCTTTTGATTGGGCGCAGGTCGCGGCCGATCTCGACCGCGAAGGCTGGGCGGTGCTGCCCGGTCTGCTTGCGGCGGACGCGTGCGATGCCGTAGCGGCGATGTACGCGCCGAGCGACGCCTTCCGCAGCCACGTCCATATGGCGCGGCACGGCTTCGGCCGGGGCGAATATCGATATTTCGCCTATCCGCTGCCGTCGGTCGTCGAGGAGTTGCGGCGCACGCTCTATCCCTTCCTCGCGCCCGTTGCGAACCGTTGGTACGAGCGCATGGGAATGGACGTCCGTTTCCCGGCCGACCACGCGGCGTTTATCGAGCGCTGCCACCAGGCCGGCCAGGCGCGCCCGACACCGCTGCTGCTGGAATACGGACCCGGCGACTACAATTGCCTGCACCAGGATCTCTATGGCGATCATGTGTTTCCACTGCAGGTCGCAACATTGCTGTCAGCGCCGGGGGCCGATTTTACGGGCGGCGAGTTCGTGTTGACCGAGCAGCGCCCGCGTATGCAATCACGAGCGGCGGTGGTGCCGTTAACCAAGGGCGACGCGGTCGTGTTCGCCGTCCACAATCGGCCCCACCGTGGCACACGCGGCGATTATCGCGTGGTCATGCGCCACGGCGTCAGCAAGCTCAGGTGGGGAAAACGGCACACGCTGGGTGTTATCTTCCATGATGCCGCCTGATATGTTTCGCGTCCAGTGTCTGCTGGTTCACGCCGTCAACGGATCGAAAACCGAGCTCCAACTGCGGGCCCGTAGGATGATGAACGCGCGGCGGCAGGACCAAGCCATCCGATAGAATCTCGTCTAACCACCGAGCCGCGCTGACCACTAGCCGTCGTAGGATGGCACCGACATATTGAGATCAGATGCGATCGTAGAATGCCGGGAACAGCCGGGCGATGTCGTCTTCGCTGATTTCCACAGCCGTCACATGGTTTCTCCAACGCGCAGGACCCGGTGCAGGGTGCGAGTCAGTTCATCACTGAGCAGCGGCTTCTCGATGAGGATAACGCCAACGCTGGCCGCCTGATGCCAAAGTTTGCGCGACGGATTGGTCGCCAGCAACACCGCCGGTGTATCGCAGCCCGCCTCGCGAAGTGACGCGAGCAGGGCCAGACCATCGCCCCGACAGGCCTGATCTATCACCAGCACAGCGCCGGACGGATTGGCGGCCGCCAACCCGTCCGCAACCGCGAACCCTTCGAGCGAAAGCGCGAACTCGAGCGAGGACAGGACGGCGGCATCATCGACGAACAGCAGGACCATGTTCGAGCCGGACATCCCGTCCTCCCCGTAGGCGGCGCTCAGGCCGCCCTTTTCCAGATCGGCTCGAGCGCCGCATGCGGCGGGCATGCTGCGACATCGCCGGTCGGCAGACCCGCAAGCTCGTTGGCGAAACCGTGGTTGACATCGCGATGGTGCGCTTCGTCGGCTCGGACCACCAGCACCACGTCGCGCAACGTCGCGGTTTCGGGCAGGCCCCAGTAGCGCTTCGCGATCTCGGGCGCGGGCACATTCTCGCTGCGGCCTTCGTCGATCTCGGCGAGATAGTGGGTATAGCTGATCACCGCTTCCTCCTCGAAATAGCCGACGACGCGGTGCGCGGTCTTCGAGCTGATGAGATAGAGCGCGAAGAAGAACAGATAGAATACCCATTGCACGCCGATGATCACCGCGCGCTCGAACCAGGTCGGTTTCGAGATTTCGATGAAGGTCATCAGATGCATGCGCTCGTTTTCAGCCTCGTCCATAAGCGTCTTGATCCAGCCCTTGTCGTCGCAGATTCGGCGCAGGCAAGCGAGATGGGTGATCGTCGCGCCAACCATGCCGGGGACGGCAGCAACCGTCTCGAGCACAACTGCGCGGTGGCCGTAACGCTCGGCGAAGAAGGTGTCGGCGGTCCAGCGCAACGCCTTGGTGAAGCCGAAGGCGACCCGGTCGGACAGCCCCTGGGGCTTGTGGTGGACGCCGAGATCGATGAACGGTGCGGTCATTGAAATGTCTCCCGAAGAAGGGCTTGTTTTGGTGAGCGCGGTTTAGGTCCATGGGCTGGCCGGCGACATTTGGATGTTGTCCTTACCGGAGAGCCCCTAAGGGCATTCCCGGAGGTGGTTTTGCGAACCGAATCGGTGGCATGAGGCGCGCGTGAATCGGAGACTCCTCTTCCGGCACGTGCTTGCGCGCGCAATTCCACCTCCAGTGACGCTGCTGCTCACCGGCATGGCACTCGGCATCGGCGTGGCCGTGCGTATCGTCTTCGCTGCAGATCTCGGCCAGCGCGCGACCTATCTCTTCTTCGTGCCCGCGGTAGTGCTGGCGAGCGCACTGTCCGGGCTGCGCGCGGGTATCGCGGCGAGCATCCTCGGCGCGGCGCTTGCCTTATGGTGTGACCGTCTCGCCGGGCCGATCGGCAGCGGCAGCGTGATCGCCGCCGTCGCGTTCGTCGTGATCGGGGTTGCGCTCGCGATCGGGGGTGAATGGTTCCAGCGTGCCCGCGCCGAGGCGGAGCGTGTCACCGCTGGACTCGCCCGGCGCGAGACTCATTTGCGCTCGCTGCTCGATACCGTGCCGGATGCTATCGTGGTGATCGACGAAGGCGGGCTGATCCGCGATTTCAGCCCCGCCGCCGAGCGGATGTTCGGCTGGAGCGCGGAAGACGTTTACGGCCGCAACGTCGATATGCTGATGCCGGAGCCCTACCGCACCGCGCACGACGGCTATCTCCAGCGTTATTACCGCACCGGCGAGAAGCGGATCATCGGCAAGGGTCGCGTCGTCGTCGGCGAGCGCTGCGACGGCTCGACCTTCCCGATCGAGCTCTCGGTCGGCGAGATGCGCGTCGACGGACAGCGCCACTTCACCGGCTTCATCCGCGACCTGACGGAGCGCCAGCAGGCCGAAGCGCGGCTGCAGGAATTGCAGAACGAACTGGTCCGCATCTCGCGGCTCACCGCGCTCGGCGAGATGGCCTCGGCGCTGGCGCACGAGCTCAACCAGCCGTTGTCGGCGATCGCCAATTACCTGAAGGGCAGCCGGATGCTGCTGGCGCGCGAGGACGTGCCGCACGAGCGCGTCGCCGAGGCGGTCGAGCGCGCCGGCGACGAGGCGTTGCGCGCGGGCGCCATCATACGGCGGCTGCGTGATTTCGTCGCCCGCGGCGAGACCGAGCGCACGGTCGAGAGCCTACCCAAGCTGGTCGAGGAAGCGAGCGCGCTGGCGCTGGTGGGCGCCAAGGAGCATGGCGTGCGCGTGCAGTATGAGTTCAGCCCGGAGGTTGACCTGGTGCTCGCCGATCGCGTGCAGATCCAGCAGGTCGTGCTCAACCTGATCCGCAATGCGATCGACGCGATGATTGACTCACCCTCGCCGCGCCGCGAGCTGACGGTGGCGCTGGCGCCCGCCGGCGACGAAATGATCGAGGTGACGGTCGCCGACACCGGGCCGGGAATCGATCCCGATGTCGCGGGGCAATTGTTCCAGCCCTTCATCACCACCAAGCGCACGGGTATGGGGGTCGGCCTGTCGATCTCGCGCACGATCGTCGAGGCACACGGCGGCCACATCTGGGCTGGCCCGCGCGACGGCGGCGGCGCGCTGTTCGGCTTCACGCTCCAGCGCGTCGGCAAGGAGGAAGTGTACGATGGCGAATGACCCGATCGTCTATGTGATCGACGACGATGACGGCGCGCGCC
This sequence comes from Sphingomonas sp., assembly GCA_035776635.1. Lineage (GTDB taxonomy): Bacteria > Pseudomonadota > Alphaproteobacteria > Sphingomonadales > Sphingomonadaceae > Sphingomonas. The sequence continues at coordinate 32,829 of DASTWI010000051.1, read as the reverse complement.
ATTCGCTCGAATTCCTGCTCGATTGCGCCGGGATCAGGGTGCGGTCCTTTCCTTCCGCCGACGCCTTCCTTGAGAGCGCGCCGCCGCTCGCGGGCGCATGCGTTGTCACCGACGTGCGGATGCCAGGGATGAGCGGGATCGCGCTGGTCGAGGAGATGAAACGCCGCGGCGACAGCGCGCCGGTGATCGTCATCACCGGCCATGCCGATGTGCCGCTGGCGATCCAGGCGATGCGCGCGGGCGTCGCCGATTTCATCGAAAAGCCGTTCGACGATGCGGTGATGATCGGCGCCATCCGCAAGGCGTTGGCCGAGCAGGCTGGCGACGACGCGGCCGAGACCGAGCGCCGCGCCGTGCGCGATCGTATCGCTCTGCTCAGCCCGCGCGAGCGCGAAGTGCTGGACGGGCTGGTCGCCGGAGAGGCGAACAAGGCGATCGCCTTCGATTTGGGCATCAGCGCGCGGACAGTCGAAGTCTATCGCGCCAACGTGATGATGAAGATGCAGGCCAGGACGCTGTCCGACCTCGTCCGCATGGTAACCCTCTCACGGCTCACTGGAAAGTAATGAGCCATAGGCACGCTGGACGCTCAATCGACACGTCATGCGCTAACTCGTGCACTCGACCCACGACGTTCTATCTCGTTTGTCCGTTACGTGCCCCAATCTCAGTCGTTCGAGGGTCTATTCGATGAGACTGAAAGCGGACGTCGATCTGATGCCACCTGAACGACAGCGTTGTCGGACGAACCGGAACGTCCCCTCTCAGGGCGGGATATTGGGATAGCGGACATCCCAAACAGCGACCCGGCTTGTAAGCTTCGCGCCCTCATAGCTGCCGTTTGGCTGGCTCGGCGCGGACCCAGAAGCGGTCGTCCGTTCAGGCAGAAGCTGGACGGCTGCTACGGGTGGAAATTAGCCATTCTCAAGGTGTACCCGCTGATTGCAATCCGCTACTCGTAGCTACGCACCGAAAGTATCCAGACTCGCCTTCAGCGAACAACCGGTACGGGACCGCCGAACGATAAGCCGATTTGGCGCGGATGTTCGGGCGTCAGATAGGCATCGGGGTCGAGGCCTTGAGCCCGGAGGAACGGCGCATCCTTCAATTTGTCACGCAAGCCAAGCATCCGCTTCTCCGCCCGTTTGACGAAGGTGGCATAGGTCATCGGAATGATTGTGACTCGTCCATCGAATTTTGTGTCGATGCCTGCCTCAGTGCTCTTAATCTGTGAGCCAAGAACATAGCAGGTGACGGTGGCGGCATCGGTCAGCATTCCCTTATCGAGCAGTTCCTCCACATAACGCCATGGCTGATTCTTCTCCTTGCCGCCTATGATCACGCCAGGCTTTTTGATCTCTGTGATCACCAACCTCGCGACGCCGTCGACCTCCCCGCCTAAATCATGGGAATCGCGGCTGTAGAAGCCGACGCTGCCATCAGGCAGCATGACGAAATCCGGGCGCTGCAGCGATCCTTTCTGCTTCTTGCCGAAAATCTTGTTGATGACTGTGGTCATGCCGCGATTGCTGGTGAACTCAAGGCTTTCGAACTCTGGCCCGAACACCCACAGGCTGCGCTCAAACAGCGGCTGCAAGTCTGCGACCTCGTCCATCGTTTCGTCGTGGAGCTTTGCATCCAGTTCAGCGATGAGCTTCAGGCGGGTCTGTATTTCATCGAGCGCGAGCTTGGCAGTGCGCACGGTCCAATCGGCGAGGATCGCATAGAGCTCGTCAAGGTCGCCTGGCTTCATGTCATGGAGCTTAGCGATCAATGCATATTTGGAGGTCGAGAGCTCCAGGTTGGCGAGCACGCCGGCAACCTGCTCGACCGCCTCAAGATTCATGCTTGGGCAGGTATCGACCACTTGTTCGACGAACTCGTTCCACCGATCGCGGCTGACCGGCGGGAGCTTCGAGACGGTCGGGCCGAGATTTTCACGGACGGTTTCCTTGGCGTCGCGCCGCCGGTCGGCATTGACGTCGTTCAGGTACTCACGAATCTTGGCGTGAACCGCCGCTTGCGTCGCTCGCCAGCCAGCGTTGTTTGGCCAGAAGCCCGACCAGTCGGGCAGCACATCATCTCCCAGGAAGTCGGCCCGAGCGATGAAGATGAAGCGTTTTGCTTCGCTACTGCGTCCGTCGAGCAGTCGCTCCTGGTCGAACCCGGTCCAGCCGGGCTTGCCCACAAGGCGATTGTTGACCCGCCACGCGATACCGTGCTGCCGCGTCGTCCGGTCGGCCTTTTGCGTGTCGATAATGACAAGATGGGCAACGCCGTAGCCGGGAACCTCGATATCGATCGTACTGAGCTGATGCTCGGGCACGTCATCAAAGGTAATCCGCGTGCCGTTGATTGTGACAGTGAAATTGGGATCCGCAAGAAAGCGCGTTCCGATCACTTCGCGCGCCGCCTCCGCGCTCATCCCTATCGACATCGGGTTGATCGACGAGATGACCGTGCCGTGACCCGGCACTCCTTCCCGCATAGCGATGCGCTCGATCAGAAACGGCTGGGTAGCACTGCGTCGCACCTCGAAGGTTACTTCGATGCCGTCGCGCCAAGTGCGCACCTTGTATGCCTCGCCAAATCGGAAGGCGGCATGACGGCCCTTGCCGTTCCGACCGTACGGTTCGCGCGGCTGGAGTCCGCCCAGTTCGGGGGGTGGCAGCGATTGCTTCCCCTGGGTGCGAACGCGGTCATAGTCGAGCGTCCGCCATCGCAAGCGGAACTGAGCCTCCGACATACCCTTGCCGTTGTCTTCAATCTCGAAATAGCGGTCGCTGCCAGCCTCGGGCCACGAAATATCGACGCGGGTGGCCCAAGCGTCCCATGCGTTAGCGACGAGTTCAACGATCGCAATGGCGGGATCTTGAATGATCGACCCGGCATGACGTTCCAGGAATCGGTTATCGAAAAACAAGCCGGCGTCGTCGGACATTTGCTCCCCCTTCAGGGATCGTAGCAACGGCACCGAGCGCAGTCCACCAAACGCCCGAAGCGATGCTCATCCTTCAAGAGTTACCAGCCGCGCAGTAGAGCTGAGGGGCGGCTCGTCAAAGAACAAGGGGCAACTTATGTCATAAGGAGCCTTTCGTATCCCGAGCGAGGAATGACCTAGCGGGTCGTAAGCCGCCGTGCGCAGGTTTCCCGTGTCGATCACCTCGAAGCTGGCAGTCCGCGACCGGCCCAAGAGCCGTCTGGCTGGTTCCGTCATAATTCGTCTGGCAGGGATGCACCCCGAGCTCGGTTACTCGAAACGGGTAGGATAAGTCCTAAAAGCTGCCGCTCGAAAAGGTGCCGACGCCGAGCGCTCAACCGGTCAGGCGGGCTATGTGTTCGCGCGATTGTCTCCACCAAGCGATCAAGTGCCGGTCGCAACGCTTTAATCCGGCCGAGTTGTGCCTCAATCGGGCGCCATGGCTTCGGAGAAGTCCTGATCTTCGAGTGTTCGACGTCGACGGCGAACGTTCTGAATGCGAGTCCGGATCGGGCGGCATGGCGACAGCTTATCCCGCCGGCTGACAGCTACCCGCGTCGCTACGGCGCGCAGGCAGCTATATGCGGGCGAGACGTCGACGCAGATCGGAAAGGCGCGGATCATTCTTCAAAGCAGGAAACTCCGACAACCGCTCGATCACCTGTCCCATTCCCCAAGGCCACAATGTCGTGTCCTCCGGAAGGATCGCGAAGAACAGCGCGAGATGCTCCTCGGGGAATTTGGAGATTTGATCGTCCTTAGTCCGGCGAACATAGGGCATCGCATTGATCTGCTCCGCCGTAGTTTCCAGCACGGACAGGACTGCTGCGGTCGTCTCGGGCATGCGATCGCCCGCACGCAACGCGATCTCTGCCAGCGCGGTCGACGCCGCAGGGCTCCTGACTGCGAGCTGGCGCGGCCACACCCAGTGCAGGAATTCGACCGTCTGAGTGGCGCAGTCCTCATCCCCCTCGGCCCAATTGGCGATGAGGCGGAGGATCCCCAGTCGATTGGGCTCGCTGGTCGTGATCAGCGCCTCGCGCAGATCGTCCGAGGCCAGCAGGCGATTGCCCTCTGCATCCTTGCGGAACCAGCTCGCAAGAATGAGCGACTGCAGATTGTCGTGCCGCCGCGCGGTGGATTGCTGGTCAGCGAACAGCGCCAGCATGACCGGCTTGAGGCGCAGGAAGAGTTCATTGGGCGGGAAGTGAGACTGCCGCAGAAAGCCGGCGATCGCCGCATCGCGGGCATCGGTCGCGGTCCCCTGTTCGATAAGAGGGACGAGATGCTGCACCGTCCACTTGGGATCGTGCAGGTAGAACCAGTTGGTCCGCATCGCCAGCTGCGCGGCGGCATGGGCCTGGGGTTCGGGCGGCAGCGCGAGCAGCATCTGCGCGCGATGTCGCAACGATTCCGTGAGACCCTCGGTCCCGTCCTCCCAGCCCAGTTCGTCGAACAGATGGTCGGCCAGGCGCCCGGCAGGAGCGTTGAGCGCTTCGCTGATCCAGTCATGCCGTCCCTGAACGACGATCGCGGAGTTGGCGGCTGCGGGATGGTTGGCAATGGTGCCGGCGAAAAGCGTCCACGTCGCCAGGTAGAGCTCGCGATCCGCGCTCCAGACCGGCTTGGCATGGCCGGTAAACCACTGCACCAGGGCACGCAGGTTCGCGACCAGCACGGGCTCGGGCAGCGCGCCGATGCGCCGGGCGAGATAGCAGCGGAAGCGAGGGGAATCGTTGCCTCTAGCTTCGGACCAGAGGAAGTCATTCCACGCCCAGGCCCATTCCTCGCCCTTCGCCGCGGCCCGGCGCAGGGCGGCGAGCGCCTTTACCGGCCGGGTCTCGACCAGCCCGCGGAACGGACGCGATTCCATCAGGAAGTCGCGCCCGCGGCCCGAGGCTGCCTGTGCTTCGGGAAGCAGCGCGTCCAGCGATGCTCCGAGCAGCGCCGAATGGCTTTTGTCCGTTCCGACCCAGCCACCACGCGATGGTCTTCGGTCGAGCTGCTCGGCGGCGATCTGCGCATCCCAGTCCGGGTTCTGATCCTTGAGCCGAGCAATTTCGGCGTCCAGATCGAAGCTGGGGACCAGTTCGCTGCGCTTCATCCAGAACAGCCGCCGCATAATGCCATCGACACGATAGGGCTCGAACCGCTCGGGATCGACGCCCTCCCAAGGTTGGGGCCCGGCAAGGATCATCGCTTCGATGCGCTGCTTTGCCTCCTCCGGGAGCTCCACCCATCGCGCGCCGATTGCCGTCAGCAAATCGCGTTCCAGCCGCGACTCCCAGGCGTCTTCATCGAGCGACAGAATGATGGCTGCCGCCGCCTCGGGGCTGGTGAGCCCGGGCGTGCTGGCCGCCCAGAGACGCAGATTGCGAAACGGGGCCCCTAACTCGCTCCGCCAGCTCGCGGCCTCTGCCACGGCAAGGTCCGGGCTGATCCGATGGAGACGCTGCACCAGATTCCGGAGATGTGCCATCAACGACGAGATATCGGGCGAACTCGCGGTGAATTCGTTGGGACCGCGTTCGAACGGATTGAGCGGGTCGAGATGGGTCAGGGCAAAGCCGCCGACCATTTGCTCGAGCCGCGTCGCGAGCACAAGGTTGCGGCGCGTGCCGTCGATATAGTCGAGGAGATGCTCGTCGGGCACTTCGAGATCGGAACTCTGACCAGCATAGCTGACATCGGCCTCGACAAGGTGGAGGGCGTCGGTGCGCCCGGCGATCGGCGCGGTCATCGGGCGCCGAACCGTCAGGCGGGGCCGTTCAACGTCGACCAGCTGGATCACGCTGAGGCGCGACCAGCCGTCGACTCCAATCAACTGCTCGAGTTCATAGCGTTCCCTGGCGTCTTCGCCCGGCTCGTCGAGCGCTGCGAAGATGAGGCGCCAGGCCGCACGGATGTCGGGCGCGACGCCGTCCTTGTTCAGCGATTGGCGCACCGGGAACCTGATATCCGAATGCAATGCGTTCTGGCCCGACGCCCACCAGATCGCGATCGGATCCGCAGCAACCTTGCCGATCCACCATGCGAGGCGCGAAAGCCTAGCGGGCAGGGGCGCGGGCGTGATGGCGCCTGGACCGCGCAGGGAGCGCCGGAGCTGATTTCGGCCGCCGGGACGCTCGCCGGGCGCGGCCTCGAACGCCGACCAGCTCTCGACCGGAACCGCTGTTTGGCCGGGGCGCTGATCTTCCTCCTCGCAGCTCGGCGGGGTCTCGCCATCGAGACCGTAGCTGACGAAGGGGTCGAAGCGGTCGGGCTCGGGGTCATGCCAGCTTTTGGAGCGGCGCCGGTCGAACCGGACATAGGGGTCGAAAGCGCAGAGCCATTCCGCCGGCGGCGCGGGATCATGTTCCGCGAATATCGTAGCGCCGATTGGGGAGCTCACCAGATGTGCGACCTGACCGCGCTCGTGCGGCTGGAGATCGCGCGGCCCGCGCAATGCCATCCCGGCGATGCGCTTGCGCCAGCCATCCGGATCGCGTGCGCGTTCGGCCCAGGCTGCAAGGGTCTCCCATAGGGATCCGAAGCCATTGAAGGCTATCGCGGTGACGCCCTTGTGGCGCCAGAGGCCTGTCGCGTAAGACGCCTCGCCCTCCTGCAAGGCGTAGAGCTGACCAGGCGCAATGCTCGGCTGCAACGCCTCGAGCAGATACTGGATCGGCGGATCGTCCGCCGAATAGCCGACGAAGACGATGCGATAGCGGATCATCAGCGCGCGCATGAATGTGGTGGCCCAGCCATCTGCCAGATAGGCACGCCCGAAATCGGCCGACGACAGGACGAACTCAGGTCCCTCCTGGACCGTGTAGTCGTGCGATACCTTGCCGTGGAGATGGATGATCCCGCGCAGCGCGCCTGCGCGCGCGGGATCAGGGAGTTCGGGCGGGGCAATCGCAGCAAGGGTCGGGTCGACCTGCTCGAAAAGGCGGTCGAAGTTCGTGGTGACGAGGCGCACCACCCCGTCCGGCCCACGAGACAGGTCGACGAGCGAGGCATGCGGTCCGAGCCCGGCATTGGGCGTGGGCCGCAATGCAGCCGCGACCGCGCGGCGCACATCGGCAACGGGAAATTCCTGCTCCAGCATTGCGAAGACGCGATCGGCGGGCGGAATGCCCCCGACACCGGGAATCGGAACGATCTTTTCCGAGAGCTCGAGCAATTGGCGGGCAGGGGAATGCCGCGAAGAGCCCAGTGACGTGACGACGCGGTCAGCGAGTTCCCGAAAGCTCGGACCGCCTGCCTCGGCGCGCGAAACGCCCGCCCCGCAAAAGAACATGACCTGGCCTTCGTCCCTCGCGTCGAGCAAATCGTCGGGAAGATCGGGGCCTTCAGCAATAAACCTCATGACATGACCTTTAGCCTCCCGAGCGCCGATCGCGAATTGCTTGCGGCGTGGCCCTGTCTTCAGCCTTCCATTGAGATCGGTTGCACCAGGTTCAAGGTTACAGCATTGCTTTGAGCTGAGGCTAGGGACGTCCGCTATTCTCGCTTGCGACGCTAAATGCAGACAGTCCCCAACCGGCCCAGTTCCTGCCTTCTCTGTACGCCTGAACGATCGTCCGCTCTCGGTGAGTAACGACTGGCTACCGAACGACGGCTATGTTCGCGGTAGCTGTCACGGGCAGGCCGGCTTCGCCCACCGCGTTCACTCCGCGACCAATCTTGGCCGCGGACGCAAACAATGGGAGCCTCCCTGGCTGGGAAGGGAAAGCGGGTAAAAGGTGCCATCGAAAATGCGGTCCGAAAGCTCTTGAAACCGCCAAATCGGCTCTTAATTCTGTTGTGCCGGACGCCATGTTCGGGTCCGGCTGGACATAGAGGGCGTCGGCTCTCCTGTACCGACGCATCTCATGCCCAAATTGCTTCATAAGGAGGATTTGGAAATGAGAACCAACTTCGATTTTACGCCCTATCGGCGTTCTACGGTCGGCTTCGACCGCCTATTCGATCTGCTCGAGACCGGCATGCGGGGCGACGCGGGCGACGGCTATCCGCCCTTCGACATCGTCAGGGATGGCGAGGACAGCTATCGCATCACGCTTGCGGTCGCAGGCTTCCGGCCCGAGGAGATCGAGGTCGTCGCGCAGCAGAACCAGCTTACCGTCACTGGCCGCCGCGCCGAGGACGAGAACGAGGGGCGGTATCTGCATCGTGGTATCGCCGCGCGCTCATTCGAGCGTCGCTTCCAGCTCGCCGACTTCATCGAGGTTGGCAATGCCAGCTTCGAGAATGGCTTGCTCTCGGTCGAGTTGAAGCGGGTCGTCCCCGAAGCGATGAAGCCGCGCAAGATCGAGATCGGCGGCGGCAACAGCCCCGGCCGTATCGAGGCGCAGCCCGAGACGCGCAAGGCCGCGTAATAATTCACAATCGGCTTGCCGGCGCCGCTCTTATGGGCGGCGGCCGGCGAGCCATACCCGAAATCCAGCCAGGAAAGGAGAATGTCATGGTTATCCGTGATCTGATTCCCTGGAGCCGGCAGGACAATCGGCTCCCCCTCGCGGTCAGCGCTGAGCGCGGGCAGGCCACGCATCCGTTGTTTGCGCTTCATCGTGAGGTCGATCGACTGTTCGAGAATGCCTTCCGTAGTTTCGCCCTGCCAGCGTTCGGCTCTGGCGCGCTCGACTGGCCCCACATCGAGCTCAGCGAAACCGACAAGGAAATTCGCGTCACCGCCGAACTGCCTGGCCTCGATGAAAAGGATGTCGACGTCAGCATCGAGGACGGCGCGCTGACGCTGCGCGGCGAGAAGAAGGCCGAAGTTGAAGACAAGGACCGCGGCTATACCGAACGCAGCTACGGCCGCTTCGAGCGGCGCATCGCGCTGCCGCGCGGCGTCGACCACGACCAGGCGAGCGCCACCTTCAGGAACGGCGTGCTGACCATAAGCTTGCCGCGATCGGAAGCTGTCGACGAGAATGTCCGGCGAATACCGATCAACGGCGGCGTGACCTGACGGCCTGGCCCGGAACAGCCATTCCGGGCGGGTGCTGCACGGCTCCGCCGCGCCGATTTCCCGCCGGGCTGGACGGGCGGTTAGGACCCGCTCGTCCGTGCCCTTCCGCTCGCTGCTCGCCAACGGGCAAGGACGTCCCGTCGGCGCGATAAACCGGCGATATCCTATGCTTGGTTCAAACCTTCTTTCGAACTTCGTTATGCTGCTGGTGACGATCGGCCCGATCGAAACCGGCGTCGTGTTCGCCAGTCTGACCGCAGGCATTCACCGCCTCGATCGCGCTAGGCTTGCCGTGCGCGCGACGCTCATCGCCGGACTGGTGCTGCTGCTGTTCGCCCTGGGCGGCAACCTGGTACTTCGGCTGCTGCACATTACACTTCCGGCGTTCCGCGTTGCCGGCGGTCTGCTCCTGTTTCTCCAGGCGCTCAGCCTGACCTTTTCCGGCCCTGGCCTCTCCTCGATCAGCGAGAGCGAAAGGCGCGACGCTCAGCGCCCCGGCGACATCGCCGTTTTCCCGCTTGCTTTCCCCTTAATCGCCGGCCCCGGCGGGCTGTCGGCGGCCGTGCTGCTGATGGGCCGCGCGGCAACGCCGGCCGAAGGGGCGGGCATCGTCGCGCTGATCGTGATTTGCCTGGGGCTGACCTATGGCGCCATGCGTGCCGCAGACCGGCTCGTCATCCTGCTCGGCGAAACCGGCGCCGACGTCGTCCGTCGCATTTCGGGCGTGCTTCTCGCCGGTCTCGCCGTCCAGTTCATCTTCGATGGCCTGACGGAAGCGCCGTTCCTGCGTTAGCGTTAGCTGTCCTCGGCCGTCACCTACTGGAACGGAATGATGCCGCTGGCCGCGCGCCATTCGGCGGGCCGGACCAGTTGGTCATGGGCGATCCTCACGGAATGAAGCGCGCCTTCGATCTCGCGTCGCCAATGGTCGAGGAAATCGAACAGCACCGGAAAGTCGGGCGCGAGATCATATTCCTGCCAGACAAACAATTGCAGCAGCGAAGGCGCGTCGGGACGATGGTAATGGATTTCCGCCGTGGTCAGCCCATAGCCGTCGAGCCGGGCGAGGAAGGCGCGATCGGTCATTGCATGGATGCTCCGCGATCATCCCGCTCGCCATCGAGCGAGCGCAAGGCGGCAAGCACATCATCGACCGGAACGGCGTGGCGGACGCCAGGCGGCCGGCGCATGGCGGGCCTGTCTTCGACCGCGGCGCGGTCCGATGCCCAGGAGGCGAGAATGGCGCGCTTCACCTCGGGTTCGAGGCTGGGATGGCGCACGATATCGAAGGGGCAGGAAAACCGAGAGTGTGACTGCGACATGACGTCCTCCTTTCCTCTATGCCGCTCCTTTCTCGTGGCGAAATCGCCCTTGGGGAAGTTGGTCAACGATGTCGGCGCGTCAAGAGTTGCGATGGTGCCTTTCACCCCCACCGGCATCGCATATGTTGGCACTCCGCCATGGAGAGTGACAAAAAAATTCACCGACCCTCTTGAAGCGAAAAATCGACTTTCCTAGCTCCGCCGCACCTGTCGCCCCGGAGGACGACAGGGCATCACATCATGTTTTGCAACTGGAGGTTTTGCTATGCATTTCCGACCCTTGCACGACCGTGTGGTCGTTCGCCGCATTGAAGCCGACGAAAAGACGGCCGGCGGTATCATCATTCCCGACACCGCCAAGGAAAAGCCGCAGGAAGGCGAGGTCGTCGCCGTCGGCCCCGGCGTGCGTGACGAGAGCGGCAAGCTCGTCGAACTCTCGGTTACGGCCGGCGACATCGTGCTGTTCGGCAAATGGTCGGGCACCGAGGTCAGAATCCAGGGCGAGGATCTGCTCATCATGAAGGAGAGCGACATCCTCGGCGTGCTCGACAACGTCGTGCCGCTGAAAAAGGCGGCGTGACCTGCCCGTCTTTCAACATTCAGGAAGGAAATCTGGAAAGGAGTTGAACCGGAATGGCTGCCAAGGAAGTGAAGTTTGCGTCGGACGCGCGTGATCGCATGCTGCGCGGCGTGGATACGCTTGCAAATGCAGTGAAGGTCACGCTGGGGCCGAAGGGCCGCAATGTCGTGATCGAAAAGAGCTTCGGCGCACCGCGCATCACCAAGGACGGCGTGACGGTCGCCAAGGAGATCGAGCTCGCCGACAAGTTCGAAAACATGGGCGCGCAAATGCTGCGCGAGGTCGCCAACAAGCAGAACGATAAGGCCGGCGACGGCACCACCACCGCCACCGTGCTCGCCCAGGCGATCGTCCGCGAAGGCTCGAAGGCGGTGGCCGCGGGCATGAACCCGATGGACGTCAAACGCGGCATCGACCTTGCCGTGAACGCCGTGGTCAAGGACATCGAGGCGCACGCCAGCAAGATCAGCGCCAATAGCGAAATCGCGCAGGTCGCGACTATCTCGGCCAATGGCGACGCCGAGGTCGGCCGCATCCTCGCTGAGGCAATGGACAAGGTCGGCAACGAGGGCGTCATCACCGTCGAGGAAGCCAAGAGCCTCGAGACCGAGCTGGAGACGGTCGAGGGCATGCAGTTCGACCGCGGCTATCTGTCGCCTTACTTCATCACCAATGCCGAGAAGCTGAAGGTCGAGCTGGACGATCCCTATATCCTGATCCACGAGACGAAGCTCAGCAACCTCCAGGCGCTGGTGCCGCTGCTCGAAAAGATCGTGCAGGCGGGCCGTCCGCTGCTCATCATCGCCGAGGACGTCGAAGGCGAGGCGCTGGCGACGTTGGTGGTCAACAAGCTGCGCGGCGGCCTCAAGGTGGCGGCGGTCAAGGCGCCCGGCTTCGGCGATCGCCGCAAGGCGATGCTGGAGGATATCGCCATCCTGACCGGCGGCAACGTCGTCAGCGAGGAACTCGGCACCAAGCTCGAGAACGTCACCGTCTCGATGCTGGGCCGGGCGAAGAAGGTCACGATCGACAAGGAAAACACGACGATCATCGACGGCGCTGGCACCAAGGGCGATATCGACGGCCGAGTTGCCCAGATCCGCCAGCAGATCGAGACCACGACCAGCGACTATGACCGCGAGAAGCTGCAGGAGCGGCTCGCCAAGCTCGCCGGCGGCGTGGCGGTGATCCGCGTCGGCGGCGCTACCGAGGTCGAGGTCAAGGAGAAGAAGGACCGCGTCGACGACGCGCTCCACGCCACCCGCGCCGCGGTCGAGGAGGGCATCCTGCCCGGCGGCGGCATCCCGCTGCTCCGCGCGATCAAGGCGCTCGATGGAGTGAAGGCGGCGAACGACGACCAGCAGTCCGGCATCGACATCGTCCGCCGCGCGCTGCGCGCACCCGCCCGCCAGATCGCCGAGAACGCCGGCGACGACGGCGCCTATATCGTCGGCAAGCTGCTGGAGAGCGAGGACTACAACCGGGGCTTCAACGCCGCCACGGGCGATTATGAGGACCTGGTGAAGGCGGGCGTGATCGACCCCGCCAAGGTGGTACGCACCGCGCTCCAGGATGCCGCGTCGGTCGCCTCGCTGCTGATCACCACCGAAGCGCTCGTTGCCGAGCTGCCCAAGGACGAAAAGCCGGTAGCAGCGCCGGCGATGGACTATTGATCATGCTGAATCGGGCCCGGCTTTCCGCCGGGCCCGCCTTTTCAACCACACTCAGGTGTGAACAACATGAAGGACCGCGCTTTACCGCGGATTACCGAGCCGCATCGATCATCTCGGACACCTCAGCACGCGGCAATGCTCGAGCAGGGCGTGAACGGAGGGCCGCTATCAACGGGCCATCTTCTACTCTTAAACGGCGGCTCTGTTGGCGGAACCGATCACTGCGACATTGTACCCGACGCGGGGTACGTGCCCCTAATTTCAGTCATTCAGCGCACTAGCGGATGTCCTAATTAGCTGCCGTCATTTACTTTATTGCTAGCCGATTGGACCCATCAGACTCCCCTAATTCGGCGGGGATCGAGGGTTTCTACGACGAGCCCGCCGGGTGCTTTTCGCTCGTCCATCAAGGCGCGGTGCTCGATCACGCGTCGGTCGATCCAGTTTGGCCGGACGATTTGCCTGCCGATGAACGCTAATGCGTCAGCGATGCGCGGCTCCAGTGAAGGGCCGACATGCTCGGCGCCGTGGACCAGCCGATAATCGTGACCGACCCCGGCATCGAACAGGATGCGATGCAAAAATTCGACGCCTTCGTGAAGATAGAGCATGTCCTGATCCCCCACCTCGAAATATATTCCGAGGTCGAGCAGGCGGTCGGGATCGCGCTTGGCGATCGTGGCGGGATTGTTGATCGCCCAATATTCTTTATCGATCGGGGAGCCGAATATCGTCTCCATGAAGTCGATCGGCCGCCAGAAGGTGATGCGCGGCCCGATTTCGCCCCAGGTCAGCGCCGGCTCGATCGCGGGCTCCACGGCGGCCACCGCGCCGAAGGTGCCCGGATGCTTGAAGGCGAGCCGCAGGCTGCCCAGCCCGCCCATCGACCAGCCGCCGACGAACGTCCGTTCGCGCTCGTTCGAAACGTTCAACTGCCGTCGAAGCATGGGCAACAGCTCCGCGAGGATGAGACTTTCCCATCGCTCGCTTCCGTCGCGATAATCCATGTAGAGCGACCGGCGCGCGCCGGGCATGGCGACGACGAGGGGCGGCAGGACGCCCAAATCGATCGCCTCGTCTATCAGGGGCGTGAAGCGCAGCAAATCCTGCTCGCTGCCGTTCCCGCCATGAAGCAGGAGCAGGAGCGGAAACGCCGCGGCATCGGGCGTCTCGTAATCGTTGGGGACATAGATCGCGACCGGCACCTCGCCCGGGACATGATCCGATCGAACGACGTTCATGACGATCTTGCCGGGCATCATCCTCCCTTCGCGCGTTCGCGTATTCATCTTGCCTGCCGCAATCGCGGAGAGAAGCGCGCGTGATGCCGGCTGCGCCGGCCGCTCGCAACGGCTGACCGAAAGATTGGTCAGTTCGGACAAATCGTGCCGTCAAACCTGCCATTGTTTCGGGCAAGCATATGCGATGATTTCGCGCCAAGCGGAGGCGTCAGACCTCACGTTGAAATCAGATATTGCGATGGGAGAGGGATGACCATGAAACGCGATCCAATCAGCCGCCGCACCTGCGCGCTGCTTCTCGGGGCGAGTACGCTGTCGGGGGCCTGCTGGTTCCCCGCGGTGGCGCATGCGCAGGACAGCGCCGCGGCGCATGCCGTGCCGAGCCCCTCCCCGAACACCGCCGATCAATCGACCGGCGCTCGACCGTCCGCTAACGTGGATCGGACCGCAAATGCGGACGGCGCGTCGCAGAACACCGGCATCGCCGATATCATCGTGACGGCGGAAAAGCGTTCCGAAGGGCTCCAGAACGTACCGATCGCGATCACCGCGCTTTCCGGCAGCACGCTGGAAAAGGCGGGCGTGAAAACCGTCGGCGATCTGACCCAGCTCACGCCGAGCCTGCAATTCGGCACGCGCTCGACCAATAACTTCATTGCGCTTCGCGGCATCGGCCAAGCGGGTCAGGATATCGGCAGCCAGTCGGGCGTCACTGTTTCGCTCGACGGCGTGCCGCTGCTCAATCATTTCCTGATGGACCCGGCCTTTCTCGATATCGAACGGGTCGAGGTGCTGCGCGGACCGCAAGGCACGTTCCAGGGCCGCAACGCGACCGGCGGCGCGATCAACGTCTACAGCAACGCGCCGACCGACAGCACTGACGGCGCGATTTCGTTCAACGTCGGCAATTACAAGCGGGTCGGCGTCAACGGCTATGTCAACGCGCGCCTCAGCGATGATCTGTTTGGGCGCTTCTCGTTCCAGACCGATCATGCCGACGGCTGGCTGAAGAACCCGTATAACGGCCAACGCTACGACAATACCAACCTCGCCGAAGTGCGCGGCCAGTTGCTGTACAAGCCGTCAAGCGCATTCAGCGTTCGCGCGCTGGTCGATTACACCCACCGCCGCGAAAATCCCGAATTCAACGTCATCCTCAAGCGCGCCGATCCGGACTTGCCGACGCCGCTCGAGGTGCCGGGCTATCCCTATCCGAAGAACGACATCGACCACCTGAAATTCTACATCAACGAACCCAATATTGACGACGTCAACGATCTGCGCGCGACCGTCATTGCGCGCTACGACTTTGGCGCGAACAGCGCGATCACCTCGACCACCGGCTATATCAAGCATGATATCCGGCTGATCGACATGGACGTCGACCTGACGCCCTTCCCGGCATCGAAATTCGATCTGATCGGTCTCTATGCCAAGCAGTTCACGCAGGAATTGACGCTGACGACTGATATCGGCAGCCGCGCCGATTTCACCGCCGGCCTGTTTTATATGAACGGCATCTCCAGCGAGCCGCTTTACCTGTCCCTACAGACGATCCCAGACTATCTGGTCTACCTGCCGACCGAAAAGCTCGATTCCTATGCGGGCTATGCGCAGTTCCGCTACAACCTCACCGACCGGCTGCGCGCGACGATCGGCGGGCGCTACACGATCGATCGCAAATCCTACGTGATGGACGCGACCGTCCTGACCTTCCACACGCTGCTTTCCGACAAGAACACGTGGAAGGCGTTTACCCCGCGCTTCGTGCTCGATTACACCCCGACCGAGAATTCGCTGGTCTATGCCAGCGTGTCGCGCGGGTTCAAATCAGGTGGGTTCAACACGCTCGGCGACATCACGCAGCCGGTCAACAAGTTCAATCCGGAATATGTCTGGAATTATGAGCTCGGCCTCAAGGCGGCGATGTTCGACAAGCGCCTGCGCTTCGGGCTGACCGGCTTCTATGCCGACTACACCAACCTGCAGCAGACCGTGTTCCGAATCGGCCTCGAAGGATCGGACGTGCGCTATCCGCGCGTCGAGAACGCTTCGCGCGCGACGATCAAGGGCGTCGAGTTCGAGGTCCAGGCGGCGCCGGTCAAGGGGCTGCTGCTAACCGGAGCGGTGACCCGGCTCGAGGCGAATTTCGGCAGGTTCTGCAACAACAATCCGCTCTATCCCAACGTCGATACCGCCCTGGCCTGCGTCGGCGCGACGGCCGACGGCGAGCCGTTGCCGGCAGGCGCACAGGATCTGAAGGACAATACACTGCCCCAAGCGCCGAAGTGGCAGTTCAACACCTCGGCGCAATACGTCATCCCGATTTCGGACCAGCTCGAGCTCACGCCGCATGTCGACTATAAATGGCAGAGCCGGGTCTATTTCGACATCTACAACAATCCGCTCAACGCGCAGGATTCCTACGGGCTGCTCAATGCGTCGCTAACCATCGGTTCGGCGAAGGAAGGATGGGCGCTGACCGGCTGGGCACGCAACGCCTTCGACACCCGATACATCAGCGAAGGGACCGTCTCGCCGGGAGCGACTCCGTCCGTAAATGGCACGATCGGAGTGCCCCGAATGTACGGCATGACGTTCACCGCGCACTTCTGATCGCCGACATTTTCAACTTTCGATGAGCATTGCTCACCGCCGCTGCGTCAGTCGGAATCGGCGCGATGCGAGATGACGACATGACGGGCATCGTTCCCCAGTTACAGCGTTACCGGGATTGGCTGTGCGAGAAACGCGGCCTCGCCTTCGACGATTATGCCGCGCTCTGGGCTTGGTCGACGACCGACCTCTCGGGTTTTTGGGAGAGTATCCGGGACTATTGCGAGCTGGAATCGCCGACCGAAGCGAAGGCGATCGTCAGCGGCACCATGCCGTGCGCGCGCTGGTTCGAGGGCGCGCGGGTCAATTATGCGCGGCACGTCTTCCGCCACGCCGCGCGGGCCGATGCCGCGGGGCAGCCGGCGATCGTCGCCGAAGACGAGAACGGCCGCGTGCAGGAGATCGGCTGGAGCGAGCTCAGACGGCGGAGCGTGTCGTTCGCGATCGAGCTGCGTCGGCTCGGGGTCGGCCGCGGGGACCGGGTCGCGGCATATCTGTCGAATATTCCCGAGGCCGTCGCCGCCTTTCTGGCGTGCGCGAGCATCGGCGCGATCTGGACGATGTGCTCGCCCGATATGGG
Source organism: Sphingomonas sp. (assembly GCA_035776635.1). Lineage (GTDB taxonomy): Bacteria > Pseudomonadota > Alphaproteobacteria > Sphingomonadales > Sphingomonadaceae > Sphingomonas. The sequence goes on along the minus strand of DASTWI010000051.1, from coordinate 15,878 downwards.
GACGCCGGCGGTGCTCGATCGCTTCCGGCAGGTCGCGCCCAAGGTGCTGATTGCGATCGACGGCGTGCTCTACGCCGGCAAGCGCATGGACCGCGCCGCCACGATCGCCGAGATGAGGCGCGGACTGCCGAGCCTCGAGGCGCTGATCGTCATCACGACTGGCTATGGCGACGCGACGTTTGCCGACGCGATCGATTTCGACACCGCGCAATCACGCGACGATTCCGCGGTCGCCGCCTTCGAGCCCGAATGGCTGCCATTCGATCACCCGCTCTGGATCCTCTATTCAAGCGGCACGACGGGGCTGCCCAAGGCGATTGTCCACGGCCATGGCGGCGTCATCCTCACCGGATGCGTGACCAACCTGCATTTCGATCTCGGTCCCAGCTATGCCGGCGACACGCTTGACGAGCGCTTCCACTGGTTCACCGCGACCGGTTGGGTGATGTGGAACAACCAAATCGGCGGGCTGCTGTCGGGTACGACGATCTGCCTGTTCGACGGCTCGCCCAGCGGCGCCCGCGACCGGCCCGACTGGCTGACGCTGTGGCGGTTCGCCGCGCGCCATCGCGTCACCTGGTTCGGCGCCGGCGCGGCCTTTTACAGCGGATGCCGTAAGGCGGGCGCGGTGATTGCCGAGGCCGGCGATCTCGCCGCGGTGCGCGCGCTGGGCAGCACCGGATCGCCACTCCCCGCCGATGTCCAACATTGGGGCTCGAAGCAGCTCGCCGCGATCAGCCGGTCTGATATCTGGTGGTGCAACGTCTCGGGCGGCACCGATATCGTCGCGGCGTTCATGTCGGGAAATCGCGACCTGCCCCCGACCCCAGGCAAGCTGCAATGTCGCACGCTCGGCGCCGCGGTCGAGGCGTGGGACGAAGATGGCACGTCCCTGATCGGCCATGTCGGGGAACTCGTCTGTACCCAGCCGTTTCCCAGCATGCCGCTGTTCTTCTGGGGTGATGAGGACGGCAGCCGTTATCGGTCGTCCTATTTCAACGAATGGCCGGGAATCTGGCGCCACGGCGATTGGCTGCAGATCGATGTCGATGGCAGCTGCACGATTGCCGGCCGCAGCGACGCGACGATCAACCGGCACGGGCTGCGTATGGGTACCGCTGATATCTACACCGCGGTCGAGAGCCTGCCCGATGTCGCCGACAGCCTCGTGATCGACCTCGAGGACGGCGCCGGCGACAGCAGGCTGGTGATGTTCGTCGTCCCCGCCGCCGGGCGGGCACTCGACGAGGCCATGCGGGCGGCGATGATGGCGGCGATCCGGAAGACGCTGTCGCCGCGCTTCGTTCCCGATACCTTCATCACCGCGCCCGGTATTCCGCGGACGCTGTCGGGCAAGAAGCAGGAAATCCCGATCAAGCGCCTGTTTCAGGGTTGGCCCGTCGCCAAGGTGATCAATCCCGACGGCATCGAGAACCCTGCGGTCGTGCCCTGGTATATCGAGCAAGCAGAGGCTTGGCTGCGGCAGCCGGCCGAGGAAGCGAGCGACTGAAATGAAGGATACCAAGGCAGGCGTCGTCGGCGCGGGGCTGATGGGAGCGGAAATCGCGCTTGTGTTCGCATTCGGTGGGAACGCAGTCGTCCTCAACGATCACGACGCGGCCGCGCTCGATCACGGCATGGCGCGGCTCACGACGGTTTTGCGCAAGGGCGTCGAGCGGGGAGGCTATACGACGGAGCAGGCGGACGCGGCGCTGGGACGCATCCGGACCACGACCGATCTCGCGGATTTCGCCGATTGCAGCATCGTCACCGAAGCGGTGTTCGAAGCGATCGAGGTGAAGACGGCGGTGCTGCAAGCGCTCGACAAGGCGTGCGCGGCCGAGTGTGTGATCGCCACCAATACCTCGACCATCCCGATCTCGACGCTTGCCGCCGTGCTTACGCCGGCGCGGCGGAACAGAGTCATCGGCACGCATTATTTCTCGCCCGTGTCGCGGATGCCGCTGGTCGAGGTGATCCCCGGCTTCGATACCGATAGTGAGGTGGTCGACAGGGTCGCCGAGTTGATGCGCGGCATCGGCAAGACGCCGATCGTCGTCAAGGATGTCGCCGGGTTCGCGGTCAACCGCATGCTGCACGCGATGATGATCGAGGCGGTGCGGCTGGTCGAGGAAGATGTTGCCAGCCCCGAGGCTCTCGATACCGCCTGCCGGCTGGGCCTCGGCCATCCGATCGGACCGTTCGCGCTGATGGACGTCGTCAGCTCGGACCTATGCCTTCAGGTCCAAACGATCCTACAGGAGGCCTATGGCGAGCGTTTCCGGCCGCCGGCGCTACTCAAGCAGCGCGTGGCGGCAGGTCTCGCCGGCGGCCGCGGCAAGCGCGGCTGGTTGAGTAAGGCGGACTGAGCTCGCGCGCCGTCACGCGATCAGGCGGTCGGCAGTGTCTTGCAGCGCCGCGCTGTCACTCTCGCCCCGAAGATAATCGGCGATCAGCGCGGCGACCGCGTGCAGCTGCTCCGGCAGGATGGCGTGGCTGGCGCGGCGCAATCGCACTACAATAAGCCGGTCGCCGATGTCAGCGGCGAGGGCCTCGGCATTGCTGGCCGGCGCGACCGGATCGCCCTCGGCCTGCACGAGCAGCACCGAAGCGTTGCCGGCGGTCCACCAGCGCGCGGTGTCAGTGCGCTCGTTCGCGGCCAATTGCTGTTCCGCCACCGCCGGATACCAGCCACGGAGCCATATGGCGGGGTCGTTGCCCGGGAAGAAGAAGGCGGTCTCCAGATCCTCGAGCCGATCGGCATCAGGTTTGCTGCCCTGCGCGACAGAGCCTATCAGCGCGGCGCGCACCGTGTCGCTCATCGCGGTCTGCCCGCCGCCGGCGAGTAGCACGACGCGCTCGACCGTTTCCGGGGCGATCGCCGCCAGGGCGCGCGCGACACGATTGCCAAAGGCGTGCCCGACAACGCCGATCGGGCCCGAACAGAAGTCGGTGATCACCGCGGCGGCGTCGCGCGCGAGATCGAACAGGTCCGCCGGCGCCGGCCCCGACGATCCGCCGATGCCGCGAGGGTCCGGCAGGATGCTCTTGAACCCCCGGCCCGTCAGCAGGTCGGCGACCTCATCGTAGTCGTCGACGCCTCGGCCCAGCGAGGGGATCAGAAGGACCGGGCTGCCCTCGCCGATCGTGCGAACCCGGATCGTCACGCCGTCGCCGGCCTCGATGGTTCGCATGTCCTGTAACATCGTCCTCAGCCGACCGCGGCCGATGTGCCGACATCCGCCACCGGCAGTGCGGCTTCGGCGGTGTCGCCGTGGCGTTCCTCCAGTAGAGCAATGATCTCCGCATGACGTTTGCGCGTCAGCCGATAGCCGAACAGGAACAGTGGGGCGATGGCCACCAGCATCGCCGGCAGCGGCCCCGAGATCAGGCCCAACCGGTGAATCACCTCGGCCGGAACGACATAGTTCGGCCCCCGCGCGGCAAGATCGGTGGGAAAGCCGATGGCATCGAGCGCGACGCCGGCGATCAATCCGCCGACGCCCGACGCCGCCTTGTACGAGAGGATCAGGCCCGAAAAGAACAGTCCCTCGCGGCGCACCCCGAACAGCCATTCGTGCTCGTCGGCAGTATCCGCCAGCATCGACTGGAACGCTACGCCGCAGACCATGATCGCCGTGCCGACGCACAGGCTGTTGGCGAACAGCACCACCGCCGCGGTGAATGGCGGCAGCGGGATCGGCGCGTAGAGCTGCACCAGCGGCGGCCAGACCTGAAACAGCGCGATGGCGAAATAGGCAATGATCGCCAGCGTCCGCTTTTCCATGCGCTTCAGTGCGAAGCTGCTGACCGGCACGCCGATCAGCGGCCCGAGCGACGCCGCCAGCAGGATCAGCTGGATGGCGAAGGTATCGAGCTTCCAGAAATAGCGTGTCGCGTAGAGCGCGAGCGCGGCATAGGCCGAATAGGCAAGGAAATAGACCATCACCGTGCCGAACAGCACGAGGAATGAGCGGTTGCGCGACAATTCGACCATCTCGCGCGCGAAGCCGGCGATGAACGGCGTCCGCTCGGCGGCTGGCGCGTGCAGGCGCGGCAACGCGCGGCGCACCGCGAGGATCGCGATCAAGCCGCTCACCGCGATGACAGCGGCACCGGTCCAGGCAAAGGGCACATAGGCCTGGCGCGACAGCAGGCCGTTCGGGCCGGCCATGAACACGCCCAGCCCCAGCACCACGCAGGACAGCACGCCGGCATTCTGGAAGGTAAGGCGGAACGCGACGATGCTGGCGCGCTCGCGATAATCGTCGGTAATCTCCGCGCCGACCGCGGTGTAGGGCAGCACAAACGACGAGAGCGACAGCCGCAGCACGATCAGGCAGATCGTCACGTAAAGGAATTGCGCGCTGCCGCTGAGCGAGGCGGGCATCGAGAACAGCACGCCGAACGCGATCGCGAAGGGGATGATGCTGAATACCATGAACGGCAGCCGCCGGCCCCAGCGCGTCTTCAGCCGGTCGCTGGCCAGCCCGATTGCCGGATCGGCGACGCCATCGATCAGCGTGGCGATCAGCGTCGCCGTTCCCGCGACGGTGCCCGACATGCCGCACACCGCGGTAAGATAGAATAGCAGGAAGAAGCCGAAGCCGGCCCCGACCATGCCGTTGCTCAACTCGCCGATGCCATATTGTGTCTTTAGCGCGAACGAAATCGGCACGCGCCGTGCGGCGCTGGTCGCATCCGCGCGGTCCGGGGACGCCAGGCTATTCATCGGAAGCGCGCCGGCACGACGCTTACCGCAGCACACCCGCGGCGCGGTGCAATCTGCTTTGGCCTTGCCGTAGTAACGGCGCGGCGGCGCATCGTGCCGTTCATTCCATCTCCTGACGTTATTTTCTCAGGCGCAGCTTCCCCCACGCTCAAGCGGATTAACGATTTCCGGCGCGCCGAACGCCATGTCTTATTTGACCGCATGATTTGTCCGAACTGACCAGACCCGTTTCTTTGACTCGCACCCGGCGCTATACATTTCCGCCCGGCGTCACAGACGCGGAAATGTGGAGAGGCAATGACGGTGTTGATTGCCCGCGAGCATGTGGAGCAATCGTCGGCAGCGATCGTCCCGACGATCGCGCGCGGGCTCGACGGCAATGCGGTCAAGGCGCTGCTCGGCGGCGCGCTGCTCAAGGGCTGCGATCCGGCCGATATTCTCGAAAAGGCTGGGATCGATCCGGCGGTGTACGGCGATGTCGGCGCGGCGATCGACGGTCGCTCCTATTTCCGGCTGATCGAGCAGATTCAGATCGCGCTCGACGATGCGTTCATCGGTTTCTTCCATGAAGGCTGCCGCATGGCGCTCGAGAAGGAGCGCACGCGGTCCTATCTCCATTGCAGCACAATGGGCGAGGCGCTCAGGGTCAGCATTCGCTTTACCCAGGCGCTATCGAGCGACATCGGTCCGCGCCTGGTCGAAGACGGCAACGATGGCGTCATGCACGTCTGCACCTATCACACGATCGCAGGACTCGATCGCGACATCTTCGTCTGGTTCCGCTTCGTGTGGATCTATCATCTGTTCAGCTGGATGATCGGCCGCTCGCTCAACCTGCGGCGGATTTTCGTCCGCGGCGCGCGGCCCGTGCAACCCAACGGGTTCGAGCGGTTCGCGCTGTTCCATTGCCCGATCGAATTCAGCGCGCCGATCGACGCCCTGGTTTACGATCGCAACGATCTGCACAGCAGCCTCGTCCACGGCAGCCTCGCCGAATACGAGGCCTATAATGCCGGCGCACCCGACTGGTTCGCGCTGCCGAGCGGCGACATGACCTGGCGCGGGCGGACCGAGCAGATGCTGCGTCAGGCGCAGCGCTGCGGCGACTGGTCGCCGCCGATCGAGGAGGTCGCGCATCGCCTGCGCACCAATCCGCGCCGCTTGCGTCGCGATCTCGCGCGCGAGGGCGAATCGTTCCAGCAGATTCGGGTGCGGCTACGCGGCGAACTGGCCGGTGCGTTCCTGCTCGCCACCGACATTCCCGTCACTGTCGTCGGCTACAAGCTCGGTTTCGTCGAGCCGGGCAGTTTCACCCGCAGCTTCATAGGTTTCTCCGGCATGACGCCTTCCGATTACCGCCGCCAGTACAAGTCGGACAGCACGCGCGTCGCTGTAGCGACGACCTTGCTGACCGAACAGACTCCGCCTTGATCGCCGCATTGGTCATTCTGAACAAACTTTCGTGTCAAACCGAACAATGTGTTTCCGCCCCGCGGCGCGCAGTCATCGAGCTCCGGAGCGACTACGCAACAGTGGGCGCCTGCAACGACGGAGAGGAACGATGACGATGCTGGCCGAGGCCGAACGCGCGCGCGTCGCCGCGGGATCGGGCATGGCGCCGGAGCCCCTGGCGCGCATCCGCCCCGCCTTGCAACGTTATATCGACGAAGGCGTGATTCCTTGTGCGCAGACCGTGATCTATCGTCACGGCGAGATCGTCTTCGAGGAAACGCAGGGCTGGAGCTCGGTCGAGGCTCGCACCCCGTTGCGGCCCGATGCGATCTTCCGGCTCTATTCGATGACCAAGCCGCTGGTCGGCGTGGCGATCCTTCTGCTGTTACAGGACGGGCGCCTGCGCCTCGACGATCCCGTGGCGGCCTATCTGCCCGAATTCGCCGACATGAAGGTGCTTCAGCACGGCGAGCTCGTGCCGGCGGATCGGCCGATCACGCTCCACCATCTGCTCACCCACACCGCCGGGCTGAGTTACCATTTCCTCCTCGATGATCCCGTCGCCGAGCAATATTTCGCCGCGGGCCTGTTCGACAATTGGACGGTGCAGCAGACCGGCATCTCGTTAGCGGATTACGTCGAGAGGCTGGCATCGTTTCCGCTGCGCGCGCAGCCGGGGACGGCGTGGTGCTACAGCGAGGCGATGAACGTGCTAGGTCGCGTTGTGGAAGTGGTTTCCGGCAAGCGGTTCGGCGCCTTCCTGCAAGACCGCATCATCGCGCCGCTCGGGATGGTCGATACCGGCTTCCACGTCCGGCCGGACAACAAGGGCCGGCTGGTCGATGTGTACCAGGCGGGGCCGGAGGGCGGCCTGTCGTGCATATCGGACGATCTCGGGTTCGATTTCCCACCCTCGGCCGATCTCGGCGGATCGGGACTGGTCGGGACCGCAGCGGACTACCTGCGGTTCGCACGGATGCTCCTCAACGGCGGCGAACTGGACGGCGTCCGCATCCTGAATGCCGACATCTTCAAATTGCTCGTCACCAATCATCTCGGCCCGGAGTTCGGCGAGCGGCCGCTCCGCGCGATGCCGCAGGGCCTCTATGCCGAACGCGGCGTCGGCCACGGCTATTGCGGCGTCGTCATCGAAGATCCCGTCGTACGCGGCGTAGCTGGGTCACCCGGCGAGTATTCGTGGGCGGGCGCCGCCGATACCAATTTCTGGATCGACTTCGAGGAGGATCTCATCGTCATCGTGCTGAGCCAGGTCTTCCCCGGCGAATCCCAAGCGCGGGAAATACACGGCGTTGTCAGGGAACTGGTCTATGAGTCGATCCAGGGCGGCGCGGCATGATGCGCGCGAGATTGTTACTCGCCGCCGGCGCTATCTTCATGCTTTCAACCGCTGCGGCAAGCGGGCGCGACGATGGCCCCATGGCGACTGCCGACCACTCCAGCGCGGCGCTGCAATCGGTGTTGAACGGCTATGTCCGTTCGGGCAGAATCCCCGGCGTGGTCGCCGCGATCGGCTATGGCGACGCGCCGCCGACCTTCATCGCCGCCGGGCACATCGCCGACGATCCCGGCGCCCCGGCGGCTGGCCCCGACAGCCTGTGGCGCGTCTATTCGATGACCAAGCCGATCACTGCAATGGCGGCGATGAAGCTGGTCGAAGAGGGCAAGCTCAGGCTCGACCAGCCGATCAGCGATTTCATTCCCGCATTCAGGACGATGCGCGTCGTTCTCGATCCTGCGAAGTCGCTGGATAGCCGCCCCGCCACTCGGACGATCACGGTGCGCGAGTTGCTGACGCATACCGGCGGCTTCACCTATCAATTCTTCGGCACAGGACCGATTTTCCAGGAATATAAGCGCCTGGGCCTGCTCGGCGGTCGCGTCGCTCCCGAGGCGAGCGCCGCGCAGCCGGCGACCCTCGCGCAATTCGCCAACCGAATCGCCACTCTCCCGTTGCTGTCGGAGCCGGGCACCGAATGGCATTATTCGATCGGCCTCGATGTCCTCGGCCGCGTGATCGAGGTCGCCGCCGGCATGCCGTTCGATCGCTTCGTCCAGCAGAGCATCCTCGATCCGCTCGGCATGTCCTCGACATTCTGGACGGTCCCTCAGTCCGACGCCGCGCGGCTCGCGACCGCATATTACTGGAAGGACGAACAACGGCTGCCGTTCGAAATCGGCGCGACATCGATGTGGCTGCATCCCGCGCCGGTCGATTACGGCGGATCGGGGCTGGTATCGTCGGCGCGCGACTATGATCGCTTTCTCGCGATGCTGGCGAACGGCGGCGTGATCGACGGCATGCGCGTGCTCAAGCCAGAGACCGTTCGGCTGGCGATGTCTAACCTGTTGCCGCCTGGCGTGCGCATCGTCGGCAACATCACGCCCGCGCCGGTCGCGGCGCAAGGCTTCGGCGCCGGGGGCGAGGTTTTCCTGAAGGACGTGCCCGGCGGCGTCCATGCCGGAACTTATGGCTGGTTCGGTGCGGCCGGGTCGTTCGCCTTCATCGATCCGGTAAAGCGACTACGCCTGACCGTAATGGTCAATTATTTTCCCGACAACAAATGGCCGCTTTATGCCGATGTGATTGAGCCGCTCTATTCACGTTCAGGTTAAAATCGGCCGCTGAACGCTTTGGCTCCATCTCGAGTGAGATTCTGAAAAGGCCGCGATCACAGGCTTTCGACAGAGGCTGGTAACCAAGAATGGATATTTCGGGCGTTGATCGATCTGGGAAGAGACTGCCACCTTGATCGGGCATGTCGGCGACCCGTCGGAAGTCGCGGCGGCTGCCGCATTTCTCGCCTCTTCGGACAGCAGCTTCATGACGGGGAGCGAGCTGTTCACCGATGGAGGCTTGGCTCAAGTTTGAGGAACTCTGCCAGCGGGTGTTACCGCCCGCTGGCTTGGAGCGGGCTCGCACTGTTCGCTCCCCCGGATTTATCACCTTCAGCGGCCGAGGCGCCCTCTTTACGGCTGCCGTCTCGGGCTGCTGAAATGCCGGGCAAAGCTGACTCTGAACGTTTCGAAGCGGTTCCGCTATACCCTCCGCCTGGCCGTTCAGCGATCGGTCGGTGCTTCCGGTCCCGCACCTTGCGCATTGCGCCAACTAGGGTCCACGTCAAATTTACTTGATTCTGCTGCTGGCGATGCTGGTAAATAATGTCAGCTGAAGCACGAGCTGTGCTTTAGAAACACCTAGCGTTCGCTTTTGAAAACACGCAGCCAAAATCGCCGGTTGCTTGACGGCCCATTTGCCGTTGCCGGCGAGTGTCTGAACGTAGGGCAGCTTTTACCGAGCTGGTCCGAGCGCGGAACGGCGCTATGTTGGGTGCCCCCGACCGAGGCAACGGTTCGATCAAATGGCAGCTTCCACTATTCTCATGCCTAAAACCGGACAGTCAGAAGACGGCCTACGAAGCGCCATAACCTGCCGCATGAATGAACGGCCGGTTTCGACGGCCAAGCGAAGCGCCGCGAACGGCGGCTACGTTGGCGATTGCCGGCGAGAAGGATCACCCAGATCGGATGACTTACCCTATTCGCTACCGACCGCTCACGATCCTGCCCCCACTGTGCCACGGGCGAAATACTGCGCCGGCGTGGCGCCCAGAGCTTTCTTGAACATCGTGATGAAGGCATTGACCGACTCGTACCCAAGCTCCGCTGCAACCGTCTGCACGGGCGCTCCGCCCGCAAGGTCCCGTAGCGCGATGACGAGATGGAGCTGCTGGCGCCAGCGGCCGAAGGTGAGGCCTGTTTCCCGAACCATCAGCCGCGCCAGCGAACGCTCACTCATCGCGACACGCTGCGCCCATTGGCTAAGTGTACTGCGGTCAGAGGGCTGCGCTATCAGTGCGTCCGCCATCGCACGGATCTTGGGATGTGAAGAGACGGGGAGATTGAAGCGCTCGCGCGGCATCTCGGCCAATTCGTCAAGCACTACTCTGGCAAGCCGGGAGATGTGGCCGTCTTCAGGATAGTCCGCGCGTTCACGGGCTAGTCGGTCGACCATCTCCCGGATCATGGGGGAGATGGCGAGCGTGCAGCACTCCTGCGGCAACTGCGCGGCACCCGGCTCGACGAACAGATAGTTAAGCCGGGCGTTTTCTGTCGCTCGCGCGCTATGTGACACGCCGCCGGGAATCCAGACGCCGCAATTGGGCGGCACGATCCAGATGTCCTCGTCCGCCATGCAAGTGACGGCACCGTGCAATGCGATGATCAACTGACCCTTGCGATGGCTATGCATGGGCACTTCTGCCACATGATCGGCGAAATCGAGCTGATAGGCGACCGCAGGCAAGCGGGTCCGGTCGGGATCGAGGGCGGAAACGGCTGATTGGGAAGGAGACATGCGTTCTGACCAGATATAGGGATTATCTGTCAGGATAATGAATTTTGTTCATTGTTGCAAATGGCTATCAATAAGCCATGACTCCTGGAAATATCGCGATACTCGGGAAAAGGCTGCCGCTCGCTGATGGGCTGGCCTCTGTCCTCCGCCTGCTGCGAAATCCCGCGCTACAGGCAGACCGCGATGCCCTGCTTTTTTCCGCGAAGAGTTTCGCTGCAGCGATGCTCGCCTACTATATTGCGCTGCGTATCGGCTTACCGCGTCCTTACTGGGCGGTCCTTACGGTTTACATCGTTTCGCAGACCTCGGCCGGCGCCTCGCTAAGCCGGGGAGTCTATCGGCTCGCCGGAACGATAATCGGAGCGATCGCGACGGTGGCGATCGTACCTGCTTTCGTGAGCCATCCTCTCGTGTGCAGCGTGGTGCTTGCCGGGTGGGTTGGTCTTTGTCTGTTCTTCTCGCTGCTCGACCGCACGCCGCGTGCCTATGCTTTCGTCCTTGCCGGTTATACCGCCAGCCTGATCGGCTTTCCCGGCGTCGCCAACCCCGGCGCGATATTCGACACCGCCTCGCTGAGGGTTCAGGAGATTTCGATCGGCATCCTCTGCGCCGTGCTGGTGCATCGCTTTGTCCTGCCCAAGCATATGACCGGTCAGTTCCTCGGCAAGTTGCATGCGACTCTGCACGATGCGCGGAAACTCTCCAGCCACGCGCTCAAATGGGCGCCGGAACCGGCAATCCGCCGGGACCGGTATCGGCTCAGCGTTGATCTGTTAACGTTGCAGGGGCTGGGTACTCATCTGCCATACGATCCGGCTCCCGCCACCCCGAATGGCCGAAAGCTGCAGCATATCCATGATCGGCTTGCCCGCCTGCTTCCGCTCGCGACCGAGATCGAGGAGCGGGTCCAAGCACTCGATAAGGCTAGCGCTCTTTCCGATGGCGAAGTGGAAGTGCTGCTGCGCGATGTGGCCGGTTGGATCGCTTTAAGCGATTTGGCAGCGCGGGATCAGCAGGCATTTCCGCTGATCATGCGTGCCCGCGCAATTGGAACCCGGCTTGCTGACCAAAATGCCTCGAACCGCGAATTGCTGGCGGCCAATCTCGCTGGGCATCTCGCCGAGTTGGTGGGGTTGCTGCACGATTGCGACTATCTGAGCCGAGCGATCGCGACATGGGGCCGGAACAGACCGGAAGCTCCCCTACACTGGTTAGGAGAAGCGCGAGGCTATGTCTATCACCGCGATCCGTGGATGGCAGGGCGCACGGCGCTGGGTGCGGTAGTCGGCATCGTAATTGGCTGCGCTTTCTGGATCTGGTCGGCCTGGCCGGACGGCGGGCTGGCGGTTTCGCTCCTGGGCGTAGCGTGTGCGTTGTTTGGCAATGTCGATGCGCCTGCGCCGAACGTGGTCAAATATATCGGCGGATCGGTCTATGGCGTAGCGATCAGCCTCGCTTACAGCTTCGTGATCCTGCCGCGCGTGGCGGATTTCGGCGTGCTTGTCGCAGTGCTTGCGCCTGCTTTCTTGCTCGGCGGGTCGCTTCAGGCGCGCCCGGCGACGACATACAAGGCGCTCGGCATCACCCTGACGATTCCGATCCTTGCGGGTCTCGGCTCACATTATGGCGCCGATTTTGCCGAAGCGCTCAACAGTGTTGTGGCCCTGTTTGTGGCACTGGTGTTCGCCGTGGTCAGCATGAGCATGTTCCAAACGGTGCGGCCAGAGACGGCGATCAGCCGGCTACGCAATCTGAATCGCACGGACGTCGCCCGACGTGCCCTTGGGCGCGGTCTGGATGAAGCGAGTTGGACGAGCCTGATGATCGATCGGACCGCCTTGCTGCTGCCAAGGCTTGGAACATCGCGCCATTCAGCCGACGAAGTACTGGCAGAAACCATCCGTCATCTCCGGCTGGGACATGTCGCGGGGCAAGTCTTCTCACTCAGCCGAAACGTTGGCGGTGAAATCGGGCGCGACCTGCGCAGCTTGCTTTCGACAATCGCAACCAATGGCGACGCCCAGATCGAGCAAACCGATGACCTGATCAGTTCTGTCACTGGAAGCACATCTCCCGAACGTGAGCGATTGCTCAGCCTGCTGATCGATCTTCGTTTCGCGCTTTCATCAGCTGAACCCCCCATTGCGGAGGATGCCGCGTGATCCCAGACATCACTATTGGCGGGGTCCTGCTACCAGGCTTGCTCGTCCTGGCCATTGTCTCGCTTGCCGGGACTGTCGCCGTTCTCCGCCTGCTGACGTCCATCGGTCTTGTTCAGCGGTTCGGATTCCGCCCCTTGCTCGAAATCGCGACCTTTTCCCTCTTCTATGGACTGCTGGTGCAGTTCCTGCCCTCTATCGGAATATTGTCATGAAATCGCTGTTGCCGCTCTTGGGGCGCTACGCCTTCACGCTCGTCATTGTCGCTATAGCCTCGCTTGTCGCATGGCAGGCGTGGACGCGCTACGAGAGCACGCCCTGGACCCGCGATGGTCGGGTGCGTGCGGACATCGTGCGTGTCTCGACCGACGTTGGCGGTCTGGTGACGCAGGTCGCCGTGCGCGATAACCAGCGCGTCGAAGTCGGGCAACTCCTGCTGGTGCTCGACCGCCCGCGCATTGCCGCAACGATCGAGCGTGCCGACGCTGCCATCGCCGAGGCACGAGCAGCGCTTGAACAAGCGCGCAAGGAAGCGCGGCGTGACATCGCGCTGGGCGATCTCGTCGCAACCGAAGCGCGTGAACAGAATGTCGCGAAGGTAAAGACGGCGGAAGCAGCGCTGAAACGCGCTGAGGCCGATCGCCACGTCGCGCGCGTCGACATGCAGCGGACCGAGATTCGCGCGACGGCGAGCGGCATCATCACCAATCTCGACATTCACGCAGGAGATTATCTCGCGGCTGGTGCGCAGGGCATGGCGCTGGTCGACACCGCCTCGCTACGCATCGAAGGCTATTTCGAGGAGACCAAACTGCATCATGTGGCAATCGGCGACAGCGCCCGCATCCGCCTGATGGGCGATAATGCCGAGATAACGGGCCATGTCGAGAGCATCGCCGCTGCCATTGCGGACGACCAGCGTGACGAGACCGGCAATTTGCTGCCGAAAGTCGCGCCGACTTTCTCGTGGGTCCGGCTCGCCCAGCGCATTCCGGTGCGCATACATATCGATCGGGTGCCTCCCGGCGTCCGCCTGATCGCTGGCAGAACCGCAAGCGTGGAGATCCTGCCCGCCGATGCGAACCGGGTCACTGCAAGTTCACGGGGCCACTCATGAAACGCGTTCTATCATTGCTCCCGCTCGTCTTGATGGCCGGCTGCGTCGCGGGACCCAGTTATCGCGTGCCGAAGGATGCTATGGTCCAGCGCCCGGAGATCGCCGCGCCGTTCCTGGGCCAAAAGGATACGGGAGTGACCCAACAGGAGCTGCCCCCACACTGGTGGCGGCTCTACGACAATCCAAGGCTCGATGCCTATGTCGAGGAAGCGCTTGCCGCCAACACCGATCTGCGCATGGCCGAGGCAAATCTGCTGCGCGCCAGTGCGGTTGTGCAGGAGGCGAAGGCGGGCCGGACAGTCAGCACAACCCTTACTGGTCAGGGCTACGGTGCCCGTACACATGGTCCGGGGGCGGCTCTTCCCGGCACGTTCAGCTATGCGCTGGGTTTTGACGCTGCCTGGTCGCCCGATTTGGCGGGCAGCGTCCGTCGCGGAATAGAGGCGGCCAGTGCGCAGGCCGAAGCGGCAGTGGCGGCGCGTGATCAGGTGCGCGTCGTTGTCGCTGCCAGTGTAACGCGCAGCTATACTCGAATTTGCGCTGCCAACATGGCGCTTGCCGCCGCGCGCCGCGTGGCCACGATCCAGCATGCGACGCTCGACGTAGCGGAGCGTCTCGCGCGCGGCGGGCGTGGCACCCGCTTCGATGTCGATCGCGCCCGCGCCGCTGCGCATGCCGCAGACGCTACCGTGCCGGACCTTCTTGCCGAACGGCGCGCAGCATTGTTCGAACTCGCCGCGCTGATGGGGCGCCCGCCTGCGGATTTTCCCGAGGAGGCCGAAACGTGCAGCACCATTCCGACAATCTCGCGTGCCATTCCCGTCGGCGATGGCGCGATGCTGCTCAGGCGGCGTCCCGACATTCGCATGGCTGAGCGCGAGCTCGCCGCCGCCACAGCGTCGATCGGTGTGGTTGAGAGCGAGCTCTATCCCAAAGTCAGTATCGGGGCATCGGCAGGAAGTGCGGCATCGACCGGTCGTCTGCTGGCGCCTTCGTCTTTCGGCTTCACCTTGGGGCCGCTGCTGTCCTGGTCGTTCCCGAACAGGCAAGGCGTGCGCGCGCGCATCGCCCAGGCAGGCGCGGATGCCGATGCCAGCCTCGCCCGCTTCGACGGGGCGGTGCTTCTGGCACTTCGCCAGACCGAGACGGCGCTGTCTTCCTATGCCCGCGCACAGGATCGCTTCGAAGATCTGCAAAGCGCTGCCGAAGCGGCAGGCAGGGCCAGCGCGGATGCGGAAATACTGCAACGCTTTGGGCGCGTGGCTTTCCTCGACCTATTGACCGCACAAGCGGCCTATGCCGAAGCGCAGGCCAGCCTGTCCGACGCGCGCGCTGCTATCGTGGATCAGCAAGTCGATCTGTTCCTTGCACTAGGGGGCGGCTGGGAATGAGGCGGACTGCTGATCGGTGCAACGATTTAGGACGGGCGGGTTCTGCAGAGCAGGTTCAAGCCGCCGATTGCCGAGTTCGTCGGAGGGTGCAGCCACGGCTTCTTATTCTTTCGAACCGGGAAATTCCGACCAAGTTCCGTCTTGCGCGGCCGCATGCTTTCCTGATGAACGCAGGGCAGGTTTCAGGGGATCGTTTCGGGCGGTCGGGCGGCTGCTTGGTTGGCGACTGCCGCTGGTGGCTTGGGCAAATGTGGATTCGGCCGCTCTGCTACCAGCTTGCGCCGTTCCCGAGCGGATGCGGGAATGGCGGCTCACGCCAAAACCGGTCACTCGCAAGATTGACAGCTGCTGCGCAGCATTGCGCCCTCATTTCGGTCGTTCAGCGGGGTTCGGCGCATGCCCGGAACCTGCCGTCCTTTCATCAAGTTCGTCACCTAAGGCCGTTTATGACGCGGTGAATGTCGGCAGTCGTATCGGGTAGCGGACGTGCCGCGTATCAGTCGCGCGAAACGGACAGTCCCGCGAGAAGCGGAGCATAGGCGGCGAGCCTGCGGGATATGAACTCCGTGAAGAGCCGCACGCGCTTCGTCTTGCGTGTCTCGCCCTGCGTGAGAAGCCAAAGCGTTCCGTACATGTGCAACTCGGTGCCCGG
>DASTWI010000050.1:0-72906 GCA_035776635.1 Sphingomonas sp. | reverse complement strand
ACCGCCGAACATCGCAGCGAGCGCCAACTGGCCGGGATCGACATCCTGCGGGCGCGCGGCCCCAGGCTGCGGCGGCTTGAGCGCAAAATTGGGCGGGATCACCAGCGGCGCCTCGCGCGCCACCTCGAACTCGTCGGGGCCGCCGCCGATTCCCTTGCTGCCCGCGCAGCCCGCCAGCCCAGCGGCCAACACCAGCCCGCAGGCGATCGGCACAATCTTACGCATTGTTATTCTCCACAGAAACACGCGCCGCCTTCGGCTTGTCGCCGCGCACCAGCAGCGCGCGCCCGAGCAGGATCAGAACGCCTATCGTAATCGCCGCATCGCCGAGATTGAAGACCAAAAAGGGCCGCCAGTCTCCGAAATGCAGATCGGCGTAGTCGACCACATAGCCCAGCCGCACGCGATCGAGAATGTTGCCCAGCGCGCCGCCGAGCACGAGACCGAGCGCGATCACGTCGGCGCGGGCCTTCTCGCGCCACAGCCACACGGTGACGCCGACCGCAATCGCCGCGGTGAGCGCGACCAAGGCCCAGCGGCTGGCGTCGCTATTGGCCTGGAGCAGGCCCAGCGACACGCCGATATTGGCGACGAAGCGCAGGTTGAAGATCGGCAGGATCTCGCGAATCGCGCCGTCGTAGTCGATCTGGAGCGGTCCGGTGACGGCCCATTTGATCGCCTGGTCGAGGACCAGCACGACCAGCGCGACGGCGAAGCCCCACAGGCGCGTCGCGCGGTTCACGACACCACCTCGGCGCAGCGATCGCACAAGGCGCCGTCCTCGGGCACTTCGGGCCGGTGCCGCCAGCAGCGGCCGCATTTGTGAGTATCGGTGCGCGTCACGGTGACGCCATCGGCTTCACCGACTTTCGCGACGATGAACACCTCTGCGAGCGCGTCGGGCTCGAGCGGCAGGTCGGGCACGGTCACCTCGGCCTCGAGGCTCGAGCGGACCACCTTCTCCCGCCGGAGCGGCTCGATCGCCTCGGTGACCTGCTCGCGCAAGGCCCTTACATCCGCCCAATTGGTGCTGATCGCATCGTCGCCGGGCAGCGCCGGCAGCTCGGGCCATTCGAGGAAGTGGACCGATCCGTCCTCGCTCGGGAAGCGCGATTGCCACACCTCCTCGGCGGTGAAGCAGAGGATCGGCGCAGTCCAGCGCACCAGCGCGTGGAACAAGAGGTCCATCACCGTGCGGCACGCGCGGCGGCGGATGCTGTCCGCCGCGTCGCAATAGAGCGAGTCCTTGCGGATATCGAAATAGAAAGCCGACAGGTCGTCCTGCGCGAAGTCGGTGATGAGGCGCAGGTAGCGGTTGAACTCGTAGCCGTCCGCGGCCGCACGCAGTTCGACGTCGAGCTTGCCGAGCAGGTGGAGGATATAGAGCTCCAGCTCGGGCATGTGGTGGGTATCGACCTTCTCCGCGTCGGTGAAGCCGTCGAGCGCGCCCAAGAGATAGCGGAAGGTGTTGCGCAGCTTGCGATAGGCGTCGGAGGTGGTGCCGAGCACTTCCTTGCCGATGCGGACGTCCTCGAAATAGTCGGTCTGCGCGACCCACATTCGGAGGATGTCCGCGCCCGATTCGGCGATCACCTTCAGCGGATCGACGACGTTGCCGAGGCTCTTCGACATCTTGCGCCCCTGCCCGTCGAGCGCGAAACCGTGGGTCAGCACCGCGTCATAGGGAGCGCGCCCTCGCGTCCCGCAGCTTTCGAGCAGCGACGACTGGAACCAGCCGCGATGCTGGTCGGAGCCTTCAAGATAGAGATCGGCGCGGGTGCCCTTGCCATAGCGCGCCTCGATGACGAAGGCGTGAGTCGAGCCGGAGTCGAACCACACGTCGAGAATGTCCGACTGCGGCTCGTAATCGGCGAGTGTGTGATCGGGACCGAGCAAAGCCTGGTGGTCGGCGGTGAACCAGGCGTCGGCCCCGCCCTGACGGAAGGCCTCGACGATCCGCGCGTTGACCGCCGGGTCATTAAGATACTCGCCGGTCGCCTTGTGGACATAGAGCGCGATCGGCACCCCCCAGGCGCGCTGGCGGCTGATGACCCAGTCGGGCCGCCCCTCGACCATCGCCCGGATGCGGTTCTGCGAGCGTGACGGAACCCAGCGCGTGCGTTCGATCGAATCGAGCGCGAGGTCGCGGAGTGTGGGGTCATTCCCCTCTCCCTTCGGGAGAGGGGCAAGCTGCGAAGCAGCGCGGGGTGAGGGCAGGTGCGAGACGTCGGCCGATCGACCCTCACCCTCCCACGCGCTGACGCGCGCGGGCCCCTCCCTCTCCCGCCGGGAGAGGGATTGATCCATCGGAATGAACCACTGCGGCGTGCAGCGGAAGATCACCTTGGCCTTGGAGCGCCACGAATGCGGGTAGCTGTGCTGGAAGTCGTCCGACGCCGCGAGCAGCGCCCCCGCCGCGCGCAGGTCCGAGCAGATCGGCCCATCGGACGCGACGAACTTCTTGTTGATGACGCTCCCCTGCCCGCCGAGCCACGGCCAGTCGGGCCGATAGAATCCTGCCGCATCGACCGCGAACACGGGATCGATGCCGTATTGCTTGCACAGCAGGAAGTCGTCCTCGCCATGATCCGGCGCCATATGGACGAGTCCCGTGCCCGCATCGGTGGTGACGAAATCGCCGGGCAGAAACGGCCGCGGCTTGGCGAAGAAGGCGAGCGCCGCCGCATTCCCATCGTCGCCCCGGACTTGATCCGGGGCGGGGCTGCCTTCTCCATGCTCGAAAGAAGAAGCCCGACCCCGGCTTTCGCCGGGGTGACGGAGGTAATTGTAGATCGGGTGGCGCGCCTTGGCGCCGGCGAGCTTTTTGCCGAGAAACGGCTCACTTCTATACTCTTTGGCTTCAACACCCTCGATAAGCTTAGCCTTTGACAGATGCGCCGTCCGACGATCGAATGCTTCTACAAGATCCTTTGCAACAAGCCATTTCTGCTCAGGCTCACCGTCAATCTCTACTCCGACCAGAACGTACTCAATATCCTCCCCATACGCGAGCGCCTGGTTCACCGGGATCGTCCACGGCGTCGTCGTCCAGATCACCGCGTGCGCGCCGACCAGCTCCGGCGCATTGGGCGCCTCGATGATCTCAAACGCCACGTCGATCTGGGTCGAGACGATATCCTCATACTCGACCTCGGCCTCGGCAAGCGCGGTCTTTTCCACCGGCGACCACATCACCGGCTTCGCGCCGCGATAGAGCTGCCCCGTCTCAGCGAACTTCAGAAGCTCGCCGACAATCGTCGCCTCGGCCGCATAGTTCATCGTGAGGTAGGGATCGTCCCAATCCCCCATCACCCCCAGCCGCTGGAACTGGGCGCGCTGCACCGCGACCCATTTCTCGGCATAGGCGCGGCATTCGGCGCGGAACTGCTCGACCGGGACCTCGTCCTTGTTCTGCTTCCTCGCGCGATAGGCTTCCTCGACCTTCCACTCGATCGGCAGGCCGTGGCAGTCCCAGCCGGGCACATAGGGCGCGTCCTTGCCCATCAGGCTGCGCGAGCGGACGATGATGTCCTTCAGGACCTTGTTCATCGCATGGCCCATGTGGATGTCGCCATTGGCGTAGGGCGGGCCGTCGTGGAGGATGAAGCGCTCGCGCCCGGCGCGCTGTTCGCGCAGGCGGTCGTACACGCCGATCCGCTGCCAGCGGTCGAGAATACCCGGCTCCTTGGCGGCCAGCCCCGCCTTCATCGGAAAGTCGGTCTTCGGCAGGAAGACGGTGTCGCGCCAGTCGCGCTGGGGGGTGTCGGGTGCGTCGCTCATGGAGTTGCGGCACTTAAGGCGCGGCGCGCCTCCGCGCAATCGGCCTCCATCTGCTTCACCAGGGCGTCGAGGCTGTCGAACTTCGCCTCGGGGCGGAGGAACTCGATCAGCTCGACGTCGAGCTGCCGGCCGTAGAGGTCGTCCGCAAAGTCGAAGAAGAACGGTTCGAGCAGCTCCTTGGGCGGATCGAAGGTCGGCCGCACGCCCAGGCTCGCCGCGCCGCCGAGCACGCGCCTGTCGGGCAGCCGCCCGCGCACCGCATAGATGCCGTAGGCGGGCCGCAGGTAATTCGCCATCGACAGGTTGGCGGTCGGATAGCCGAGCGCGCGCCCGCGCTTGTCGCCGTGCTCGACGAGCCCCCGAACCGTATAGGGCCGCGTCAGCAGCCGCGCCGCGCCGCTTGGGTTCCCGGCCTGGAGCAGCGCGCGGATGCGGCTGGAGGAGACGACCTCGCCGTCAAGCGTAACCGGCGCGACGGTATCGACCGAGAAACCGTGCGCGCGGCCGAGCTCGGCGAGCTGGGCGACGCTGCCGGAACGGCCCTTGCCGAAGGTGAAGTCCTCGCCGGTGACGACCCCGCCGACGCCGATCTGGCCGAGCAGCCGCTCTGTGACGAAGCCTTCCGCGCTCAGCCCCGCGAGCGCGGCGTCGAAGGTGAACACCAGCATCGCGTCGGCGCCCGCCGCCCGGACCAGCTCCTCGCGCTGCTCCAGCGTGGTGAGACGGAACCAGGCGCTGTCGGGCCGGAAGAAGCGCATCGGGTGCGGGTCGAAGGTCGCGACCAGCGCCGGCCGCCCCTCAGCGCGCGCGCGCTCGATCGCGCGGCCGACCACCGCCTGGTGCCCCAGGTGAAATCCATCGAAATTGCCGAGCGCGACGATCCCGCCGCGAAGCGCCGCCGGGACCGCCGAGCCGCCGTCGAGCCGCTCCATCCCCGCCCTATAGGAAGCCCGGGGCCGGCGAACAACAAGCGCGCGGGTTTGAGGGGAAGCGTTTCTCGACTTCGCTCGAAACGAACGGGTTGGGAGGGGAACGCAAAATCTCCGTTCGCTTCGAGCGCAGTCGAGAAGCCTGTTTCGAGCGAAGTCGAGAAGCCTGTTTCGAGCGCAGTCGAGAAGCCTGTTTCGAGCGCAGTCGAGAAGCGCGTTTCGAGCGAAGTCGAGAAGCCGATCGGCCTATTGCGGCATCGGCCCGGCGACGAGCAGCGGGTCGATCCGCGCGCCGCGCCACATCAGGCTCCAATGGAGGTGCGGGCCGGTGGCGCGGCCGGTGGCGCCGCTTTCGGCGATGATCTGGCCCTGGCGGACATGGTCGCCGACCGCCACGTCGATTGTCGACAGGTGCAGGAACGCGCTGTTCAGCCCCATGCCGTGGTCGATCATCAACAGATTGCCCTCAAGCGTGAACGGATGGTCGGCGGCGAGGATCACCACGCCGTCGGCGGGCGCACGGACCGCGGTGCCGGTCGGCACCGCGATGTCGATCCCCGAATGGTATGCACCTTTCTCGCCGCCCTTGTAGATGCGCTGCGAGCCGAACAGCGTCGAGATGCGCCCCGTCGCCGGCCACAGGAAATGCTGCCGCCAGCCGTCGGCATCGTGGTCGGTCGCGCGCGCCGCCTTGATCTGGGCGAGCTCGGGCGGGCGCAGGCGCTGGAACTCGGCGCTCGGCACCGGATATTTGGGCAAGGTGTCGAGCCGCGAGATATCCCAGGCGCGCGGCGCGACCGCCAGACTGCGCGTCACCTGCCGCCCGCCGCCGAGCGTCGCGACGAGCAGCGCGTTGGGCCCGGCGTCGCGGTCGAATGCGATCAGGAACTTGCCGTCCGGGGCGACCGGGATCGCCTTGCCGTCGAACCTCAGGCGGACCGTGCCGCCGGGCGCAGTGCCGATCACCGCGCCGCCCTGCTCGATCGGGCCGGACAGGATGAAGTCGGCCGGACCCGAGGGGGTCGGCGCGGGCGCGGGAACTGGCGCGGGCGGCGGCGGTGGAACCGGGCGCTCGGCGGGCGGGCCGACGCAGCTTGCGGCGAGCGGCAGCAGCGCCGCCGCGGCGAGCCAGGCGCGCGCCCTCACTTCGCGGTCATCGCCTTGAGCGCGATCTCGGCACTGGCATAGGGCTCCTGCCGCGCGACGCTCCAATAGCGCAAATCGTCGATCGCGATCGGCTCGGCCGACACGGCGCAGACGACATGGTCGCCGGGCGCCAGCACGCGAAAGCCGTTGGCCATGTAATGGAGCCGGGCGGCACGGGCGGAATTGGACATCAACATCGGGCGGCAGCACTCTTCACAAGCGGGTCAGAGCAGGCTCGGCTGCTCGGGCGGCTTGTCAGCATAGGTTTTGCCGCCCGCGCGCTCAACCCGCGCATCGACCGCGCCGTCGGCGAAGTGCAGCGTCAGCGCGCCGGCCTTGCGCGCCTCCGCTGCGGAGCTCACCACCGCGCCCGAGGGCCTGGCATCGACGCGGACATAGCCGCGCTTGAGCAGGCCGTCGGGGTTGAGCGAATCGAGCAGCCGCCCGGTGCGATCGAGCCTGTCGCGCGCCGCCTGCAGCCGGTGGGCGAGCACCGCCGGGCGCAGCGCGCCGCCGGTGCGATCGAGCTCGGTCCGCGCCCGCGCGACGCGGCGCTCGAGCCCGAGGTTGAGCCGCTGCGCGGCCTCGTCGGCGCGCTGGCGCTGCGGGCCGAGCAGCCGGTCGCGGCCGGGGATCAGCCGCACCAATGCGTCGAGCCGCTCGCGCCCGCGCTCGTGATAGCGGCGCGCGCAGCGTTCGGCGCGCGCGGCCATCGTCTGCAGCGCGGCGATCAGATCGGCGCGCACCGGCACCGCCAGCTCGGCCGCCGCGGTCGGGGTCGGCGCGCGCAGGTCGGCGGCATAGTCGGAAAGGCCGGTGTCGGTCTCGTGCCCCACCGCCGAGATCACGGGGATCGAGCAGGCGGCGATCGCGCGCACCACCACTTCCTCGTTGAACGGCCACAGATCCTCGATCGAGCCGCCGCCGCGCGCGACGATGACGAGGTCGGGGCGCGGCGCCGGCCCGCCCTCGGGCAGCGCGTCGAACCCGCGCACCGCCGCGGCGATCTGCCCCGCCGCGGTGGGTCCCTGCACCTGCACCGGCCAGACGATCACATGCGTCGGGCAGCGGTCCTCGAGCCGGTGGAGGATGTCGCGGATCACCGCGCCGGTCGGCGAGGTGACGACGCCGATCACCCTGGGCAGGAACGGCAGCCGCTTCTTGCGGCTCTGGTCGAACAGCCCCTCGGCGCCCAATTGCGCCTTCAATTTCTCGAACAGCGCCATCAGCGCGCCTTCGCCGGCAAGCTCCATCCGTTCGATGACGATCTGGTATTTGGAGCGGCCGGGATAGGTGGTCAGCCGCCCGGTCGCGATCACCTCGATCCCGTCCTGCGGCGCGAAGGGCAGCGCGGCGGCCTGCCCCTTCCACATCACCCCGTCGATCACCGCCGATTCGTCCTTCAGGCACAGATAGGCATGGCCCGAGGCGGCGCGCTTGTAGCCCGAAATCTCGCCGCGCAGGCGGACGTGGCCGAACTCGCCCTCGACCATCCGCTTGAGCCGCCCGGACAGCTCGCTGACGGTGAACGGCGCGGCGTTGTCGCCGGGGGCCGCGTCCGCTACGAGCCTCGCACCACTGCCATCGGGGGAAAGACCAGCCATGAACGTCCTGTTGCTCGGATCGGGTGGACGCGAACATGCGCTTGCCTGGCGGCTGGCGCAATCGGAAGCCCTCGATAGGCTCTATGCCGCGCCGGGCAACCCCGGCATCGCTCGACATGCCGAGATCGTCGCGCTCGATCCCGCCGACCATCGCGGGGTGATCGATTTCTGCCTGCGCCATTCGATCGGCTTCGTGGTGATCGGGCCCGAGGCGCCGCTGGTCGACGGCCTCGCCGACAACATCCGCACGATGGGAATCGAGGTGTTCGGCCCCGGGCGGGAGGCGGCGCGGCTCGAAGGCTCGAAGGGCTTCACAAAGGACCTGTGCGCGCGCGAGGAGATCCCGACCGCCCGCTTTGCGCGCGTCACCTCGCGCGACGGCGCGCGCGCCGCGCTCGACGATTTCGCGCTGCCGGTGGTGATCAAGGACGACGGCCTCGCCGCCGGCAAGGGCGTGACGATCGCCCAAACCCGCGAGGAGGCCGAGGCGGCGATCGACGCGATCATCGGGCCGGGGCGCGTCGGCGGCGACGCGGTGATCGAGGAGTTCCTCGAAGGCGAGGAGGTCAGCCTGTTCGTCTTGACCGACGGTGAGGCGATCGTCTCGATCGGCTCGGCGCAGGATCACAAGCGCGTCGGCGATGGCGACACCGGCCCCAACACCGGCGGGATGGGCGCCTACAGCCCCGCCCGCGTGCTGACGCCCGAGCTGGAGGCGCGCGCGCTCGACGAGATCGTTCGGCCGACCGTCGCCGCGCTGGCGCGGGCCGGCACGCCGTTTTCGGGCGTGCTCTACGCCGGGCTGATGCTGACCGCCGACGGGCCCAAGCTGATCGAATACAACGTCCGCTTCGGCGACCCCGAATGCCAGGTGCTGATGATGCGGCTGGAGGACGACCTGCTCGAGCTGATGCTGGCGACCGCCGAAGGCCGGCTCGGCGCGCTGCCGCCGCCGCGCTTTTCGGACGAGGCGGCGCTGGTCGTGGTGATGGCCGCGAGGGGCTATCCGGGCACGCCGGAGACCGGCGGCGCCATTGCCGGGCTCGACGCGGCGGAGGCGACCGGCGCGCGCGTGTTCCAGGCGGGAACGCGCGAGGAGGAGGACGGCCAACTCGTCGCCGCGGGCGGCCGCGTGCTTGGCGTCACCGCCGCCGCCCCGACCGTCGCCGCCGCACAAGCGGCGGCCTATCGCGGCGTCGATGCGATCGACTTCCCGACCGGCTTCTGCCGCCGCGACATCGGCTGGCGCGAGATCGCCCGTAGCTGAGCTGCCATTGCTCCACGGCGGCGGCAGTTGGTTTGGCCCTCCCGGCAAAGCCCGCTATGCTCGCTGACCGGATCGCACAGGGAGACATGCAACGATGAACGAAACCGGTATCGCCGCGCCCGTGACGCCCGATAATGCGGGCCTGTTCACCGCTGCGCACCTGGGAATCATCGTCATCCTGGTGATCGCCGCGATCCTGGTCATCTGGTGGGGCAGCCGCCTTCGCGCGCGGCACCGTTCCGAGCGCGACGCCGGAAAGCCGGCCGCGACCGCCGAGCGGACCGCCACGCCCGCTCCCGTCGAACCGCCGGTCGCACCGCCGCCCCCGCCGCTCGCCGACACGACGACCGGCGCGCTGGTCGAGCCGGAGAGCGCCGCGCCGACAGCGCCTCCGCCGCCGGCCGATGGCGAGGCCGGCAAGCCGGTCACGCTGCTCAAGGGCCTTGGCCCCAAGGTCGCGGCGCGGCTCGCCGAGCTCGGCATCACCACCGTCGGCCAGATCGCCGCGCTGTCGCCGGCCGAAGCCGAGGCGCTCGACGCCGAGCTCGGCGCCTTCCGCGGCCGCATGGCGCGCGACCGCTGGATCGAGCAGGCGCAGCTGCTCGCGGCCGGCGACCGCGCCGGGTTCGAAGCGCGCTTCGGCAAGCTCGGCTGAGATCATCGCTTCATCAAAGGTCGAAGCGATTTTCCCGCCGGGCCGTTTTCCTACCGCTCGACCGTCACGCGCTCCATCGGCGCGAGCTTGGCGAGGAACGCGTTCTGCGCGAAGAACGGAACGTGCTCGCGGCGCATCGCCGCCTGCAGGTTTTCGACCAATGCGTTGAAGTCGGCCTGCTGCAGGCCCATGTCCTTGTGCGTCGCCGCCATCGCGCGGCCGGTATAATCGCACCCGCCGCCCAGGATGTAGCAGAACTGCTCCTTCAGCGTGCGCCGCAGCCGGACGAGGTCCTGTCCCTTGAAGATGTCGGCGATCCGCGGATCGCGCGCGTTGCGGGCGACCAGATCGTCGACGATGCGGTCCACCCCGGCCTTGCCGTGAAACGCCTTCCACATGCCCTTGCCCGTGAACGGCGTGGCGCCGGCATTGGCGTTGCTGTGGGTATAGGGCTCGACCGGGTCTTCGCCCGGCGGCGTGGTCTGAAGCGCGAGGGCGGCGGCAAGGAAAAGCGAGAACATGGGTCGTCCCCCTTCAATAGCTGGCCTGGATCGACAGGAACGCGCCGTGCTGCGCCTTCACCGTGGCGATATCGCCGAGATCGACATAGGCGGCCGTGAGCGTCAGGTGATGCATCGGCGCCCAGGCGGCGAACAGGTCGTAGGCGTCGTCTTCCTCGGCGAACCGGAGAGTGTCGGGCTTGGTCCGGACCTCCGCGCCGACCGCGAGGTGCCGGCTGAGGAGCAGCGCCGCCGATCCTTCGAATTGGGCAGAATAGGAATCGCTGCGATCGCCGCCGAAGCCGAGCAGCCCGAACTGGTTGGCCTTGGTGAAGCGCACCGTGCCGTCGAGCACGAGGCTCTGGCGCAGCAGGACCTTGGTTGCGGCGATCGTGAAGTCGGTCCCGCTGTCGTGCCGGCCGCCGACGGCGCGGATGATCGCGCCGCGCCCGGCGTGCTTGTATTGCACGCCGACCGAGACCTGCGGCAGCAGCTTGTCCTGGTCATAGACCGCATCGCCGAACAGCCTGAGCTTGGCGCCGAACACGTCCTGGGTGAAGGTGAAGCCCTGCCCCAGCCCAAGCGCCGCGCCGACGTCGTGCGTATCGAACGCCTGATGCGCGTAGGACAGCTCCAGCCGGTCCTTGACCCCGACCGCGACGCCGAAGCTTGCGAGCGAATAGGCGTCGAGCGGAACATAGGTCGCGTGCAGCGTGGCGCCGATGCCGGCGTCGGTCTCCTCGCCGCCGATCACCGCCCAGCTCGCCAGTCCGCCGCCCGCCGAGCCTTCGACGGTGCTGACGCCGCCGGTCAGCAGCAGCTTGCCGCCGTTGCGGAAATGCTGCGCCGCGGCCGGAGAGGCGATTCCCATCGCCGCCGCGCCTGCCAGCATCCATCCCGCCTTCAGCATCGATCTTCCCCGTCGGGACCGGTCCGTCGGGATGGTGAATGGCCCGTTATGGTTTCCTTTCGGTAAACACGCGATTCAGCGGTTCGCAATTTCCCTGGGCTAGAGCGGCCGCCATGATCCGGGCGGTTGTGCTTTGCTCCATAATGGCACCGATCGCGGCGCACGCCGCGACGGTCGATATCACCGTGCGCGGCGCCGACGGCCAGCCGCTCGCAGACGCCGTCGTCATGCTCGCAACGCCGGACAAGCCCGCCGGCCCGATCCATTTCCCCTGGCCGATGGTCATGGCGCAGCAGGATATCGCCTTCGTGCCCCATGTGCTGATCGTGCCGGTCGGCGCGACGGTGTCCTTCCCCAACCGCGATCGCGTCCGGCACCACGTCTATTCCTTCTCCAAGGCCAAGCGGTTCGAGATGAAGCTCTACGGCCGCGAGGAGACGCGCAGCGAGACGTTCAACACACCCGGCGTCGTCGCGCTGGGATGCAACATCCACGACCGGATGAGCGGCTTCATCATCGTCGTCGACACGCCTTTTGCCGCCAAGGCGGACGCGCAGGGCCATGTCCGCCTGACCGGGGTGCCCGAAGGCGCGGCGCGCGTGGACGTCTGGTCGCCCTCGCTCAACGTGCGCGGCAACCAGCTGAGCCAGGCGGTCACCGTCACCGGCCCCAGCTATGCCACGACGCTGACGGTGCGCCGATGAGGCGCGCGATCGCGTTCCGCCGCCTCAGCACGCGGCTGGTGGTCCTCTATGCCGGGCTGTTCTCGGTCGCGCTGCTGATCGTCGCGATCGCCGCTCAGGTGATGATTCAGCGCCATGCGCGCGAATCGGTTCGTGCCGAGCTCACCGCCAGCGGCAGCGTCTATGACCGGATCTGGGCCCTGAAGGCGCATTCGCTGACCGAATCGGCGGGCGTGCTCGCGCGCGACTTCGGCTTCCGCTCGGCTGTGGCGAGCGGCGACACGCCGACGATCGAATCGGCGATCACCAACCTGCGCCAGCGGGTCGGCGTGCCCGAGGCGTTCGTCGTCGATCAGAACGGCGACGTGATCGGCAACGGCCCCGCCGACCTGCGCACGCTCGTCGCCCAGCTTCCCTACCAGCTCGCGCCCGGCCGCCGCGCCGCGGTGGTTGCGGCGGGGGGCGCCACCTACCGCCTCGTCGTCTCGCCGGTGCTGGCGCCGACCGAAATCGGCTGGGTGATCTTCGCCGTCCCGCTCGACGCCGCCGAGATGCGGGCGCTCGAACGGTTGTCGGCGATCCCGATCGACGCGACGATGCTGAGCCGCGGGCCCAAGGGGCATTGGCGCTCGGCCGACGCGCGCATCCCGGCGAGCGCCGGTCTCGACGCGTTCGTCGCCGCGACCGAGCGCGCCGACCGCAACATCGCCACCAGCGTGTCGCTTCCCGGCGGCAAGGCGTTCGTGCTGGCGAAGATGCTCGCCGGCCCCGACGGCAAGCCCGCCGCCGCGCTGCTGCTCAGCTATCCGCTCGCCGAAGCGCTGGCGCCGTATCGCGCGCTGCAGATCGGCCTCGCGCTTGCCGGGCTGCTCGGGCTCGCGCTGGTGCTGTGGGGCAGCCGCCGGCTGGCGCGCGCGATCGCGCGGCCGATCGCTGCGCTCGACGCCGCCGCCCGCGCGCTCGAGGAAGGCGCGCGCACCGAGGTCGCGGTGACCGGCTCCGACGAGATCGGCCGCCTCGCGATGAGCTTCAACAAGATGTCGGCGGGGATCGTCGAGCGCGAGCACCGCATCACGCACCTCGCCTTCCACGACACGCTGACCGACCTGCCCAACCGCACCTTCTTCCGCGAGCAGCTCGATGCGGCGCTCGCCCGCGCGCCCAAGCGCGGCGAGCATGTCGTCGTGCTGTGCCTCGACCTCGACGGGTTCAAGGGCGTCAACGACACGCTGGGCCATCCGATCGGCGACGCGCTGCTGAGGATCGTCGGCGACCTGCTCGGCGAGCTCGCGCCCGAAGGCACGGTCTCGCGCCTCGGCGGCGACGAATTCGCGGTGATCCTTTCCGAACAGCCCGGCAGCGACCGTCCGCGCGTGCTCGCGCAGGCGATCGTCGACCGGATGCACGAGCCGATGCGCGCCGCCGAGCACCAGATCGCCACCGGGACCAGCATCGGCATCGCGGTCGGCCCGCATGACGGCGCCGATGCCGACACGCTGCTCAAGAACGCCGACCTCGCGCTCTACCGCGCCAAGCAGGACGGCCGCGGCGTGTTCCGATTCTTCGAGCCCGGGCTCGACGCCGCCGCCCGCGCCCGCCGCCAGCTCGAGCTCGACTTGCGCGAGGCGCTCGCCACCGGCCAGTTCAAGCTCAACTTCCAGCCGATCTACGACCTCGCGGCCGACCGCATCGGCGGGTTCGAGGCGTTGCTGCGCTGGACCCATCCGGTCCGGGGAGCGATTCCCCCGACCGACTTCATCCCGGTCGCCGAGGACACCGGCCTGATCGTCGCGATCGGCGAATGGGTGCTGCACGAGGCGTGCCGCCAGGCGAGCGCCTGGCCCGCCGACGTGCGCGTCGCGGTCAACGTCTCGCCGCTCCAGTTCCGCAACTCGGGCTTCACCAGCATCGTCTTCCAGGCGCTGTCGCAGAGCGGCCTCGCGCCGGGCCGGCTGGAGATCGAGATCACCGAATCGGTATTCCTCGAAGGCGCCGACGCCACCGTCGCGCTGCTCCACCGGCTGCGCGGCCTCGGCGTGCGCATCGCGCTCGACGATTTCGGCACCGGCTATTCCTCGCTCAGCTACCTGCGCAGCTTCCCGTTCGACAAGATCAAGATCGACCGTTCGTTCGTCACCAACGTCGCGCTCGACGAGAGCGCCGGCGCGATCGTCGATGCGATCGTCCACCTCGCCAAGGCGCTCAATATGGACACGACGGCGGAGGGCGTCGAGGACGACCACCAGCTCGCTTGCCTGAAGAGCCACGGCTGCGGCAGCATCCAGGGCTATCTGTTCAGCCGGCCGGTCGATGCCGAGATGGTCGCCTCGCTGATCGACGAAAAGGGCCGCCGCGCAGCCGCGTAAGCCACCTCAGGGGGCGGCATCCTCACACGAAAATTCCGCTCGATCCGGAACAATCCGCCGCGCGCTGCTTTGGTCATCGACACTTCGCGACCAGGAGAGATGATCATGCGTGCCCCCCTGCCCCTCGCCGCGCTGGCTTCGGCGCTGGCGCTCGCGGCTTGTTCGTCGAACCACAACGCCGCGGTCGACAACAACACGATGATGGCGAACGATTCGCTGATGGCCAATGACATGATGGCCAACGACGCTTACGGCATGAACACGATGGCGAACGACATGGCGATGAACAGCACCGCCGCCGCGCCGATGCCGACCGACGCCGCCGGTTTCGTCAAGGCCGCCGGCGCGAGCGACCTGTTCGAGATCCAGTCGGCCAAGCTCGCGCTGCAAAAGACCAAGGACAACGACATCCGCGACTTCGCCAACATGATGGTGACCGACCACACCAAGACCACCGAGGCGGTGAAGGCGGCGGCGAAGAAGGCCGGCCTCACCCCCGCGCCGCCGATGCTGACCGCGGAGCAGCAGCAGATGCTCGACCAGCTCAAGCCCCTGTCGGGCGACGATTTCGACAAGGCCTATCTCGCTCAGCAGATGCCCGCGCACCAGCAGGCGTTGACCATGATCCAGAATTATGCGCAGAACGGCGACACGCCGGCGCTGGTCGATGCCGCCAAGACCGCGGTGCCGATCATTCAGAAGCATATCGATCACCTGCAGGAGTTGCAGAAATAACCGCAATCCGGGTCGGCATCGGGGGATGGACCTACGAACCGTGGCGCGGGACCTTCTATCCCGAAGGTCTCGCGCACAAGCGCGAGCTGGAGTTCGCCAGCCGCGCGGTGACGGCGATCGAGATCAACGGCACCTATTATTCGACCTTCAAGCCGGCGAGCTTCGCCGGCTGGGCGGCGACCGCGCCCGACGGCTTCGTGTTCGCGGTCAAGGCCTCGCGCTTCTGCACCAACCGCAAGGTGCTGGCCGACGCGGGCGATTCGATCGCCAAATTCGTCGGCCAGGGGATTACCGAGCTCGGCGACAAGCTCGGCCCGATCCTGTGGCAGTTCATGGCGACCAAGAAGTTCGACCCTGAGGATTTCGGCGCATTCCTGAAGCTGCTGCCGGCCGCCCACGCCGGCGTGCCGCTGCGCCACGCGATCCAGGTGCGGCACGAAAGCTTCGCGGTGCCCGAATTCGTCGCGATGGCGCGCGCCGCGGGTGTCGCAATCGTCTTCGCCGATTCGGCCGATTATCCGGCGATCGCCGACGTCAGCGGCGATTTCGTCTATGCGCGGCTGGAGGCGGCGCGCGAGGAGAAGCCGGCGGGCTATCCGCCCGGCGCGCTCGACCGCTGGACCGCGGCGGCGCGGACCTGGGCGGCGGGCGGCGCGCCTGAGGGGCTGCCGACCGTCGCCGACCCGGCGCCGGAACGCCCGCGCGATACGTTCGTGTTCTTCATCAACGGCGCCAAGGTGCGCGCGCCGGCGGGGGCGCAGGCGCTGCTCGCGCGGCTGGAGCGCCAGTAACCGCTTCTTAGGGCAGGCGGAGCGATAAGCGCCGGGTTTACCACACCCGGACCACCGCCGCCGATGACCCGCTATCCGCTGATCGCCCCGCGCCCGCCGAAGCTTTCCGAGCATGTCGAGGCGCTGCGCCGTGTCGAGGCGTCGGGCATCTTCTCGAACAACGGGCCGGAGGTGCGCGCGTTCGAGGCGGAGATCACCGAACAGCTGTTCGGCGGGCACGGCGCAAGCCTCGCGGTCGGCAACGCGACGCTGGGGCTGATGATCGCGATCCGCCACGCCGCCGGGATGCACGGCAGGGGCCGCTTCGCGCTGATGCCCAGCCTGACCTTCGCCGCCACCGCGCAGGCCGCCGAATGGGCCGGGCTGACCCCGCTCGTCTGCGATATCGACCCCGACGACTGGGGCGCGTCGGCCGCGGCGGAGGAGGCGCTGCTCGCCCGCTACGGCGATCGGATCGCCGTGCTGCTGCCCTATGCGACCTTCGGCAATGCGATCGACCTCGACCGCTATGCCTGGCTGCAGCGCCGGCACAAGGTCGGGGTGGTGATCGACGCCGCCGCCTCGCTCGGCACGATCGATGCCGCCGGACGCGGGTTCGGCGCCGACGCGCCGTTCGCCACCGTCTTCTCGATGCACGCGACCAAGACCTTCGCCGTCGCCGAGGGCGGGCTGATCCATTCGGGCGACGCGACCATGATCGAGACGTTGCGCGCGATGACCAATTTCGGCTTCGAACGCGGACGCAGCGCGAGCTTGCCCGGAATCAACGCCAAGCTTCCCGAAGTCCTGGCGGTGATGGCGCGCGCCAAGCTCGCCGAGATCGAGCAGGTCGCCGACAACCGCGCGGCGGTCGAGGAGGCGTATCGCGCCGCGCTTCCCGGCGACTTCACGGTGCAGAAGGCGACGGGCCGGCGGCGCGCGAGCCAGTTCATGCCGGTGCTGCTGCCGCCCGATCTGGCGGCGAAGCGCGCCGCCATCGTCGAGGCGCTCGCGGCGGAGGAGATCGGCTGCGGCCAGTATTTCTCACCGCACCTCGCCGAGCAGCCGTGGATTCGCGAGACCGCGGCGATCGAGCCGACCCCGGTCGCCGACGACGTCGCCGGCCGCATGGTCTCGCTGCCGATCACCGACGCGATGACGCCGGCCGATGCCGGGGCGATCGCCGGAATTGTCGCGAGGATCTGCGCCGAACATCGCGCGCGGCCGCGGGTCGCCGCGGTGCGCGCGCCGGCGGTCGCGTCGCTGCTGGTGGTCGGCGGCGGCCCGGCGGGAACCGCGCTGCTGACCGCGGCGACCAAGCGCAACCTGCTGCCCGAACTCGCCGCTTCGGGGCTGGTGGTCGTCGAGCGTGACGGCGCGCTCGGCGGCGGCCGGCTGGGGCACTATGCGATCCGCTCCGACAGCACGGCGACGACTTTCCTGAGTCAGGTCAGGGACAATATCCATCCCGAGCTCGCCGGACTGGTCGATCATCCCGCCGGGCGCGCGGTCGCGGCTTATGCCGACGACAAGCTCGGCACGCCGCTGGTCGATGCCGGGCTGCTGGTGCGCGCCGCCGGCGAGCGGCTCGGCGCATTGGTCGAACGCAACGGCGGCGCCGTGTTGACCGGCCATGAGGCGCTCGCGGCCGACCGCACCGCCGACGGGCTGTGGCGCGTGCGGCTGCGGCGGCTCGCCGACGGCGCCGAGATCGAGCAGCTGACCCGCAATCTGGTGATCGCCACCGGGGGGCACCAGCCGCTCGACCGGCTCGCCGGGCAAATGGTCGCCGGACTGCCGCTGGTTGCAACCTGCGGCGACCGGCTGATGCAGTCGGACGAGGCGCTGGCGATCGGCGGCTATGCCCGGATCGCCGACTTGCTCGCCGAGAAGCGCAATCCGCGGCTCGTGGTGATCGGCGGTTCGACCAGCGCGATTGCGACCATCGCGCTCCTCCTCAAGAGCACGCCGGCGCTGCCCTGGGGCCCGCAGTCGATCACGCTGCTCCATCGCGAGCCGTTGAGGCCCTTCTACCCCTCGATCGAGGCGGCCCATGCCGAAGGCTTCACCGATTTCGGGCCCGACGACATCTGCCCGGTGTCGAAATTCGTCTATCGGCTCGCCGGCTTCCGGCTCGAGGCGCGCGAACTGGTGTTGCGGATGCTCGAAGTGGACGGCCGCGTGCCCGAACCGCGCGTGCGCTTTCACCGCATTATCGGCGACGACGACACGGCGGCGCAGGCGCATCTGCGCGAGGCGGACCTCGTCGTCGCGGCGCTCGGCTATCGCCCGCGCGCGCTGCCGCTCGCCGATGCGCACGGCGCGCCGATCGCGCTCGCAGCGCATGACGGGCGATCGATGGTCGATCGCCAGTGCCGGATCGCCGACGCCGAGGGCCAGCCGATCCCCGGCCTGTTCGGGATCGGGCTCGCCGCCGGGTTCGTGCCCTGGGGGGCGATGGGCGGCGAGGCCAGCTTCAAGGGGCAAGCCAACGGCCTGTGGCAATGGCAGAACGACGTCGGGCTGATGATCGTCGACCAGGTGCTGGGCGCCGAGGCGCGGGCGGTGGCGTGAGCGCGCCCGCCGTCAGCGTGATCATGGCCGCGTACAATGGCGCGGCCCTGGTCCCGGAGACCATCGCCAGCCTGGTTGCGCAGACCTTCGGCGATTTCGAGCTGGTGGTGGTCGATGACCGTTCGACCGACGACACCCTCGCCGTCCTGCGTTCGTTCGACGATCCGCGCATCCGGGTGATCGCGGCGGAGTCGAACCAGGGGCCGGTGCGCACGCGCAACCGCGCCTTCGCCGAGGCGCGGGGGCGCTATATCGCCGCGCTCGACCAGGACGATTTGTGCCGGCCCGAGCGGTTCGCGCGGCAGGTCGCCTATCTCGACGCGCATCCCGAGGTGGTGCTTGCGGGGAGCAACACGTCGGTCCTGCATGAGGACGGATCGGTCGAACCGTCGAGATTGCCGCCGGTGACGACGCCGTTCGTCGTCGAATGGCTGATGCGGATCATGAACCCTTTGGTCTGGTCGTCGGTGATGCTCCGCGCCGATGTCGCGCGGCAGCTCGAGCCGTTCACCCGGCCCGACATCCTCTATGCCGAGGATTTCGACCTTTATCACCGCATCAGCCGGCTCGGGCGGATCGCACGGCTCGACGACGACCTGCTGCTCTATCGCAGCCATTCGGGCGGGGCGTCGCAGCGTTACACCGAGACGATGGCGGCGAGCGCGACGCGGGTGCTGGCCGAGGCCCATGCCGAGCAATTCGGCGAGGAGACGCAAGGCGTCGCGACGCTCCTCGTCCGGCACGTCATGCTGCGCGAGGCGGTGCCCGACCGCGCGACGCTGGCGCGGCTCGGCGAGGCGCTGCTGGCGATGCAGGCGCATTTCGTCGCGACCCGCCGGCCCGATGCCGAGAGTCGCAAGCTGCTGCGCTGGGAAACCGCGCAAGTGTGGTCGCGGATCGGCCGCGCCGGCCTGCGCTCGGGCGCGCTGGGGCTGGGCGACGCGGTCGCGGTGCGGCCCGACCATCTCGGGCTCGGCTATGCCGGGCTGCACGAGCTGGTGCTGTCGCGGCTGATCGGCGGCACGCGCGCGGCGCGGCTGAAGGGGTGAGGGCCCGCCTCCCCGTTCGTGCTGAGCGAAGTCGAAGCACGATTTTGGCGAGGGCTGAGGGAAACCGCCCTTCGACTTCGCTCAGGGCGAAGGGGGTTTCCCAGTGGCGGGCTCAGCCGCCCTCCAGCTCGTCGGCCAGCGCGGTGGCGCCATAGACCTTGCGCAGCGCCTCGTTCACCGCCGCGGCCGAGACCGAGACCGCGCGGTTGAGCTTGGGGTCATAGCCGTAATCGCCGCCGAGGCTGTGGATGTTGCCGTCGAAGATCGCGCCGATCACCTCGCCCTTCGCGTTGATCAGCGGAGAACCCGAATTGCCGCCGATAATGTCGTTCGAGGTCGAGATGTCGAACACCGTGTCCGGGTTCAGCTTGCCCTTCGCGGCGATCCAGCGCGGGTCGAGGTCGAACGGCGGCTTGCCGGTGGCGCGCTCGTACAGGCCCTTGAAATGGGTGAACGGCGGCACCGTGTCGCCGTTGTAGGTCCAGCCCTCGATCTTGCCATAGGACAGCCGCAGCGTGAAGGTCGCGTCGGGATAGATGCTGTCGCCATAGACCGCGAAGCGCGCCTTGGCGATCTTCTCCGAGGCGTCGGTGGTCGGCCCCGTCACCTTGTCGTTCCAGGCGGTGCGCAGCTTGCGCGCCTCCGGGTCGATTCGCAGCACATAGCGGATCATCGGATCGTCCGACGCCTGGATCGCGGCCATGCCGCCGTCCCACAGCGCCTTGCGCACCGCGGGATCGCCGAGCTTCGACGTGGCGAGCGCCGCCGACAGATCCTCCGGGCTGTCCTTGCCGAGCAGCAGCGCCGTATAGGGCGAATCCGCGGTCAGATATTCGCGCGCCTTGCTGAGCCAGAATTCGAGCAATTGCTGCTCGAGGCTGGCATAGACCGGCTTGGCGTCGAGCAGCTCCTTCTCGACCAGCGGGAGCTGCGAATCGGCAAAGCCGGGCAAGCGGTCGGCCGAGGGCTTCTGCCGCTCGGCGGCGCCGCGGACCAGGGTGCGGGCATAATCGAACAGGTCCGATGCCGGCGGGCCGCCTTCGACGAAGCTGTGCGGCAGCGCGAGCGCGGCGACGCTCTGCTGCGCGGTGGCGATCGTCGCCCAGGGATCG
Organism: Sphingomonas sp.; assembly: GCA_035776635.1. Taxonomy (GTDB): domain Bacteria; phylum Pseudomonadota; class Alphaproteobacteria; order Sphingomonadales; family Sphingomonadaceae; genus Sphingomonas. Next base: position 52,826 of record DASTWI010000050.1, on the reverse strand, counting down.
CCGAAATCGGCGGGAAGCTTCGCCTGCACGCCCGCGACCTTCCGGCGCAGGTCGCTGCGGTCGGCCTGCAGCGTGGCGGCGAACTCGGGATCGTCGAGCGCCTTCAGCCGGCCCCAATAGACCTTATAGGCGTTCTCGAGCCCGAACAGCAGCTCCTGCGCGATGCGCTTGTTCTCAGGGCTTTCCTCGCTGAAGCGGATCAGGCGGCCGCGCAGCTCCGATAATTCGGTGATCGTCTGGGGCAGCGTCAGGCGACGCTGGGTGTCGAGCTGCGCCATCGTCAGCTGGCGGTCGGTGCCGCCGGGGTTGCCGGCGACGAACACCGCTTCGCCGGCGGTCGGCGGAGCATCGTTCCAGGTGAGGTGATCGGGGGTCGCGACCGGCTTTCCGTCCTCGTAGAGCCGGACGAACGCGCTATCCAGGTCATAGCGCGGGAAGTTGAAATTGTCCGGATCGCCGCCGAAGAAGGCGGTCTGATAGCCCGGCGAGAAGACCAGCCGGACGTCGGAATATTTGCGGTATTTGTAGAGCTTGTATTGCCCGCCGTGGTAGAGGTCGACCACCTGGCAGCGGTAGCGCGCGTCCTTGGCGCAGCCTTCCTGCTCGATCGTCGCGGTGACGGCGTTGCGCGCCTTGACCAGCGCTTCGCCGGTCAGCCCCTTGCCGGCGGCGGTGACGCGGTCGGTGACGTCGGAGATGCTCGTCAGGATTTCGGCCTGCATCCCGGCGCACTTGCGCTCCTCCGCGGCGGTGGCCGCGGTGTAGCCGTGGGTGAAATAGTCGTGGCTTGCCGAGGACAAGTCCTGCGTGCAGCCGGCGACGCAATGGTTGTTGGTCAGCACCAGCGCCCGGCCGCTGACGATCGACGCCGAGCAGCCGGTCGAGAGCCGCACGGCATTCTTCATCACATGGTCGAGCCATTGCTGGTCGATCCGCGTCCCGAACTCTGCATTGACCTTCGCGATCGGGAAATTGTCGAAAGTCCACATGCCTTCGCTGGCGCCGGCGGGGGCCGACAGCGCGGCGAGCGAGGCGGCGGCGGCGAGAGCGGCGAATTTGGCGGTCCTGGTCATGCGTTCCTCCCCAGACTGGGTCTCGGCGCTCCCGCGAAAGCAGGAGCACGGGCTTCTCTTCACGGCCTGTAGCTGTTGTTGCTCCTGTCCTTGTCCGGAATCCGGTGGTCGGGATCGACGACGGCGCTCACCACCCTGGCGGTGCCGCCGACCGGAACCGCGGTCGCGGCCTGGCGGATCCAGGTTTCGGCGGGCAAGCGGATATCCTTGCTCGACCCGTCGGCGAAGGCGACGCGCAGCGTCGCCGGCATCACCAGCTTGTCCTTCGCCGCGACCGTGACCAGCGCGCCCTGCTTCGGATCGTCATGGACGTAGCCGACGCCCGTGACCGCGAGGTCGAGCTGCCAGTTGTTGAAATACCAGCCGCGCCACCAATAGCTCAAATCCTCGCCCGCATCGCTTTCCATCGCGCGGAAGAAGTCGGCTGGCTTGGGGTGCTTGAACGCCCAGGCGGCGATGAAGCGGCGGAAGGCGTGGTCGAACCGCTCGGGACCCAGGATCTCCTCGCGCAGCAGCCGAAGGCCCAGCGCCGATTTGAAATAGGTCATCGGGTGCCGGTATTTCTCGATGATCGTGTCCGCGCGGCTGACGATCGGCGGCGCCTTCGGGTCGGCGAGCAGCGGCAGGATTTCATCGACCGGATTGCCGCCGCCGGGGGCATATTCGCTGTCGCGCTTCGGCCCGTATTCGCCGTGGTTGAAATCGTCCGATTCATAGGTGTCGATGAAGGTGTTGAAGCCTTCGTCCATCCAGGCGTCGCGCCGCTCGTTGAAGCCGACGATCATCGGGAACCAGCCGTGGCCGATCTCGTGCGCGCTGATCCAGAACAGCGTCTTGCCGGCATCGTCGATGCCGTCGAACACGATGCCGGGATATTCCATGCCGGTCGCCGGCCCGGCGATGTTGATCGCGGCGGGCCAGGGATAGGGATACCAGCGGCGCGAGAAATTCTCGACCGCGTCCTTCATATATTCGGTCGAGCGGCCCCAGCGGTCGCGGCCCTGGCTCTCGGCGGGATAGAAGCTCTCGGCAAGCGCCGACTTGCCGCCGGGCAGGTCGATGCGCGCGGCATCCCAGGCGAACACCGACGAGGCGCTCCACGCGACGTCGCGGGTGTCGTGCATCCGGTAGTGCCAGGTCAGCGTGCCGCCCTGCTTCGGCCGAGTGGCGGGATCGCCGATCTCCTGCGGGGAGCGGATCATCACCGTCGCGTCGCTCGTCTTGGCGCGGTTGAAACGGTCGAGCTGGGTTTTGGTCAGCACCTCCTCGGGGTTGACCAGTTCGCCCGAGCCGGCGACCAGCATGTCCGACGGCACGGTGATCCAGTAATCGAAATCGCCATATTCGAGGTAGAATTCCTGCGCGAGATAGGGGAGCGTGTCCCAGCCGCGGATGTCGTCATAGACCGCCATGCGCGGATACCATTGCGCAAGGTCGTAGATCTCGCCGTCGCGCGATCGGCCCCAGGCCATGCGGCCGCCGAACTCGCCGGGAATGGTGAAATGATAGCGGATCGTGACGACCGCCTTCTCGCCATGCGCGAGCGGGGCCGGCAGGCGGAGCTGCGCGCGCGTGTCGCTGATCAGCGGGGTGACGGCGGCGGCCTTGCCGCCGGCGACCGCAACCTCGGTCGAATCGAAGGTCATGCCGCCGGTGACGCCGCGGACCGGCCCGCCCGCCGCGATATAGCCGCGCGACTCGGGCTTGTAGAGGTTCTGGTCGACCTGCAGCCACAGCACCTCGAGCGTGTCGGGGCTGTTGTTGGTGTAGGTGATCTGGACGGTGCCGGTCAGCGTCTTGGCCGCGGTGTCGAGGCTCGCGTGGATCTGATAATCGGCCTTGTTCTGCCAATAGTGCGGGCCGGGCATCCCGTTCGACGAGCGATAGACGTTGACCGGCTGACCGAGATCCAGCGGCGCGAAGGTCTCGAGCGGGTCGTAGCCGGGCGCGCTCGCCGCCGTCAGCAGCCCCGCCGCCGTCACCAACGCCCCCGTGCGCAGCCAGCCCCGCGTCGCCATCCGCCTGTTTCTCCCTTGAGTCCGGTGTGGCGGCATAAGTCCACAGCGGACGGCGCATGTCGAGGGCTGCGCAAGAAAATTTCTCGCCCTCCTTCCCCTTCAATAGCGGCCAGGGGAGGTAACCCCCTCTCCGTTCGCCCTGAGCTTGTCGAAGGGCGAGTGCCCGCCCCGTGCGGGGGCGGCGCGCGCTTGCAATGTTGGAATTGATTTGCTGCGCTGTCGGCCATGCCGATGCTCTCCCAACCGCCTGCCGTTTCGCGAGAGCAGACGGACCGCGTCGCATCACCCTCACCCTTCCGGCGCTTCGCGCCTCCCTCCCTCTCCCGCCGGGAGAGGGAGGGAGGCGCGAGCCGAAGGCGAGTGGGAAGGGTGAGGGTGACAAACGCTGCTCCTCAGCGCATGGGGAGCGGCAAAGTGAAATGATTGGCCGCACTTGCCTTCACTTTGGCGCCCCTCCGGCGCCGCGGCGGCCGCGCTTGCTCCCCGCGCCGGGGTCGCATCGCTGCCGCCATTGGTTTAGAGCCCCGCCATGACGCTCCACATTCCGACCCGCGCGTGCCGCGACTGGCTCGACTGGGCGATCGGCGAGATCGAGGCCGACCGGACGCGCTCGGCGGACACCCACCTCGTCAAGCTCGCCGCCAGCCCGCATCCGGGGATCGACCTCTACCTCAAGGACGAATCGAGCCATCCGTCGGGATCGCTCAAGCATCGGCTGGCGCGCTCGCTGTTCCTCTACGCGCTGTGCAACGGCTGGATCGGGCCCGAGACGACCGTGATCGAGGCCTCGTCGGGCTCGGCCGCCATCTCGGAGGCCTATTTCGCGCGCCTGCTCGGCCTCAAGTTCGTCGCGGTGGTGCCGGCGACCACCGCGCCCGCCAAGCTCGTCGAGATCGAGCGGCTCGGCGGCGCCTGCCATCCGGTGCCGGCGGGCGAGATCTACGCCGCCGCGCAAGCCCTCGCCGACGAGACCGGCGGGCATTACATGGACCAGTTCACTTATGCCGAGCGCGCGACCGACTGGCGCGGCAACAACAATATCGCCGAATCGATCTTCGAGCAGATGGCGAGCGAGCGGCACCCGATCCCGACCTGGATCGTCGTCGGCGCGGGGACCGGCGGCACCTCGGCGACGATCGGGCGCTACATCCGCTATCGCCGCACCTGCTGCAAGCGGACGCGCCTCGCGGTGGTCGATCCCGAAGGATCGGTGTTCGCCGAGCATTGGCGAACCGGGCGCGAGGACCTCACCGCCTGCGGCAGCCGGATCGAGGGGATCGGCCGCCCGCGCGTCGAACCGAGCTTCCAGCGCCACGTCATCGACCGCATGATCGAGGTCGCCGACCGCGACAGCTTCGCCGCCGCGCGGCGGGTCTCGGCGGCAATCGGCAAGCGCGTCGGCCCCTCGACCGGCACCAACATGGTGGGCGTGCTCGCGGTCGCGGAGGAGATGGCCCAGCGCGGCGAGGAAGGCAGCATCGTCAGCCTGATCTGCGATTCGGGCGAGCGCTACCTCGACACGCTGTACGACGATGCGTGGTTCGCGGCGCATGGGAACTGACGCGGTGGACGAGCCGTATTGGGTGCGCGATTTGATCCGATGAGCAGCCTCCTCACCCTCACCCTTCCCACTCGGCTGCGCCGAGCGGGCCCCTTCCCTCTCCCTGTGGGAGAGGGAGGGAGCGGCGAAGCCGCGGAAGGGTGAGGGTGAGCCGCACCCAGCCGATCGCCACTGGGACGCCCTCCCCCCGCGTCTCCCCCTTCCGGCCGTTCCGCCACCGCATCTTCCGCTGGGTATGGATCACCAGCACGATCTCCAATTTCGGCGGCTTGATCGAGGGGGTCGGCGCGGCGTGGATGATGGTGACGCTCGCCGCGCCCGCCAGCATGGTGGCGCTGGTCCAGGCGTCGCGGACGCTACCGGTCATGCTGCTGTCGCTCGCCGCCGGGGCGATCGCCGACCAGTACGACCGCCGGCGCGTGCTGATCGGCGCGCAATGGTTCCTGTTCGCGGTGTCGGCGGGGCTGATGCTGTCGACCTTCTTCGGGGTGATCACGCCCTGGCTGCTCTTGACCTTCACCTTCCTGATCGGCTGCGGCAATGCCTTCAACCGGCCCGCCTGGCAGAGCTCGGTCGGCGAGATGGTGCCGCGCGAGGACCTGGCGGGTGCGGTCGCGCTCAACTCGATGGGGTTCAACCTCGCGCGCAGCGTCGGGCCGGCGGTGGGCGGCGCGATCGTCGCCGCGGCGGGCGCGGCGGCGGCGTTCGCGTTCAACGTTCTGTCCTATCTCGGGCTGATCGGCGTGCTGGCGCGCTGGCGGCCAGACCTGCCCGAGCAGACGCTGCCGCGCGAGCGGCTGCACCATGCGATGAGCGCGGGGGTGCGCTACGTCGCGATGTCGCCGCACATCCTGGTCGTGCTGGTGCGCAGCGCGCTGTTCGGGCTGGGGTCGATCGTCGTCCAGGCGCTGCTGCCGCTGGTCGCGCGCGACCTCGTCGGCGGCGGATCGCTGACCTACGGCGTGCTGCTCGGCGCGTTCGGAGTCGGCGCGGTCGGCGGCGCGGTGGGGGGCAGCGTCGCGCGGCGGCGGATGTCGACCGAGGCGCTGGTCCGGCTCGCCAGCATCGGCTTCGCCGCGGCCACCGCGGTGGTCGGGCTGAGCGGGTTCCTGCCGCTGACCTTGCTCGCGCTGGCGGTGACGGGCGGGTGCTGGATCCTCGCGCTGTCGAGCTTCAACGTCGTCGTGCAGATGGCCTCGCCGCGCTGGGTCGCCGGGCGCGCGCTGGCGCTCTACCAGATGGCGACGTTCGGCGGGATGGCGCTGGGCAGCTGGCTGTGGGGAGTCGTCGCCGAGGATCACGGCATCGCCCGCGCGCTGGTGCTCGCGGCGATCGTCCAGGCCGCGGCGGTGGTCGTCGCGCTGCCGTTCCGCCTCGCCGAGGTCGAGGATCTCGACCTCGCGCCGCTGCGCGACTTCACCGCGCCCGACACCGAAGTGCCGGTCGATGCGCGGAGCGGACCGGTGGTGGTGACGCTCGAATACGACATCGACGAGGCCGACGTCACCGCATTCCTCACGGTGATGGCCGAGCGGCGGCGCATCCGCCGGCGCGACGGCGCGCGGCACTGGACGCTGCTGCGCGATCTGGCCGACAGCCGGCGGTGGATCGAGCGTTATCATGTGCCGACCTGGCTCGACTATATCCGCCACAACCAGCGCCGCACGCGCGCCGATGCGGTGGTCAGCGAGCAGCTGCGGCAGCTCCATCGGGGCGAGGGACCGCCCAGGGTGGTGCGGATGATCGAACGGGATATCGGTGCTTCGCTGGGAGAACGACGCGGCGGCTTGTTGCCGGGATTGCGGCAGTTTCATTGGTGAGGGCAGGGTTGGATATCAACGCAAAGGGCCTTCATGCTCCACATGCAGGCCGTTCCGGGCATCGCGGGCCACTCGGGATCGCAGCAATTTCTTCGGAATTGCCGACCGACATTCGTCGCGCCGACCCCACGTCGGGCTATGAGCGCGGCTCCGGGACGGCTACAAGGAGCCATGGCCACCATCGCTCTTGCTCCGACGGCGCCCGCCGTCGAAGGAACCTCGCTGCCGCAGAACGTCGAGGCCGAAGCCGCGATGCTCGGCGCGATGATGATCGACAACCGACTCGCCGACGAGCTGATCGACAAGCTGCTTCCGGAGCATTTCTACGAGCCCGTCCACGGCCGCATCTTCGCCGCGGTCAAGACGCTGCGCGGCAGCGACATGCTGGCGACGCCGGTGACGCTGCGCCCGCTGTTCGAGGCCGACGAAGGGATGAAGGAGCTGGGCGGCCCGGCCTATCTTGCTCAGCTCACCGGTTCGGGTGCCGGGCTGATCGGCGCGCGGCAGTTCGCGCAGCAGATCTACGACCTTGCCATGCTGCGCGCGCTGGTAACGGTGGGGCGGACGCTGGTCGACCGTGCGATGGATACCTCGGAGGAGGTCAACCCCCGCGCCCAGATCGAGGCGGCCGAGGAGGAATTGTTCAAGGTCGCGGCCGACGGCGGCGCCGAAAGCACCGTCAAGACCTTCGGCCAGGCGACGACGCTCGCCGTCAAGATGGCGGAACGCGCGCTCAATTCGGGCGGGCATTTGTCGGGCATCACCACTGGCCTCGATTCGGTCAATTCGAAGATCGGCGGTATGCACCGTTCCGACCTGATGATCCTTGCCGGCCGCCCCGGCATGGGCAAGACCTCGCTCGCCACCAACATCGCGTTCAACGCCGCGCGGCGCTGGATGCGCGACATGGAGGACGGCGTGCCGCCCGAGCGCTCGCTGGGGGCGAAGGTCGCGTTCTTCAGCCTTGAAATGTCGGCCGACCAGCTGGCGACTCGCATTCTCGCCGAACAGTCGCGGATCAGCTCGGAAGCGCTGCGCATGGGCAAGATCAGCCGCGCCGAGTTCGGCCAGCTCGCCGCCGCCGCCGCCGAGCTCGAGAAGCTGCCGCTGTTCATCGACGACACCGCCGGCCTGTCGATCAGCGCGCTCCACACGCGGATGCGGCGGCTGCAGCGCCGGCACAACAACGAGATCGGGCTGGTGGTGGTCGACTACCTCCAGCTGCTGCACGGGTCGGGGCGCAGCTCGAACGACAACCGCGTGCAGGAAATCTCGGAGATCAGCCGCGGCCTCAAGACGCTGGCGAAGGACCTCAACGTGCCCGTGCTCGCGCTGTCGCAATTGAGCCGCGCGGTCGAAAGCCGCGAGGACAAGCGCCCGCAGCTGTCGGACCTGCGCGAGTCGGGATCGATCGAGCAGGACGCCGACATGGTGTGGTTCGTGTTCCGCGAGGATTATTACGTCGCGGCGAAGGAGCCCAAGCGCCCGGTCGAAGGCGACGACGCCCGGATTTTCGAAGACCACGCCAAATGGGCGACCGACATGGAACGGGTGTTCGGCCTCGCCGAGCTGATTATCGCCAAGCAGCGCCATGGCGCCACCGGCAAGGTCACGCTCAAGTTCGAGCCCGAGGTGACGCGCTTCAGCGATCTGGCGGTGGACCGGTATTAGCCGCAACCGTCATGCCGGCCTTGTTCCACGATAGGCAAGCTCGGCTGCCGATTGCTCTACGGCGCGGTGGCGCCCGTGGCCAATCCGGGTGACGAGGAATTGAACCTATTGTGATCAAACCGATCCGTTCGGTTCGAGCGAAGGCAGTGCGTCGCTCCGATAACAATCGGCCCTAGAACGCCGGTTCCTCCCCCGGCTTCTCGGGCAAGTGGATGCCGCATTCGACCTTATCCCACCCCCGCCACCGTCCCGCGCGCGGGTCCTCGCCCGGAAGCACCTTGCTGGTGCAGGGCGCGCAGCCGATCGACGGATAATCCTGCGCCTCGAGCGGATGCCGCGGCAAGTCGTGCGCCTCGAAATAGGCGTCGAGCTCGGCCTTGGTCCAGTTCGCCAGCGGGTTGACCTTGAGCCGCCCCTCGGCATCGGTCGTATCGATCTCGAACCGCGGCAGCCCTGTGCGGGTCCTCGACTGGAATCCCTTGCGCCCGGTGAAGGTGGCGTCGAGCCCCGCCACCGCGCGCGCCAGCGGCTTGACCTTGCGCAGCTCGCAGCAGCCGTCGGGATCGTAGGACCAGCGCAGCCCCGTTTCGTCGCGCGCGGCGAGCTCGACCGGATCGGGCGCCAGGGTGACGAGGGTGAGCTTCAGCCGCTCGGCGAGCAGGTCGCGATAGGCGAGCGTCTCCGGGAAATGCTTGCCGGTATCGAGGAACAGCACTGGCATGTCGGGCGCGACTCGCGTGACGAGGTGGAGCAGCACCGCCGATTCGGCGCCGAACGACGAAACGATCGCCGCCTCGCCGACCAGCTTGTCGGCGACCACCGCCGCCAGCATCTCCGCAGCGTCGTTGCCGCGGAACAAATTGTTGAGCCGAATCGCATCGGCCTGAGTGAAGCGCGGCCCCGTGTCGATCACGTCGCGCGCGCGGCTAGCCATGGCGCAGCTTCCACACCGGCACCGCCGCGTCGGCAGCGTGCTGATAGACGAACGGATAGGCGTTGAGCGCGCGTTCGGCCGCCTCGGGCGCGATCGGCGCGTCGGGGGCGAAACTGTCGAACCCGCAGCGGCGCATGAACAACAGCTCGTCGATGAGCACGTCGCCCGTCGCCTTGATCTCGCCGGTATAGCCCGCCTCGCGCAGGATGCGCGCCGACGAATAGCCGCGGCCGTCGCGGAAGCGGGGAAAATCTATCTCGACCAGCTTCACGCGGCCGAGCAGCGGAAGCAGCAGCCGCACGTCGTCCCCCGCTTCGATGCGAACCGAGGTGGCGTCGTCCTGATCGACGAACGAATCGAGCGTCACCGCCGGCTCATCGGCGGCCGCATCAGTGCGGTAGCGGAGGGTCATCACTCCCCCTCCCCTTCAGGGGAGGGGGTCCGGGGGTGGGGCCTGTCGGCTGGCGTGGCGCTCGCCAACTGCCCCACCCCAACCCAGTTCCGGGTGAAACTGCCTCCGGCAGGTTCAGGTCGTTCCGGGGGGACGACCGACCCGAAACTCCTGAAGGGGAGGGGCTTCTTGTTGCGCTCACCCATAGATCGCCTCCTTGAACGGCTCCATCCCGACGCGGCGGTAGGTGTCGAGGAACCGCTCCCCATTGCTCCGCAACGTGCGATAGGTCTCGATTGCCTTTTCGACGGCATCGACCACGCCGTCCTCGTCGAAGCCGGGGCCGGTGATCTTCGCGGTGGTGGTGTCCTCCGCCCCCGAGCCGCCGAGCAGCAGCTGGTAATTCTCGACGCCCTTCCGGTCGACGCCGAGGATGCCGATGTGCCCGGCGTGGTGGTGCCCGCACGCGTTGATGCAGCCCGAGATCTTGATCTTGAGCTCACCAAGGTCCTGCTGCCGGTCGAGATCGGCGAAGCGCTGCGCGATCTTCTGCGCGACCGGGATCGAGCGCGCGTTGGCGAGGCTGCAATAATCGAGCCCCGGGCAAGCGATGATGTCGGTGACGAGGTCGAGGTTGACGTCGGCCAGCCCCGCCGCATCGAGCGCCTGCCACACCGCGTAGAGATCGGCCTTGCGGACGTGCGGCAGCACCAGGTTCTGCGCGTGGGTGACGCGCAGCTCGTCGAAACTGTAGCGCTCGGCGAGGTCCGCCACGAGCTCCATCTGCTCGGCCGACATGTCGCCGCCGATGCCGCCGATCGGCTTCAGGCTGATATTGGCGATGGCGTAGCCCGGCGCCTTGTGGGCTGCGACCTGGCGATCGACCCAGAGCGCGAAATCGGGGTCGGTGCGGTCGATTGCGTCGGACAGCCCCGTCTCGAACGGCGGCGGCGTGAAATAGGCGGCGATGCGATCGAACTCGGCGCGCGGCGGGTCGGTGCCGAGCGTCGCGATATGCGCATATTCCTCCTCGACTTGCCGCGTGAACTCCTCGACGCCGAGGTCGTGGACGAGGATCTTCATCCGCTGCTTGTGGATATTGTCGCGCCTCGCGTGGCGGTTCCACACGCGCAGGATCGCCTGGACGTAGCTGAAGAGGCGATCGGCCGGGCAGAACGGCCGGATCAGCGCCGCGACGAACGGCGTGCGCCCCATGCCGCCGCCGGCATAGACCTCGAACCCTTCCTCGCCGGCATCGTTACGGACGAGGCGCAGACCCACGTCGTGCCAGCGGATCGCCGCGCGGTCGCCGGGCGCGGCGGTCAGGGCGAACTTGAACTTGCGCGGCAAATAGCTGAACTCGGGGTGGAAGGTCGTCACTTGCCGCAGCAGCTCGGCCCAGGGGCGCGGGTCGGCGATCTCGTCGGCGGTGGCGCCGGCGTACTGGTCGGCGGAGATGTTGCGGATGCTCTCGCCCGACGTCTGGATGCCATGGAGCTGCACCGTCGCGAGGTCGGCGAGGATGTCGGGCACCTGCTCCAGCTTGATCCAGTGATACTGGATGTTCTGCCGCGTGGTGAAATGGCCGTAGCCGCGATCGTAGGTTCGCGCGACGTAAGCGAGCTTGCGCAGCTGCGCCGAGCTCAGCGTGCCATAAGGAATGGCGATGCGCAGCATATAGGCGTGGAGCTGCAGATAGAGGCCGTTCTTCAGCCGGAGCGGCTTGAACTGGTCCTCGGTCATCTCGCCGGCGATGCGGCGGCGGACCTGGTCGCGGAATTCCTCGACGCGCGCGTCGACGATCGCTCGGTCGTATTGGTCGTAACGATACATGTCAGATCACCCAGTTTCCGGCGGCCGGATCGGCTGGCTTGAGCGTCAGATCGGGCCGGACCGTGGGCCCCAACGCCCGAATACGATCCTTGATGTGCGCGGGACGCGGGCCTTCGGGCGTCATCTCAGCATCGATCAGCGCGGGGCCGTTGACGCGGCGCGCGCCTTCCTCGGCGTGGGCGATTCCCTCGCCCGCCTCGCCGACATCGATCGCGTCCTCGACATGGAGCGACCAGTCGCGCCCGGTCCACCAGATCACCGCGCCGGTGCGCAGGTTGTTGCCGGTCAGCAGCTTCATGCCAGCGCCTCCGAAACCCGCGCCCAGCGGGCGAGCTTGTCCTCGGCGTCGGACAGCTCGACCACCTCGCCGACGACGATGATCGCGGGGCTCTGGACCTTCTCGCGCTCGACCATCGCGCCCAAATCGGCGAGCAGCGTCTTCAGCGCGCGATGCCCGGCGAGCGTGCCCTTCTCGAGCACCGCGACGGGCATGTCGGGCGCGGCGCCGTCGGCCATCAGCTTGTCGGCGATGTCGCCCGCGGTGGCGACGCCCATGTAGATGACCAGCGTCCGGCCCTGCCCGGCGAGACCCGACCAGTCCTGGTCGGTCAGGCCCTTGCATTGGCCGGCGACGAAGCTGACCGCGCTCGAATGGTCGCGGTGGGTGAGCGGCAGCATCGCCTCCGCCGCGCAGCCGAGCGCCGCCGACACGCCGGGGACGACCTCGACGGGAAGGCCCGCAGCGCGCACCGCCTCGACCTCCTCGCCGCCGCGGCCGAAGATGAACGGATCGCCGCCCTTCAGCCGCACGACGATCGCGCCGGTCTTCACATGCGCGACGATCAGCGCGTTGATCGCCTCCTGCGGCAGCGTGTGCCGCGCGCGGCGCTTGGCGACCGAGATTCGTGTCGCCGAGGCCGGCGCGAGGTCGAGCACGCGCGGATCGACCAGTCCGTCATGGACGACGACGTCGGCCGCCTTGAGCGCCTCGACGGCGCGCACGGTGAGGAGGCCAGGATCACCCGGCCCGGCGCCGACCAGGATGACGCGCCCGCGCGCCGTGGGATCGAGAAGCGTTGCCATAATGGCCGAATCTGCGATGAGACGCCGCGCCGCACAACGGACGCTTCCTTGTGCGCGCGGTAGCGAAACTTTTGCGCCAACCCCTGCTCCTGCGAAAGCAGGAGCCCGGAGTCGGAAGGACAGCGCTCGCCCTGGGCTCCTGCTTTCGCAGGAGCCCTTGCCTCAACTATCCCTCAGCCCGATCCCGATCGACGCCCGCGCCGCGTCCGCTTCGCTCGACACCACCGGATAGGTGCAATAATCGGCCGCGTAATAGGCGCTCGGCCGGTGGTTGCCCGACCAGCCGATCCCCCCGAACGGCGCCGCCGAGGACGCGCCGTTGGTCGGGCGGTTCCAGTTGACGATGCCGGCGCGCGCATTGGCCCAGAACTTGTCGTAAAGCTGCGGGTTTTGGCTGAGCAGCGAGGCGGACAGGCCGTATCGCGTGTTGTTCGCCTCGGCGATCGCCGCGTCGAAATCGGCGACTCGGATGACCTGCAGCACGGGCCCGAACAGCTCGATGTCGGGCCGGTCGGCAATCCCGGTCACGTCGATCAGCCCCGGCGTCAGGAACGGCCGATCCTCCACCGGCCGCTCCATATGCCTGAGCGGCCGCCCGCCGTGCGACATCAGCGTCACGAAGCTTTCGGTCAGCAGGTCGGCGGTCTCGTTGTCGATCACCGGTCCCATGAACGGCTGCGGATCGGCGTGGGGCTCGCCGACGATCACGCGGCCCATCAGCCGAGTCAGCTCGTCGAGCAGCGGACCGCAGTTCTTGTCGTCGACGATCAGCCGCCGCGCCGCGGTGCAGCGCTGCCCCGCGGTGGTGAAGGCCGATTGCACGATCAGCACCGCGGTCGAGTGCAGGTCGGGCGAGTCCCACGCGACGATCGGATTGTTGCCGCCCATCTCCAGCGCCAGGATCTTCTCGGGCCGGTCGGCGAACTGACGGTTGAGCGCGATGCCGGTCCGCGCCGAGCCGGTGAACAAGAGGCCGTCGATCCCGTCATGCCCGGCGAGCGCCTTGCCCGCCGCAGGCCCGCCGATGACGAGCCGGACGCACCCTTCGGGAATGCCCGAGGCATGGAAGCATTCCACCAGGAACGCGCCCGACGCCGGGGTCTTCTCCGACGGCTTGAACACCACGGCGTTGCCCGCGAGCAGCGCGGGAACGATGTGCCCGTTGGGCAAATGCGCCGGGAAATTATAGGGCCCCAGCACCGCGAGCACGCCATGCGGCTTGTGCCGCAGCGCCATCCGCACGCCCGCCTGTCCCTCCAGCCGGCGCTGCGGAGTGCGATCGGCATAGGCCCTGACCGAGATATCGACCTTCGCAACGACGGTATCGACCTCCGTGCGCGCCTCCCATAGGGGCTTTCCGGTCTCGCGCGCGATGGTGTCGGCGAAGGCGTCGGCGCGGCTGCGCACCACATTGGCGAAGCGGCGCAGCGCCTCGGTGCGGTTGGCGAGCGGCTGCGCGGCCCATGCCGCCCAGCTGTCGCGCGCGCGGGCGACCTCGGCATCGACGTCGCTCACCGGGCCGCGCCACAGCACCGCACCGGTCGCAGGTTCGGTCGAGACGATTTCAGTCAGACTCATGCACTTCCTTCCCGTGGGCCGCTCTTGCCCGAAATCGCGCGGGGTTTCCACACCCGGTCTCGCGCCCCGTTCGCCCTGAGCGAAGTCGAAGGGCGTTTGGCGGACCCTTGGCAATTGTGCTTCGACTTCGCTCAGCACGAACGGAGGCCGACGCTCAGCATCCGCGCCGTTATCTCAACGCCGCCCCCAGTTCCCGCACCGCCGCGATCTTCGCGTCGAAGCGCGCCCAGTCGTCGGCCTCGGCGATCGGCGCCCACACGCCCTCGACCTCGTCGATCAGCATCGAGCAGGGCTCAGCGCCGTGCCAGTAAGGATGATCGCGGCCGGAACGCGGTTCGTAAGCGGCGAGCGCGGCGCGCGCCTCGGTCCACGCGTCGCCGCCATAGGGCGCGCCCTCCGGCAGCCGCCCGCCGAACGCGTCGAAGAAGAACCGGTCGATCGACATCGCCGTTCCCCTCAACGCCTGCTCGACCGCCTGGACTAGCGCGCGATCGTCCGCCGCATCGCGCGGCCGCACGCCCAGCCGCCACAGGATCGCGTCCGCCACCGCGCGCTGATACTGCTCGCCGAACGTCTCGAGCACCGCGATCAGCGGCTCGGCCTCGCTCAGCAGCCTCAGCGACACCGCGAGCTGCGCCGCATCCCAATGGATCGCCTCGGGCTGGCGGCCGAACGCATAAAGACCGGCATGGTCGAAATAGGCCGCGGTGAAGGCCGGATCCCACGTCGGCGCGAACCGCCATGGGCCGTAGTCGAAACTCTCGCCGGTGACGTTGATATTGTCCGAATTGAGCACGCCATGGACGAACCCGGCGGCCATGTAGCTCGCGGCGAGTCGAGCCGTCCGCCGCACGACGTGGTCGAGCAGCCGCGCCGGCCCGTCCTCGCCCGCGCTTTCGCCGTAGAAATGGCGAAGCACGTAATCGAGCAGCCGCGCCATATTCTCCGCATCGCGAAAATAGGCGAGCCGCTGGAACGTCCCGATGCGGATATGGCCGTGGCTGAGGCGCACCAGCACCGAAGAGCGTGTCGGCGACGGCTCGTCGCCGCGCTCCAGCGCCTCGCCGGTCTCGATCAGTGAAAGGCTGCGCGAGGTCTCGACCCCCAGCGCCTCGAGCATCTCGGTCGCCAGCACCTCGCGCACCCCGCCCTTCAGCGTCAGCCGCCCGTCGCCGAACCGGCTGTACGGCGTCTGCCCCGAACCCTTGGTGCCGAGGTCCATCAGCCGGCCGCCGGCGTCGCGCAGCTGCGCGAACAGGAACCCGCGGCCGTCGCCGATATCGGGGTTGTAAACGCGAAACTGATGCCCGTGATAGCGTAGCGCCAGCGGCACCTGCAGCGAGCCGGGCAGCGGCGCGAACCGCCCGAAATGCGCGATCCATTCCGCGTCGCTCAGCGAGCCCAGCCCGACCTCCGCCGCCGCGCGATCGTTGCGGAACCTGATCCGCGCTTCGGGAAAGCGCGCCGCCTCGACCGGATCGAACAAGGCGCCGCCCAGCTCAAGGATGGTCGTTTCGGGGCGATATCGGGCGGGTTGCGGGGACGCGGCCATGCGGCGATATGGGTGACGATGAGCGAAGGGCGCAACCATGGCCGAGTATGAAGACCGATATTGGCAATCGGCCGACGGACTGAAGCTGCACGTTCGCGACTATCCCGGCGACCCGTCGCGTCCGCCGATCCTGTGCATCCCCGGCCTCACCCGCAACGCGCGCGATTTCGAGGAGCTCGCCGATCGCCTGGCGGGCGACTGGCGCGTGCTCGCGGTCGATCTGCGCGGGCGCGGCGAGAGCGCTTATGCCCGCGATCCGGCGAGCTATACTCCGCTGACCTATGCCGACGACCTCCTCGCGCTGCTCGACGAGCTGGCGCTGCCCAGGGTCGCGGCGTTCGGAACGTCGCTCGGCGGCATCGTCACCATGCTGATCGCCGCGCGCGCCGGCGACCGCCTCGCCGGCGTGCTGCTCAACGACGTGGGGCCTGAGATCGAGCTGGCCGGCCTCGCCCGCATTCGCTCCTATGTCGGTAAGCCGGGCAGTTTCCCGACCTGGATGCACGCGGCGCGCGCACTCGCCGACGGCAATGCCGAAATCTATCCGCATTATGCGGTCGACGACTGGCTGGCGATGGCCAAGCGGCTCTACCGGATCAACGGTGCGGGCCGGATCGTGCTCGACTACGACATGAAGATCGCCGAGCCGTTTCGCGAGCCCGGCGGCGAGGCGGCGCCCGACATGTGGCCGGCGTTCGCCGCGCTCGACGGCGTACCGGCACTGATCGTGCGCGGCGGGCTTTCTGACGTGCTGTCGGCCGAAACCGCCGATCGGATGGCGGCGAGCCTGGCTCATGCCGAGTTGGTGACCGTGCCCGGTGTCGGCCACGCGCCGCTGCTGACCGAGCCCGAATGCGCCGCGGCGATCGACCGCCTGCTGGCGCGCATCGCCAAGGAACCCGCGACCGTCTGACGCGTCTCCTTTCGGCGACACTCGACGGAGCCGCCGATGACCGACCTCGCCGACGCCCATACCGCCGTGATGCCGCTCGATGGACGGCGCGCGATCGTCACCGGCGGCACCACCGGCATCGGCCGCGCGATCGCGGTGCTGCTGGCGAGCGAAGGCGCGCGCGTCCATATCTGCGGCCGCGATCCCGACCACCTCGCCGACGCGCTCGCGCGGATCGCCGAAGTCGGCGAGGGCGCGGGCACCGCGATCGACCTTGCCGAACCCGCCAACGTCACGCGCTATTTCGCCGAGGCGGCGCAATGGCTCGGCGGCCTCGACATCGCGGTGATCAACGCCGCGATTCCCGGCAAGTCGCTCGGCGACACCGACGAGGCGGCGCTGCGCTATCAGATCGCGACCGACTTCACCGCCTATCTGCTCGGCACGCACGAGGCGCTCGACCGGTTCGACGGCGCCGGCGACATCAAGGGCGACGTGGTGCTGATCGGTTCGATGTCGGCGCACGTGCTCGGCGGCAGCTCGACAGTCTATGCCGGGATCAAGGCGGGGATCGCCGGTTTCGCCGAGGCGCTGCGCCGCGAGCAGGGCGAACGCGGCGTGCGCGTGTCGCTGATCGAGCCGGGCCTCACCGGCTCCGACTTCCAGGATCCCGGCAAATATCCCGAGGAGAAGAAGCGCACGATGATCGCCGGGGCCAGGATGCTCCGCGCCGAGGATATCGCCGCCGCGGTCCATTTCATCCTGACCCAGCCGGCGCGCACCGTCGTCCAGCAGATGGCGGTCGTGCCGAGGATCAACGAGGAATGAGCTTCTTCTTCGATTCGCTGGTGTTCGCGCCGAACGACATCGACCTCGCCCGGTCGCCGCTGGCGGGGAAGATCGATGCCGAGACTTATGTGCTCGGCGCGTTCAACCCCGGCCTGACGCGGCTCGCGAGCGGCAACCTGCTGATGATGGTCCGCGTCGCCGAGGCGCTGAAGGAGCCGATCCGCGACAGCCATATCCATTCGATCCGCTGGTTCGACGGGGGCTACACGCTCGACGCCTGGCCGCTCGAATTGGTCGATACCGCCGACCCCCGCAAGTTCCTGATGCGCGGCGGCGGGTGGAAGGTGATGGCGCTGACGTCGCTGTCGTGGCTGCTCCCGGTCGAACTCGACGCGTCGGGCACCAAGGTGGTGGGCATCCACTATGACGGGATCGTCGCGCCGGCCGCATCCTATCAATGCTACGGCGTCGAGGACGCGCGGATCAGCCGCGTCGGCGACCGCTTCCTGATGACCACGTGCTCGGTCAGCCCGGAGCGGCACTCGACCACGCTCTACACCTCCGCCGATGCGCGCGCGTGGACGCTCGAAGGCATCGTCCTCGACCATCAGAACAAGGACATGCTGATCTTCGAAGGCCTGATCGGGGGCGCCTATTGGGCCGAGACGCGGCCGCTCGGCGACCTCTATTTCGCCTATCCGCCGGGCAGCGAATGGCGTGCCGGCCCCTCGATCAACCTCGCCACCTCGCCCGACGCGCTCTACTGGAAGCCGTGCGAGCACCCCGGCATCCGCCCGCACGCGGCGACGCTGGCGACCGCGCGGATGGGCGGCGGCACCCCGCCGGTGCTGACCGACAAGGGCTGGCTCAGCCTGTGGCACGGCGTGGAACCCAAGGGCGTGGTCGGCATCTACCGCACCTATTGGTCGCTGCTCGACCGCGACGAGCCGTGGCGCACCGTTCACACCGAGCACACGCCGCTGCTCGAGCCCGCCCCGGCATTGACCCGCCCGCTCGAAGGGCTGATGTATCTGGACAATGTCGTGTTCTCGACCGGAATCGCCGACGCCGGCGACCATTTCATCGTCGCCAGCGGCGAAGCCGACCTCGCGTGCCGCATCACGCATATTCCCAAGAGCGCATTCGGACTGGCCTGAGGCAGAGGACCAACCTCCGTTCGCCCTGAGCCTGTCGAAGGGCGAGCGGGGACGAAACAGGCTTCGACAGGCTCGGCATGAACGGGTTTGCGGCAAACGGATCAGGCAATGGCTTCGCCCGATCGCCGCCGCCTCCCTGCTACTCGCCGCCGCTCCCGCCACCTTCCCGAAAAGCCCTGCCGAGCTCTACGGCCCACTCTATGCCGCGGTCGAGACCGCGCACGTCTTCCCCGACGGCAAGACCTTCGCCGACGCCGTCGCGAAGCAGCCGCCCGCGACGATTATGGCGGCCTATCGAGCGCAGCGCCCCGCCGGCAAGGACGCGCTCGCCCGCTTCGTCGCCGCGCATTTCGAAGTGCCGCGCCTCCCTCCGCCCGAACCGCCGAGCGGCGCGCGCCCGCCGATCCGCTCCCATATCGCGCGCCTGTGGGACGTGCTGCGCCGCCCGCCGTCGCGGCCCGTCGCCGGCTCCTCGGCGCTGCCGCTCCCCGCGCCCTACGTCGTCCCCGGCGGCCGCTTCCGCGAAATCTATTACTGGGACAGCTATTTCACCATGCTCGGCCTCGCCGAGGACGGGCGCGACGATCTCGTCACGTCGATGATCACCGATTTCGAGCGCCTGATCGAACGCTACGGCCATATCCCCAACGGCACGCGCACCTATTACCTCAGCCGCTCGCAGCCGCCGTTCTTCGCGCTGATGCTCGACCTCGCCAGGCCCGGCTCCCCCGCCGAGGAGGCGCGCCGCCTGCGCGACCTCAAGGCCGAGCACGATTATTGGATGGCCGGCGCGCGCTGCCTCGGCCGCACTGGCGCGTGCGAGCACGTCGTCAGGATGCCCGACGGCAGCCTGCTCAACCGCTATTGGGACGCCAAGGCCACCCCGCGCGACGAAAGCTATGCCGAGGACGTCGCCACCGCCAGGGCGAGCGGGCGCCCGGCACCCGAAGCCTATCGCGACCTTCGCGCGGCGGCGGAGAGCGGCTGGGACTTCAGCTCGCGCTGGCTCGCCGACGGCCGCACGCTGGCGACGATCCGCACGACCGCAATCGTGCCGGTCGATCTCAACAGCTTGCTCTGGGCGATGGAGACGCGCATCGCCGCGCGCTGCAAGGCGGTGCGCGACGCACAATGCGTGAAGTCCTACACCGCGCAGGCCGACCGCCGCCGCACCGCGATCGACCGCTGGCTGTGGAACGGCAAGCGCTTCGGCGACTACGACCGTGCCGCGCAGCGGCTGACCCGGGTCGTTTCGGCAGCGCTGCTCTATCCCCTGTTCGCCGGCCTCGCCGATCCGGGGCAAGCCGAAGCGACCGCCGCCCTCGCTCGCACTCGCCTGATCGGCGAGGGCGGGCTGCGCACCACGCTGACTCGCACCGGGCAGCAATGGGACAGTCCCAACGGCTGGGCCCCGCTGCAATGGATCGCAATCGCGGGCCTGCGCCGCTACGGCCACGACGCCCTCGCTCACGACATCGCGCGCCGCTGGATCGCCACCGTCGCCCGCGAATATCGCGCAAGCGGCAAGATGCTCGAGAAATACGATGTCGAGGAACAGCTTCCGGGCGGCGGCGGCGAATATCCCAACCAGGACGGCTTCGGCTGGACCAACGGCGTCACCGCTAGGCTGATCGCTCTCTACCCCGACCTCGACCCGCGCTGACGGGTCGCGCGTGCTCCTGCGAAAGCAGGAGCCCGGCCGGATTTCGATCACACCGCCGGCATCGCCCGTTCGATGATCGCCCGCGTATCGACTTCCGCGGCAAACGCCCCGTAACCGCTCCCCCGCCGCGCCAACCTCAGCCGGCAGAACGCCCCCGCGACCGGGCTGCCCCACGCCAGCAGCACCGCCGCCTCGGCCGCCAGCGCCAGCCGCTCGACCCGCCAGCGTGCGCTCGCCTCGCCCTCGGGCGCATCGTCGAGCGCGTCGAGCCACGAATCGTAGTCCCCATCCGCCCCGCGCTGCGCCGCCAGGAAGTCGCGCAGCGCGGCAAGGCTCTCGGGCTCGCGCCCGATCGCGCGCAGCACGTCGAGCGCGATGACGTTGCCCGACCCTTCCCAGATCGCGTTGAGCGGCGACTGGCGGAACAGCCGCGGCATCGGCCCGGTCTCGACATAGCCCGCGCCGCCCAGGCACTCCATCGCCTCGGTGACCAATCCCGGCGCGCGCTTGCACACCCAATATTTGGCGATCGGCGTCAACAGCCGCGCGATCGGCTCGTCGCGGTCGAAGCTCTCGGCGAGCCGCAGCGCGAGCGCGGTCGCCGCCTCGCTCTCGACCGCAAGATCGGCGAGCACCGCCGCCATCATCGGCTGGTCGACCAATCGCCGCTGGAACGCCGAGCGGTGCGCGCAATGCCACAAGGCCTGCGCGAGCGCGCCGCGCATCTGCTGCGCCGATCCGACGACGCAATCGAGCCGCGTGTGCTGCACCATCCGGATGATCGTCGCGACCCCGCGCCCGACCTCGCCGAGCTGCTGCGCCAGCGCGCCGTGATATTCGACCTCCGACGAAGCGTTCGACCGGTCGCCGAGCTTGTCCTTGAGCTGCATCACCTCGAAACCCGCGTTCCGTTCGCCGCCGGGCAGCCAGCGCGGCAGCAGGAAACAGGTGAGGCCGCCCTCGGCATAGGCCAGCGTCAGGAAGGCGTCCGACATCGGCGCCGAACAGAACCATTTGTGCCCGGTCAGCCGCCACCAGCCATCGCCCGCCGGCTCGGCGCGCGTGGTGTTGGCGCGCACGTCGGAGCCGCCCTGCTTCTCGGTCATCGCCATGCCGATCGTGACGCCGTCCTTCTCGCCCGCCGGCCGGCTTGCGGGGTCGTAGCGCGCGGCGGTGACGCGCGGCCGCCACTCCGCCGCGACTGCCGGCGTCGCGCCGAGCGCGGGCACCGCGGCATAGGTCATCGTCATCGGGCAGCTCGTCCCCGAATCGGCCTGCCCGGTGAGGAACAGCATCGCCGCGTGCGCCACATTGCCCGCCGCCGTCCCGTCCCACGCCACCGCCGCGAGTCCCGCGTCGAGCCCCAGCGCCATCAGCCTGTGATAGGCCGGATGGAAGCGCACCTCGTCGATCCGTCGCCCGTAGCGGTCGAACCGCTCGAGCACCGGCGGGTTGCGGTTCGCCTCGACGCCCCAGCCGATCACTTCGGCCGACCCGGCGCGCGTGCCCAGCGCACTCAGCCGCGCGGCATGTCCGCCGCCCCCCGCGCGCGCCACCGCCTCGACCAGCGCACGGTCGCTGGCGAACAGATCGACGTCTTCGAACGGCGGCGGCTGATTGGCGACCTCATGCGTCGCGAGCCGCGCGATCGGCCTCAATGGCGCCATCCTGGTTCTCCCGTCGTGACGGCCGAGCATAGCACGACGAAGCGACGATTCACGCGAAGCGCGGAGATTCCGTTCGCGCCTCGACGCGAATCATTCGCCTCGCTGGGCGCGGCTGACCAACAGCTTGTCGATCCGCCGCCCGTCGAGATCGACCACCTCGAACCGCCAGCCCTGCTCGACGAAGCTTTCGCCCTCGTCGGGCAAGTGGCGGAACGCCGCGAGCGCGAACCCGGCGGCGGTCGCATAGTCGCGGTCCTCGGGCAGCGCGACGTCGAGCCGCTCGGCCAGCGCATCGGCGGGCATGTGTCCCGACACCAGCAGCGACCCGTCGTCGCGCTCGACGACCAGCGGCGCCTCGTCCGGATCGGTGTCGGAGGCGAACTCGCCGGCGATCGCGATCAGCAGGTCGGCCGGCGTGACGATCCCCTCGAAATGCCCGTATTCGTCATGGACCAGCGCCATCGGCACCTCGGCGCGGCGCAGCGCGCCCAGCGCATCCATCGCGTCGAGCTGGTCGGGAATCACCGGCGCCGCCCGCATCAGCTGGCGCAAGTCGAGCGGCCGCCCCTCGAACAGCGCCGCGACGATGTCGCGCGCCTGCACCACGCCGATCACCGCATCGACCGAGCCCTCGGCGACGGGCAGCCGCGTATGCTGCGTCTCGAGCAGCGCCGCGCGGATTCCGGCGGTATCGAGGTCGGCGTCGAGCCAGTCCACCTCGGTCCGCGGCGTCATCACCTCGCGCGCCGGCCGATCGGCGAGCCGCACCACGCCCGAGATGATCGAGCGCTCATGCTCCTCCAGCACCCCCGATTTCGATGCTTCGGCGACGATCAGGTGCAGTTCCTCGGCGGTGACGTGGCGTTCCGATTCGCGCTTCATCCCCACCAGCCGGAACAGCAGCGCGCTGGTCGAATCGAGCAGCCAGACGATCGGCGCCGCAGCGGTCGCCAGCCAGCGCATCGGCGGCGCGACCAGCACCGCGATCGGCTCGGGCGAGCGCAGCGCGATCTGCTTGGGCACCAGCTCGCCGATCACTACCGAGGCGTAGGTGGTGAGGCCGATCACCAGCGCATAGCCGACGCTGCGCGCGGTATCCGCCGCAAGGCCCAGCCGCGCCAGCCGCAGCGCGGTCGGCTCGCCCAGATTGGCGCCCGAATAGGCGCCGGCGATGATCGCGATCAGCGTAATCCCGACTTGCGTGGTCGACAGGAACTTGCCCGGATTGGCGGCGAGGTCGATCGCGGTCGCCGCCCCCCGGCGCCGCGCCTTGGCCATCGCCTCCAGTCGCGCGCGCCGCGACGAGACGATCGCCAGCTCGGCCATCGCGAACAGGCCGTTGAGGACGACCAGCGCCAGGATGATGACGACGTCGATCCAGGGAAAGGGGGGAAGCGGGGCCATGGCGCTGGACGTTCCTTGGCGCGAAACTGTCGTTTCGACAACCGCTCGATCAGCATCCGTTCAATTCGGATGCGGAACAAATCGCCATGGAACCGGGTTCGACAGTCATTCGTCCCAACTCAGGCAACGGAAAAAGGGGAGCTTTATCCATGCGTTCATTCCCGAAATTGGCGATTACCGCGGCGCTCGGCGCGATGCTCGCGACGACGGCGTGCGTCACCGATCCGGTGACCGGCGAAAAGCACATTTCGAAGGCGGCGATCGGCGGGCTTGGCGGCGCGGTCGGCGGCTATCTGCTCGGCGATCTCGTCGGCGGGCGGCACGACCGTACCGAGAAGATCATCGGCGCGGGCCTTGGCGGCATCGCCGGCGCGGGGATCGGCGCGTACATGGACAAGCAGGAGCGCGAGCTGCGCGAAAAGACCGCGGGCACCGACGTGCGCGTCACGCGCCAGGGCGACAACCTCGTCCTCAACATGCCGTCAAACGTCACCTTCGCCTATGACAGCGCGACCGTGCAGCCGCAGTTCCAGGCGACGCTCGACCAGGTCGCGCAAGTGCTCTCGCAATATAACGAGACCTATATCGACGTGTACGGCCACACCGATTCGACCGGCAGCGAGGCCTATAACCAGCAGCTTTCGGAGCGCCGCGCCGATTCGGTCGCCGCCTATCTCGAATCGCGCGGCGTCCAGAGCGCCCGCATCGGCACCCGCGGCTTCGGCGAGACCCAGCCGATCGCCCCCAATGACACCGATGCCGGCCGCGCCGCCAACCGCCGCGTCGAAATCCGCATCGTTCCCATTCCCGCGAGCGACGTCAGCTGACCCGCCACCTCCTCCCCGAGCGTGCCTCGGGGAGGAGGATCATTCGGCAAGTGAATGGGCGGAGGGGCCGCTCGGCGCTCACCCCGCAAAAAACCATTTTCCTACACGGACAAAATCTGGCCTAACCTCGTCGATGACCGGTCGGCTTTCCGCAGACATGCTCGATTCTCCCGCCGCCGTGCGCGCGGCAAGCGCGGCAGACACGCTCCGGGCCGTCAACTTTGTCCATTTCGCCGGCCCAAGCATCCGGAAAATCAGCGAAACAGTCTCAACCGTCCGGTTGAACGTCACATCGGCCCGGTTTTCGTTCAACCTCGCGGTTGAAGGTTGCGCCGCCGCGCTACCGCCGCGCCGCGAAGAAGTCGCGCAGCAGCGCCGCCGCCTCGCCCTCGCCGATCCCGGCATAGACCTCCGGCCGATGATGGCAGGTCGGCTGCGCAAAGAATCGCGGCCCGTGCTCGACCGCGCCGCCCTTGGGATCGCTCGCGCCGTAATAGAGCCGCGCGATCCGGGCATGGGCGATCGCGCCGGCGCACATCGCGCAGGGCTCCAGCGTCACCCACAGGTCGCAATCCTCCAGCCGGTCGCGCCCCAGCGCCTCGGCCGCCGCGCGAATCACCCGCATCTCGGCGTGCGCAGTGGGATCGGCGAGCCGCCGCGGCGCGTTGGCGGCGACCGCGACCACCTCGCCGCCCCGGACGATCGCCGCGCCGACCGGCACCTCGCCGTCGGCAGCGGCCGTCCGGGCGGCGTCGAGCGCGGCGCGCATCGGGGCGGTGATCGGCGACATCGCCCGCGCTATGCCCGTTTCGGCGCGCTCAGGCGAGAGCGGGCTCGCCCCGCGCGCGCAGCACCAGATACAGCGCGAAGATCATCCCCGGCACGAACGCCAGCACCGTCAGCACGCAGGTCAGCAGGAACGCGTGTCCCGGCCCGTCCGCCAGATAGGCGCCGAGCGGGGGCAGCAGCACCGCGGCGGCGATATGGCCCGGCGGCGCGCTCATTGCCCGGTCGCGTTCTCGCCGGGCTTGGTGACCGACACCGTCGGCACCTGCACCGTCTTGTTGGCGCTGCCGACGTCGACCGAACCGACGTCGGCCTGGAACGCCGGCGCCTGGCCGCCCTGCACCTGCACCGACGGCATCTGTCCCTGGCGCGTCTGGTCGATGTTGATGAATCCAAGCGCCATCAGCACCACGAGGACGATGATGATGAGGCCGAGGATCACGAGCAGGGTACGCATGGCGGTCTCCAGTCGGTTCGTTTCCGTAATAACGACCGACCCGCGCCGCGGGTTGCATCGCGGCGCGCGTGCTCGGTTGACGAAACCGCGCGACCCCGCTATCGGCGCGGACTTTCCGGATAAACCCGAATTCAGGAATTCGATCGATGTCGCGCATTTGCGAGCTGACCGGCAAGGGCCGGCAGGTGGGCCACAACGTTTCCCACGCCAACAACAAGACCAAGCGCACGTTCCTGCCCAACCTGCAGAACGTCACGCTGATGTCGGAAGCGCTCGAGAAGAGCGTGAAGCTGCGCGTCTCGACGCACGGCCTGCGTTCGGTCGAGCATGTCGGCGGCCTCGACAACTGGCTGGTCAAGACCAGCGACGACAAGCTGTCGCTCAAGGCTCGCCGCCTCAAGCGCGACATCGCCAAGAAGCTCGCCGCCACTGCTGCCTGAGCAGCGAGTCCGGTCTACCCCCGTTCGCCCTGAGCTTGTCGAAGGGCGCTCGTGCCGGTCGCGACGATGGGATCGAGCCGGAACTTGAGCAGCAGCGAGCGCTGCAGCACCGACTGATTGTCGTCGGACGCGATCCACACGATCGTGCCGTCGCCCTCGCGCGTCACCGCCAGCGCCTCGAAATTGTCGTGGATCAGCGGCGCGGCGAAGGTCGCGACCGGCACGCCCGCGACCGTCTTGCCCGACGCGATTCGCGCCCGCGGCACGATTGTCAGGACTGCGGTGAAATCATAGGGCAGCGCGAACCGGCGATTGAGCACCAGAAGATCGCCGTCAGGCAGCTCGGCCGCATCGCTCGGGTCGTATCCCTTGGGCGGCGCATAGGAAAAGCGGAAGCCTCCGCTCGGATCGAGCGTCGGGTCGCGGTCGAACATCAGCGCCGCGTGGGCCTTGTCGTGCGGCCAGCGCCCGGTCTCGCTCAACACGACGAAATGGCCGTCGGCGAGGCGGACCAGCGATTCGGGCCCGCCATTCTCGGGCCAATGCGCCATCGACCGCGGCCGCGCCCGCGCCTCCGCCCGGGCAAAGCCGGGGCTGTAGCGCCAGATCGCGTTGTAATTCTCGAACCCGACCCACAGCCGGCCCGTCGCCGGATCGGCAGCCATCGATTCGCTGTCGCGATCGGCTTTTTCCCACCCCGTTCCCGGCCCGTCGGGCAGGTTGCCGAACCGCAGGCGGTCGATCCGCCAACGCCGGTCCATGCGGAAGCTGATGAACGTGCCGCCGTCGCTCAGCAGCGTGAAGCGGTCGCCGGCGACGCGCAGCGAGGAAAAGCCGCCGAACGCCGGCACGTCGCTCGTCAGCGCGATCCCGCCGAGGAAGGTCAGCCGTCCGACGCGCCGCCGCGCCGGATCGTGCGCGTCGAGCGCGACCGCGCGCACCGCCATCGATCCCTGCGCCGGCAACCGGGGCGCAGGCGGGATCGTCGCATATTGGGGCACGAGCGCCAGCACCAACAGGATCGACAACAGCACCCGCACGGCGGCGGCTATAGCCTATTTCGCGCCGCCGTCACCCCGCACGCCCGCGTGCGAAGCCTCGTCTCAATTGTCGTAGCCGGCGCGATAGCCCGAATAGGTTTCGCACCCTTGCGTATTGGGATGGTCCCGGCACTGCTTTTCCCATTTGCGCCGCTCGCGGCCTTCTTTCGCTTCCTGCTTGCGCATCTTGCGGCCGTAGTTGCGGTCGGCCTCGTCCTGGCTGGTCGTCGTCCAGTCGACCACCTTGCCGGTCGCCTTGATCGGCGCAGTCGCGACGCCGACGGCGGTCTTGGCGAGGCAGCCGCCGGCGAGGAGCGGCAGCAGCGCGACGGGAAGGAGCGGCAGGATACGCATGACACTTACTCCGATACGGCGACGGGCGCTTCGAACGCGTCGCGCGCTTCTACCCCGATTTCGGGAAAATCGGTGAAAAATCCGTCCGCCCCCAGCGCGAGACAGTGCGCGATCTCGTCGCCGAGCCGGCCGTGACCGCGCGGATTGAAGCCTTTCCGCCAGCGCCGGGGCAGGAACATATTCTCCGTGCGGAAGGTCCAGGGATGGACGCGCAGGCCCGCGTCATGCGCCTCGCGGACCAGCCGCCCGTCGCCGATCAGGCTCTTGTTGGGGCCGATTCCCCAGGCGTAGCGGGCGATCGCCTTGAGCCCGTCCGCGCTCGCCATATCGGCATAGCTGGTGCGCGCGCCGTCGGCCGGGGCGCCGCGGTCCTCGATCAGCTGGATCAGCCGGACACCGGTCATCGCACGGAGCTTGCGCAGGTTCTCGACCTCGAACGACTGGATGAACACCGGCGCCGCCGCGGTGCGCCAGCCGGCGGCGTCGAGCGCCTCGACCAGCGGCGCGTCGGTGCCGAGGCCGATTGCGGCAAAATAGGTCGGATGCTTGGTTTCGGGATAGATGCCGATCGCGCGCCCGCGCGCGACGCTTTCACGCTTCGCGAGCGCGATGATTTCGGCCAGCGTGGGAATTTCGAACTGGCCGTCATACGCCGTGTTGCCGGGCCGCAGCCGCGGCAGGCGCTCCCGCGCGCGAAGCGTCTTCAGCTCGGCGAGCGTGAAATCCTCGGTGAACCAGCCGGTGATCGCCTTGCCGTCGATCGTTCTGGTGGTCCGCCGATCGGCGAATTCGGGATGCCGGGCAACGTCGGTGGTGTCCGAGATGTCGTTCTCATGCCGCGCGACGAGCACGCCGTCGCTGGTCGGGACGAGATCGGGCTCGATGAAATCGGCGCCCTGCTCGATCGCGAGCGCGTAAGCGGCGAGCGTGTGTTCGGGGCGGTGCCCGCTCGCGCCGCGATGCGCGATGACGATCGGGCGGGAAAGCGACGGCGCGCGCGGGTCCATCGCGCCACTCTGCCGCGTCGAACCGGTCCGCGCCAGCGGGAAACGCCGCGCGGGGCGGGCGGGAGCGGCTTGCCGCGACGGGCGTTTCATTTCAGGATATCGGCCGTCCGCTCGCGGCGGCACTGGCGAAGGCGTTCGATGATCAAGCCTGACGAAACCGTGCTGATCCTGCTCGCCGCCGGCACCTCGGCGCGGTTCGGCGATGCCGACAAGCTCGAGCAGGATTATCTCGGCGAGCCGCTGGCGTTCCACGTCGTCACCGCGCTCGAGGCGGTGCCGTTCCGCGGCCGTCTTGCCGTGATTTCAGGGACTTGCCTCGACTTCGCGGCGCGCGGCTACGAGGTCGTCCACAACGACGGACCGCACGAGGGGCTGGCGCAGTCGATCCGGCTGGGGGTGGAGGCGGCGCGGCGGCAGGATGCGCGCGCGGTGCTGATCGCGCTCGCCGACATGCCGCGGGTGACGGCGGCGCATGTCTATCGGCTGCTCGATTATGCCGACGGCGACGACACGATCCTCGCCTCGAGCAACGGCGTCAATCCGCGGCCCCCGGCGCTGTTCGGAAAGGCGCATTTTGAATGGCTTATGTCGCTGAAAGGCGACAAGGGCGCGCGCGACATGATCCTGAAGGCGCACCATGTCGTGGCGGTGCCGGGCGAGCTGATCGACGTCGACACGCCCGAGGATCTGGAGCGGCTGCGGGCGATGGTTTGAGCGGAACTTCTCGCGGAAACGCGAATCGCCTTCGCTTTTCGATCGGAAGAACGAGCGGAAGGCGTCAGGCCGCGAATGCGTCCGCCGGAACCGCGTAGAGCTGTGCCGCCGGCGCAGTGGCGGCGGCCTCCAGCCCCAGCGCCTCCGGCACGATCTGCGCGACGTAGAACGCCGCCGCCGCACGCTTCATCGCGAGGAACGCCGGATCGCCCTCGGCACGCGCCGCCGCCCGGCCCTGCTTCTCCATCAGCCAGCCGCACACCGCGACCGACAGCATCGTCAGGAACGGCGTGCTCGCGGCGAGCTTGTCGTCGGGATCGGCGGCGAGCAGGCGGCGCGCCACGCGCTCGCAGGCGTCGATCAGCGCGGCCAGCCCGGCGTCTTCCGCCTCGCCGCGCATGTCGGCGATCAACCGCGCGAACACGCCGCCGTTATCCATGGCGAGCTTGCGCCCGACGAGGTCGGCGGCCTGGATGCCGTTGGTGCCTTCGTAGATCGGGGTGATCCGCGCGTCGCGGAAGAACTGCGCGGCGCCGGTCTCCTCGATATAGCCCATGCCGCCGTGGACCTGGATGCCGAGGCTCGCCACCGCGCAGCCAAGGTCGGTGCCGTGCGCCTTGGCGAGCGGGGTGAGCAATTCGAGCCGCTGCTGAGCGCCGGCCTCGCCCAATGCGGCGCGATCGACCTGCGAGGCGGCGTAATAGACCAACGCCCGCGCCGCCTGCGTCTCAGCCTTCATGCGCATCAGCATCCGCCGCACGTCGGGATGCTCGGCGATCGCCGCGGGCTGGCCCGCACGGCTGCCCTGGATACGCTCGCGGGCATAGGCCACCGCGGCCTGGGTCGCCGCCTCCGCGACCTGCACGCCCTCCAGCCCGACGTTCAGCCGCGCGTTGTTCATCATCGTGAACATCGCGCGCATCCCGCCCATTTCCGGCCCGATCAGCTCGCCGATGCAGTCGCCATTGTCGCCGAACGAAAGAACGCACGTGGGGGAGCCGTGGAGGCCCATCTTGTGCTCGATCGACACGACGCGGATGTCGTTGAACTCGCCCGGCGCCCCCGCGGCGTCGAGCCGGTATTTGGGGACGAGGAACAGCGAGATGCCCCTGGTGCCCGCGGGCGCGTCGGGGGTGCGGGCGAGGACGAGGTGGACGATATTGTCCGCCATGTCGTGGTCGCCGAACGAAATGAAGATCTTGGTGCCGGTGATCGACCATCTGCCGTCGCCGCGCGGAGTGGCGCGAGTCTTGAGCGCGCCGACGTCGGAGCCGGCCTGCGGCTCGGTGAGGTTCATCGTGCCGGTCCAGTCGCCGGTGACGAGGTGCGGCAAATAGAGCGCCTGCTGCTCGGGACTGCCGTGGTGGATCAGCGCCTCGATCGCCGCGACGGTCAGCGTCGGCGCGAGCGCGAGGCTCATGTTGGCGGCGCCCAGCGTTTCGAGCACCGCGGTCTGGACGACGAACGGCAAGCCCTGCCCGCCCCATTGCTCCGGCACGCCGATCGTGCCCCAGCCGCCCTCGACATAGGCCTTGTAGGCGGCGGCGAATCGCTTCGGCATCACCACGCCGTCGGGCGTCCAGCGCGCGCCGACCGTATCGCCTTCGCGGTTGAGCGGCGCCCATTCGCCCGCCGCGAGCTGGCCGGCGCCGTCGAGCACCGCGTCGATCACGTCGGGGCTGGCGGCGGCGAAGCGATCGGTGGCGGCGAGCCCGGCGATGCCGGCGACATGGTCGAGCACGAAGCGCTGGTCGGCACTGGCCGGGGTGAACGGCATGGCGTCCTCTCTTGTCCTTGTCCGCCGCGCGCTATAGCCCGCGCGTGTGACGGCTCCAAACCCCCCGTTCGAAACCCGGACCTTACGCTACGGCGCGGCCGCGATCGCCGAGGCCGCACGGACGATCGCGGCGGGCGAGCCGGTCGCGGTGCCGACCGAGACGGTCTATGGCCTCGCGGCCGACGCGACCGATTCGGCCGCCGTCGCGCGGATCTACGAAGCCAAGGGCCGGCCGAGCTTCAATCCGCTGATCGTCCATGTTCCCGACTTGGCCGCCGCCGAGCGGATCGCGGTGTTCGACGCGGGCGCACGCGCGCTGGCGGCGGCGTTCTGGCCGGGGCCGCTGACGCTGGTGCTGCCGCTCCGGCCCGAGGCGAGAATCAGCCGCCTGGTCACGGCGGGGCTCGACACGATCGCGCTCCGGGTGCCGGCGCACCGCGCGATGCGCGCACTGCTCGCGGCGACGGGCAAGCCGCTCGCGGCGCCCTCGGCCAATGCCAGCAACCGCATCAGCCCGACGCGCGCGGCGCATGTGCTGGCGAGCCTCGACGGACGGATCGCGCTGGTGATCGACGACGGGCCGACCAGTGCGGGGGTCGAATCGACGATCGTCAGGGACGGCGAAATCCTGCGGCCGGGGCCGATTACCGCCGCCGAAATCGAGGCCGTGCGCTCCCGCGAAGGCGGGAGCCCCGAATCGCGAGCGGCAGCGCTTGAGACCCTGGGCTCCCGCGTTCGCGGGAGCACGGAGCGAGTGACGGCGCCGGGACAGCTTCCCACGCACTATGCGCCGGGCAAGCCGTTGCGGCTCGACGCGACGACGGCGGCGCCGGACGAATGGCTGATCGGGTTCGGTGCGGTCGCCGGCGACGATACGCTGTCCGCCTCGGGCGACCCTGTCGAGGCCGCCGCGCGGCTGTTCGATGCACTGCATCGCGCCGACGCCGCGCCGCGCGCGCGGATCGCGGTTGCGCCGGTGCCGGAGACCGGCATCGGGATCGCGATCAACGACCGCCTCCGCCGCGCCGCGCATCGCTAGCGCCGCCCGGTCTTTACGCCTTCGAAACAACGCGTAAACTCCCGCCCGGCCCCGTGAGTCGGACGGCCCGCGGGGCGGTGCTTTACCTCATCGCAAGCGGCAAGGCGGACTATTCGCTGGCGACCAACGGCCTTGCCGCCAACGGCTATGGCGCGCATTCGCCGCAGGGCTTTTCGCTGCAGTCGGGGCTGGTGATCGAGGTCGTGCTGACCTTCTTCTTCCTGCTCGTCATCATGGGATCGACCGACAGCCGCGCACCGGCAGGCTTCGCGCCGATCGCGATCGGGCTGGCGCTGACGCTGATCCACCTCATCGCGATTCCGGTGACGAACACCTCGGTCAATCCGGCGCGCAGCACCGGGCCGGCGCTGATCCAGGGCGGCTGGGCGCTGGGGCAGCTGTGGCTGTTCTGGGTCGCGCCGATCGTCGGCGGGGCGCTCGGCGGGCTGGTCTACAAGGCGCTGGGCGCCGAGGCGGCCAAGCGGCCGGACATTACCGGCGAGCCGCTGCCGGCGGAATGAGATAGCGGGGCGGGCGGTGACGTCCGCCCCGTCTTTCTTGACCAAAGCGCTGCGCCAGCCCGTTCGTGCCGAGCGAAATCGAAGCTCGATCGGCCGCTCGTCGCAAACGTCCTTCGACTTCGCTCAGGGCGAACGGGCGGGTGCGCGACGCGGCTTTGGACCGGCGATTAAACCGACCCGTTCGTGTCGAGCGAAGTCGAGACACGTGCTCGAGCGGAGCGAGAATTTACCTCGGCTGCGCTCGGCTGCGGTTCTCGACTTCGCTCGAACCGAACGGTGATGGGGTGAGTTCGCGCTGGACCGTCGAACCCGGAGGGTGCCGAACGGGAGCGACCCGGTTCAGACCGCCGCCGTTTCCCCCTTCGATCGCGCCGCGAAGCTCTTGCGGAGCTTCTGCAGCTTGGGCGGGATGTGGGCGATGCAATAGGGATTGCGCTGGCCTTCGCCCTCCCAATAGGCCTGGTGATAGTCCTCGGCGGGCCACCAGTCCTCGGCCTGTTCGATCGTCGTCACGATCGTGGCAGGCCAGTTGGGCTGGTTGCGCTCGATCGCGGCGAGCGCCTCGTGCTGCTGCATCGGGTTCTGCGGGAAGATCGCCGAGCGATATTGCGTGCCGATGTCGTTGCCCTGGCGGTTGAGCTGGGTCGGATCGTGCGTCGCGAAGAAGATGTCGAGCAGGTCGGCATAGCGCACCCGGTCGGGATCGTAGGTGATGCGGATCGCCTCGGCATGGCCGGTGTCGCCGCCGCACACCTGCTTGTAGGTCGGGTTGGCCGCGGTGCCGCCGATATAGCCGCTTTCGACCTTCTCGACGCCGATCACGTCGTTGAACACCGCCTCGGTACACCAGAAGCAGCCGCCCGCCAGGATCGCGGTTTCGCTTGCCATCGCAACACTCCTCTTGTTTGTGAGTGCGGTGCAGGAATGCGTGCAACGCATTCCCAAGAACTCTTGATGCCGAATGTAGGTAGCGTGGCGACAAAGGAAAAGCGGATGGCCAAGGGCAGCGTGATGGTGACGGGCGGCGCAGGCTATATCGGCAGCCATGCGGTGCTGGCGCTGCTCGACGCCGGATGGGACGTGGTGGTGATCGACAACCTCGTCACCGGCTTCGCCTGGGCGGTCGATTCCCGCGCGACCCTGGTCGAGATGGCGGTCGAGGACGTGCGCGTGCGCGACGTGATGCGGCGGCACGGGGTCGTCGCGGTGATGCACTTCGCCGGATCGGTGGTGGTGCCCGAATCGGTCAGCGATCCGCTCAAATACTACCGCAACAACACCGCCGCGAGCCGGTCGTTGATCGAGAGCGCGGTGGTGTGCGGGGTCAAGCACTTCATCTTCTCCTCGACCGCGGCGACCTACGGCATTCCCGAGGTCGTGCCGGTGTCGGAGGACAGCCCGAAGGCGCCGATCAACCCCTATGGCATGTCGAAGCTGATGACCGAGATCATGCTTGCCGACACCGCCGCCGCGCATCCGGTCAATTATGCGGCGCTGCGCTATTTCAACGTCGCCGGCGCCGACCCGCAGGGGCGTTCGGGCCAATCGACCGCGGGGGCGACGCACCTCATCAAGGTCGCGGTCGAGGCGGCGTGCGGCAAGCGCGGGCACGTCTCGGTGTTCGGCACCGATTTCGCCACGCCCGACGGCACCGGGGTGCGCGATTACATCCATGTCAGCGACCTTGCCGCCGCGCATGTCGATGCATTGGACGCGCTGATCGCCGAGCCGGGGCGCAACCTGACGATGAACTGCGGCTATGGGCGCGGCTATTCGGTGCTCGAGGTGCTCGACGCGGTCGATCGCGTCACCAACATGACGCTCGACCGCCGGCTGGAGGGCCGCCGCGCCGGCGACCCCGACGCGCTGGTCGCCGACAACGCCCGCATCCTGGCGACGCTCCCCTGGCGGCCGAAGCGCGGCGACCTCGACCTGATCGTCCGCGACGCGCTGGCGTGGGAGCGCACGCTGGCGGAGCGTCAGGGTTAGCGCCTGATGCACTTGCGTGGAAGCGGTTCAGCTTGCTGAATCCGACTCCAGCGCCTCAGAAGCTCTTGCTCACGCCGAAGAACACGCCGCGCCGCTCGCCATATTGCGGGGCGCCGACGCCGATGCCGGAACCGTCGCGGATCTCGTAGACATGGTCGAAGAGGTTGGTCACGTCGGCGCGGATCTCGATGCCGGGGCCGGCGAACCGGTGGCTCGCGGTCAGGTTGAACACCGCATAGGCGGGCATCTTGCCGCCGTTGGGCACGTCGCCGTCGCGCCTCAGGCCCGAGCCGTAGAGCATCGTCATGCCGATCTGCGTGCCGCCCGCGAACTTGTACGAAACGCCGCCCGAGCCGGTGTAGGTCTGGTCATGGTCGAGGTAGATGTAATGGTCGCGGATATAGGCGAGGTCCTCGGCATCGAAGTTGAACTGGCCCGAGGCGATGTCCTTGCCCTGGGCCTTGGCGATCGCGAAATTGGCATAGGCGTTCCACGGACCCCGCGCGTAGCTGGCGTTGAATTCGACACCGTCGATCCGGCCGCGGGCGTAGTTGAACGGGGTGAGGATGATCGGCGCGCCGAACTGGCCCTCGTCGATCAGGTTCTTCGAGCGGCGGTGATAGCCGTCGATGCCGAGCGTGACCGCGCCGAGCTGCTGCTGGACGCCGACGTCGACATAATCCTGCCGCTCGGCGAACGGCGTGGTGTCGCCGGCCGCGGCGTTGGGCGCCGCCGCGCTGGTGCCCGCGAACCTGGCGATGCTGGTCGTCGCGACGTTGGAAAAGGGCGGCGGCGAGAAATAGCGCGCATAGCCGGCGTGAACCGTCGTCCCGCCGCGCTGCCACACCGCGTTGACGCGCGGGGAGAGCTGCTGCTCCGAACGATAGGCGTCATAATGGTCGAACCGCGCGCCGTAATTGAGCGTGAGGTCCGGCGCGATCTTCCATTCGTCCTGCAGATAGGCGCTGTAGGTCCATTCGGTCGCCGCGCCGTTGTCGATCACGGTGATCGGCTGGCCGGTCTGATTGCCCGCGGCATCGACCGGGAACACCCGGCTCGACGTGTCGCTGATGCCGTGGTCGCGGCTGATCACCACGCCGCCGCGCAGCGTATGCGCGGGGCCGAGCCGGTAGGCCGCCTCGAGCTGGCCGCCCGCCGCGAAATCCTTCTTGGTCGCGCGCTGCGCGATGCCGTTGAACAGCAGCTCGCCGAGGTCGTCGGGGCGGTAATCGAGCTGTGAAAAGCGCGCGAACAGCGACGCCTGCAGCGTCAGCGCCCCGGCGTCGTGAAGGAAGCTGGCGATGCCGAACGCGGTCCGCTCGTGCTGCCGCTGGTCGAGGTCGTCGCTCGGAATGTCGGTCACGCCGCCGACGTCGTAGCCCGAATCGGGGTGCAGCCCGCGCGGATTGGGAATCCGGAACGCCTGGTCCGAATAGCCGGCGAGCAGCGACAGCCGGTTGCCCGCGTCGAACGTGTGCTGGAGATAGCCGAACGCCTGATACTGGTCGGTCGCGTCGTGCAGCTGATGGTAGTGCGGATCGACCGCCTCGATGCCGAGATTGCTGTGCTTGTAGCTGCCGGTGACGAAAATATCGGTATCGCCGGTCGAGCCGCCATAGTCGATGCTCGGCTGGATCGTGGCGTGGCTGCCGCCGTAGAGCGACACCTCGCCGCCATTGGCGAAGCCGCTCTTGGTGGTGATGTCGATGATCCCGGCGGTGCGCAGGCCGTATTGCGCGGGGAGCGCGCCGGTCTTGAGGTCGAAACGATCGACCAGCTTGGGCGACAGCGTCTGGCCGAACACCGACACGCCCTCGGGCAGGATCGCGCCGTTGATGCGGTATTGCAGGTTGTTGTGGTCGTCGCGGACGTGGAACTGGCCGCCGCCGTCCTGCGTCACGCCGGGAAGCTGCAGCACGATGTCGTTGAGCGGCTGGTTGTCGCCGCCGGGCAGCGCCTGGATGGCGGCGTTCGACACGCCGTAGCTGGTCGCCCCCAGGCTGGGCGAGATCGACGCGCGCGCCGCATCGAGCCGCCCGGTGACGACGATATCCTTGCCCGGCGCGGGGCTCGGCGTCGGCGCCACGGTCGATTGGATCGCATTCTGCGCCAACGCCGGCTGAACCGCCGCCATCGCCACGCCGCAACGAAGAAACCACCGAAACACCATGCCCACGCTCCCGCCGATTCGAAGTCGGGCGAGGCCTTAGCGGTGATGGTATATTGTAACAAGAACCTTTCTGGCGGGTTGCGACGAGCTGTGTCCGGTATACTCAGGGCCGAAGCTCGCAGCCTACGGTCATACCAGTGGAAGCTGGCATCCATGTCTGTCTCGACCTGGTGCTCCGTCGGCCCATATTTCCGACAGAGATGGACCCCAGCCTTCGCCGGGGTGACGGGACAGCGGCCGATTTCGGCTTTTCCGCAACAGGGGCTAGGAGAGCCCGGTCGCGACCAAAGCGGAAAGGACCCCGATGCGCCTCAGATCGTTGCTGTTCGTTCCCGGCGACCGGCCCGACCGGATGGAGAAGGCGTGTCGCTCGGGCGCCGATGCGCTGATCCTCGACCTCGAGGATGCGGTGGCGCCCGACGCCAAGGCCGCCGCGCGCGAGGCGGTTGCGGCGTTCCTTGCGCGCGAGAGGACAGTGCCGCTCTACGTCCGCGTCAACCCGCTCGACGGCGGCCTGACCGACGCCGACCTCGCCGCAATCCTCCCGGCGCGGCCCGACGGCATCGTGCTGCCCAAGGCCGAGGGCGCCGCATCGGTGTGCGCGCTGGCAGCGAAGCTGAACCGCGCTGTTCCGATCCTGCCGATCGCGACCGAGACGCCCGCCGCGATCTTCGCGCTCGGCAGCTATGCCGAGGTCGCGGGCCGGCTCACCGGGCTGACCTGGGGCGCCGAGGATCTGCCCGCCGCGATCGGCGCGGCGACCGCGCGCGAGGCGGACGGCGGCTATACCCCGCCCTACCAGCTCGCCCGATCGCTGACGCTGTTCGGCGCCCATGCCGCGGGGGTGGCGGCGATCGAGACCGTCTATCCCGATTTCCGCGACCTCGACGGCCTCGCCGCTTATGCCGCGCGCGGCCGCCGCGACGGCTTCACGGGCATGATGGCGATCCACCCCGCGCAAGTGCCGGTGATCAACGCCGCCTTCACCCCCTCGCCCGAGGAGGTCGCGCACGCCCGCCGAATCGTCGCCTTGTTCGCCGCCAGTCCCGGCGCCGGCGCGCTCGCCCTCGACGGCCGCATGGTGGATGCGCCGCACCTCAAGGCGGCGAAGGCGCTACTCGCCCGCGCGGGCGAGCCGGATGCGGGCGCCGACCGCCCACCAGCCGAGCGCCCATAACGCCCCGAAGCTCCATCCGGCGAGCACGTCGCTCGGCCAGTGGACGCCCAGATAGACGCGGCTCACCCCGATCGCGGCGACCAGCAGCATCGCGACCGCGAGCACGTAGCGGCGCAGCGCGGCGTTGGGGATCACTTGCGTCAGCAAGGTCGCGAGCGTCAGCCAGACGATCGCGCTGTTCGCCGAATGCCCGCTCGGGAAGCTCATCGACGACACCTCGACGAGGTGCGGGACGATATCGGGGCGCGCCCGTGCGACGAGATGCTTGGCGAGATCGACCGCCAGCGATCCGCTCACCGTCGCCGCGACGACCAGCCCGGCGGTCAGCCACAGCCGCTCGACCGCCAGCGCGCCCAGCGTCGCCACCACCGCGATCGTCAGCACCGTGCCGCCGCCCATCGCGGTGAGGTCGATCATCGCATGTTCGAGCCAGTGCGGCCCGACCGGCAGCGCGAGATCGCCCGGCTGCCGGAACGCCAGCAGCAGCGCGCGATCGAACGCGAACCGGTGCCCGCGGTCGATCGTCCAGCCGAGCACCACCAGGATCAGCACCGCGAACGCCGCTGCGCCCGCCGCCCAGATCAGCGCCGGAGGCTGCCGCACCGCGCGAGGGACCACCCCGGCCGCATCGGCGCCTTGGGCCTCGGGAAGATGCGTTTCGCTCATCCGCCCGGTGATAGCGCCGCCGTTTGCGCTGTCACGGGGCTTAAATCCGTCACCGTTCGGTTCGAGCGAAGTCGAGAACCGCTACCGAGCTGAGCCGAGGCATCCCCGCTTCACTCGAACATGTGTCTCGACTTCGCTCGACACGAACGGGACGGGTGCAACTGAACCGCGCTATTCCTTTACCCCCGCCAGCGCCCGATCGAACGCCGCGTCGAGCGCGGCCCCTTGCGCCTGGATCGCCGCGAGCCGCTCCCGCGCCTCGGCCAGCCGGTCGGCGCCGAGCACCGCCTTGGCCTCGGCGATGTTGGCGACCAGCTTGCCGATCAGGTCGATCGCCAGGTCGATGTCGGTGAGGATGTCCGATGCCGAAACGCCCATGTCGCCCCTCCTCACTGCCGCGCCGGATGCGCCAGCGCATCCACATCGTCGAGCGAGGCGTCGAGCGACTCGATCGCCGCCGAGGCGTCGCCGCCGCCGGCGACCAGCACGCGCGCCTCGCCGCGATCGGCCCGCGCGCGCCGCACCGCCGCGCCGATCGCCCGGTCCTGCGCGGGGGTGAGCGCGCCCGACCGCACCGCCGCGGTCGCCGCCGCCTCGCCGCTGTTGTAGGCGAGCTCCGCCAGCGACAGCGCGGTGGTGCTCTTGAGCGCCACCTCCTCGGCCGTCGCCATCGCATTGCCGTTGCCCGCCAGCCCCGTCGCCGGCGCGCAGCCCGCCGCTGCGAGCGCCGGAACCGCCCAGATCAGATTGCCGATGCCGCCCATTATTCATCCTTTCGAATCGCCAAGGACAGAACAAAAACAGAACAATTTCCAACATTGCAAGCCGGTCGCCTCGTCGCGGACGGCCTTGCATCGCGCCGTCCGAGGGATAGGCTGTCGGTCCAACAGGAGGGATCGAGGCCATGCTGAGCGACCAGGAACGCATTCACGCCAATCTCGAGGCGATCGGCATTCGCGCCTCGGGCACCGCGGTCGGGCTGTTCCAGCTGATGAAGGAGCTGCGCGACGCCGGCGTGCTCGACGGCGCGGCGATCGGCCGGATCAAGGAAGCGGTGATCACCGAGCTCGCCGCCAGCCGCCCCCGCTCGCAGACGCTCGCCGACTATGAGCAGCGCGTGCGCGAGCGGATGGACACGCTGATCCCGGTCGAGCCCGACACCGGCGGCGCGCCGCTGCGGCATTAGGGGGGCGACAGGGTCCTCTCCGCCACCCAACGAGGATTTTAACGACTGCTGTCTAGGGCTTGGCCGCGATCCAAGGCACTGCTTATGAGGATCGAGGCAGGAACGGGGAGGCAGCGTGGCGAAGGGTTATGTGAAACATGAGCGGCTTTGGCTTCGCTCGCATCCGGAATATTCGGAAAAGTGGGTTCAAAAGCTGATCGCGGAGGACCCTTCGATCATCGGCCTCGGCGACCTCGTGTTGCGGGACCAAGAGCGGATACATCCCCGAGCCGGCCGTCTCGATCTCTTGCTGCAGGATGCCGACACGAAGCGCCGCTATGAGGTCGAATTGCAGCTCGGCTCGACAGACGAAGCGCACATCATCCGCACCATCGAATATTGGGACATAGAGCGGAAACGCTACCCGCAATATGATCACTGCGCCGTCATCGTCGCGGAGGACATCACCAGCCGGTTCCTCAACGTGGTCTCGCTGTTCAACGGCACGATCCCGCTCATCGCCATTCAGATGCAGGCGTTGCGCATCGGCGAGAACGTCGCGCTCGTCTTCACGACTGTCATGGACGAGCTGTCGCGAGGCCTTGTCGACGAGGACGAGGACGCCGCCGCTGCACCTACCGACCGGGCCTATTGGGAGAAAGGATCGTCGAAACCGTCGCTTGCGATGGTGGACGATCTGCTGAAAGTGGTGAAGGAGTTCGATCCTTCGCTCGAATTGAAATACAACAAGTTCTACATCGGCCTCTCTCGGGACGGGCAACCGTTCAACTTCGTTGAGTTCCACCCCAAGAAGAACTTCCTCAAGCTCGAATTGGCGCTGCCGCAAACCGATGATCTCGACGCCCAGATCGAGGAGGCGGGGTTCGATGCGATGGATTATGACAAGCGATGGCGACACTATCGCGTTCGCCTCACGAAAGACGACCTCACAAGCAAAGTGGACGCGCTTCGCGAGCTGATGCGCCTCGCCCATGACCGTCGATCTGCGATGTGACAGGCCGCAGAGGCGATCACGACAAGGCGCGCGCGCCTATCGCACAGGGCCGCTTTTGGAGCGTCTGGTGGGTCCGCCGGGATTCGAACCCGGGACCTCTCGATTAAAAGTCGCTTGCTCTACCGACTGAGCTACGGACCCGCGCCAGACGCCCCGCGTGCCCTATGAGCCTCGGCCGCGCCGGTCAACTCCGCGCAAGCTGGCGCACGGTCCTCCCGGTGACGGGGTCGCGCCAGCCGGGGGCGATTCTCACGAGCGGGCGGAGCACGAAGTCGCGCTCGCGAAACCGGACATGCGGGATCGTCAGCGCCGCGCTCGACCAGCAGCCGCCCGACCACAGGACGATGTCGAGGTCGATCACCCGCTCGCCCCAGCGCCGGCCGCGCCGCCGGCCGAAGCCGCGCTCGATCCGCTTGAGTCTCGCGAGCAACGCGTCGGGCGCCTCGTCGCTGTCAATCAGCATTGCGGCGTTGGCGAAGCGGCGGGTCGAAGGGCCGATCGGCGGCGTCTCGATCACCGGCGACACCGCGGCCGCCGGGCCGAGCGCCGCGATCGCCGCGCGCACCTCGTCGCGCGGGCCGCCGTGCCGGCCGCGGCGGTTCGATCCGATCGCGATCGCATAGCGATACGGCGGGGTTGCCCGATCCATGCCGCGCTGCGTATCGCCGCGCGATGGCCTCGCCAAGCCCGATCCCCGCCGCCGAGCCGCCGCGCGACTGCCCGCGCTGCCCCCGGCTCGCGGGCCTGCGCGACGAGCTGCGGCGGGAATTTCCCGACTGGTGGAACGCGCCAGTGCCCGCATTCGGCGACCCCCACGCCTGGCTGGCGATCGTCGGCCTCGCCCCCGGCAAGCACGGCGCCAACCGCACCGGCCGATCCTTCACCGGCGATCATGCCGGCGACCTCTTGTTCGCGACGCTGGAGAAGTTCGGCTTCACCCGCGGCCGCTACGCCGCCCATCCCGACGACGGCCTTGCGCTGACCGGAGCGGTGATCGTCAACGCCGTCCGCTGCCTGCCGCCGCAGAACAAGCCGACGCCCGAGGAAATCCGCGCCTGTCGTCCGTTCCTCGCGGCGCAGGCCGCGGCGTTGCCGCGCGCGCGGGTCTATGTCGCGCTGGGCCGGATCGCGCACGAGTCGATCGTGAGGACGCTGGGCGGCACGCCGGCGCGGGCCAGGTTCGCTCATCTTGCCGAGCATGACCTGCCCGATGGCCGGGTGGTGATCGATAGCTACCATTGCTCGCGCTACAACACGAACACCGGCCGGCTGACGCCCGAGATGTTCGAGGCGGTGTTCGCCCGCGCACGCGAACGCGAGTGACGTCCGCCGCGCGATCTGGTAAAATCGCGGACCAGTTTCGGGAGATCGTCATGCGTATCCTGACCTGCCTGCTACCGCTCGCCGCGGTCGCCGCCGCGCCTGTCGACGCACCGCCCAAGCCGTGCCCGACGACGCAACTCAGCCCCGCCGACCAGCACAAGCCGGTGACGGCCCACCCGCTCAATCGCGAGCCGGGCGCGAAGCTGGAGATCGCGGTGCAGAGGACCGACGCCGACGGCTGCGTCCGCCCGATCGTCGTGCGCGACAATGTCGGCGGGAAATCGCGGTAACGGGCGAACGAAGCGGCAGCGCTCCTGCGAAAATCCTTCAGATGTCCTCGACCAAGCGGCCGTACAGCTCCGGCCGGCGGTCGCGGAAGAAGCCGAAGGCGGCGCGGTGGCGCTTGACCCGGTCGAGATCGAGCGTCGCGGTGATCACGCCCTCCTCGGCGCGATCCAGTTCGGCGAGGACGTCGCCGCGCTCGTCGCAAATGAAGCTGGTGCCGTAGAAGGTCTGGCCGTGCTCGCATCCGACGCGGTTGGCGGCGACCACCGGCACCACGTTCGACACCGCGTGCCCGACCATCGCCCGCCGCCACAATCGCGCGGTGTCGAGGCTGTCGTCATGCGGCTCGCTGCCGATCGCGGTGGGGTAGAACAGCACCTCGGCGCCCATCAGCATCATCGCGCGCGCGGTTTCGGGATACCATTGATCCCAGCACACCCCGACGCCGAGCTTTGCGCCCGGCCCGTCCCAAACCTTGAATCCGGTGTTGCCGGGGCGGAAATAGAATTTCTCTTCGTAACCAGGCCCGTCGGGAATGTGGCTCTTGCGATAGACCCCGGCGATCCGCCCGCCCGGCTCGATCATCGCCAGGCTGTTGTAATGATGCGGGCCGTCGGCCTCGAAGAAGCTGGTCGGAATCCAGATGCCGAGTTCGTCGGCCAGGGCCTGCATCGCGAGCACGGCGGGGTGCTCGGCGGTCGGGCGGGCGGTGGCGAACAGGCTCTCGTCCTCGACGCGGCAGAAATATTCGCCCTCGAACAATTCGGGCGGCAGCACCACCTGCGCGCCCTGCCCCGCCGCCTCGCGCACCCTGTCGGAAACGCGCGCGATGTTCGCGGCGGTGTCGGCGGTGAAGGCGAGTTGCAGCGCGGCGACGGTGATCTCGGTCATGGCGCGCTATGTAGAGTTCGCCGTCGCGAAGGTGAAGCATCGTGTTCCCGCGCTCCAAACGCCCTTCGACAAGCTCAGGGCGAACGGGTGGGAGGACGACGAAAACACCCCCGTTCGCCCTGAGCCTGTCGAAGGGCGTTCAGCGCGGCATCTCATCGCATCAGCACCAGCTCTTCGGCCATCGTCGGGTGCAGCGCGACGGTCTGGTCGAAATCGGCCTTGGTCAGCCCCGCCTTGACCGCCACGGCTGCCGCCTGGAGGATTTCCGGCGCATCGGGACCGACCATGTGCAGCCCGACCACGCGTTCGGTCTCGCCGTCGCACACCATCTTGTAGAGCGCGCGCTCGTTGCGGCCCGCCAGCACGTTCTTCATCGCGCGGAAGTCCGACGTGTAGATCTTGACCGAGCCCAGCTTCTCGCGGGCCTGCGCCTCGGTCATGCCGACGCCGGCCAGCGGCGGATGGCTGAACACCGCGGCGGGGATGCAGCCGTAATCGACCCGCGTCGGCTTGCCGCCGAACACGGTGTCGGCGAACGCCTGCCCCTCGCGGATCGCCACCGGGGTCAGCTGAACGCGGTTGGTGACGTCGCCCACGGCATAGATGCTCTCGCACGTCGAGCGGCTGTCGGCATCGACCTTGACCGCGCCCTTCGCGTCCCACTCGACCCCCGCCGCCTCGAGCCCCAGCCCGCCGGTATTGGGCACGCGGCCAGTCGCGAACATGACGCAATCGACGGCGAGCGGGTCGTGGCCGGTCATCTCGACCTTTAGGCTGCCGTCCTCCTGCTTGGTGATGCCGCGGAATTCGGCGTGGAAGCGGAAGTCGATGCCCTTCATCGTCGAGATCTGGAGCAAGCGGTCGCGGATCGTGGTGTCATAGCCGCGCAGGATCACGTCGGTGCGGTTGATCAGCGTGACCTTCGCGCCGAACTCGTTGAACACCCCGGCGAATTCGTTGGCGATATAGCCCGCGCCGGCGATCAGGATGCGCTTGGGGATGGCGTCGAGATGGAACGCCTCGTTCGAGGTGATGCCGAGCTCGTGACCCGGGCATTGCGGCACGTGCGGGGTCGCGCCGGTCGCGATCAGGATCACCTTCGCCGTCACCTCGCGCCCGCTCGCGAGGCGGATGCCGTGCGGCCCGGTCAGCACCGCGCGCTCGAGGATCACTTCGACGTGGTGGTTCTGAAGCGTGTCGGTATAGGCTGTGTTGAGCCGATCGACCTCGGCGAGCACGTTGTCGCGCAGCGTCGGCCAGTCGAACGCGCAGCCCTCGACCTTCCAGCCGAAGCGGCCGGCGTCCTGGATGTCCTCGGCGAAATGCGCGCCGTAGACGAGCAGCTTCTTGGGCACGCAGCCGCGGATCACGCAGGTGCCGCCGACGCGATATTCCTCGGCCAGCGCGACCTTCGCGCCATGCGCCGCCGCCACCCGCGCCGCGCGCACGCCCCCCGATCCGCCGCCGATGACGAACAGGTCGTAGTCGTATTGGGGCATCGTCGTCTCCGATTCGCAAGCAAGCCGTTCGCCCTGAGCCTGTCGAAGGGCGAGTGGGAACACGGGCTTCGACAGGCTCAGCCCGAACGGGGTGGGAGTTTGCCCGAAGCTTACCCGAACGCCCGCTGGATCAGATCGTCGGTCGAAGGATCGAACTTCTGCCCGCCCTTGTCGGCGGCCTTGGCCATTTCCTTGCCGAGCTCGACCCCGAACTGGTCGAACGGGTTGATGTCGAGCAGCATCGCGTTGACGAATACGCGGTGCTCGTAGAACGCGATCAACGCACCCAGTGTGCGCGCATCGAGCGTCTCCAGCAGGATCGACGACGACGGCCGGTTGCCCGGATAGCTCCGCGCCGGGTCG
This sequence comes from Sphingomonas sp., assembly GCA_035776635.1. Taxonomy (GTDB): domain Bacteria; phylum Pseudomonadota; class Alphaproteobacteria; order Sphingomonadales; family Sphingomonadaceae; genus Sphingomonas. Next base: position 8,235 of record DASTWI010000050.1, on the reverse strand, counting down.
GCATCGTTGGCGCGCCCTTTCATCAGCGCCGCGCCTTGCGCGAACATGTTCATCAGCAGCTGCCGGTGGTGGTCGTCCGACAGCGTGTCGCCCGCCTCGATCACGCCGATGAACTCGACGGGCACGAGGTGCGTGCCCTGGTGGAGCAGCTGGAACACCGCATGTTGCGCGTCGGTGCCGACCCCGCCCCAGGTGATCGCCGCGGTCGGCCGCCCGACCGGCTCGCCCTCGATCGTCACCCCCTTGCCGTTCGATTCCATCTCGAGCTGCTGGAGGTAGGACGGCAGCAGCCGCAGCCGCTCGTCATAGGCGAACGGCGCGCGCGTCTCGGCGCGCTTGGTCTGGGTGTAGAACAGGTCGGCGAACGCCGCGAGCGCCGGCGCATTCTCGTGCAGCGCGGCGAGGCGGAAGTGCCGGTCCATCTCCGCCGCACCGTCGAGCAGCTCCTGGAACGCCTCCCAGCCGAGCGCCAGCGCCGCGGGAAAGCCGATCGACGACCACAGCGAATAGCGCCCGCCGACGCTTTCCGAGAACGGCAGCACGCGCGTCTCGTCCACCCCCCATTCGACCGCCTTGTCGGGCGAGGCGGTCAGCGCGACGACCTTGCCATAGGGGTCCTCGACCCCGTTCTCGGTCATCCATTGCAGCACGCTCGCCGCGTTGAGCATCGTCTCGGTGGTGGTGAAGGTCTTGGACGCGACGACCAGCAGCGTCGCCGCCGGATCGAATCGCTTGAACGCTTCTTCGAGCGCCTGGCCATCGACGTTCGAGACGATCGCGACGTCGTAGCGACCCTCCTCGCGCCCCAGCGCATCGACCAGCAGGTCCGGCCCCAGCGCCGACCCGCCGATCCCGACGTGGAGCACGTGCCGGACCGGCCCCAGCGCGCCGCCCTCGATCGCGTCGATCAGCGCGCGCATCCGGGCGTGGAGCTGGTTGGCGCGCGCGACCGACTCCTCGGCCCCTTCGCCGCGCTCGGCGGTGTGCTCGGCGGCGCGATCCTCGGTGACGTTGATATGCTTGCCCGCGAACATCGCCTCGCGCTTGCCGGCGAGATCCTGCTGCTTCGCGAGCGCCTCGAACGCCGCAACGCCCTCGCGCGTCAGGTGAGTCTTCGACCAGTCGAAATGGAGTCCCGCGACGTCGAGGCTGAACCGCGACACGCGCTCCGGATCGTCGGCGAACAATTGCTCCAGGCGCGGCGGGTCGAGCGCTTCGACCTGGCTCCAATCGGCTTTCGGCATGGCGGACTCCTCGAACGGGCGTTGCGGTTGCGCCCCACCTAGGGACGCGACGCCCCCGCGCCAAGCCGAAAGGCCCGCTTGACGCCACCCGCGCGCGCCCGCAAAGCCGCGTCATGGCCCGATCCCATCCCGCCCGGCGCTCCGCCAAGCCCGTCAAGCAGCGTTCCGAGCTTGCCGACACGCTGCTCTTCCTCGTCAAGCTGGTGGTGTTCGTCGCGCTGTTCCGCAGCTTCCTGCTCGCGCCGTTCAGCATCCCGTCCGAATCGATGCTGCCGCGCCTGCTGGTCGGCGATTACCTGTTCGTGTCGAAATGGAGCTACGGCTATTCGAAATACAGCCTGCCGCTCAGCGCGCCGCTGATCCCGGGGCGCATCCTGGGGTCGCTGCCGCATCGCGGCGACATCGCGGTGTTCAAGGCGCCGCCCGGCAATCGCGAGGATTACATCAAGCGCGTGATCGGCCTGCCCGGCGACACGATCCGGATGCGCCACGGCCAGTTGATCCTGAACGGCAAGCCCGTTCCCAAGGTGCGCGTCGCCGATTTCATCGTGCCGGTCTCGCCCAATTACCGCTGCGCGCCGGGCTTCGCCGCCGCCGACGCCGCGGGCAAGCCGGTCTGCCGCTATCCGCAATATCGCGAGACGCTGCCCGGCGGGGTCAGCTACACCGTGCTCGACTGGGGCGAGAACCCGGTGGCGGACGACACCGGCACCTATCGCGTGCCCGCCGGCCATGTCTTCATGATGGGCGACAATCGCGACGACAGCGAGGACAGCCGCTTCCCGCAGGTCGAGGGCGAGGGCATCGGCATGGTGCCGCTCGAAAACCTGGAGGGCAAGGCGCTCTTCACCTTCTGGTCGACCGACGGCTCGGCCGAATGGCTCAAGCCCTGGACCTGGTTCACCGCGGCGCGATGGGACCGGATCGGACACGGCTTTTGAGCGGCGAGCTGGCCGACTGGATCGCCGCGACCTTCGACGCCGCGCCCGCCGGCATTGCCCGGTTCGAGCGCGCGCTGACCCACGGCAGCCAGACCAGCGTCAATTACGAGCGGCTGGAGTTCCTCGGCGATCGCGTGCTCGGCCTCGCGATGGCCGAATGGCTGTTCGAGCTGTTCCCCGACGAACCCGAAGGCGCGCTGTCGAAGCGGTTGAACGCGCTCGTCACCGGCCCGGCCTGCGCCACGGTCGCGCGTGCGATCGGAGTCGGGCCGCACCTGAGGCTCGGCAAGCAAGCGCGCGACGACGGCGCGGCGGACAGCGACAACGTGCTCGGCGACGTGATGGAGGCGCTGATCGGCGCGCTTTACCTGGAGGCGGGGCTGGAGCCCGCGCGCGCCTTCATCCGCCGCGCCTGGGGGGAGCGGGTCCACAGCCACGCCAAGGCGCCGCAGCATCCCAAGTCCGCGCTGCAGGAATGGGCCGCCGCGCACAACCGCAAGCCGCCCGCCTATGAAGTGATCGACCGCTCCGGGCCCCACCACGCCCCCCGCTTCACCGTCCGCGTGACGCTGGGCAAGCTTGCCGAAGCGACCGCGACCGGGGCGAGCAAGCAGGAAGCGGAAACCGAGGCGGCACGCGTGCTGCTGGAGCAAGTGCAGTGACCTTGCTCCCGCCCGCACTGTCGCCGAATCCATTCGCGCCGACTCCCCAACCTCCGTTCGTGCTGAGCCTGTCGAAGCGCCGTTCTTCTTACCGGCCGACGCTGGCATGACCTTCTGGTCCTACATGCTCCATTGCCGTGGCGGCGCCTTCTACGCCGGCCATACCGACAATCTCGAGCACCGCATTGCCCAGCACAAGAGCGGCGCAATTCCGGGCTTCACGCGCGACTACGCCCCAGTCGAGCTGGTCTGGAGCCAGGAGTTCCCGACCCGCCTCGAGGCACTCGAAAGCGAACGCCGCATCAAAGGCTGGAGCCGCGCCAAGAAACTCGCGCTGATCCGCGGCGACTGGGCAACGATTGCAACTTTGGCAAAAGGAAAGGACGGCCCTTCGACAAGCTCAGGGCGAACGGATGACAATAGCGCGCCGCGCTCAAATCCCGTTCGTGCTGAGCTTGTCGAAGCACCGCTCTTGCCTCCTCGAAGGAGCAATCCATGACCCAATCCTGCGGCCTCGTCGCGATCGTCGGTGCGCCCAATGCGGGCAAGTCCACGCTGGTCAATGCGCTCGTCGGCCAGAAGGTGGCGATCGTCAGCCCCAAGGCGCAGACCACGCGGACCCGGCTGATGGGCGTCGCGATCGACGGCGAGGCGCAGATCCTGCTGGTCGATACCCCCGGCATCTTCGAGCCGCGCCGGCGCCTCGACCGCGCGATGGTCGCTGCCGCCTGGAGCGGGGCGGAGGGCGCCGACGTCATCGCGCTGGTGGTCGACGGCAAGGCCGGCGTCGGACCAAAGGTGACCGCGGTCGCCGAAGCCCTCGCCGCCCGGCGCGAGCCCAAATATCTGATCCTCAACAAGGTCGATGTCGCCGACAAGGCGAAGCTGCTCGTCCATGCCCAGCGCCTCAACGACATGGCGCGCTTCGCCGAGACCTTCTTCGTCTCGGCGACCACCGGCGACGGCACCGCCGAGCTCAAGAACGCGCTCGCCGCGGCGATGCCCGAGGGGCCATGGCATTTCCCCGAGGACCAGGTCTCCGACGCCACCGAACGCGTGCTCGCCGCCGAGGTGACGCGCGAACAACTCTATCTCCAGCTCCACGCCGAACTCCCTTATGCCAGCGCGGTCGAGACCGAAGCCTTCAAGGAACGCCCCGACGGCTCGGCCGAAATCCACCAGCAGATCCTCGTCGCGCGGGCCACGCAGCGCGCGATCGTGCTCGGCAAGGGGGGACAACGCATCCGCGAGATCGGCGCCCGGGCGCGGGCCGAGCTGGCGGTGCTGCTCGACCGGCCCGTCCACCTCTACCTCCACGTCAAGGTCAAGGAAGGCTGGGACGAGGACCGCAGCGTCTATCGCGACATCGGCCTCGATTGGGTGGAGTGAGGCGAGGCGTTTCAACGCCTTAACGAATGTGCAGCATATCGTGGCGCACGCTCGGCCGAAATCCGCGAAAGGTCCGGCCGATGTTCCTTCCCGTCGTCATGCTGCTCCAGGTGGTTCCGCCGCCGGTCGCGATCACGACCCGTGCCACGCTGCCGCCTCGCACCGCGCCGGCTTCGGCCACGGCTCCTGCGCTGTTCGACGTCGAAGTCAGCGCCGGCGGCGAGCGGCTCTGGACGGGGCAGATGCGCACCGCCGCCGATGTCGCCGCGACCTATACCCGGACGACGGTCGACGCGCCGCCCGAGCGCTGCCCGGCCGGCATCGCCAGTTACGAAACGAGCTATCGCACCTCGCTGCAAATCAGCCTCGGCGGGGTCGGCAGCGGCGTGCTCACCACCTTCCGCCTGCGGGTGTCGTGGGAGCGGCCGAGCGACGGGCGCGACTGCGCCAACCGCGGCACCCAGACGACCAGCCGTTCGGAAGTGTTCGACCTCGCCCCCGGCGCCACGCACGTCGCGACCGGCGACGGCGGACTCGTCGTCCGGCTCGTCCGCCGCCAGTGACGCTACCGCGATCGGCTAAAGCGGCCGCACCAGACGAACCGCACAGGCGATCCACGGCGGATCGGCGACGACTTGCTGGCGCGCGCCGGCGCCGGGCGGGAGGAGGTGGAGCTTCTCGCCGTCGCGCCCGATCAGGCGGCCGAACAGGAAGCGCCCCGCCGGCCGCGGCACCAGCACGTCGCGGTTGAGCGCGCGCGCGAACGCATCGGGCGCGAGCCGCTCGCACCAGATTTCGTCGCCGGCGCGATAGTCGCCCGCGCTCGCCGCGACGGTCACGGCGACGAGCCCCGGCGCGGGCTGCGGCGGCGTCACCGTCGCGGGCCGCTTCGGCGCGTGCGCCCCGCCGCCGTCGAGCACCGCAGCGACCGGCAGATCGGCGCGCTCGGGCAGTTTGACCAGATCGGCCGCGGCGACGCCCAGCGCATCGGCGATGCGGTTGAGCCAGCCGACCGAGACGGTGCGCGTGCCCGTCTCTAGCCGCCCGATCGTCTGCGCGGTGGTCGGCGGCACGCAGCGCAGCGCGACCTCCTCGAGCGTCAGCCCCTTGGCGCGCCGCACTTCCCGGATCGCAGTGATCATGTTTCCGCCCTCGTGTAACCAAATCGGTTTTTCTGCTTTCCTACAAAGCTGACGATGTGGCAACCCCTTGCGCGACTCGGACGAAGCGAAAGGAACAGGACATGCGGGAACTGGTGGAGCGCGCGATCGACGAACGCGGCGTGATCGGGACGGCGGCTACGGGCAGGCGGCGGCGCAGCGTGACGGTCAACCTCGCCGAATCGCCGCTCGGCTGGCTGCGCGCGCGCGGCAAGGTCGATGCGCGGCAGTTCGAGGCGGGCGAGCGGCTGCGCGCCGATTACGAGACCGCCGCGCTCGGCCCGCGCGTGACGATGCGCTGGGACGCAGCGCCGGCGGCGAAGGGCCGCAGCGGTCCCGCCGATCACCTTGACCCGACCCTGGCGCAGATCGCCGCCAAGCGCCGCTTCGATGATGCGATCGCGGCCGCCGGACCGGGTCTTGCCGACATCCTGTGGCGCGTGGTCTGCGCCGGCGAGGGCCTGCCCGACGCCGAACGCGCGCTCGGCTGGCCGGCGCGCGCCGGCAAGCTGGTGCTGTGCCTCGCGCTCGACCGCGTCGCCGACCATTACCGCTTGCCGTGATCGCCCCCCGTCCGTCCTGAGTAGCCCCTACTCAGGATGAACGGTTCAGATTTGCCGCATTCTGCCTTAGATGTGCGGCATGACCGCCCGTATCGACAGCCTGCCGCACCGCCGCGCGATCATCGACCGGCGCGGACTCGCCGACGCGCTCGCGGCGATCGACGCAACGGACACCGCCGCGCTGCGCGGCGCGGTGGTCCGGCGGCTCAAGGCGGCGCTCGACGCCGGCCGCGCCGAGGTCGAGCGCCGCCTCGCCGAACACCCGACCCGCGGGCTGGAGGCGGCGGCCGCGCAAGCGTTCCTGATCGACCAGATCCTGCGGCTGCTCTACGATTTCACCACCACGCGGCTCCATCGCAATCCCAACCCGACCGGGGCCGAGCGGCTGACGCTGATCGCGGTCGGCGGCTACGGCCGCGGCGAGATGGCGCCCTTCTCCGATATCGACATCGGCTTCCTGACGCCGTGGAAGCAGACCGCCTGGGCCGAGCAGGTGATCGAGACGATCCTCTACTCGCTCTGGGACCTGGGGCTCAAGGTCGGCCATTCGTCGCGCTCGGTGGACGAGATGATCCGCCAGGCGAAGGGCGACATCACGGTGCGCACCGCGCTGCTCGAGGCGCGGTACATCTGGGGCGACACCGCGCTCTACGACGAGGCGGGACGGCGCTTCAAGGCCGAGGTGCAGGCTGACACCGCGCGCCAGTTCATCGCCGACAAGCTCGCCGAGCGCAACGCGCGGCACCTGCGGATGGGCGACAGCCGCTACGTCGTCGAGCCCAACGTCAAGGAGGGCAAGGGCGGTCTGCGCGATCTCCAGACTTTGTTCTGGATCGGCAAATACGCCTACAACGTCCGCTACGCCGCCGACCTCGTCGAGGCGGGGCTGCTGACAAGCGCCGAATACCGCCAGTTCCAGCGCGCCGAGAACTTCCTGTGGGCGGTGCGCTGCCATCTCCACGCCATCGCCGGCCGTGCCGAGGATCGCCTGACCTTCGACATGCAGCGCGAGATCGCCGAGCGGATGCGCTACGCCGACCGCCCGGGCAAGGCCCCGGTCGAGCGGTTCATGCAATTCTACTTCCTCCAGGCCAAGGCGGTCGGCGACCTGACCGGGGTGTTCCTCGCGCACCTGGACGAGGCGTTCGCCGCGCGCGGGCGGCGCTTCGGGCTGCCGCGCCTCAGGCGGCGTCCGGGCAAGCTCCACGGTTTCGTCCTCGACCGCGGGTGGCTGGCGATCCCGTCGGACGATTTCTTCGAGGCCGAGCCCGTGCGGCTGATCGAGCTGTTCCAGCTCGCCGACCTGCACGGGCTCGAAATCCACCCGCTGGCGATGCGCGCCGCCGCGCGAGACGCCAAATTGGTCGACGAGATCCGCCGCGATCCGCGCGCCAACGCGCTGTTCCTCGACGTGCTGACCTCCCCGCGCGATCCCGAGACGGTGCTGCGCTGGATGAACGAGGCGGGGGTGTTCGGCCGCTTCATCCCCGATTTCGGCCGCGTCGTCGCTCAGATGCAGTTCGACATGTACCACCATTACACCGTCGACGAGCACACCATCCGCGCGATCGGGCTGCTCGCGCGGATCGAGAAGGGCGAGCTCAAGCCCGATCATCCGCTGTCAACCGGCATCATGAAGCACATCGTCGCGGCGTCGCGGCGCGTACTCTACGCGGCGGTGCTGATCCACGACATCGCCAAGGGGCGCGGCGGCGATCATTCGGTGCTCGGGGCCGAGGTCGCGCAGCGGCTGTGCCCGCGGCTCGGTCTCAGCCCCGCCGAGACCGAGACGGTGGCGTGGCTGGTGCGCCATCACCTCCTGATGTCGGCGACCGCGTTCAAGCGCGACCTCGCCGATTTCAAGACGATCCTCGATTTCTGCGAGGTGGTGAAGAGCCCCGAGCGGCTCAAGCTGCTGATCGTGCTCACCGTGGTCGATATCCGCGCGGTGGGGCCGGGGGTGTGGAACGGATGGAAGAAGCAGCTTCTCACCGATCTCTACGACGCCGCCGAGGAGGTGCTGCGGCTTGGGCACAAGCACAAAGGCCGCAACGAGCGGATCGCGGCCAAGCAGGAGGCGCTTGAGCGCACGCTCGGCTGGGACGGGCAGGCGTTCGCCGCCTTGGTCAAGCGTCTGCCCGAAGCCTATTGGATCGCCGAGCCCGAGGACGTCCTCGAACGGAACGCGCGGCAGATCGCGGCGGCGGGCGATTCGACGCTATCGATCGCGGCGCAGGTCGATCCCGAGCGCGGCGCAACCCTGGTGACCATCTTCG
>DASTWI010000049.1:0-31384 GCA_035776635.1 Sphingomonas sp. | reverse complement strand
GCGCTGGGTGGCCGGGTGGGGGAGCGGGCCGGTGCGGCTCTCGGACAAAAACGGAAAGGCCCCCGCTCCGGGGGCATGGAGCGGGGGCCAACCTGGCGTTCGTCACGCAGGCGGGAAACGGGGTGTCGTCCCGGGTAACAGGGGGAAAATCCCGGGCGGCCCGCATCCGCAAGAGCCTTTCTAGGCCTCAGAACCTGTCGCCAATATGAATGAACCGTCAGCGGCCGTGCGTTTTTCGCCGCGGATCGTTCCAGCGGAACATGTTGTCGGATACCGGCGCGTTGAACTTCTGGTTCGACAGGCGGATCGTCGTGCGGTTGTTCTGCGCGTCGAGCGCGACCCAGCCCTGCAGCATCAGCCCGCCCGGCGCGGACTCGTTGCGCGCGAAGACGAGGGTGATGCGGCCGTATTCGGGGTGCTTGGGATCGCTTGCTTCGACCGACAGGATGCGCGGGTCGCCGCCCGGCACGATATGGGCGAAGCGGCTGATGTCCTTCGACGGATCGATCAGCACGCCGAGCGGGGAATCGCCGACCGGCCAGCGCTGCACCTGATCGACCGAATAGTCGATGAAATAGACGTTCTTGCCGTCGCCGACGATCAACAGCGGCACCCCCTTCTGATATTGGAAGCGGATCTTGCCGGGCTTCTTCAAGGTCAGCGTGCCGGTCAGCACCTTGCCGGCGCGGTCGGTCTGGGTGAAGTCGGCGGTCATGCTCTGCACGCTGCGCAGATGCTGCTGGACCAGCGCGAGATCGCCGGCCGGCGCGGGCGCGGCGATCGCGGCGGGCGCAGCCAGCGCCGCGGCAAGCGTCAAGGGGAAGCGAGGGATCACGAGGGCGGGTCTCCTGGAGTTTTCGGGTCGGATCATTGCATGGGCGTATTGAACGCGTCGTGAATTTTCCAGTTGCCTGACGTTCAGGGCGCGACCCGCTCGGGCTGCGCCTCGGCAAGGTAGAGGGCGAAGCGATCGTCGGGATCGGTCCATTCGCCGATCGGCGTCCAGCCGCCGGCGCACAGCAGCAGCCGCGCGTCGCGGGGGCCGTATTTGTGGCTGTTCTCGGTATGGATCGTCTCGCCGGCGGTCATCGCGAAAGGGCGGCCATCGACGGTGAAGGCGACGTCGCGCTTCGCCTCGAGATGCATTTCGATCCGCGCGCGCTCGTCGTTCCACAGCGCGCGGTGGCGGAACGCGTCGAGCGGGATCGTGCCGTCGAGCTCGCGATTGATCCGCTCGATCAGGTTGAGGTTGAATGCAGCGGTGATCCCGACGGCATCGTCATACGCCGCGATCAGCGTCGCCGGATCCTTGATCCGGTCCATCCCGATCAGCAGCATCGCTCCCGGCCCAAGCGACGCGCGCATCGTCCGCAGCAGATCGACCGCCACGCGAGGGCCCATGTTGCCGATCGTCGAGCCGGGGAAGAAGCCGAGCTTGGGCGCGGCGGCGACCGCATCGGGGAGGGCGAACGGCCGCATGAAATCGGCCTCGACCGGCAGCACGGGAAGCCCCGGAAACGCCTGGGCGAGCGCGGCCGCGGACGCACGCAGGAAGGCGCCCGAAATGTCGATCGGCACATAGGCCGACGGCGCGACGGCGCCGAGCAGGATCGGGGTCTTGGCCGCCGAGCCTGCGCCGAACTCGACGACCGCGCGGCCGGTGCCGGCGATCGCGGCGACCTCGGGGCAGGCTCGCTCGAGGATCGCGGTCTCGGTGCGCGTCGGATAATATTCGGGAAGCCCGGTGATCGCCTCGAACAGCTCCGACCCGCGCCGGTCGTAGAACCAGCGCGCCGGAATCGCCCGCGGGCGCCGCGCGAGCCCGGCCAGCACGTCGGCGCGGAACTGCGGATCGGCGAGGCGGGCCGGCCCGCCCTCGGAGTCCTGCTTCAGCATCTCAGCCATCGCGCGCCAGCCGCACGCCGGTGAACTGCCAGCGCTGGTGGGGGTAGAAGAAATTGCGGTAGCTCGCGCGCAAGTGCCCGCGCGGGGTGGCGCACGAGCCGCCCCTCAGCACGAACTGCCCGCTCATGAACTTGCCGTTATATTCGCCGACGGCTCCTTCGGCGGCGCGGAAGCCGGGGTAGGGGCGATAGGCGCTGCCGGTCCATTCCCACACGTCGCCGAAGAACGCCGGGCCGTCATAGGACGGCCGCGGCTCGACCGCGCCGGCGCGGTCGAGCTGGTTGCCTGCCGCCGGATCGTGCGGCGCCGCCGCGGCCTCCCATTCCGCCTCGGTCGGCAGCCGCGCGCCGGCCCAGGCGGCATAAGCGTCGGCCTCGTAAAAGCTGACATGCGTGACCGGCGCCGCGGGGTCGATCGGCCGCCGCCCGTCGAGCCCGAAGCGAGTCCAGCCGGCGTCCGCGCGCCGCCAGTAGAGCGGCGCCTCGATACGCTCGCGCTGCACCCACGCCCAGCCGTCCGACAGCCAATGGCGCGGCTCGGCATAGCCGCCGCGCTCGATGAACGCGATCCATTCGCCGTTGGTCACGGTGCGGTCGGCGAGCGCGTGCGGCTGAAGCCATTCGACGTGGCGCGGCCGCTCGCAATCGAAGGCGAAGCCGTCGCCGTCGTGCCCGACCTCGGCCCGGCCTGTCCGCCCCTCGATCCAGCCGATCGCGCCGGGCATCTCGACCGGAACCTTGGGATCGGGAGCCCACAGCGCCGGCTCGATGGGGTTCTGGCTGAACAAATGAAGGATGTCGGTCAGCAGCAGCTCCTGATGCTGCTGCTCGTGCTGGCAGCCGAGCTCGACCAGCGCCCGCGCTTCGGGCGGCAGGCCGGGAAGCGCGGCGAGCAGCGCCGCGTCGACGTGCGCGCGATAACCGCGGACCTCCTCGAGGCTCGGCCGAGTCACCATCCCGCGCCGCCCGCGCGGATGACGCGTCCCTTCGGCCTCGTAATAGCTGTTGAACAGGAACGGATAGTGCGCGTCGTACAGGCGATAGCCGGGCATATGGTCGCGCAGCACGAACGTCTCGAAGAACCAGCTGGTGTGCGCGAGGTGCCATTTCGCCGGCGAGGCGTCGTCCATCGACTGGACGGCCGCGTCGGCATCGCTCAGCGGCGCGGCGAGCGCGAGCGACAGGCCGCGCACATGGGCATAACGCGCGGCGAGCGGACGGACCGATCGGGCAGCTGGCTGGATCGACATCACCTTCTCCCCCGCCGAGGAAGCGGTCCATGACCGCCGTCGCCGGACGCCCGGCTCAAGAAGCGCGCGTGGCCCCCGGTTGCCATAGAACGTCGCCGGTGCCCGTTTTGTTCACGTAGCGTGCGGCGACGAACAGAAAATCCGACAAGCGGTTGAGATAGGCAAGCGCCGCGGGATTCGCATCGCCGATCTCGACCGCCGACCGCTCGGCCCGGCGCGTCACCGCGCGCGCAAGATGCAGCGCCGCAGCGGCCGGATCGCCGCCGGGAAGCACGAAGCTGGTGAGCGGCGCGAGATCGGCATTGAGCGCGTCGATCGCGGCTTCGAGCCGGGCGACCTGGTTCGCCGTCATACGCAGCGCGCCTTCGATCCCCGCAGGCGTGGCGAGATCGGCGCCGAGGTCGAACAGCTCGTTCTGCACGCGCGCAAGCTCGTCGCCGAGCGATCCGCCGGGAAGGCTCGCGATCGCCACTCCGACGGCGCTGTTCGCCTCATCGACATCGCCGATCGCCGCCATGCGCGGATCGGCCTTGGAAACGCGGCTGCCATCGACCAGCCCGGTCGTTCCGGCGTCACCGGTGCGCGTGTAGATCTTGTTGAGCTTGACCAGAGGTGCTTACTCTCGATGACGGTGCCGGCCCGCTCCCCCCACCCGCCACCCAATGCGATTATCCTATGGGTGGCCGGGTGGGGGAGCGGGCCGGCGCAGCGCGCGCACGTCAGTGCGCCAAATCAGGTCCGTCCGGCGGCGAACAGGATCAGCACGATGATGAAGACCGCCAACGCCTGGAAGAAGATGCGCGCCTGCATCAGCTTGTTCGACCGGACGCTCGCGGCGGTCGGCGTGGTGCCGCGCAGATCGGCATCGGCATTGCGCATGAAATTGACCACCCCGCGCACCAGCGCGACGACGGTCGCGATCATCGCCGCGACGAGCAGCAGGACCAGAAAAACGTTCACCGCGCCAATTTAGGCGTTTCCGCCGCCGAATCCAGTGGGAAGCCGCCCTTGACGCAAATCGTCCGCCAGCGCGCGGCCATCCACGCCCGCCAGCCGCACATCCTCCAGCGTCGGCGCGCCGGTGCGCTTGGCCAGGCGGTTGCCGGCGGCGTCGGTCAGCAGCGGATGATGACGCCAGACCGGCGTCGGCAGATCGAGCAGCGCCTGGAGCAAGCGATGGACGTGCGTCGCCGCGAACAGGTCGGCGCCGCGCACGACATGGCTGACGCCCTGCGCCGCATCATCCACCGTCACCGCGAGGTGATAGCTCGACGGCGCATCCTTGCGCGCGAGCACGACGTCGCCGAACCGCGCCGGATCGGCGGCCTGCTCGCCGGCCAGCTCGTCGTGCCAGACGAGCGGGCCGGCCCCGGCGACAGCCTTCGCCATGTCGAGCCGCCAGGCGTGCGGTTCGGCCATCCGTGCCGCGCGCTCCTCCTCGCCGAGGCTCCGGCAAGTCCCCGGATAGACCGGCCCGTCGGGTCCATGCGGCGCGGATCCGGCGGCGGCGATCTCGCGGGCGATATCGGCGCGGGTGCAGAAGCAGGGATAGACCAGCCCCGTCGCCTTCAGCCGATCGAGCGCCGCCGCGTAGCGATCGAGCCGCTGCGACTGGAACACGACCTCGCCGTCCCACGCCAGCCCCAGCCAGGCGAGGTCGGCGAGGATCGCCGCGACATGCTCGCGCCGGCTGCGCGTGCCGTCGATATCCTCGATGCGCAGCAGGAATGCCCCGCCCCGCCCGCGCGCGACGTCGTGCGCCTGGATCGCCGAGAAGGCGTGGCCGAGGTGCAGCCGCCCGGTCGGGCTGGGCGCGAAACGCGTGACGATTCGGCTCATCGCATTTCGCCTTACGCCGACTCTTGACCGCGAGTCGCGGGCTGTGCTGTCATCGCCGCGTCATCCGGGCGCGCCACGGTGCGGCCGACCACGACAGGGAGGGCAGATGTATCATCCCGATCTGATCCGGCATCCGGACAGCTGCCCCGCGCTCGTGCTCAACGCCGACTATACTCCGCTCAGTTATTATCCCTTGAGCGTGTGGCCGTGGCAGACCGCGGTCAAGGCGCTGTTCCTCGACCGCGTCGATATCGTCGACCACTACCAGCGCGAGGTGCGAAGTCCCACCGCGAGGCTGAAGCTGCCTTCGGTCATCGCGCTCAAACATTATGTGAAGCCTTCGCAATTCCCCGCCTTCACTCGGTTCAACCTGTTCCTCCGCGACAAGTTCGCCTGCCAATATTGCGGTTCGGGCCGCGACCTCACCTTCGATCATGTCATTCCCCGCGCGCAACGCGGCCGCACGACGTGGGAAAATGTCGTCACCGCCTGCGCGCCGTGCAACCTCAGGAAGGGCGGGCGCACGCCCGCGCAGGCGCACATGCCGCTCCATGTCGCGCCGATCCGCCCGACCAGCTGGCAGCTTCAGGAACACGGCCGCAGCTTTCCGCCCAATTACCTCCACGACACCTGGCGCGACTGGCTGTATTGGGACGTCGAGCTCGAGGCCTGATCCCGCGGACCGCTATTGAATCCGGCGAACCGTGCGCCACATGAGGCGAAAGACGTCAGGGGTTTTCCATATGCGCCGACTTTTCGCCATTCCCGCCGTGCTGGCGCTCGCCGCCGCGACCGCGGCCTGCTCGAGCCACAAGGACGACGCGGCGCTCAACAATACGGTAGCGCCGGCCGGATTCGTGCCGCCGACCGCGCTCAACCGCACCGATTTCGTCGACCTGATCGACAAGCGCTTCACCCAATATGACGTCAACCGCGATTCGGTGCTGGAGCCCGACGAGGTGCCGCAGCGGCACCACGATTTGATCGTCAGCTTCGACACCAACCATGACGGCCGGATCACGCTGGGCGAGTTCGAGCGGGGCGGGCTCGCGAGATTCGACAAGGCCGACCGCAACCAGGACAAGGTGCTGACGGGCGAGGAACGCCGCGCTGCTCTGGGCACCGCGATGGACGCCGCGGCGGCGAACGGCACGCTGCCGGCGAACAGCTGAGGCTGAGGGCGAGCGCCTTCGTGATTTGACGAAATCCGCGCTCCTGCGAAAGCAGGAGCACTGGATTTGTGGTTTTGACAAGCCGCCAAACCCGGCTCTTCCTCCTCCAAACCCCCGGCAGCGGTTGACGCTGGGCTTACCGCAGTGCAGCAAGGCCGTCATGGCCGAGCTTCCCCCGATCACCAACAACCCCGACATCCGCTTCCTCGGCGCGCTTCTGGGCGACGTCATTCGCGCCTATGGCGGCGACGAATTGTTCCGGCGGATCGAATATATCCGCTCGACCTCTGTCGATCGCGCGCGCGGGCTCACCACCGCCGAGGCGATCGATCCCGGCCTCGACCGCCTCAGCCTCGACGAGCAGCTCGACTTCACGCGCGGCTTCATGCTGTTCTCGATGCTCGCCAATCTCGCCGAGGACCGCCAGGGCATCGCCGCCGAAAAGGGCGCCGACGTCGCCGCGGCGGTCGCGCGGCTCGAGCATGAAGGCGTCGATCGCGCCGCGATCCTCGACCTGCTCGCGCACGGGCTGATCGCCCCGGTGCTGACCGCGCACCCGACCGAGGTGCGCCGCAAGTCGATGATCGACCACCGGAACCGCATCGCCGACCTGATGGCGATGAAGGACCGCGGCCTCGCCGCCACCCCGGACGGCGACGATATCGGCGAGGCGCTCACCCGCCAGATCGCGCTCCTCTGGCAGACCCGCGTGCTGCGCCGCGAGCGGCTCTACGTCGCCGACGAGATCGAGACCGCGCTCAGCTATTTCCGCGACGTGTTCCTGCCCGCGCTCCCCGCGCTCTACCAGCGCTGGGACCGCGCGCTCGGCGAACGCCTGCCGAGCTTCCTCAGGCCCGGCAGCTGGATCGGCGGCGATCGCGACGGCAATCCCTTCGTCACCGCCGATTCGCTCAAGCTCGCGCTCGCGCGGTCGTGCGAGACGGTGCTCACCGCCTATCTCGCCGCGATCCACACGCTCGGCGCCGAGCTGTCGGTTTCGACCCAGCACGCCAGCGTCACCGAAGAGGTGCTGGCGCTCGCCGAGCGGAGCCATGACGACGCCGAAAGCCGCAGCGACGAGCCTTATCGCCGCGCGCTGACCGGCATCTACGCGCGGCTCGCGGCGACCTTCACCGCCTTCACCGGCAAGCCCGCCCCGCGCCACGTCGCGCACGAGGCCGAGCCCTACGCCACCCCGCAGGACCTGCGCGCCGACCTCGTCGCGATCGCGCACGGGCTCGCCGCGACGGGGGGCGGCACGCTCGGGTCCGGCGGCGCGCTCGGGCGGCTGATCCGCTCGGTCGAGACCTTCGGCTTCCACCTCGCGACGCTCGACATGCGCCAGAACAGCGCAGTCCACGAGCGCGTCGTCGCCGAGCTGCTCAAGGTCGCCGGGGTCGAGGCCGATTATGCCGGGCTGAGCGAAGGCGCGCGCGTCACGCTGCTGCGCCAGGAACTCGCCAGCCCGCGGCCGCTGATGAGCCGGTTCAGCGCCTATAGCGACGAGACCACCGGCGAGCTGGCGATCCTCGCCGCCGCGGCCGAGGCGCACCAGCGTTATGGCAAGGCGGCGATCGTCAATTATTGCGTGTCGATGGCGCGGTCGGTCTCCGACCTGCTCGAGGTCCATCTGCTGCTGCGCGAAGTCGGCCTCTACCGCCCCGGCGCGACCGCCGAGGCCGACATCATGGCGGTGCCGCTGTTCGAGACGGTCGGCGACCTCGAAGCCGCGCCGCAAGTGATGGCCGACTGGTTCGCGCTCCCCGAAGTCAAGGCGATCACCCGCGCGCGCGGCTATCAGGAAGTGATGATCGGCTATTCCGATTCGAACAAGGACGGCGGCTATCTCACCTCGACCTGGCAGCTCAGCAAGGCGTCGAGCGCGCTCGCCCCGGTGTTCGAGGAAGCGGGCGTCAGGATGCAGCTGTTCCACGGCCGCGGCGGCGCGGTCGGGCGCGGCGGCGGCTCGGCGTTCGCGGCGATCCGCGCGCAGCCGCCCGGCACGGTGCAGGGCCGCATCCGCATCACCGAACAGGGCGAGGTGATCGCGGGCAAATACGGCACGCCCGAAACCGCGATGACCAATCTCGAGGCGATGGCCTCGGCCACGCTGCTCGCCAGCCTCGAGCCCGAACGGCTGTCGGACAGGGATTATGCGCGTTTCTCGGGCGCGATGGACGCGCTGTCGGCGACCGCGTTCAAGGCGTATCGCGACCTCGTCTACGGCACCCAGGGCTTCACCACCTTCTTCCGCCAGATGACGCCGATCGCCGAGATCGCCGGCCTCAAGATCGGCTCGCGCCCGGCGAGCCGCAAGAAATCCGACGCGATCGAGGATCTGCGCGCGATTCCCTGGGTGTTCTCGTGGAGCCAGGCGCGCGTCATGCTGCCCGGCTGGTACGGCGTCGGCCATGCGATCGCCGCGCACGGCGACAAGGCGCTGCTCGCCGAAATGGCCGAGGGGTGGCCGCTGTTCGCCGCCTCGCTCGCCAACATGGAGATGGTGCTGGCGAAATCGGACATGGGGATCGCCGAGCGCTATGCGACGCTGGTCGAGGATGCCGCGCTGCGCACCAAGGTGTTCGGCGCGATCCGCGACGGCTGGCTGCGCACCCGCGACGAATTCCTGGGGATCACCGGCCAGTCGCGGCTGCTCGAAAAGCATCCGAACCTCGAAACCTCGATCCGCCTGCGCCTGCCCTATATCGAACCGCTCAACCTCCTCCAGATCGAGCTGATGAAGCGCCACCGCGCCGGCGAGCAGGACGAGCGGATCGGCGAGGGCATCCTGCTCTCGATCAACGCGATCGCGACCGCGCTGAGGAATTCGGGATAGAGTCCGATTCAGCTGCGCTGACTCGGATCGGCACCAGCCCTCTCCCCCACCCCGCCTCCCAATCAGCATAATGTCTTGGGAGGCGGGGTGGGGGAGAGGGCTGGTGCCGCTTCCACGCAAGTGGCTCAAATTCTAGCCTGGGGCCGGTTGCGGACGGTCCGCGCACTCACCCTTCGTGTCGAATGGGGTTCGAGCGAAGTCGAGAACCCGTATCGAGACAGTCCGGATCGAGCGGTCCCCCGGTTTTCGCTGGGGTGACGATTGTCAAATCAGCCGCGGCGCGCCCTCCAGGTCGAGCAGGAACGCCTTGTTCTCCAGCCCGCCGCCGAAGCCGGTTAGACTGCCGTTCGCGCCGATCACGCGATGGCACGGTGCAACGATCGGGATCGGGTTGGCCCCATTCGCCGCGCCCACCGCGCGCGTTGCAGTGGGGCGGCCGAGTTGCACCGCGATGTCCCGATAGCTGCGCGTCTCGCCGAACGGGATCGTGAGCAGCGCGTGCCACACCTGCCGCTGGAAATCGGTGCCGCGGAAAGCGAGCGGCAGGTCGAAATCCTGCAAGTCGCCCGCGAAATAGGCGCCGAGCTGGCGTTCGGTCTCGTCGAGCACGGGATGGGGATCGTCCTCGCGAACCGCGCCGAACGGTGGCTCGTCCGTCTCCCGCTGCCAGGCGATGGCGATGAGATGACGCTCGCTCGCCACCAGCGTCAGCCTTCCGACCGGCGAATCGATCTTTCGGTAGACGTCGCTCATCGTCTTCTCCTCATATTCAAAGCGCCCCGCGGCCGCTTCTGTCCGTTCGCCCCGAGCGAAGTCGAAATGCGAACGGGTCGATACCGCACATCGCAGCAAAGCCAACGCCGCGCATCCCGCCGCTTGCGCTCAACGTTCGAGAAACGGCGCGGCGATAGCGTCGCGCACACGCAGCAGCCGTCCGCTGGCGCGGTCGAGCAGCGCCCAGGTCGTCACCGCCTCGACCTTGATCCTGCCGTCGGCGCCGGTGAAGCGCACATGACGGTCGAACCGTGCGCCCTTCGGCGGATCGGGAACCCAGGTCTCGCCGGTCACGGTCTCGCCCGCGCCGACATTGCCGCGATAGTCGATCGCGTGCCGCGTCACGACCCAGATATAGGCTGCCTGCTGCTCGGCCGGCGCGACCGCCTGCCAATGCGCGACGGCGATGTCCTGCACCCACTTCACCCACACCGCGTTGTTGACATGGCCGAGCTCGTCGATGTCGGCGGGCTGGGCGGTGAAGGTCTGCGTGAACCGGGCCATGCGCCGAGCCTAGAGGATGAAGCGCCGAATCTGAACCGTTCGCCCTTAGCGAAGTCGAAGGGCTGCTCTTCCCTTTGGCGCTGGAAGAACGGTGCTTCGACAAGCTCAGCACGAATGGGTTAGGGGTGTGAACCTGTCGGGCGTTCAATACCTCGCCCGCCGCGCAGCTCTGGCACCGTCCGGCTATTCCGCCGCCAGCGCCTCGCCTTCCTCGCGCTCCTGCGCCTGGCGGTTCCACATCTCGGCGTAGAGCCCGTTCTTGCGCAGCAGGTCGGCGTGGGTGCCGCGCTCGGCGACGCGCCCCGCGTCGAGCACGACGATCTCGTCGGCCTCGACCACGGTCGACAGGCGGTGCGCGATGACGATCGTCGTCCGCCCGCGCTCGACCTGGCGAAGCGTCGCCTGGATATCCGCCTCGGTGCGGCTGTCGAGCGCGCTGGTCGCCTCGTCGAGGATCAGGATCGGCGGGTCCTTCAGGAGCGTCCGCGCGATCGCCACGCGCTGCTTCTCGCCGCCCGACAGCTTCAGCCCGCGCTCGCCGACGCGGGTCTCATAGCCTTCCGGCTGGCGCTCGATGAACCCGGCGATCGCCGCGCCCCGCGCCGCGCGCACGATCTCGTCGTGCCCCGCGCCCTCGCGGCCATAAGCGATGTTGTAGCCGATCGTGTCGTTGAACAGCACGGTGTCCTGCGGGACGATGCCGATCGCGGCGCGCAGGCTTGCCTGCGTCACCTGCGCGATGTCCTGCCCGTCGATCGTGATCCGCCCGCCGGTGAGGTCGTAGAAGCGGTACATCAGCCGCGCCAGCGTCGACTTGCCCGCGCCCGACGGTCCGACCACCGCAACCGTATGGCCGGCGGGAATGTCGAGGTCGATCCCCTTGAGGATCGGCCGCTCGGGCTCGTAGCCGAAGCGCACGTCCTCGAACCGGACATGGCCCTGGTTCACCGCCAGCGGCAGCGCACCGGGGGCATCGACCACCTCGCTCGGCGTGTCGATCAGGTCGAACATCGCCGCCATGTCGATCACTCCCTGGCGGATCGTGCGATAGACCATGCCGAGCAGGTCGAGCGGCCGGAACAGTTGCGACAGCAAGGTCGAGACGAACACCACGTCGCCCGCCGAGAAGCGCCCCTCGCTCCACCCCCAGGCGACATAGGCCATGCCGCCGCCCAGCATCGCGTTGGTGATCAGCGCCTGGCCGATGTTGAGCCACGCGAGTGAATTCTCCGATTTGACCGCGGCATCGGCATAAGCGGTCATCGCGCGCTCGTAGCGGCGGCCCTCGCGCGCCTCGGCGCCGAAATACTTCACCGTTTCGAAATTGAGCAGCGAATCGACCGCGTGCGCCACCGCGCCGGTGTCGAGGTCGTTCATCTGCGCCCTCAGCGCGTTGCGCCAGTCGGTCACGATCCGCGTGAAGACGATATAGGCGGCGACCATCACCACCGTCGAGACGACCAGCCACAGCCCGAAATTGGTCCAGAAGATCCCGAGCACCAGCGCCAGCTCGAGCACCGTCGGCGCGATGTTGAACAGCATGAAATAGAGCATCGTGTCGATGCTCTTGGTGCCGCGCTCGACCACCTTGGTGACGGCGCCGGTGCGCCGTTCGAGGTGGAAGCGCAAGGAGAGCTGGTGCAGGTGGCCGAACACCGTCGCCGCCAGCCGCCGGGTCGCCTCCTGCCCGACCCGCTCGAAGGTGACGTTCCTCAGATTGTCGAACAGCGTGGTGGCGAAGCGCGACGCGGCGTAGCCAACCACCAGCAGCACGACGAGCATCGCCAGCGATCGGTCGCCGCCCATCGTGCCCTGCGCCATGCGATCGACCGCATATTTGAGCGTGTAGGCCGCGCCGAACACCTGAACCAGTTTCGAGGCGATGACGAGCAGCATCGCCCCGACGATGCGCGCCTTGAGCCCCGTCTCACCCGCCGGCCACAGATACGGCAGGAAGCGCTTGAGCGTCGGCCAGAGCGGCTGGTCGGCGCGGGTATGGGCGGTCGGATCGGGCGGCATCGTCCCGTCATGTAGGCGTGCCGGCCGCGCTTCGCCAGCAGGCCGGAACGCGGTGAAGCGGGGAACCATCGCGGCGACTGGAGGATTGATATGCTTGACTGGAGACGAACGATGAATCCGATCTTCTACGTCATTGCGATCATGGGCTGCGCCGACGGGGGCCAGGCGTGCCAGCAGCAGCGGGTCGAGCCGATCCATTACGTCACGCCCGCGGCGTGCCAGGCGGCGATGCCGGACGCGCTCGCGCGCAATACCGATCTCGATTATCCGACCATCCAGGCCGCCTGCCGCGCGAGCGGCCCGACGCTGGCCCGTCAGACGGCCCGCGCAGCCGAGCAGGGCTGACGCTTACAGGTCCGCGGTGCTCATCCGCGTGATCGTCGCCTCCAGCGGGCGGTGCGCCGCCATCCGGGCAATCAGGCCGTCCAGCGTCGCATCGACGATCAGCAGGTCGCGATGCTGCGGCCTGAGGAAACCGACCGCGGCCATCGTGCCGACGAACGCGACGAGATGATCGTAATAGCCGGCGGCGTTGAGCAGCCCCACCGGCTTGGCGTGATAGCCGAGCTGCGCCCAGCTCATCGCCTCCCACAATTCGTCCATCGTCCCGGTCCCGCCGGGGAGCGTCAGGAAGCCGTCGGACAGATCGGTGAACAGCTGCTTGCGCTGGTGCATGGTGCGCACGGTGTGGAGCTCGGTCAGCCCGCGATGCGCAACCTCGGCGTTGACCAGCGCGTCGGGGATCACCCCGATCACCTCGCCCCCGGCAGCGAGCGCGCCGTCGGCGACCGCGCCCATCAGCCCCAGCCGGCCGCCGCCATAGACGACGCCGATCCCGCGCGCCGCCAGCGTCCGCCCGACTTCGCGCGCGAGCTCCAGATAGGCTGGATCGGCGGGTGTCGCCGACCCGCAATAGACGGCGATGCGATTCATCATCAAAGCCCCTCCCCTTCAGGTGAGGGGCTCGGGGTGGGGGAACAACAAGGCCGAAGGGAGAGAACATGCCCCACCCCAACCCCTCCCCTGAAGGGGAGGGGCTTACCCATCTTCGTCATCGTCCGTTCTCCAGCATCAGCGCCGCGGTCGCCTTCGCGCTGGCGATCACGCCCGGAACTCCCGCCCCCGGCTGCGTCCCCGCACCGACGAAATAGAGGTTTGGAATGTGCGGATCGCGATTGTGGACGCGGAACCACGCGCTTTGCGTCAGGACCGGCTCGAGGCTGAACGCGCTTCCCAGATGCGCGTTGAGGTCGCGCGCGAAGTCGCTCGGGGCATAGCTGAACGTGGTGACGATCCGCTCGTGGATGTCGGGGATCAGCCGCCGCCCGACTTCGTCGAGGATACGCTTTTCCAGGATCGGCCCGATTGCGCGCCAATCGACCGGAAATTTGCCGAGGTTCGGCACCAGCGCCATCGCGGCGAAGACCGAATGCCCCGCCGGCGCAAGGCCGGGGTCGGTCACGGTCGGATGGTGAAGGAAGATGATCTGGTCCCGGCTCAGGACACCGTGATCGAAGATATCGGCGAGCAGCCGCTTGTAGTCCGGCCCGAACAGCACGGTGCGGTGCGGGATGCCCGGCCAGCTGCCCTTGATCCCGAAATGGACGACGAAGGCCGACGGCGACCAGCGCTTTCGCTCCAGCCGCGCGCGGGTCCGCTGCGCGCTGCGCGAGCTTGCCAGCAAGTCGCGATACGAATGCAGCACGTCGGCGTTGGTCGCGACCATCTCCGCCTCGCCGTGCCAGCCGCTCGCCGCGGTGACCCCGGTCGCGCGGTCGCCGAGCGTGTCGATCCGCACCGCCGGGTCGCCAAGCCGGATCGTGCCGCCCAGCCGCTCGAACTGTGCCGCCATCGCCGCGACCAGCCGGTTGACGCCGCCCTTCGGGAACCACACGCCGCCGTCGCGTTCCAGCGTGCGGTTCAGCGCATAGACCGAGCTCGCGGTCATCGGATTGCCGCCGATCAGCAGCGTCGCGACCGAAAAGGCCTCGCGCAGCTTCTCGGTCTTCACCGATTTGGCGACGGTCGAATAGACCGATCGCCACGCCTCGTTCCTGGCGAGCGCGGGCGCCGCGCGGGCCATCGCCCCGAGATCGAGAATCGGCGCCTGGCCGAGCTTCTCATGGCCCTCGCCCTGGGCCCTTGCCGACGTGTCGAGGAAATCGCGATAGCCCGCGACGTCGTCGGGATTCAGCCGGGCGATCTCAGCGATCATCCGCGCGTCGTCCTCGACCAGATCGAAGCTGGAGCCGTCGGCCCAGCTCAGCCGATAAAACGGCTCGACCGGCTCGAGCGTCACGTCGTCGGCAAGATCGCGGCCGGAGAGCGCCCACAGCTCGCGCAGCGACGCGGGATCGGTGACTGCCGCCGGTCCCGCATCGAAGGTGAAGCCGTCGCGCTCCCAGCACCCGGCGCAGCCGCCCGGCGCGTCGCGCGCCTCGACGATCACCGTCTCGACTCCGGCCGATTGCAGCCGGATGCCGAGCGCCAGTCCGCCGAACCCGGCGCCGATGACGATCGCGCGCGTCATCGCCGCCGCTTCACCGGCGCCGGCGGCGCGCCGGCAAGGAGTCGCGCCTTGTCGCTCATCGTCGATCGCCTTGCATGACTCGTCCTATAGGGCGCGAATCGGGCGGGTAAAACCATTCCAGATGCCGCGAGGCGATCGACATGCGGGGATGACGCCGCGCCCCTGCTGCCGTAAAGGCGCGCGCATGACTCACGCCCCTGATCCCGCGATGCTCGCCAAGGCTGAAACGCTGACCGAGGCGCTGCCGTACTTGCAGCGTTACGCCGGCGCGACCTTCGTCGTGAAATACGGCGGCCATGCGATGGGCGACCCCGAGCTGGCGCGCGACTTCGCAGAGGACGTCGTGCTGCTGAAGGCGGTCGGCATCAACCCGGTCGTCGTCCACGGCGGCGGGCCGCAGATCGGCGCGATGCTCAAGAAGCTGGGGGTCGAATCGAGCTTCGTCGACGGCCTGCGCGTCACCGACGCGGAGACCGCGAAGGTCGCCGAAATGGTCCTCTCCGGCGCGATCAACAAGGAGATCGTCGCCTGGATCGCCGCCGCCGGCGGGCGCGCGGTGGGCATTTCGGGCAAGGACGGCGGCTTCGTCCGCGCCGCCAAGGTCGCGCGCACCAGCCGCGACCCCGACAGCAATATCGAGCGCGCGGTCGATCTCGGCTATGTCGGCGCGCCCGAGGCGATCGACCGGCGGGTGATCGACACCATCTCCGCCGCGGGGATGATTCCGGTGATCGCCCCGATCGGGATCGGCGCCGACGGCCACACCTACAATATCAACGCCGATACGATGGCCGGCGCGGTCGCCGGCGCGCTCGGCGCCAAGCGATTGTTCCTGCTGACCGACGTAGCGGGCGTGCTCGACAAGGCCGGCGCGCTGCTGACCAACCTCGACGCCGCGCGCATCGCCGAACTGCGCGCCGACGGCACCATCTCGGGGGGCATGATCCCCAAGCTCGAAACCTGCATCGCCGCGGTCGAGGCCGGGGTCGAGGGCGCGGTCATCCTCGACGGCCGCGTGCCGCACGCAATGCTCCTCGAAATCTTCACCCGCCGCGGCGCGGGGACATTGGTGGGGCGCTGAGTTCCCCACCCGTTACCCCAGCCCGTTCGTTTCGAGCGAAGTCGAGAAACGGTTCCAGCCCCATCGTCAACGCTTCTCGACTTCGCTCGAAGCGAACGGAAGTGGTTCGGCTCGTGCCGGGGCTATCACGGACTACCCCCGTTCGCCCTGAGCTTGTCGAGGGCGGTAGCGCGGGCTTCGACAAGCTCAGCACGAACGGAGGTGGATGATCTCGATCCGCCCCAACACATCTCCAAACCCGCCGCCCCTGTTCGCATCCGCCGCAATTCGCTAGACACGGCCCATCAACGTCCCGGGAGGACCAGTTTGCTCACCCTTATCCAGATCCTGCAGGTGCTGCTCGACGTGGTGTGGTGGATCGTCATCGCCGATTTCGTGCTGTCGATCCTGATCGCGTTCAACGTCGTCAACACCTACAACGGCTTCGTCCGCTCGCTCTACGACGGCATCGAGCGGCTGTGCCAGCCGATGTACCGGCCGATCCGGCGCATCCTGCCCAACACCGGCGCGATCGATTTCTCGCCGGCGGTCGTGCTGATCCTGATCGGCATCCTGTCGATCGTCCTCAACCGCCTGGCGCTCAACATCGCCTACGGCATGCCGATGTAAGGAGGGGCGCATGACCGCGACGATCATCGACGGCAAGGCGTTCGCGCTTGGCTTGCGCGAGCGGGTGGCGGCCGAGGTCGCGCGCTTCCATGCCGAGACCGGCCGCGCGCCGGGGCTCGCGGTGGTGCTGGTCGGCGACGACCCCGCCTCGGCGATCTATGTCCGCTCCAAGCACAAGGCGACGCTCGCCGCGGGGATGCAGAGCTTCGAACATCGCCTCCCCGCCGACACCAGCCAGGAGGTGCTGCTCGCGCTGGTCGATCGCCTCAACCAGGATCCGACGGTGGACGGCATCCTCGTCCAGCTGCCGCTGCCGCCGCAGATCGACGAGCGCGCGGTGATCACCCGGATCGATCCCGACAAGGACGTCGACGGCTTCCACCCGGTCAACGCCGGCCGGCTGGCGAGCGGCCTGCCCGGCTTCGTCCCCTGCACCCCGCTCGGCTGCCTGATGCTGCTCAAGGACCAGCGTGACAGCCTCGCCGGGCTCGACGCGGTGGTGATCGGCCGCTCCAACATCGTCGGCAAGCCGATGGCGGCGCTGCTGCTCGCCGAGAGCTGCACCGTCACCATCGCGCATTCGAAGACGCGCGACCTCTCCAGCGTCGTGCGCCGCGCCGATATCGTCGTCGCCGCGGCCGGCCGGCCGCAGATGGTCAAGGGCGAGTGGATCAAGCCCGGCGCGCTGGTCGTCGATGTCGGCATCAACCGCACCGCCGAGGGGCTGGTCGGCGACGTCGATTTCGACGGCGCGGCTTCGGTCGCCGGCGCGATCACCCCGGTTCCCGGCGGGGTCGGCCCGATGACGATCGCATGCCTGATGCGCAACACCTTGGTCTCGGCCGCGCGCGCGGAGGGCTATCCGCTCGACGAGGACGCGCTTTGATGCCGGCGGACGGGCTTGCCGGCCTGTTCGTCTCCTCGCTCGTCACCTTCTTCGTGGTGATCGACCCGCCCGGCTGCGCGCCGATCTATGCCGGGCTGACCGCCGGTGTCGCCCGCGCACACGTCCGCGCGATGGCGATCCGCGCGGTGCTGGTCGCCGCCGCAATCCTGTTCGTCTTCGCGCTGTTCGGGCAGGACATCCTCCAGGCGCTCGGCATCAGTCTCGACAGCTTCCGTATCGCCGGCGGCATCATGCTGTTCCTGATCGCGCTGGAGATGGTGTTCGAAAAGCGCACCCAGCGCCGCGAGGACCGCGCGCAGAAGCTGATCGACACCCCCGAGGTCGAGGACGTGTCGATCTTCCCAATGGCAATGCCGATGATCGCCGGGCCCGGCTCGATCGCCTCGGTGATGCTGCTGATGTCGCGCGGCCACGGCATCGGGCGGACGCTGGTGATCCTGGCGGCGATGGCGGCGATCCTGGCGCTGACGCTCCTTGCGCTGCTCGCCGCCGGCCCGTTGATGCGGATCATGGGGCAGAAGATCGAGGCGGTGATCACTCGCCTGCTCGGCGTCCTCCTCGCCGCCCTCGCCGCCCAATTCGTGATCGACGGCATCAGGGCGAGTCTGGTCTAGGCTAGTCGATCCGGAACAGCCTGAGCGGGTCCTTCCGCGGCAGCGGCAGCGGCTCCAGCCACGGGAAGGTCTTGCCGTGCGCGAGCTGGTCGTAGAACCCGCCCGGCGCGCGCGCGCGATAGACGGTCGATTCAGCCATGTTCGGGCACACCAGCAGCATCGTCGCGCCGTGCTTCTTCGCGATCGCGCGGAACTGCTCGGGGCTGCCCTCGAAGGCGTGCTGCACGTCAAGGATCGCGTCGCCGTTGCGGTGATACGGCCCCGCCACCGCGTCGTGATGGGTCACGGTGATCAGCCGCGGCCCGAGATCGACGAAGGTGAACACCGTCTGCGCCGGATAGCGATCGAGCGCCTGCATCGCCGGCACCGTCGGGCAATAGCGGCTGGCGTGGTTGACCAGCTTGGTCCGCGCGTTCTGCTTGGTGAACGGCAGATAGGGCATCGAGATGCCGACGAACGCCCCCGACAGGAACGCGAACGCCCCGACCGTGCCGAGCACGCGGACGAACGGATTGGCGTTGTGCAGGATCCACGGCACCAGCGCCCACAGCACCGCGGCGACGCCGATCACCGCGAGCATTTGCGCATCGGGGCCGACGCGGACCTGCCACAGCAGCATCCCGCTCGCGCAGGTCACCAGGATCAGCACCGACACCCACGGCACCGCGACCGGCCCGCGCCGCGCGCGCCACGCAGCGATCGCGGTGCAGACCACCCCGATCACCGGCATCATGCCGAGCGGATAGATCATCCGCATCGGCTGCTTGTAGATCGGCTTCGCCTCGCGGACGTTGTCGAGCCAGCTCCTGGCAAGCTCGGGCGAGACCTGCTCGGGCCGCCCCAGGCATTGCGGGAACAGCCAGGCGAACCCCGCCGCGAGAATCGCCGCCGCCGCCACCGCCAGCGCCAGCCGCTGCCAGCGCGCCGCCGGGCTCAGCCGGGCAAGCCCGAACATCAGCACCCCCGCCGCGATCATCGCGGTCAGGTACACCGGCGTCAGCGCGTCGCACCGCATCACCCGGTTGGCGTCGGAGGCGAATGCCGCGAACGCGACCGCCGTCCCGCCCGACAGCGCCAGCGCATAGACCGTCAGCCGCGGCGCGGCCGCGCGGTCCCACACCCAGCGCAAGGTGATGACCGCCCCGGCGATCGCCGCATAGGGCAGCATCTCCAGCCCGATCGCCAGCGACCCCGCGGTCGCCAGCCCGACGGTCAGCCCGCCGCGCCGCCGCTCGGGATCGGCGAGCCCGGCGAGGATCAGGCTGAGCATCGCCAGCTGCCAGCCGGTCAGGTCGATCCGCTCGGGCTCGAACATCGGCATCGTCGCCGGCGCGCCGATCAGCAGCAGCAGGATCGCGAGCGGCCAGGCGAGCGGGTGGATCAGCCGCCGCGCGGTGAAGCCGACCCCGATCATCGCCACCGCCAGCGGCAGGATCGGCGCGATCCCGCACGCCAGCCGCTCCGCCCAATAATCGGTCGTGAAGAGGCGGAAAAACAGGATCAGCCCGGCGATCGGCAGATCGACCAGCCGCGTCCAGTGCATGTCGAACCCGCCCGGCGGGTTCATCCGGTACTGGCGCAGGTCGAACCATCCCTGCCCGTCGAGCAGCGCGCGGACCTGCGCGAGGCGCATGTTGTCGTCGGTGTCGCCGAGCGCGAGCCAATAGACATGGCCCCAATTGTCCCAGAGCAGCCACACCGCGACGAGCAGCCAGACGAGCAGCGTCAGCCGCAGCCAGCTCTGATCGAGTTCCTGCCTGGTCCGGGTCCAGGCGCCGCCGGCCGTGTCGCTCAAAATGCTTCCCTCGCTCGCGCCATGGCATTATCGCAGCCCGCGCAAAGAACAAGGTGGCGCGTGGCGACGATCGCACGACAGGTCGAACGATTGCGGACGAGCGGGGTCGTCGGGCAGCTGGTCCGCTTCGGCGTGGTCGGCGCGATCTCGACGGTGATCTACGCGCTCGTCTATCTGCCGCTTGCCGATTTCGTGCTGGCGAAGGGCTGGGCGGTGGTCGCGGTGCCGCCGGCGTTCCTCGCCGCCGCCGCGGTCGGTTTCGTGCTGCACAGCGGCTGGAGCTTCAAGGGCCACGGCAGCCGCGATGCAAGCGGGCGGCAGCATGTGAAATTCCTGCTCGTCCAGGGCTTCGGGATGCTGCTCAACATGGCGTTCACCTGGCTGCTGACCGGCCCGCTCGGCCAGCCGACCTGGACGCCGCTGATCCCCGTCGTGCTGGTGACGCCGCTCGCCACCTTCGCGCTCAACCGCCAATGGGTGTTCGCCTGAGCCATGGAACGGATCGTCTATGACCGCATGGCAGCGCACGATTCGACCCATTGGTGGTATCGCGCGCGCCGCGACATCCTCGCCGCCTATCTGAAGCGCTACGGCAACCTGCCCGCGGACGCGCGCATCCTGGAGATCGGCTGCGGCACCGGCCACAATTTGCCGATGCTCGCGCGCTTCGGCACTGTCGATGCGATCGAGATCGATCCCGCCGCCCGCGCGATCGCCGGCGAGCGGCTGGGCAGGCCGGTCGGGAACGCGCCGCTGCCCCAGCTCAGCGGAGTCGAGCGCGGCGCCTACGACCTCATCGCGGTGCTCGACGTAGTCGAGCATATCGAGGACGACGTCGCTGCGCTGACGGCAATGGCCGAGTGCCTGAAGCCGGGCGGCAGCATCCTCATCACCGTCCCCGCGCACCAATGGATGTGGAGCGCGCACGACGTGGTGAACCACCATTTCCGCCGCTATTCGAAGGCGACGCTCGGCGCGGCGCTCGCCCGCGCGGGCCTCCGCCACAACGGCCTCAAATGGTTCAACTCGCTGCTGTTCCCCGCCGCGGTCGCCGCGCGTGTCGCGGGCCGGCTCACCGGCAAGGACGACAGCGATGATTCGCCGCCGGCGAAACCCCTCAACGCCGCATTCGAGGCGGTCTTCGGCCTCGAGCGCCACCTCGTCGGCCGCGTCCCGCTGCCGCCGGGCCTGTCGATCATCACGCTGGCGTCACCGGAATAAGCGCCGTGCTCCTGGGTTCCTGCTTTCGCAGAATCCCGCGGTCCGACGATGAACCTCTCTCGCCGAACCGCGTTTCCCCCCAGAGCGGACATGCGGAGACGACCCATGCGCCTGATCCTGCCGCTCGCCGCGCTGCTGCTCCCCGCCACCGCACTCGCGCAATCCAGCCCGCCGCCCGGCACCGATGTCGAGCGCGTCACGCTCCACCCGGGCGAGAGCATCTCGTTCACGCTCGCGCCGGGCAAGGAGCATCAGCTGCTCCACGAAACCGCGCCCACGACGCCCAAGGCGATCACCATCGGGTACCGGACCGCCGGCGGCCGATCGACCGTCACGGCGGTCAGCCATACCGGCACGCCGCTGGTCTTCACCGTGCTCGCCGATCCCGGCGGCAACGGCGGCTTCGCGCCGGCCGGGGACATCGACTTGCCCGGCGACGGCACGCCCGTCGCGCGGACCTGGCCGGGCAGTCTCGGCACGATCAACGTCGGCGATTTCGTCGGCGGCCCCCACGGCGACCATCCCCACGTGCCGAGCGGGGGGTGAGGATCGAGCGAAAAACCTGACTCATCGGACCGGATTGGCTCCGAATTAGCGCAAACTGACCTGAAACGCCCCCTCGTGCTCCGGCGAAAGCAGGAGTCGCAGGAGATGCGCGCCGAAGCTGGATTCCTGCTTTCGCAGGAATACTCGCTCGATCTGCTCTGCCGCTATTCGGCCGCCTCGGCTTCGGGCCCGATCCGCGCCACATCTTCGGGCAGCGACCACAGCAGGTCGTGCTTGGTCAGCACGCGTCCATCGTGCGCGCGGACCTGGACCGGCGCGATCGGCCGGCGGTCGCGCGCATCGACCAGCACCGGAGTCGCCGGACACCCGGTCTCCCACCGCTCGCCCCATTGCCTCAGCGCGATCATCGTCGGCAGCAGCGCCGCGCCCTTGTCGGTCAGCTTGTAATCGATCTTGCGGCGATCCGCGGGCAGCGCGTGGCGCTCGAGAATGCCGTGCTCGACCAGCCGCGCCAGCCGGTTGGCCAGGATGTTGCGCGCGATGCCCAGCTCCGACTGAAATTCCTCGAAATGATGCAGGCCGTTGAACGCCGCGCGCAGGATCAGGAACGACCACCGCTCCCCCATCGCCTCCAGCGCCGCCGGCAGGCTGCATTCGTTCGCCAGATCGCGCAGGGGCTCGCGCAGCTTTTCGGTCATCGATCTGCAACCTATCTCAAAAATGCCGTGAGGGAAACCGGATATAAGTTTTAACTTGCAACTCGCAACTGCACAATCTAAGTAGCGATTCGCAACCGAGTTGGGAGGTTCCGATGATTCGCCTGGTTTCCTTCGCGGCCGCCGCTGCTGCTGCCGCTTTCGTCTCGCCCGCTGCGCTTCAGGCGCAGCAGCCCGCCGCTTATTATGCCGCCACGCCCGCCGCCGCGCCGTCGGAGGCGAGCTATGTCACGCGCGACACCATCTGGTCGTGCGGCGGCGGCGTCTGCACCGCGAAAAAGGCCGCCGACCGTCCGCAGTTCATTTGCGAGCGGATTGCCAAGTCGGTCGGCAAGCTCGACTCGTTCACCGTCGCGGGGGAGGCGCTCGATCCGCAAGCGCTCGCCAAGTGCAACGACAAAGCGAAGTCGTGATGTCGCGGCACCGGCCGAGCGGCGCGTAAGCGCCCAAAAACTTATTGCATTGCAGCGGCACGCGACCCGATATGGATCGCGTGCTGCGGCAATATGAACTTGTCGATCGGGTCCTCGGCTACGATCCCCAGGCCGACGAGGCGCTGCTCAACCGCGCTTACGTCTTCTCGATGCACGCGCACGGCAGCCAAAAGCGCGCGAGCGGAGATCCCTATTTCAGCCATCCGATCGAAGTCGCCGGCATCCTGACCGACCTCCACCTCGACGACGAGACGATCGCCACCGCGATCCTCCATGACACGATCGAGGACACCGTCGCCACCCATGACGAGATCGAGCGGCTGTTCGGCCCGCAAGTCGCGCGCATGGTCGACGGCGTCACCAAGCTCTCCTCGATCGAAGCGCAGACCGAGAACGAGCGCGCCGCGGAGAACCTCCGCAAGTTCCTGCTGGCGATGTCGGACGACATCCGCGTGCTGCTGGTCAAGCTCGCCGATCGCCTCCACAACATGCGCACGCTCCACTTCATCAAGAACGAGGACAAGCGCCGCCGCATCGCCCGCGAGACGATGGACATCTACGCCCCGCTCGCCGAGCGGATCGGCATGTACGAGTTCATGAAGGAGATGCAGACGCTCGCCTTCCGCGAGCTCGAGCCCGAGGCGTACGAATCGATCACCCGGCGGCTCGACGCGCTCAAGGAGGGCAGCGGCGGCGACCGCATCGCCAAGATCGGCTCCGGACTCAAGCTGCTGCTGTCGCGCGGCGGGATCGAAGCCGACATCTCGGGGCGCGAGAAGCATCCCTATTCGATCTGGAAAAAGATGTCCGAGCGCCACGTCAGCCTCGAGCAGCTGTCGGACATCATGGCCTTCCGCGCGATCGTCGGCACCGAGGAGGAATGCTATCGCGCGCTCGGCGTGATCCACCGCCGCTGGCCGATGGTCCCCGGCCGCTTTAAGGACTATATCTCGACGCCCAAGCGCAACGGCTACCGCTCGCTCCACACCACGGTGATGCACGCCGACAATACTCGCGTCGAAATCCAGATCCGCACCCACGACATGCACCAGCAGGCCGAATACGGCCTCGCCGCGCATTGGGCCTACAAGCACGACGTCGTCCGCCCCGACACGCAGGTCAGCTGGATTCGCGACCTCATCGAAATCCTCGACACCGCCGAGAGCCCCGAGGAGCTGCTCGAACATACCCGGATGGCGATGTATCAGGATCGCATCTTCGCCTTCACCCCCGCCGGCGAGCTGATCCAGCTGCCCAAGGGCGCGACTCCGATCGATTTCGCTTATGCGGTCCACACCGACCTCGGCGATCAGGCGGTCGGCGCCAAGGTCAACGGCCGCGTCGTGCCGCTGCGCACCGACATCGCCAACGGAGACCAGGTCCAGATCCTACGCTCCAAGGCGCAGACGCCGCAGGCCAATTGGCTCAACTTCGCGATCACCGGCAAGGCGCGCGCGGCGATTCGCCGGCACCTGCGCCACAAGGAACGCGGCGAGACCACCGCGCTGGGCCGCAAGATCTATGACGAGATCGCGCAACGGCTCCCCGCTCCGCTCGGCCCCGACGCGCTCGACCAGGCGTTGAAGCGCCTCAAGCTCGCCGACGAGGCGGCCCTGATGGACGCAATCGCGCGCCGCACGATCACCGATGCCGAGGTGATGGAGGCGCTGATGCCCGGCTCGGCCGGCGCCGATTCGGCGCTCCCGCTGCCGCCGCAGTCGAGCGCGATCGTCATCAAGGGGCTGACCCCCGGCGTCGCCTATTCGCTCGGCGAATGCTGCCACCCGGTGCCCGGCGACCGCATCGTCGGCTTGCGCCGGCGCGGCGAGGGGATCGAGGTCCACACCATCGACTGCCCGAAGCTGGTCGAGGGCGAGGATGTCGACTGGGTCGACCTCGCCTGGGGCGACAAGTCCGAAGGCGGCACCGCGCGGATCACCGTCGAGGTGCGCAACGAACCCGGCGCGCTCGGCATCGTCTCGACGATCATCGGCGCGCAGCGCGCCAACATCATCAACCTGCGCCTCGACGCGCGCGACACCACCTTCCACACCAACACGATCGACATCGAGGTCCACGACGTCCAGCATCTCATGCGCGTCCTCGCCGCACTGCGCGCCGCCGACGCGGTGAGCCGGGCCGAGCGGGTGTGAAACCGCATGACGCGACGCGCTGACGGCGCTACAGAGCGCGCCCATGCACCGCCCCGCGCTGTCCATCGTCATTCCCTGCTATAACGAGCAAGGCTGCCTCGAGATGCTCCACGCGCGCGTCTCGGCGGCGGCGCGTGCCGCGGTCGGCGAGGATTACGAGCTGGTGCTGGTCAACGACGGCTCACGCGACGCCAGCTGGCCGCTGATGCAGCGACTCGCCGCGGGCGATCCGCACCTTGTCGCGATCAACCTCTCGCGCAACCACGGCCACCAGCTCGCGCTGACCGCGGGCCTCGACCTGTGCGCGGGCGAGCAGATCCTGATCATCGACGCCGACCTCCAGGATCCGCCCGAACTTCTCATCGAAATGCGAACACTTTTGGCCGCCGAGGATGCGGATGTCGTGTATGCGGTCCGCCGCAAGCGCGAAGGAGAGAGCATTTTCAAGAAGTTGACCGCCGCGCTGTTCTACCGCGTCCTCGACCGCGTCACCGACACGCCCATCCCCTTGGATACAGGCGATTTTCGCTTGATGACCCGCCGCGCGCTCGATGCCTTCCTCAGCTTGCCCGAGCAAGCCCGCTTCATCCGCGGCATGGTCGCCTGGATCGGCTTCCGTCAGGTGCCGTTCGTCTACGACCGCGCCGAGCGCCACGCCGGAGAGACCAGCTATCCCCTTGGAAAGATGGTACGGCTCGCCTTCGACGCGGTGACCGGCTTCTCCACCGCGCCGCTGCGCTTCGCCAGCCACGCCTCAGTCCTCCTCGCCGGCACTTCGCTGCTGCTGCTGGTCTATATCGGCTGGGGATTCTTCGAAGGCGACCCGGTGCCCGGCTGGACCTCGACGATGCTGGTCGTCGTCGTGCTGAGCGCGATCCAGATGTTCGTGCTCGGCATGATCGGCGAGTATCTCGGCCGGCTCTATGTCGAATCGAAGCACCGCCCGCTCTACCTCGTCGCCGACATCGCGGGACCGGTGAAGGGCCGCGCGACGCTCGGCTATCAGGCCGAACCGCCGGAGGAGCCTTCCGCCGCCCCCCCCGAAAGTCGACGCGCTTCCTCGGCGAGCAGCACCGGCACGCCGTCGCGGATCGGATAGGCGAGACCCGCCGCGTCCGACACGAGCTCCTGCCGCCCGGCATCGTAGCGCAGCTTCGTCCGCGTCACCGGACAGACTAGGATCGACAGCAGCCACGGATCGAGCGCCGGCGCGGTCATTGCAGCGTCACCCGGTCCTCGCCGTCGTGCCGGCCGAAGAATTGCATCAGCTGCACCAGCATGTCGGCGCGGTCGGAAAGGCCGGGTGATTCGAGCAGCGCCTGCTTGGCAGCGACGTCGAACGGCGCGATCTGGGCGATACCGTTGACCAGCGCCTCGTCGTCGAGCCGGCTCACCGCGTTCCAGTCCACCGCATAGCCTTGGGCGTCGGCGAAACGGCGCGATTCGAGCTCCAGCGCCGCGCGCCGTCCCATCGCCAGCACCTCGTCCTTGGGCGACGACAGCAGCTCGGCTTCGACCTGGCGAAACGGCGTCGTCACCGCAAGCTCACGCATCACGCGAAACAGCGACAGCCCCTCGAGCACGATATTGTAGCGGCCGTCGTCGAGCGCCTCGACCTCGCTGATCCGGCCGGCGCAGCCGATGTCGAACAGCGGCGGATTCCCGGCCTCTGCATCGGGGCACGGCCGCGGCTGGATCATCCCGATCCGGCGGTCACGCGCCAGCGCATCGGACACCATCGCCCGATAGCGCGGCTCGAAAATGTGCAGCGGCAGGTGCATCTGCGGGAACAGCAGCGCGCCCGCCAGCGGAAAGACCGACAGGCGCGTCGTCGTCATCCGAACAGGATCGCCGACAATCGCCGGCGCTGCGCGGACACCCACGGGTCCTCCAGGCCGACCACCTCGAACAGCTTCAGCAGCCGCTCGCGCGCAGCGCCCTCGTTCCAGTCGCGGTCGGCGGCGATGATCGCCAGCAAGGAGTCGGCCGCCGCCTCGCGGTCGCCCGCCGCCATTTGCCCGCCGGCCAGCTCGAAACGCGCGTCGAGATCGTCGGGATTGGCCTCGACCTTCGCCTTCAGGCCGGCAAGATCATCGACCGGCCGCGCCTCCCTCTTGAGCGCGAGCGCCGAGCGCGCACGCTCGATCTCTGGCTGCTTCGCAACTTCCTCGGGCAGCGCGGCGATCGCCGCCTCGGCATCGGCATCGCGGTCCGCGGCGACCAGCGCGCGGATCCGGCCCGACAGCACCGCGGGATGCTCGGGCGCCATTTCGGCGAGTTGGTCGAAGATCGACAGCGCGCGTACCGCATCGCCTTCGCCCAGCACCTCTTCGCCCATCGCGATCAGCGGCGCGAGCTCGGCCTCGGCATCCTTCGCCTCGCTGCCGATCGGCAGCTGGCGGAGCAACTGGTCGAGCGTGGCCTTGAGCTGCGATTCGGTGCGCGCGTTGGTCAGGTCGGCGACCAGCTGGCCCTGGAACATCGCATAGACGGTCGGGATCGAGCGGACCTGGAATTGCGCGGCGATGAACTGGTTCTTGTCGGTGTCGATCTTGGCCAGCACCACGCCCTTGTCGGCATAGTCCGCCGCGACCTTGTCGAGCAGCGGCGCCAGCGCCTTGCACGGCCCGCACCATTCGGCCCAGAAATCGATGATGACGAGCTTGGTCATCGACGGTTCGACGACGTCGCGGCGGAAGCTTTCCACCGCTTCCTTTTCCTGTGGGCTCATGCCGAGCGATGCCAATGTCAGCTCCTGTCTGGGTGATTCGGCCCCTTATGTGGGGCGCGAGGCGCCGCCGCCAACCCTTTTCGCGCGCGGTGCGAGTTGGGGCTTGCTCACCCCCGGCCCCGATGCTAACAGCCGCCGCCTCACCAGGGCCCTTTCGCGGCCCGGCGCCAAGAGCGGGCGTAGCTCAGGGGTAGAGCACAACCTTGCCAAGGTTGGGGTCGAGGGTTCGAATCCCTTCGCCCGCTCCAGTACGACAGGTCCGTATTCAAGACATCAGTCTACGACGGCCAAACGGCGGCAGGCGCTGAATTTTGGCGGCTTAGCTGAGGCGTCCGATTTCATTCGCGTGAAGAGCTGATCCCAGCGGTCCGCGCTCGTCGGATAATCGGGATAGAGAGCGATTCGAGCGACAGGCCGTCGCTTGCCGTATTCTGCTTTTCCAGGCCGAGGACAAATCTACACGAGTCGCGACCGCAACCGAAAGCGCACACATCCGGGTGCCGCTCACCAAATCTGACGAGGACGGCCGCTACAGGCCGCCGAGGGTTGGCTGCTTAGCGAGCCCTACGGAAATGCATCGGCGTTGTTCCGGTTTCCGCCTTGAAGGCGCGGTTGAATGGCCCGATCGAGCCAAAGCCGCAATCGAGCGCGATGGTCAGGATCGGCAGATGGTCGAAACGAGGGTCCGCGAGCCTGCGCTTCGCCTCGGCCACGCGAAAATGATTGGCCATATGGTTGAAGTTGCGGAAGCCGAGCGCGCGGGTGACACACCGGCTCACCTTATACTCCGCCTCGCCTACCCGACGCGCCAGATCGGCGACTTTGAGGTCCGGCTGCGCAAAGGCCGCTTCTCCTCGCATGATCTGGAGAATACGCTCGCCCAAGGCGTGATCGCTCTCCGCCGGAGCGCGCCGCCTTGTCCTCATCGTTTCCGGCACCGGATTGCCGGTGCGATACCAGACAGCGAATCCCATCCCCGCAAGCGCCGCCAATGCGCATATCGCCTTGATGGCGCCTCCAAACCGCGCGGTCGCGCTATCCGCCGGCGCGCCATCGATCAGCAGTACGGCGATCGCGAGGATCATCGCATAGCTCGCGGCGAAGCCGATCCGGAAACGCTGTTCGGATTGCGGGATGTCGTCGCCGATGCCCCTCAGCGGCTCAATCGTCGCCAGCAGAAGCAGTGCGGAACTGATAAGGCCCTCGGCATTGTCCGCCATCCGCAAAACCGGCGCGGGACTTCCATCGCCGAACCGCAAGGCGACACCGATCGCTATCATCGCGATTACCAGGGCCGGCGGCCAAATCGACCGGCGCATGCTCGGCCGGCGGAACAAGGCCCGTACCAGGAGCCAAGACCAACCGCAGGTCGCATTGCCGATCGTCGCCAGCACCTGTGAGGTGGCGCCAAGCTCGTTACCGACGAGTTTGCTGAGGCAGAAGGCCACCACGGCGCCCGCGAACAGGAGCCCATAGAGATAGGCATCGGCCGTCCTGGAGCCGGCTACCGGCATGGCAAGATGGCCCGTTCCGCGCATCATCCCCCCTCGTCAACCATGCGCTTCCGCATCGGCCTGCCCAAAAAACATGGCCGATTTCCAAAACGACGAGACCGCGCGCGTCAGCCGCGGCATCGCTTCGCCTGGTTCAGATTAGCGGGAAGCGCAATGGACGCAATTACATCGGCCGATCTTGGTCAGCGGCGACGCGGTTCGAGGGGACAGGCCCTGTTGCGCCGGTCCGCCGCCGCCTGGTTCGTGGTCGCGGCCCTTGGTCAGGCCGCCTTCGTCTGGATGATCCTCGCCCATTATGGGGGAAAGACGCTGGCCGGCGACTTCGCCGGCTGGAACGAAAAGCCGCTGATCAAGGGCTATGTCGCGGGCGACACCGCCGGCAACGCCGTATTTGCGGCGCATGTCCTGCTGGCGGCGGTCGTCACGATTGGCGGGTTGCTGCAGTTCCTTCCCGCGATCCGCAGGCGCGCGCCGGCGCTGCACCGCTGGATCGGACGCGCGTTCTTTTCGGTCGCCGTCATAATGGCTCTGAGCGGCCTGTGGCTTACCTGGGTTCGCCAGACCTATCTTTCGCCGATCTCCGCCATCGCCGTCTCGGTCGACGGTATGCTGATCCTGGCCTTCAGCGCCATCGCCTGGCGGGCCGCCTTGAAACGCGACCTCATCGCCCATCGCCGCTGGGCCATGCGCGCCTTCATGGTCGTGAACGGCGTATGGTTCCTGCGAGTGGGCATCATGGCTTGGGTGCTGATCTCCGGCGGCGGGATCGGCATGAACGACAGCCTGTCCGGACCCGCCGACATCGTCATCCAGTTCGGCGCCTATCTCGTCCCCCTGGCGGTACTCGAAATCTATTTCCGCGCCCAGGGTAGCGGTGTGCGTGCCATGAAACGCGGCGTTGCAGGGCTAATGCTCTTGATGACCGCGATCACGCTGGTCGGTGTGTCCGGCGCAGTCGCTTTCATGTGGTGGCCATATATGTAGTGTATGTAGTGAAGCTCGGCGGCGGACTTGGCATCGCCGGTCTTTGACCCCATAAGCGATGTACCTGCTTTGCGCCCATTCTTGCCGTTCAGCGGCCAGAGCGCCGATCCGGAAAACTGCCGTCCGCTGATATTTTCCGTTAGCTCTCGCGAATGGTGTGGGCAGGCGTTGGTTGCGGGGCAGGATTAAGGCATGAGGGACTTGGGGAAGGGACGCAAAATCGTGGACATCAACCGCCGCGTTTTTCTCACCGAGACCTTGATGACGAAGCGCTCGACGCCATTCGCAACGCCGAACCCGGCGAGCGATCGAAGGAAGCCGGGCGGCGGCTGGCTGGCCGCATGAAAAGTCGGAATATGCCAGAATGGCAGATACAACAAAGCCGCTAACCCGTTGGATTAGCGGCATTGCGTTGGTTGCGGGGGCAGGATTTGAACCTGCGACCTTCAGGTTATGAGCCTGACGAGCTACCGGGCTGCTCCACCCCGCGTCAAGCCAACGCTCGTCCGGCGGAGCTACGCTCGACGCGGGACGTAGAAAGGCATGTGAATGGGTTCTGCTTAAACGCGCGTTCCTTACGCACCGGCTGCAATGCCTGGCGACGACCTACTCTTCCATCGCTTGAGCGATAGTACCATCGGCGCAGTCAGGTTTCACGGCCGAGTTCGGGATGGGATCGGGTGGGGCACTGACGCTATAGCCACCAGGCAATGAAGCCGGTGCGCTTGATCCAATCGAAGTGGTACTTCGATGGGGCCCAAAAAAGGGCAAGCGCGCGTTCGTTCTTAAATCGATGCACCTTTTCCAATCGCCCTTCGACAAGCTCAGGGCGAACGGTGTTCTGGCCAGATGAACTTCCATCATCCAACAGCCCAGGGCTGTCATTGATGGTGGGACTCATCAAGCGCGAATAGGACAATTAGTATCGGTTAGCTCCACGCGTTACCGCGCTTCCACATCCGATCTATCAAGGTCATGGTCTCTGACCGTCCTAAGAAATCTTATCTCGAG
This sequence comes from Sphingomonas sp., assembly GCA_035776635.1. Classification (GTDB taxonomy): domain Bacteria; phylum Pseudomonadota; class Alphaproteobacteria; order Sphingomonadales; family Sphingomonadaceae; genus Sphingomonas. The sequence goes on along the minus strand of DASTWI010000049.1, from coordinate 279 downwards.
GGAGGCTTCCCGCTTAGATGCTTTCAGCGGTTATCCCGTCCATACATAGCTACCCTGCTGCGCCGTTGGCACGACGACAGGTACACCAGAGGTATGTTCAACCCGGTCCTCTCGTACTAGGGTCAACTCCTCTCAAATTTCGACGCCCACGGCAGATAGGGACCAAACTGTCTCGCGACGTTCTGAACCCAGCTCACGTACCACTTTAATTGGCGAACAGCCAAACCCTTGGGACCTGCTCCAGCCCCAGGATGTGATGAGCCGACATCGAGGTGCCAA
>DASTWI010000048.1:0-4393 GCA_035776635.1 Sphingomonas sp. | reverse complement strand
GCTGCCGCCGCGGCCATCTGAACCGCGACGTCATAGCTGTCGTCCACCCGGACGACCTCGCCGCCGAAAGCGCGGATGCGGGCCGCGCGGGCCTCCGGCACCGCCATCGGCAGGAAGATGCGTGCTTCGGCGCCGGCTTCCCGCGCCGCCAGCGTGACGGCCAGCCCATGATTGCCGTCGCTCGCGCAGATCAGCCTTTGGACCTTTGGCATCCGCTCGAGGGCGCGGCGACCGGCCCGGCGTCCTCCAAGCGACTTGAAGTTGCCGAGCAGCCGCTCGCTTTCGCATTTGACGAGCACGCGCGCGACGCCGGCGCGGCGCGCCAGTGCGGGCAAGTCGAGCAACGAGGTGGCCCGATTGGGCGTCAGCCGGGACGAAGCGGAACAAGCGTGATGTTTCATGCCGCTCAGCATGCGCGTTTTCGCGGCGGGCAGGCCGCAAGATAACCCTTGGCATCGCTCAAATTCCGCGCCGCGCCTTCAGTCCAGGCGGGTTTCCGTCACTGGCACGGCGAGTCCCCGCTTTATGACGCTCAACGCGACATTGGTTGTGAAGCGGCGGACATTCGGGTTCTGCATAACGAGATCGGACATCAGCGCGTCGTAGGTTTCGGTGTCGGGCGCGGTGATGACCAGGATGAAATCGGCCTCGCCCGTCACATAGAAGACTTGCTGGACATGGGCCTGGGCGGCGAGCCATTTGCGCAGCTGGGCGAGCAGTTCGGGTCGCTCGCGCTCGACCTCCAGCGCCACGATGAAGAAGGTGGGGTTGCCGATCTTCCTATGGTCGGCGACCGCGATGTCGCGAAGGATGACGCCTTGATCGCGAAGCCGTTTGATCCGCCGCTGGATCGCCGACGGCGACAAGGCGACGCTCTCAGCCAATCGGTCGGCGGTCAGGCCGGCATCTTCCTGCAGGAGGTTCAAAAGCTGACGGTCGAAGGCATCGAGGTCCATGGTGCGTCATAGCACCCCTTCATGCAGTTATCAGGCGTTGACGCGCCCGTGTTCGCATAAAATCGGCGCGGGCGATTTGTAGAAACCTGGTTCCACTCAAGGGAGCCGGACGATGGATTTCGATCGCCTGCAAGAGTTTATCGCGGGCCGTTGGCGCGACAGCGTGATGGGACCGCTGTCGGACTATATCGCTATCCCCGCCAGGTCGCCCGCGTTCGACGTCGATTGGCAGGCGAACGGCCAGCTCGATCGCGCCGCCGAGCATCTCGCCCGATGGGCACGCGGAGCGCTGGTCGCCACGCCGGGCGCCTTGGTCGAGGTCCTCCGTCTGGAGGGCAAGACGCCGACGATCCTGATCGACGTCCCGGGCATTGCGGAGGCTCCGCCGGTCATCCTCTATGGCCATCTCGACAAGCAACCGGAGATGACCGGCTGGAGCGAGGGCCGCAATCCCTGGGTGCCGGTGGTCGAAGCAGACCGGCTCTATGGCCGTGGCGCAGCCGACGACGGGTACGCGATCTTCTCGGCCGTTCTCGGCATCCTGGCGCTTCGCGACCAGGGTCTCGCCTATCCGCGATGCCTGATTCTGATCGAAGGCAGCGAGGAATCGGGAAGCGGCGACCTGCCCGATTATGTTGCGCTGATGGCGCAACGGCTCGATCGGGCTCCCGGCTTGATCGTCGCGCTGGATTCGGTTGCTGGAGACTATGACCGGCTCTGGACGACCACCGCTGTCCGCGGTCAAGTCCAGGGTGTCCTGCATGTTCGCACGCTGACCGCGGCGGTGCATTCCGGTGACGCGTCGGGGGTCGCCCCGGCGCCGTTGCGCGTCGCCACGCGATTGCTCTCGCGCCTGGAGGATCCCGACACGGGCGAGATCGTGGCCGACTTCCAGGTGATCATTCCCGAGGCGCGGCGGGCGCAGGCCGAGGCTGCCTCCCGGTTCGTTGATCTGGGGACAACGCTTCCGTTCGAGGCCGGCGTTCGCCCCGTCTCAGACAATCGCGCCGAGCTCCTGCTGAATCGCGCCTGGCGCGCGCAGCTCGCGGTGATCGGGCTCGACGGCCTCCCGAGCACCGAGGAGGCCGCCGCGGTGATTCAGCCGGAGATTTCGCTCAAGATCGGCCTCCGATTGCCGCCGACGCTCGATGCCAATGGCGCGGCGGATCGCTTGAAGGCGCTGCTGGAAGCCGATCCGCCTTATGGCAGCGCAGTTCGCTTCGACACGACCATGATCGCCGCCGGTTGGGAGGCGCCGCCGCTCGCTCCGTGGCTCGAAGACGTGCTGAACGAGGGTTCCGCGGCGGCGTTCGGCGCGACCAGCCTGTTGTTCGGCGGCGGCGGGGGCATTCCCTTCCTGGCGGCGCTCGCGGAGCGATTTCCCAACGCCCAGTTCCTCGTGACGGGCGTGCTCGGCCCGGAATCCAACGCTCACGGACCCAATGAATTCCTGCATCTGCCGACGACGAAGCGGCTCACGGCCGTACTGGCGGCAGTCCTCAACCGCGCCAGTGCGCTGCCACCCGGAGGTCATTCGTGAAGCTGCTCTACCAGACCCACTCTCCCTATGCCCGCAAGGCGCTGGTGTTCGCGCACGAAGCCGGCCTCGCCGATCGGATCGAGGTTTTCCATTGCGAGACCAGCCCAACGGTGAAGAATGCCGAAGTGTTTGCGCAGAACCCGCTCGGCAAGGTGCCGGTGTTGCTGCGGGATGATGGCGCCGCGCTGTTCGATTCGGACGTCATCTGCGTCTATCTCGACACCCTCCATGCGAACCGTCCGCTCATCCCGGCCGAGGGCGAGGCGCGGTGGCGCTCGCTTCGGATCCAGGCGGCAGCCCAGGGCCTTGCCGATGCCGGTATCGCGCTGCGCTGGGAAACAGCGCGCCGGCCGGAACATCTGCGCTATCCACCGCTGGCGGACGGCTACGCGCTCAAGCTCGCGGAGACCTACGACTGGCTCGAGCTTAGCTGGACGCCGGGCAAGGACATCGACGTCGGTCAGATCGCTCTGGCGACCACGCTCGACTGGCTGGTGTTCCGCAACCTACCGGATTTTCGACCCGGCCATCCCAGGCTCGCGAGCTGGTTCGAAGCGTTCGCCGATCGACGATCGATGCGGGCGACGCCCTTGTTCGGCGAAACGCGGGATGCGGCACCGCCAGCGTGAGATCGGATGATCATGCGGACACGGGCATCGATAACCGGCTGCGTTACCCAGTAACCGAGCACTTCATCAGACAAGAGACAATGTGATGATTGTAGTAACAGGAGCAACAGGCCACGTTGGCACCGAGCTCGTCTGTCAACTCCTCGATCGCGGCGAAAATGTGCGAGCGCTCGTTCGCAGCCCCTCCAAAGCGACTAAACTTCCGACGACGACAGATGTGGTTGTCGGCGACCTGGAGGATCTGTCTTCCTTGCTCAACGCCTGTCAAGGCGCGGACCGCCTTTTCCTGTTGGTGCCAGGTATCGAGCACGAAATAGCGAGAACGGCGCTACTGGCTGCCCGGGAAACGGGAATAAAGCGCATTGTCTATCTATCGAGTTATGCCGTTGCCATAGCGCCCTTGCCTTCCATGGGACGTTGGCATCACGAACGCGAACAACTGATCCGCGCATCGGGGATTGCGGCGACCTTCCTTCGCCCCGTCGGGTTCACCACGAACACATTCGACTGGATGCAGACATTGCACGAGTTCGGCTACGTGCTCGATCCCACGGGGCCGGGACGTGCCGCTCTGATCGATCCCGCTGATATTGCCGCTGTTGCGACCGCGGCGCTCACCGAAGACGGCCATGCCGGCAAGGCTTATACCTTGACGGGCGACGAAGCGCTTACCGTTGCAGAGCAAGTCGCAATCATATCGGCGGTTATCGGCAAAGAGATCGCCGTTCGAGATGTCGCCTCGCCCGAAGAAGCTGTGAGGTTTCGCTATCCGAACGGCGCGCCGCCTCCGCTTGCCGCTGCCCTGATCGAGGGTTTGCGATCGATGCGATCGGATACGACGGGTTTGGTGACTACCACCGTCCATGATTTGACAGGCAGGCCGCCTCGCTCATTCCGTCAGTGGTGCGAAGCAAATGCCGACGCCCTTGAGGGCGTTGTCGACGGAGAGAGCTAGTCTGAACCGCAAGATTTCTGGCAACCCACCCGTCCCTCAGCGGCGTCAAGAACCCTTCCCCAAGCTGGATACCGCGCGACTCCGAAGTTCGTTAGAGACCTCAAAATTCCGGACGTTGACTATGACTCTTTCAAATACTCCGATCGTTCTTGTGCATGGCCTATTTGGAAGTTTAGAGCGGTTTCCGCGCGACGTGAATCGTTGGGGATTCACAGCGGCCTGATTTTCTGATTCACAATCCATGCTGGAAAGGAGGCCAGCATGGATGGGCCGAACGCTTTCACAGGATCTTCGGGATCGGGTGGTCGCCGCT
>DASTWI010000047.1:0-87370 GCA_035776635.1 Sphingomonas sp. | reverse complement strand
GCCGACCGGCACCTCGAATTCCATGCGGTCGTAGACTTCGTAGGGCTGCGCCTTTCGGATGTCCCATGGCACGCCCGACGCGCGGATCATCGGCCCGGAGAAGCCCCAGGCGATGGCGTCGTCGCGGTGGACGATGCCGATGTCGACGTTGCGCTGCTTGAAGATGCGGTTGTCGGCGACCAGCGCGATCGCATCCTCGAAGATTTGCAGTCGGTTATCGAGGAACTCTCCGATCTTGTCCAAGACCGCGGGCGGGATGTCCTCGCGAACGCCGCCGACGCGGAAATAATTGGCGTGCATGCGCGCGCCCGAGACATGCTCGTAGATCTGCATCAAGTCTTCGCGGACCTCGAATAGCCACAGGTTGGGCGTCATCGCGCCGACGTCCATGATGTGGCTGCCGATGTTGAGCATATGGTTCGAGATGCGCGTCAGCTCGGCGAACAGCACGCGGAGGTACTGCGCGCGCAGCGGCACTTCGAGGTCGAGCAGCTTCTCGACCGCGAGCACGAAGCTGTGCTCCATGCACAGCGGCGAGCAGTAATCGAGGCGATCCATGTACGGGAGCGCCTGCGCATAGGTCTTGTATTCGATCAGCTTCTCGGTGCCGCGGTGGAGCAGGCCGATGTGCGGATCGATCCGGTCGATGATTTCGCCGTCGAGCTCCATCACCAGCCGCAGCACGCCGTGCGCTGCGGGATGCTGCGGGCCGAAATTGATCGTGTAGTTCTGGATCGTGACGTCGCCCGTCGTCGGATCGATCGCGTTCTCGTCGCCCAGAAGCTGCTCGAGATACGGATCGGGCTCGGTCCCGAACCCGCCGACGGGCGGATGCGCGAGGGTTTCGTCAGCCATGACGACCTCCCACTCCGTCCGTTTCGAGCGCAGTCGTCAGACGCCCTTCGACAAGCTCAGGGCGAACGGTTGTTTGCGTAATCATTGATTCTGCCCCTTGCCCGGGGTCGGCACCACATCGGGGTCCTTGGGCTTCTCTTCGGGCTTGTTGTCGGGATCGGCCTTGCCCGCGCCGGTCTGCGCCGGGCTGTCGGTGGTCTTGGGCTGCTTCGCCTTCGCCTTGGGAGACTTGGGGGCGTCGGCCTTCTGGATCTGATCGGCGTTCACCGGCGACGGGGCGCCCTTCGCCTCGGGCAGCTTCGCCTTCTCGTCGCCGGGCAGGATGTATTCCGCCCCTTCCCACGGGCTCATGAAGTCGAACGTGCGGAAATCCTGCGCCAACTGCACCGGCTCATAGACGACGCGCTTCGCCTCTTCCGAATAGCGCAGTTCGACATAGCCGGTCAGCGGGAAGTCCTTGCGCTGCGGGTGGCCGCGGAAGCCGTAATCGGTCAGGATGCGGCGCAGGTCGGGGTTGCCCTCGAACAGCACCCCGTACATGTCGTACACCTCGCGCTCGAGCCAGCCTGCGACCGGCCAGATCCCCGTCACCGACGGCACCGGCTTTACCTCGTCGGTGTTCACCCGCACCTGGATGCGATGGTTGCGCGTCAGGCTGAGCAGGCAATAGACGCACTCGAACCGCTCCTCGCGGTCGGGATAATCGACCCCGGCGATCTCCATCAGCTGCTGATATTCGAGCCCCGGCGTGTCGCGCAGCGCGACCATCGCGGGGACGAGCTGCGAGCGGTCGACATAGAGCGCGACTTCGCCGACGCGGTCCTGCGACGACAGGAGCATGTCGCCGAGCGCAGCCGTCGCGGCCTCGATCGTCTCGCCGTTCAGATCGGCGGCATAGGCAGGAGCCGGCGCCCTCATCGCTCGATCGTCCCGGAGCGGCGGATTTTCCGCTGCAACTGCATGATCCCGTAGAGCAACGCCTCGGCGGTCGGCGGGCAGCCGGGGACGTAGATGTCGATCGGCACGATACGGTCGCAGCCGCGCACCACCGAGTAGCTGTAATGATAATAGCCGCCGCCATTGGCGCAGCTGCCCATCGAAATGACGTATTTGGGGTTCGACATCTGGTCGTACACCCGCCTGAGCGCCGGCGCCATCTTGTTGCACAGCGTGCCGGCGACGATCATCACGTCCGACTGGCGCGGGCTCGCGCGCGGCGCGGCGCCAAACCGTTCAAGGTCATAGCGCGGCATGTTCACATGGATCATCTCGACCGCGCAGCAGGCGAGGCCGAAGGTCATCCACCATAGGGAGCCGGTGCGCGCCCATTTGAACAGCTCCTCGGCCGAAGTGACGAGGAAGCCCTGGTCGGTCAGTTCGCCGTTCAGATCGTTGAAGAACGCCTGGTCGGGCGGCACGATCGACGCGCCGCTCGGCTGCGGAAGCTCGACGGGGCCGGAATGCGGTCTCATTCCCAATCCAACGCTCCCTTCTTCCAGGCATAGGCGAGGCCCAGCGCAAGCTCGACGATGAACACCATCATCGCGATCCACGCGGTCCAGCCGAGATGAAATACGGACACCGCCCAGGGATAAATGAACGCCGCCTCCAGATCGAACACGATGAACAGGATCGCGATCAGATAGAAGCGCACGTCGAACTGGCTGCGCGGGTCCTCGAACGCCGGAAAGCCGCACTCATATTCGGCGAGCTTGTCCGGATTGGGCTGGTGCGATCCGGTCGCCCGCGCGGCGAGCATCGGCAGCACCACGAACGCGGTGGACAGGAGCAACGCAACGCCGAGGAACAGCAGAATCGGCAGATATTGCGACAGGTCTGGCAAGGGCTTTCTCGCAACTGCGAATGAGATTTGCCGGGCTTCTAGGACGATGACCCGAGGGGGGCAAGGGTCCCGGCACGTGAGAATGAATCGCAAAAACTCTCGTGCCCGCGCGGCGGAAAAACCGTCACTCCATGACGGTCAGCGTAACGCGCCGGCGACCAACTTGTGCAATTTCGAATGCAGCGCGTCGTTGGCGGCGAGGAATTGATTGCGCTCGATCGCGCGGTCGGCGCCGCGATAGTCAGTGACGAACCCGCCCGCCTCCTTGACCAGCAACATCCCGGCGGCGACGTCCCAGCGATTGAGGTCCGATTCCCAATAGCCGTCGAACCGCCCCGCCGCGACCCACGCAAGGTCGAGCGCCGCCGAGCCGAGCCGCCGGATGCCGGCCACCTCAGGCGCGATCGCGCCGAAGATGCGGCTCCATTCGGCGAAATTGCCGTGGCCGAGGAACGGGATTCCGGTGGCGATCAGCGCGTCGGCAAGGTCGCGCCGCGACGAGACGCGCAGCCGCTGGTCCTGAAGCCAGGCACCCCGACCCTTCTCCGCCCAGAAGCTCTCGTCGGTGAGCGGCTGGTACACAAGCGCGGCGATCGGCTCCCACCGCCCGTCCGGCCGCTGCTCCTCGGCGCAGATCGAGATCGAGAAGTGCGGAATACCGTGAAGGAAGTTCGAGGTGCCGTCGAGCGGATCGACGACGAAGCGGCCCTTGCCGGGCTGCCCCTCGACCTCGCCGCGCTCTTCCATCACGAAAGCCCAGTCGGGCCGCGCGCGCGACAGTTCCTCGAACAGCGTCTGTTCAGCGCGCTGGTCGGCCATCGACACGAAATCGGCCGGGCCCTTGCGGCTGACCTGGAGGTGCTGCACTTCGTTGAAGTCACGCCGAAGCCGCGGCGCTGCCTTGCGCGCCGCGCGTTCCATGACGGTGACGAGGCCGGAATGGGAAACCAATTCATCTTTCTCCACCCCTCCCTTTCAAGGGAGGGGAAAGGGGTGGGTTAGCGTAGACGGAGGCTCGATGCCTCCGGCGGCGCTTACGGGTCGGCCGCGGACGCTCGCTGGCGCTCGCGACCCACCCCCAACCCCTCCCTTGAAAGGGAGGGGAGAACCTCAATCAGCCCGCTTCACATAGCTCTGCTCATAGACATCGACCACGATCCGCGTCCCCGCCGAAATGTGCGGGGGCACCATGATGCGCACGCCGTTGTCGAGGATCGCGGGCTTGTAGCTCGACGAAGCGGTCTGGCCCTTCACCACCGCGTCCGCCTCGACGATCACGGCCTCGATCTGGTCGGGCAGCTGCACGCTGATCGGCTTTTCGTCGTAGAGTTCCATCACGACGTCCATGCCGTCCTGCAGGAACGCCGCAGCATCGCCGAGCAGGTCGGCGGGCAGCGTGATCTGCTCGTAGGTGTCCTTGTCCATGAAGGTCAGCATGTCGCCGTCCTTGAACAGGAACTGGAAATCCTTGGTGTCGAGCCGCACGCGCTCGACAGTCTCGGCCGAGCGGAACCGGACGTTGTTCTTGCGGCCGTCGATGAGGTTTTTCATCTCGACCTGCATGTAGGCGCCGCCCTTGCCCGGCTGCGTGTGCTGGATCTTCACGGCGCGCCAAATGCCGCCTTCATATTCGATGATGTTGCCGGGACGAATGTCCACGCCGCTGATCTTCATGCTGATTGACCTGCTGGAAAGAGCGAAGCCTGCGCCTCTAGCGACAGCGGTCCGGCGGGGCAAGGGAGGGCCGAAAGTCCCAAAGGCCGCACCCGGCGCGCCAGGCGGTGCGGCGTGCCGCACGCCAAGTCCCAAAGTGAAGGCAAGTGCGCCCAATCATTTCACTTTGACCGCGCCTCGGCTGCCGCGCGAAGGTGCAGGCGGTCGGAGAGCATCGGCATCGCCGCAGGTGACCAAAACAATTCCAACATTGCAAGCGCCCGAATCCTAGCGCTGCCGGCATCCGCCGCGAAGGCGTCGCCGCTCGAATGTAGCGCGATTGAGCCTCAATCACGTTCTAGTGACGGCTGCTGGATTGTCCGCACGTCATTTCTGCCGTCCAGCAAGCAGCGGATAAGGATTGACCGGCGTGCCCTGCCACCAGCCTTCGCCGGGAGCCATGTAGCTGAGGCCGAAGTGGAGCTGGTAGTTGCCCGGACCGGCGTCGCCGGTATCTCCGGCATAGCCGAGGAGCTGGCCGGTTGCGACCTGCTGGCCTTCGTGGAGGCCGGACGCATAGCCGGCGAGGTGCGCGTAATAATATTGCCAGCGTCCGTCGGGCGAGCGCTCGTAAAGCGTGATGCCGCCGAGGTCGCTGTCGAAGAGCTTTTCGATCCGACCGGGCGCGGCGGCGAGCACCGGCGTCCCCTTCGGAACCATGATGTCGGTGCCGTGATGCTGCCGCGTTCCGCCGCCGCGCGGATCGAGCCAGTTGTCGGTGATCTGGCTGCGCGAGACACCCGCGACGGGCACCGCGAGCTGCGGATAGTCGCCGATCTTCGGTCCCGGCCCGGACGCGGCGGGAGCGCTGGCCGGCGCGACGCTCGGTCGGACCGCCGGCACACGGCGGGGGCCGCCGATCGTCAGCATCGAACCGAACGCGAGGCCCCCGAGCACGATCAGCGCCAGGATCGTCCAGCCGAGGCGGTTCATGCCTTTATTCCTGGAATACCACCGGCGTGCCCGGCTTCACCATCAGCGACAGCCGCGCCGCGTTCCAGTTGGTCAGCCGAACGCAGCCATGGCTTTCGGTGCGGCCGATCAGCTGGGGTTCGGGAGTGCCGTGAATGCCGTAATGCTCTTTCGACAGATCGAGCCAGACGACGCCGACGGGGCCATTGGGTCCGGGTGGCAGCATCGCCTCGCTGTCGCTCGAGCTCGCATCCCAGAACAGGTCCGGATTATAGTGGAACTTGGGATTATAGTCCTCGCCGGTGATCTTCCAGGTGCCGATCGGCAGCGGATCGTGCGTGCTGCCGGTCGTCACCTGGAATTGCGCGACCAGCTTGTCCCGGTCGTCGAACACCTTGAGCACGGAATCGGATTTGTCGACGACGATCTTCGACGCCTCGGGCGCGTTGGCATCGACGTTGAGCATGTTCAGCGTGTCGCGCCATTTCTGCGGCAGGTCGCCGGGATAGGCTCGCGACGTCGGCAGCGCGTTGGGAAACACTACCTGCGTCCCGGGCGTCAGCGGCGTCTCAGGGCTGTTGAGCGCCAGCAGGACCTGGGGCGTCGTGTGGAACATCTCGGCGAGCTTCTCCATCGGCGACCGATAGTAAAGGCCGGGCAGCTTCGCCTGCGCGTTCTCATCGTGCGGGATCGGATTGATATACGGACCGGCGAGCGCCCGCTTGCTCAGCACCAATGTCTTGGTCGGCGTCCAGCCCTCGTAAGGCTCGAGTGCGGCGCGCGTCGAGGCGTCCACCGTGCCGGTCGGTTCCAGTCCGCGACTCTCCTGAAATCCCTTGAGTGCCGCGGTCGTCGACATCCCGTTCTTGCCGTCGAGCACCCCGGGGGAAAACCCGAGATGGTCGAGGATCACCTGGAGGTGCAACACCTCCATGTCGATCCCGGAGCCGGCGGAGTGGGCGGACGGCTGCGCGAACGCCGCGCTGCTGGTGGAAGCCATAATGAGCGCGGCGGCGGCGATCAGCGATTTGGGCATCGATTCAACCTCGTGACAGATACGCTGTCAGCAGGAACCGACGAACCCCAGTGTTGTTTCCGCTCCGCAACGGCATTCCGCCGTCAGAACCGCCGCCTCAGCCGATCGAAGCTTTCCAGCCGTCCCAGGCCGATGTCGTTATCCTTGCATTCTGATTCGATCATCGAGCGGATTTCTTCGATTTCCTTGTCGGTGCGGTGCTCGATCCCGATGAAACCGTTGCGCCCCTTGTCGAGCGCGCGGATCATCTCGTCGAGCTTGGCCTGCATCGCCGCCGCGTCGCGGTTCTGCGAATTCTGGATCAGGAAGACCATCAGGAACGTGATGATCGTGGTCCCGGTGTTGACGACAAGCTGCCAGGTGTCCGAAAACTTGAACACCGGCCCCGTTACCGCCCAGACGATGATCACCGTCAATGCCAGGATAAAGGCGAACGGTTGTCCGGCAAAGAACGCGATCATGGCCGCGAGCCTGGTGAAGAAACGGTCGAACATCGGGCGCTCCTGTCAGCCGAGTAGCTGGCTGAATGCCTGAACCGTTTCGGCCTCGTTCCCGTTCCACACCGCGCCCGATACCGCGAGAAAATCGGCGCCCGCGTCGATCAGCGGCTGCGCGTTCTGCGGCGTGATCCCGCCGATCGCCACGCACGGCAGCTCGAACAGCGCCGACCACCACGAGAGGATCGACGAGTCCGGGCGGTGGCGCACTTGCTTTGTCGTGGTCGGATAGAAGCTGCCGAACGCGACATAGTCGGCGCCGGCCTCGCCCGCCTCCATCGCGAGATGGCGGCTGTCGTGGCACGTCACGCCGATCTGCACCGAAGGCCCGAGGATCGAGCGCGCCTCGCGCGGATCGCCGTCCTGCTGCCCGAGATGAACACCATCGGCGCCAAGCCGCTTGGCCAGACTGACGCTGTCGTTGACGATGAACGCGACGTCATGCGCCGAGCAGAGTGCTTGCAGCGGCTCGGCGAGTCGAGCGGCCTGATGCTGGTCCAAGTCCTTCACCCGGAACTGGAACGCGGCGACCGGTCCGGCGCCGAGCGCGCGCTCCAGCCGGGCGGGAAAATCGCCGCCGACGTCGAGGGGGGAGATCAGGTAGAGCTGGCACGGCGTGCGTGCGTCGTCGCGGACGAAGCGATCCGCAAAGCCTTCCAGTGCGTTGTCGTCGAGATCGTCGTCTTCGGAGGCTGCCATGCCCAACTCCGCTCCGCCCGCGCCCGCGCCGATCCGCATCGGCTGCTCGGGCTGGATGTACCGCCATTGGCGCGGGGCCTTCTATCCCGAGAAGCGCGCCGTCAAGCACTGGTTCGCTTATTATGCCGAGCAGTTCGACACGGTGGAGATCAACAACAGCTTCTATCGACTGCCCAAGGCGGAGACGTTCGATGCCTGGCGCGCGCAGGCGCCGCCCGGATTTCGCTATGCGGTCAAGGCGAACCGCTACCTGACGCAAGCGAAGAAGCTCAAGGATTGCGCGGAACCGCTTGCGCGCATGATGCCGCCGTTCCGGCACCTGCGCGAAACGCTGGGGCCGGTCCTCTATCAACTGCCGCCGCGCCTCAGGATCAATCTCGAACGGCTCGAATCCTTCTTGAAAATCGTGCCCAAGGACATTTCCAATGTCTTCGAATTCCGGGAGAAGAGCTGGTATGTACCCGAGACGCTGGCGCTGCTCGACCGCTACGGCGCGAGCCTTTGCGCGCATGACATGCCCGGCTCCGCGAGCCCGCGCGAGGCGGTGGGCGCCATCGCCTATGCCCGTTTCCACGGCGGCGACGGGAAATATTGGGGGCGGTATTCGGACGAATGCCTGCTCGATTGGACCGACTGGATGGTCGAAGAGGCGCGCAGCGGCCGCCCCGTCTGGGCTTATTTCAACAACGACGCCGAAGCTCACGCCATTCATGATGCGCTGACGCTGAAGGCGATGGCGCGGCAGGCGATGCGGTAAGGCCATTACCATTCGTCTCGAGCGAAGCCGGGAAACGCTCGAACCGCCCGAACGCCTTCGACTACGCTCGAAGCGAGCGGGAAGTTACCGCACCACCGCCATAACGAACCCGTCCCATTTCTTCGTGCCGACGGTCTGGAGGGCGGTCGCGGTCACCCGCGGCTCAGCCGCAAGCGCGTCGAACAGCGCGCGCGTGCCGCGGACGGCGGGGTCGGCGCTGGCGGGATCGGTCACCTCGCCTTCGCGCACGACATTGTCGACGACGATCACCGTTCCCGGCCGCGCGAGGTCGATGGCGTAGCGGAGGTAGGTCGCGTTGCCCTGTTTATCGGCATCGATGAAGACGAGGTCGAACGGCCCCTCGCCCGCCGCCGCCATGCCCGCCAGCGTGTCGGCGGCGGGGCCCACGCGGATATCGACCTTGGCGCCCACCCCCGCGCGATCGACGTTGGCCCTCGCGACCTCGGCATGATGCGGGTCGAGCTCAAGCGTGACGATCCGTCCGTCCCCGCCCAGCGCACGCGCCAACCAGATCGTCGAATAGCCGCCGAGCGTGCCCACTTCGAGGATGCGTTCGGCGCCCGTGGCGAGCGCCAGCAGATGCAGGAACTTGCCCTGAACCGCCGACACGTCGATCGCGGGCAGCCCGCCCGCCGCATTGGCCGCGAGCGCCGCGTCGAGCGCCGGGTCGGCGTCGAGCAGCTTGTCGGCGAGATACTCGTCAACCGCCGCCCAGGACGGCTTCGTCATGGTCTCGCTCCTCTATTCCTCGCCCTTGTAGATGCGCTGCAGCCTGGCGAGCATCTTCAGCGCCTCGTCGCGCGGGCGCTGGAAGCTGTTGCGGCCGATGATCGACCCGAACCCGCCACCGTCACGGATGTCGCGCGCGTCCTGATAGACCGAATCGGCGTCCTTGGCCGCGCCGCCCGAGAAGATCACGATCCGTCGCCCGGCGAAGCTCGACTGGACGACGTGGCGGACTCGGTCGGCCTGGTTGGACCAGTCGGCGCCCTCGTAGGCCTTCTTCGCCTCCTTCTGCTCAATGTGATCGGTCGGCAGCTTCACCTTGATGATATGCGCGCCAAGCTCCGCGGCCATGTGCGCAGCATAGGCGGCGACGTCGAGCGCGGTCTCGCCCGCCTTGGACAGCTCTCCGCCGCGCGGATAGGACCAGACCACGACCGCGAGGCCGACCGCCTTGGCCTCTTCGGCGAGCGGGCGAAGCTCCTCCACCAGCTCGAAGAAATGGTCGGAGCCGGGGTAAATGGTGAAGCCGATTGCCGCGCAGCCGAGTCGCAGCGCATCATCGACGCTGCCGGTCACCGCCTGATCCTTGGTGGTCGCCCAGCTGTTCGAGCTGTTGAGCTTGAGGATCGTCGGGATCTGGCCCGCAAAGGTGTCGGCGCCCGCCTCGATCATCCCGAGCGGCGCGGCATAGGCATTGAGGCCGGCGTCGATCGCGAGCTGGAAATGGTAATGCGGATCGTAGGCGGGCGGGTTGACCGCGAAGCTCCGCGCCGGGCCGTGCTCGAATCCCTGGTCGACCGGCAAGATGATCAGCTTGCCGGTTCCCGCCAGGTTGCCGTGCATCAGCATCCGCGCGAGGTTCGCTTTGGTCCCCGGATTGTCGGATTCGTAATTGGCCAGGATCGCCTTGACCGCCGGAGTGATCGTCATGCTCGGGTCTTCCCTTCCCGTTGTGTTATGCCGCGCCTGATAGTCGGCCCGGCGTCGCCCGGCAATGCGGGCGCGACCACCCGAACGAACGGATGCGCTCGGCGTTGCGGCGGCGCGACACCATGCGATCGAGATCGCTTGACCCGGCCCGCCGTGCGGCGCAGGTTCCGCCGCGGGATCAGGGGGATCGCCAAATGGGGGACTGGTCAAGGCGCGCGGTCAGGGCCGCGCTCGTCATTGGATCGGCGGTTGCGCTGGTCGGTGCCCGGGCTCCGCGGGTCGGCCAGCCGGCGCCCGATTTCCGGCTGACGCTGATCGACGGATCGAAGGTGTCGCTCGCCGACTTGCGCGGCAAGGTCGTGGTGCTCAACTTCTGGGCGACATGGTGCGTCCCATGCCGCGAAGAGCTGCCGCTGCTCGACCGCTATTACGAATTGCAGCAGAAGGCCGGGCTTCGCGTCTTCGCCGTCACGACCGAGGACTCACTGCCGCTTTACCAGCTCAAGGAGCTGTTCGCGGTCATGCACATTCCGGCGGTTCGCCGCATCAAGGGGCCGTATGCTATACTCGGCGCGGTTCCAACGAACTTCGTGATCGATCGCAACGGTGTGGTACGTTACGCCAAGGCGAACGCCTTCACGCTCGACGAGCTGAACACGCTCCTTGTGCCGCTGCTGCGCGAACCGGCGCCACCGGGCACGTCGCCCATCTGATCTCGGATTACTCGACCAGCGCGGCGACGCCGGGGAGTTCCTTGCCCTCCATCCATTCGAGGAATGCACCGCCGGCGGTCGAGACGAAGGTGAACCGGTCGGCGACGCCCGCCTGGTTGAGCGCCGCGACGGTGTCGCCACCGCCCGCGACGGAAACCAGCGAACCCTCGCTGGTCAGCGCCGCGGCGGTGCGGGCGAGCGTCACCGTCGCGGCGTCGAACGGCGGCGTCTCGAAGGCGCCGAGCGGACCGTTCCATACCAATGTCCTGCACGTCTTGAGCACATCAGCGAGTGCCTCGGTCGCGGCAGGGCCGATGTCGAGGATCATCTCGTCGGGAGCGACCTCGTGGACGTTGACGGTGCGGGTCGGGGGGTTGGGCCTGAATTCCTTCGCCACCACCACGTCGTAAGGAAGGTGAACGGTGCAGCCCGCCGTGTCGGCGGCGTCGAGGATGGCTTCGGCGGTGCCGGTAAGATCGTGCTCGCACAATGACTTGCCGACGTTTATTCCACGCGCGGCGAGGAAGGTGTTGGCCATGCCGCCGCCGATGATCAAGTGATCGACCTTGCCGACCAAGTGCTTCAAGACGTCGAGCTTGGTCGAGACCTTGGCGCCGCCGACCACCGCCGCGACCGGATGCTCGGGGTTGCCGAGCGCCCGCTCGAGTGCGTCGAGTTCCGCCTCCATCGCACGGCCGGCGAAGGCGGGCAGCTTGCGCGCGATCCCCTCCGTCGAGGCGTGCGCGCGGTGCGCCGCCGAGAAGGCGTCGTTGACATAGAGATCGCCAAGCGCGGAAAAATTCTCAACGACTTGGGAATCGTTCTTCTCTTCTCCCGAGAAAAACCGCGTATTCTCAAGCACCGCGATGTCGCCGGGCTGGAGCGTCTTCACCGCTTCTTCGGCACCGTCCCAGTTGACGAAGCGGACGGGGCGGCCGAGCAACTGGCCGTAGGGCCTGGTCACCAGCGCAAGCGACATATCGGGATTGCGCTGCCCCTTGGGGCGGCCGAAATGCGCGAGGATCAGCACGATCGCGCCCTTGTCGGCGAGCTCGGTGACGGTCGGGATCGTTGCGCGCAGGCGTGTGTCGTCAGTCACCTCGCCGTCGGCCATCGGCACGTTCAGGTCCTCGCGCACGAGCACCCGCTTGCCGCGCACCTCGCCAATATCGTCGAGTGTCTTGAAAGACTTGCCGGCCATTTCTCGCGCCCCTGCTCAGATCAACCTGGCCATCGCGTGGGCGGTGTCGACCATACGGTTGGAGAAGCCCCATTCGTTGTCGTACCACGAGACGACACGCGCGAGCTTGCCTTCGAGCACCGCGGTCTCGAGGCTGTCGACCGTCGAGGACGCCGGCGAGTGCATGAGGTCGATCGAGACCAGGGGTTCGTCGGAATAGTCCAGGATTCCCTTGAGCTTACCCTCAGAAGCTTGCTTCAGGATCGCGTTGACCTCGTCGCGAGTCACATCGCGCTTCGGGGTAAAGGTGAGGTCGACCAGGCTGACGTCGGGAACGGGCACGCGGATGGCGGAGCCGTCGAGCTTGCCTTTCAACTCCGGAAGGACCTCGCCGACCGCGCGGGCGGCACCGGTGGTGGTCGGGATGATCGACATCGCCGCCGCACGAGCGCGGCGCAAGTCTTTGTGAATCTGATCTAAAATCTTTTGGTCGTTGGTGTAGGCATGGACCGTGGTCATCAGGCCGCGCTCGATGCCGATCGCGTCGTTCAGCACCTTGGCAACCGGCGCCAGACAGTTGGTCGTGCATGAAGCATTCGACACAATCACATCTTTTTCGGTCAGTTTTTCGTCGTTTACGCCATAGACGACGGTGAGGTCCGCCCCCTTCGCCGGAGCCGAGACGAGCACGCGCTTTGCGCCCGCTTTCAGGTGTTTTGCGGCCGATTCGCGGTCGGTGAAGAAGCCGGTGCATTCCAACACGAGGTCGACGCCAAGTTTTTCGTGCGGAAGATTGAGCGGATCGCGTTCGGCGGTGACGTGGATGTGCTTGCCGTCGATGACGATGTCGTTGCCCTCGGCGGCCACGGTGCCGGGATATTTGCCGTGGACCGAGTCGCGCGCGAACAGCCAGGCGTTCGATTTGGCATCGGCGAGGTCGTTGATGGCGACGAGCTCGAGCTCGTCCCCGCCGCGCTCGAGCATCGCGCGGGCGACGAGCCGCCCGATCCGTCCGAAGCCGTTGATCGCAACCTTCACGCTCATCGCCAAACCTCCAATGTTCTAAAGTGCCGCGCGCCGGAGCGCCGCGGTGCGGACTCGATGGTTCGCGCGGTCTTTGCGGTGGCCCGCGCCGCGCGTCAACCGGGCCAGAGGTAATCATTCTTGCCGTCGCGCCAAGCCGTGCTATCCCAATGCCATGGCAGATGGTGATCGGACCGAGCTCGAACGGATCGAGCGCGCGCTCGCCCGGATCGAGCGTGCGGTGGCGGCGAACCGGCAGGCCGGCGAGGCGCTCGCCCGCCGCCACGCAACCTTGAAATCGCGAATGGCCGAAGCGCTGACCGCGCTAGACGAGGTCATCGCGCGTGAGGGGAGCGCCTGATGGCTGAGGTCATGCTCACGATCGGCGGCCGCCAGCACAGCGTGTTGTGCCGCGACGGCGAGGAAGCGCAGGTCGAGCGGCTCGGCCGGATGCTCGACGAGCGGTGGGCCGATGCCGATCGCGCCGCGGGGGGACTGAGCGCCGAGCGCGCGATGATGTTCGTCGCGCTGATGCTCGCCGACGACCTCGACGAGCTGCGCCGCAATCCGCCCGGCAGCGACACGAGCGCGCCGACCGTCCCGCCCGGCCTCGCCGACCGGCTCGAACGCATCGCCGCAGCCCTTGAGGAAAGCGCGCCCGCGTCCTAGATTTGGCAGCGGTGGGCACTGCCCGATACGAGCTGAGCGATTATCCCTGAGGCTATTCAACATCCACGGGAGCTGTCCCTGTGCGGGCCCTGGCCCGACATATACGGCGCCCACCTGACGTTCTGGGCGTCAGTGGATATTCAGGCAAACGGTCATGGCGGTCCCACCACCCTCCCCCGCGCCTGACAAGGCGGCGCTGAGGCGCTGGGCGCGCGCGGCCCGCGACGCCTTCGCCGCGAGCGCGCCGCCGCCGGTCGCTCCCCCCGCCCGATGGATCGAATTGCTGAGGCCGGGGCTGGTCGTCGCGAGCTATCGGCCGGTCGGGAGCGAGGCCGACCCCGCCTTTCTCGCCGAAGCGGCGCTGGAGCGCGGCTGCGCCCTGGCGCTGCCGCATGTGGTCGACCGCGCGGGGACGATGCGGTTCCTTGCGTGGCATCCCGATCACGCGCTGGTTGCCGGACCATTCGGGCTGGAGCAGCCGCACCACGGACGCGACGAGGTGGCGCCCGACGTCATCCTGACGCCGCTGGTCGGGTTCGACGCCGCGCTCCACCGGCTGGGCCAGGGCGCGGGACATTACGACCGCGCGTTCGCGGGCCTGCCGGAGGCGCTGCGGATCGGGGTTGCCTGGTCGGTGCAGCACGTCGATCCGCTGCCGATCGACCGCTGGGACGTGCCACTCCACGCCGTGATCACCGAGCAAGGCTGGATCGAGAGGATGGAGCCATGACGCCGAGCTGGCGAAAACCGGTGGGAATGCTGCTGATCCTGGCGATCATCGTCGTGTGGGCGGCTTTGGTCGCCAGCCTTTCCGGCATGGTGGGACGCTGGCCGTGGCCGGGCCAGCTCGCGTTCTACGGAGTTGCCGGAATCGTGTGGATCGCGCCCTTGAAGCCGCTGCTGCGGTGGATGGAGACCGGGCGGTTCGGGTGAACGGTTCGCGCAGAGGCGTCGAGGACGCGGAGAAGGCCAGATTTCCGAAAGCGGGATTTGCGAAGCGTTGCGCTCGTGTCCCTGGACTCCCGCTTTCGCGGGAGAACGCTTGAAGAAAGCGGGACACCTTCATTCGCAGGACGACATTGCGGCTGAAATTGCGCGCTGTGGCGCGAGTGACGGGGCTCGAACCCGCGACCTCCGGCGTGACAGGCCGGCGCTCTAACCAACTGAGCTACACCCGCTTGGACAGCGTGAGGCGGCGCAACTAGGCGAGCCGTGCGGGGCTGTCAACTCACTTCATCCGGCGTTTTCGCGCTCCCGCTGGGCACGGCGGGATTCGCGGACCAGCGTGCCGTGCTCGAACAGGAATCCGAAGATATCGGGCTTGCCGGCGGCCTCGATCACGGTCTGGATGATGATCAGCAGCGGCACCGCGAGCAGCGCGCCCGGCGTGCCCCAGACCCAGCCCCAGAAGCTCAGCGAAATGAGAATGAGGAGCGGGTTGATCGTCAGGCGATGCCCGACGATCAGCGGCGTCACCGCATTCGCCTCCAGCAAGTGGCAGCCGATCATGATCGCCGGCGGGATCATCGCGGTCCAGATGTCGGTGAACACCATCAGGCCGCCCAAGGCCATCAGCAGCGCGGCGATGATCGGGCCGAGATAGGGGATATAGTTGAGCAGCGCGACGATGCCGCCCCACATCAAGGGATAGGGCATCCCGACCAGCCACAGCCCGCCGGCGACGATGAGGCCGAGCATCAGGTTGATGATCGTGATCGTGCCGAGATAGGCCGAAGTGTCGTCGACCACCGCCTGGATGACTCGCGCGGTGGCGAGCGCGCCGCCGAAGCTCGCGCGGCTGGTGATCGTCCGGCGCCGCAGCCGCGTCCAGCCCGACAGGAAGAAGAACACGACGAGGATCGCGAAGAAGACCTGGATGATCACGGCAGGCGCCGAAGTGGCGGTGAGTTCGAGCAGCGAATTGGGGGGCGCGGCGGCGATCGCCCGCGCGGGATGCTCGCTCGAGCTGACGAGATGCTCGAGCGTGCGGTTCACGTAGCGCTGCAGGTTGGAATAGAGATCGAGCAGCGGCGCGATATTCGCCTGGATGCGGTCGATCCGCTCAGGCAGCAGGCGGAAGAATTCGGTCGCCGGCACGATGATCGCGGCGAGCGCGACGTTGGCCGCGAGCAGGAACAGCACGACGCAGACGAGCGCGGCCAGCGGAGAGGGCATACCGTGCCGTTCCTGCCATTCGAGCACCGGGACCAGCGCGATGGCGATGACCAGTGCGGCGGTAATGGGCAGGAAGAAGGTCGCGCCTGCCTGGAGTGCAAAAGGCGCTGCCGTCGCGACGCCGATGCCGATCATCAGCGTCAGCCCGGCGAGCAAGCGGTCGCGGCGCAGCTCGACGCGCTCGGCGGCGTCGGCGTCGTCGATCGCCGGCGGCGCGAGCCCGAACGCCCCGGCGCGCGGCGGCGCCGGAGGTGTGGGAAGGGCCTGCTGGTCCTGCTCTACGCTGTCCGCCACGCGGGGGGTGTCCTTCGAAGACCGATACGCCGGCGTAAGCTTTAGCGGGATTCGGGGGAGGTTGTAATCCGGCACGTGCGAGGGTGCTGACGTGAATCGTGGCCCCTGCGCTTCTGCGCGAACTCCGTTTCGCCGTGCTATAGGCGGCGCATGAGCGACCTCATCCTGGTGATCGACGAGGGCACCACCTCGACCCGCGCGATGCTGTTCGGGGCGGACGGACGATGCCGCGCGAGCCGATCGCGCGAGTTGACGCAGCATTATCCGCGACCCGGCTGGGTCGAGCACGACGCGGCCGAGATCTGGCGCGAGACGCTGGCGTGCGCAGGAGCGACGGTCGCGGCGGCGGGCGGCGCCGGGCGGATCGCCGGAATCGGCATCACCAACCAGCGCGAGACCGTGGTGTTCTGGGACAAGGCGACTGGCGAGCCGCTCGCGCCCGCGATCGTCTGGCAGGACCGGCGCACCGCGGACGCGTGCCGCGCGATGCGCGAGCGCGGCCTCGAGCCGGCGGTGCAGGACAAGACCGGGCTGCTGCTCGACCCCTATTTTTCGGCGAGCAAGATCGCCTGGGCGATGGCCAATTGGCCCGCGGTGCGCGACGCAGGCGACCGGTTGGCGATCGGGACGATCGATTCGTGGCTGGTATGGAAGCTGACGCAAGGCCTCCACGTCACCGATGCGACCAACGCCAGCCGCACCGCATTGATGGCAATCGGCGGCGGCGCATGGGATGACGGGCTGGTCGAGCTGTTCGACGCGCCGCACGGCAGCTTGCCCGAGATCGTCGATAGCGCGGGGGCGATCGGCGAGACGCGGCTGTTCGGCGCCGCCATTCCGATCTCAGGCATCGCAGGCGATCAGCAGGCGGCGGCGATCGGACAGCGTTGCCTGAACCGCGGCGAGACCAAGGGGACGTTCGGCACGGGCGCATTCGTATTGACCCACGCCGGGGCGACGCCGCCCCATTCCAGTCACCGGCTGCTTTCCACCGTGGCGTGGCAGCTCGGCGGGCAGCGCGCCTATGCGTTGGAGGGCTCGGTGTTCGTTGCCGGGAGCCTGGTCAAATGGTTGCGCGACACGCTGGGGCTGATCGGCAGCGCGGGCGAGACCGAGGCGCTGGCGCGCAGCGTGGCGGATAACGCGGGGGTCTATTTCGTGCCGGCGCTCTCCGGGCTCGGCGCGCCGTGGTGGGAGCCCGAGGCGCGCGGGAGCATCACCGGGCTGTCGTTCGCGAGCGGGCGAGCGCATATCGTCCGCGCCGCGCTGGAGGCGATGGCGCACCAGGCGCACGACCTCAAGACCGCGTTCGCCGGCGATCGCGTCGATTGGGATTGCCTGAGGATCGACGGCGGCATGGTCGCCAACGACTGGATGGCGCAGGACATGGCCGACATGCTGGGGCTCGAGGTCGAGCGGCCCGAATTTGCCGAGACGACGGCGCTCGGCGCGGCGATGCTGGCGGGCGTGGGATGCGGGCTGTTCGCCGATCTGGAGGCGGCGTCGGCGATGCGGGGGGCGGTCGAGACATTCTCGCCGGCGCTCGATGCCGAGGCGCGTGCGGTGCGGCTCGACGGGTGGGCCAAGGCGGTGGCGGGGGTGATCGGACGCGAGTGACTCGGCAGGCTCCTGTGGAAGCAGCAGCCGGGGTTCAGGCGACCGCTTATAATCCCGGGTTCCTGCTTTCGCAGGAACACAAGGGCTTTGACGGTGCTCGCGCAACCTTCTATCTGTCGCGCATACAGGGCGGTTCGTCGCCGCGAAGGGGTTTGCTGACAATGGATGATACGGTTCCGGCAGCGCCGGCCAAGCGCTCGCGTCTCGCCTGGGTCTTCGTCGGCGACGACGGATTGCGCGCGGGGTGGAGCCTGATCCTGTTCATCCTGTTCGTCATCGCCTTGTCGTTCGGCCTGGTGTGGCTGCTCCACGCGCTCCATCCGGGGAAGCTCGGCCTCGGGGCGGGGATGAAGCCGGGCACTGCGATCCTGCAGGAGGCGCTGTCGCTCCTCGTGGTCGGGCTCGCCGCGCTGATCATGTCGCTGATCGAACGGCGACGCTTCTGGCGCTACAATCTGCAAAGCCCGTCGGTGCTCGCCGACTTCGGCAAGGGGCTGGCCGCCGGGCTGGCGATGCTCTCCGTGCTCATCGGGCTGCTGCTGCTGACCGGCGGGATCGCGTTCCACGGACTGGCGATCGGCGGCGGCGCGATCGTGACGTTCGGGATCGAGTGGCTGGTCGCCTTCCTCCTGGTCGGCCTGTTCGAAGAGTTCGCGTTCCGCGGCTACCTTCAGTTCACGCTCGCGCGCGGGGTCGCCGGGATCGCGCGGTGGCTGGGGCGCGACACGCCCAAGGCCCCGACGATCGGCTTCTGGGTCGCAGGCGTGGTGCTGTCGATCGTGCTGTTCGCGGTCGCCCATACGAGCAACGGCGGCGAGACCGCGATGGGGATCATTGCAGTCAGCCTCGCCGGGTTCGTGTTCCTCTTCTCGCTGTGGTGGACCGGCTCCTTGTGGTGGGCGATCGGGTTCCACACGGCGTGGGACTGGGCACAAAGCTATCTCTACGGCGTCGCGGATTCGGGGCTGGTATCGGAGGGGCACCTGCTCGCCAGCGAGCCGACGGGGACAGCGCTGATCTCGGGCGGGACGACCGGGCCGGAGGGGAGCGTGCTGGTCGTGCCGGTGCTGCTGGTCACGCTGGCGGTGATCTGGCGGACGATGCCGCGGCGCAGGCCGCCGATCCTCGACGGCGAGGCTTGATCCGGCGCCGCCGGGCTGCGAGCATGGCGGCATCCCGAGGTTCAGGAAAAGGTCGATTCCCCATGCTGATCAAGCCGCTGTTGCTCGGCGCCACCGCGCTCGCCTGCTGCGCCGCCGCCGCGCCCGCGCAGAAGAAGGCGCCGACGCGCGCCAATCCGTTCGCCCAGGCGAGCACCCTCCCCTTCCAGGCGCCGCCGTTTGACCGGATCAAGGACAGCGACTACCAGCCCGCGCTCGAACGCGGCATGGCGATCCAGCTCAGCGAGATCGGCAAAATCGCGAACAACCCCGCCGCGCCGACCTTCGACAACACGATCGCGGCGATGGAGAAGTCGGGGCGGATGCTCGAGCGCGCCGAGCTTGCGTTCGACGCGGTGGTCCAGGCGAACACCAACCCGACGCTCGACGCGGTGCAGACCGCCGAGGCGCCCAAGCGCGCGCAGCATGAAGACGCGATCTACCTCAACGCCAAATTGTTCGCGCGGGTGAAGGCGCTCTACGACAAGCGCGACAGCCTGAAGCTGACGCCCGAGCAGCTTCAGGTGCTGACGCTCTATTACCAGCATTTCGTCCATGCCGGCGCCAACCTGTCGGACGCCGACAAGGCGAAGCTGAGGACGCTCAACACCGAGCTGTCGACGCTGGAGACCGCCTTCCAGCAGAAGCTGATCGCCGCGGCCAAGGACGGCGCGCTGGTGGTCGACGACAAGGCGAAGCTCGCCGGCCTGTCCGACGGCGAGATCGCCGCGGCGGCCCAGGACGCGCGCGGCCGCAACCTCGTCGGCAAATGGGTGCTGCCGCTCCAGAACACGACGCAGCAGCCGGCGCTCGCCTCGCTGACCGACCGCGCCACGCGCGAGGCGCTGTTCAACCAGAGCTGGACCCGCGCCGAGAAGGGCGACGCCAACGACACCCGCGCGATCGTCGAGGAGCTGGCGCAGCTGCGCGCGCAGAAGGCGAACCTGCTCGGCTATCCCAATTACGCCGCCTACGTCCTCTACGACCAGATGGCGAAAACCCCCGACGCCGCGATCAAGTTCATGCAGGCGCTGGTCCCCGCCACCGCGGCCGAGCAGAAGCGCGAGACCGCCGACATCCAGCAGCTGATCGACAGCCAGGGCGGCGGGTTCCAGGTTCAGCCGTGGGACTGGGACTTTTACGCCGAGCAAGTGCGCAAGGCGCGCTACGACCTCGATCCCGATGCGGTGAAGCCCTATTTCGAGCTGCACCGCGTGCTGGAGGACGGCGTGTTCTACGCCGCGAACCAGCTCTACGGCCTGACGTTCAAGAAGCGCACCGACCTGCCGGTCTATCAGCCCGACGTCATGGTCTATACCGTCTATGACAAGGACGGATCGCAGCTGGGCCTGATCTATTTCGACTATTGGAAGCGCGACAACAAGGCGGGCGGCGCCTGGATGTCGAACTTCGTCACCCAGTCGAAGCTGCTCGGCACCAAGCCGGTGGTCTATAACGTCGCCAACTTCACCAAGCCGGCGCCGGGGCAGCCTGCCCTCATCAGCTTCGACGACGTGACGACGATGTTCCACGAATTCGGCCATGCGCTGCATGGATTGTTCGCCGACCAGATGTACCCGCTCGATTCGGGCACCAACACGGCGCGCGACTTTGTCGAGTTCCCGTCGCAGTTCAACGAGCATTGGGCGCTCGATCCCCAGGTGCTCGCGCATTACGCGAAGCACTATCAGACCGGCGCGCCGATGCCGCAGGAGCTGGTCGACAAGATCAAGAAGGCGGCCAAGTTCAACTCGGGCTACAACCTCGGAGAGTTGGTCGCAGCGGCGCTGCTCGACATGGACTGGCACACGCTGCCGGCGAGCGCGGGCAAGCAGAATTGCGATAATTTCGAACGTCAAGCGCTGGAGAAGACCGGGCTCGACATTGCGCACGTCCCGCCGCGCTATCGCTCGAGCTATTTCCTGCACATCTGGGCGAACGGCTATGCCGCGGGCTATTACGCTTACCTGTGGACGCAAATGCTCGACAACGACGCTTATGCCTGGTTCGAGCAGCACGGCGGCCTCACCCGCGCGAATGGCCAGCGGTTCCGGGATATGATCCTGTCGAAGGGGCATACCGAGGATTATGCGACGATGTTCCGCGCCTTCTACGGCAAGGATCCCGACGTGGGACCGATGCTGGAACATTACGGGCTGACGCCGGTGAGCGACGGGTCGGCGCAGTAGCGCCGGGCGCCGCCGGCGCGGCGGATGTCAGCAGGTTCAGGGCGAAGCAAGCGCATCGCGGATTGCCTGATCCAGGTTACCGAAACTCCTTGGGGGAGGGTCGCAACCACGCTTCCGCCGGCTCGTTGGTATCCGACGCCGGCCGATCGATCCGGACGTCCGGCGGCCACGCCAATCCAACCCGACAGGAGGCAAGCATGGGCTTGTTCAGCAAGGATATCCAGACGCTCGACGACCTGTTCGTCCACACGCTCCGCGACATGTATTATGCCGAGCACCAGATTACCGAAGCGCTGCCGAAGATGATCGAGAAAGCGACCGCGCCCGAACTCAAGGCCGGATTCGAGAAACATCTTGACGAGACGCGCGGCCAGATCGACCGGCTCGATCGCGTATTCCAGATGCACGGCGTCGAGCCGAAGGAAGTGACCTGCCCGGCGATCGACGGGATCATCAAGGAAGCCAACGAGATCGCGGGCGACGTCGAGGACAAGATGGTGCTCGACGCGGCGCTGATCGCCGCGGCGCAAGCAGTCGAGCATTACGAGATCACCCGCTACGGCACGCTGATCGCGTGGGCAAAGCAGCTCGGCCGCAGCGACTGCGCATCCGTGCTCGCGGAAACGCTGCAGGAAGAAAAGGCGACCGACGACAAGCTGACCCGGATGGCCGAGAGCAAGGTCAACCAACAGGCCGAGCGCATGGCCGAGCCGGCATGACAGGCGATCCGAAGGGCCGGCCGCGTGTCGGCCCTTCGATCGCGGAGCGGTAGCAGGCGTCCAGGCCTTCAACTTCGCTCAGGGCAGGCCTGCGCGCCGAGCCACGGTTCCTAACGGATCGCCGCGAACCCCTGCGCAAGCCCGGCGATCAGGTCGTCGGGGTGTTCGAGGCCGATCGACAACCGGACCAACCCCTCGCCGATGCCCGCGACGCGGCGCGCCTCCTCGCCCATGTCGGCGTGAGTCATGGTGGCGGGATGCGCGATCAGGCTTTCCACGCCGCCGAGCGATTCGGCGAGCGTGAAGGTGCCGACTGCCTCGACCAGTTTCGCGACCGCGGGCGCCCCGCCGGCGAGGTCGAAGCTCAGCATCGCGCCGAACCCCGTCTGCTGCGCGCGCGCGACTGCGTGGCCGGGATGCGAGGCCAGACCCGGATAATGGACTGCAGCGACCTCGGGGCGGCCGGCGAGCCACTCCGCAACGATTTGCGCGTTGCGCTGCTGCCGCTCCATCCGGGCGAACAGCGTGCGCAAGCCGCGCAGCGTCAACCAGGCGTCAAACGGCGAGCCGGTTGCGCCGACCGTATTGGCCCAACGCTTCAACCGATCGACTTCGCCCGCGTCAGCTGCGACCACGGCCCCGCCGATCACGTCCGAATGGCCGTTGATGAACTTGGTGGTCGAATGGATCACGTAATCGGCGCCGAGCGTCAGCGGACGCTGCGCGGCGGGCGACAGGAACGTGTTGTCGACCGCGACAGACGCGCCGGCGGCATGTGCCTTTGCCGCGATGACGCGGACATCGACGACTCGCATCAGCGGGTTGCTCGGCGTTTCAACCAGCACCAGCGCGGGCCGGTCGGCAAGCGCGGCGGCGAACGCCGCTTCGTCCGACTGATCGACGAACGTGAGCCGAAATTGCCGCTTCGCCGCGCGCGCCGCGAGCAGGCGGTAGGTGCCGCCGTAGCAATCGTGCGGCGCGACGATGAGGTCGTCAGGCCCGAACAGCCCAAGCAGCAGATCGACCGCCGCCATGCCGGTCGCGGTGACCACCGCTCCCGCGCCGCCCTCCAATGCAGCCAGCGCCTCGCCCAGCATGTCGCGAGTGGGATTGCCCGACCGGCCGTAATCATAGCGTCCGGCACGCTCATAGCCCTCGAACGCGTAGGTGCTCGACAAATAGAGCGGCGGCGAGACCGCACCGAACGCGGTATCGCTGGCGACGCCGTGGGTGGCGGCGATCGTCTCGGGGGCGGGCGTGGTGGTGTCGGTCATGGCGGCTCCGGCAGAGTCGGGAGGAAAGGCGGTCAGGCCGGTTCCCGTTCGGCGAACAGCGCGCGCATGTCCAGTCGTTTGGCGAGCAGGTCCTCCAGCGTGTAGCCGTCGAGCACCGCCAGGAACGCGGCGAGCGCCTGATGCAGCGCACCGGTGAGGCCGCACGCCGGCGCGATCAGGCACCCCGCGCAATCGGCGAGATCAAACCCTTCCTCGGTATGCCGCACCACCGCGCCGACGTTGATGTCGCGCGGCTCGCGCCCCAGCTTCACCCCGCCGAAACGGCCGCGAACGCTGGTGACATAGCCCTCGCGCACCAAGTCGTTGACCACCTTCATCAGGTGGTTCTGCGAAACGCCATAGGCGCGCGCGATCTCGGCGATCGAGCATAGTCGGTCGGGACGCATGCCGAGATAAAGCAGCACGCGCATTGCGTAATCGGTATAGCGCGTGAGGCGCATCGAGCCCTTTCCAACAGTTTGTCGCATCTAATATGCATTTTAGTTGCATCTATGCAAATCACCAAATAGATGCGCTCTAGATACATGATTGGAGGCGACTCGTGAACATGATCGACGACATGGTTCCGGGGATCGACGACGCGGGTCTGTCGAACGTGGTCCACACCTTCTATGGCAAGGTGCGCGACGATGCCGAGCTGGGACCGGTGTTCAACGACGCAATTTCGGACTGGCCGCACCACCTCGGCAAGATGGTCGATTTCTGGTCGTCGGTGATGCTGACCACCGGTCGCTACAAGGGCAATCCGATGATGATGCACCTGAAGCACAAGACGCGCATCACCCCTGCCCTGTTCGATCGCTGGCTCGCCTTGTGGGCGGAGACCACCGACGAGCTGATGCCTCCGCAAGCCGCCGCCGCGCTGCAAGCCAAGGCGGGGCGTATCTCGGAAAGCCTCCAGCTCGGCCTGTTCTTCAAGCTCGATCCGCATCCGTCCGGCCGCGCCGCCGCCTGACCTGCCCAGGAGTGTCCTCGATGCAGACCGCACCGTTCGTCGACGTCGGCGTTCATCACAAGCCGGTCGATTTTTCCGATCGCATCGCGCTCGGCTTCACCAAGGCGCTCCGCTTTTGCGCCGACACCTTCTTCGCCAAGCGCTATGGCCACCGTGCGATCGTGCTGGAGACTGTCGCGGCGGTGCCCGGCATGGTCGGCGCGACGATCAACCACCTCAAGTGTCTGCGCAGGATGTGCGACGACAAAGGGTGGATCCGCACGCTGATGGAGGAGGCCGAGAACGAGCGGATGCACTTGATGACCTTCATCGAGGTCGCGCATCCGACACTGTTCGAGCGTTTCGTCATCCTGGCGGTGCAATGGGTCTTCTATCTCGCCTTCTTCGCGCTTTACCTCGTCAGCGCCAAGACCGCGCACCGCGTGGTCGGCTATTTCGAGGAGGAGGCGGTGATCAGCTACACGCTGTATCTCAAGGAAATCGACGAGGGCCGCAGCCCGAACCCGCCCGCCCCCGCCATCGCGCGGCATTACTGGAAGCTCGCCGACGATGCCGCATTGCGCGACGTGGTGTTGATAGTGCGCGCCGATGAAGCGCATCACCGCGACGTCAACCACGGCTTCGCCAGCGAGCTCGCGGGACATGATGTCGATCCGGCGCACCGGGCGCCCTATCCCGAACATGCGGACGAAATCCGCATGGCGGCCTGAGATGGGCGGTCCGGCCTCGATCGGTTCCGGTGCAGGCATTGGCACCGACTGGGTCAGGGCGCGCGCCGAGTTCCGCCGGATGCTGGTGTGGATCGCATTGGTCGGGGTCGCGATGGTTGCGGGAGCGCTGATCTATCTCTCGACGCTCGGGCCGCTCACCGCCAACCTCGTCGTCGCGACGACGCTGGGGGTGTTCCTGTCGGTGCTGCTCGGCGCCGGATTATTCGCGGCGGCGTTCTTCAGCTCGAAGAGCGGGTATGACGACAGCGTCACTAACGCGACGCGCCATGCGGGCACTCCGGTGACGCTGCCGCCGGGGTTGGAGTCGTATCGCCGCACCGACAGCTTTACCGAAGCGACGGTCCCCGCCGGGCTGCTCGCCGACCATACCACCAAGGCCGGGACGTGGGGCCTGATCCATGTCGAGGAAGGGCTGCTGCGCTATCGCGTCACCGATCCGGGCCGGGAGCCGCTCGATGTCGTGCTGTCGCCCGACCGCGCGCCGGGTGTGATCGAGCCGGCCGTGCGCCATCACGTCGAACCGCTCGGGCCGGTGCGTTTCCACGTCGAATTCTGGCGTGAAGCGGGGATCTGACGTGCCAATGCTCCTGCGGGAGCACAAACGGCGTCGCGTCTCGGTTGGGGAGCTCTAATCGAGCCGCCGCAGGATCTCCCCGCTGGCGATGACCTCGAACGTCTCCGCGTCGATGTAGCGGACGGCCGTTCCGTCCTCGAGCTCGAGCCGGCGCGCGCCGATCTGGCGTCTTGGGCCGGTTCCGCCTTGCACCGACCGGATGTGCCGGCGCTCGACGACGACGAGGCGCGTGCCGTCGTCGCCGAGGCACCGCCAGCGCGCCAATACCTCGTCCATCAGCGCGGCTCGGCTCGCTCGATCGAGACGATGCGCAGCACTCGGTCATGGCCCTCGCGATCGGGCCAGACGATCGACGCGCCTTCGGCGAGCCCGATCAGCCCTGCGCCGACCGGCGTCAGAACCGAAATCCTGCCGGCGCCGATGTCCGCGTCGCCAGGATAGACAAGCTGCACCGTGCGCCGGACGCCGCTCGCCTCGTCGACGAACTCGACTGTCGCGTTCATCGTCACGACGCGCGGCGGCAAGTCGTCGGGCCGATGGAGCTCGGCGCGGTCGATTTCCCCGAGCAGCAGCGCGCTGACCTCGGGTTGGCTGCGCGCGATGCGCAGCGCGAGGTCGGAAAGCGCATCGGCTTCGCTCTCCAGCAAGTGCAGCGGAGGACGCGTGGTGGACGCGGTGGTGGCGGATGTCGTCATGGTGGCCGTCCTGGTCGATGAGGGATGCCGGCCTGTTCCGGGCCGGCGGGCGGGCCCGGATCTGTCGAACGGATGAGCTCGAACGATCCGGGCTAGCCGCGCGTGGCGAGCTGACCCGAATGGCGCCGATGGCGCAGAAGCGGAGTGCGCATGCTCATCGCTTGAGACTGCGCCCGATGCAGGCCCAAGTCAAATGCGCGGCCGAGCGCCGGTCGCGGGGAACCGAAGCGCGTGCTCGTTCGGTAATGCCGCGTCACGCCAGCGTACAACCCGGGGAGCGATCGATGGACGCCGAGCCGCACGTCGTCATCGTCGGAGCCGGGTTCGGCGGGCTTGCCTGCGCGCGGGCGCTGGGCGGGCGCAAGGTCCGCGTGACGATCGTCGACAGGGACAATTACCACCTGTTCGTACCGCTGCTTTATCAGGTCGCGACCGCCGCACTGTCGCCCGCGGACATCGCCGAGCCGATCCGCAAGATCCTGCGCCGCCACCGTAATATCAAGGTCGTGTTGGGCGAGGTGCGCGGCGTCGATGCCCCCGGACGCGCGGTGCTGCTCGCCGACGGGAGCCGCATCGGCTACGACCGCCTCGTCCTGGCGACCGGATCGGTCGAGAATTATTTCGGCCACGACGACTGGGCGGCGAACGCGCCCGGAATCAAGGGCCTGACCGACGCCCGCGCGATCCGGGCGCGCGTGCTGCTGGGCTTCGAACGCGCCGAGCGCAGCACCGACGCGGCGGAGCAGGTGACGCTCACCACCAGCGTGATCGTCGGCGGCGGGCCGACCGGCGTGGAAATGGCCGGCGCGCTCGCCGAACTCGCGCGATGGAGCCTGCCGCGCGATTTCCGCAACATCGATCCCGGCGGCGCGACCATCATCCTCGTCGAGGCGGGACCGCGGCTGCTGAGCAGCTTTCCGGAGAACCTCGCCGCTTATGCCCGGCGCCGGCTCGAACGGCTCGGCGTCCGGGTCCTGACCGGCACCGAGGTGAGCGACGTTACCGCCGACGGCGCGACAATCGGCGGCACGCCGGTTCATGCCAACGCAGTGATCTGGGCGGCCGGGGTCAAGGCCTCGCCCGCCGCCGCCTGGCTGGGGATCGAGACCGACCGCACCGGCCGAATCCCGGTCGCGGCCGACCTGTCGGTCAAGGGAATCGACCATATCTACGCGATCGGCGACATCGCGCAGTTTCCGGGCGCCGACGGCAAGCCGCTCCCCGCGCTGGCGCAGGTCGCCAAGCAGCAGGGGCATTATCTCGGAAAGGCGCTCGCCGCGAATATCGAGAAGGGCACGCCGCCCCCACCCTTCCGGTTCAGGAATCGCGGCGACACCGCCGTGATCGGGCGAAGCGCGGCGGTATTCGATTTCGGCAAGCGACAGATCAAGGGCTGGTTCGCCTGGATCCTCTGGGCGATCATCCATGTCGTCCTGCTGGTCGGGTTCGAGAAGCGTATGCTCGTCAGCCTGCAATGGCTGTGGCACTGGCTCACCTACCAGCGCGGGGCGCGCCTGATCCTGACCGACGTCGAAACCAAGCCCGGGGAATCGCCCAAGAGTCAGTGAACCGGGAGCCGAAGGGTCTTGCGTGGGCCGAAATGCCGCTGCTATAGGCGCGCCTCTCGCGGGGCATCGCTGTCCCGCACCACGGCATTCCCCGGTAGCTCAGTGGTAGAGCAATCGGCTGTTAACCGATCGGTCGCTGGTTCGAATCCGGCCCGGGGAGCCACCGTTATCTAAGCAAGGAAAACACTCGTGTTTCCAGCGGCTTGGGGTTAGATGGTCGATTTCCCTGCTTTTTGGAAGTTCGTATCTAGATGTTTTTTTGGTGTTTTTGCCATGCCGTCGGTTCGAATCCGATCCGGGGTTTAGCTGGTTCTCGTCCGGGGCTCGATCACGCCGGAGTGCTCTCCTGCCGCGCCGCTTATGGGCCGTTTGCCGTCTGTCCGGTTCTAGGTGCGAAAACGGGTGAAGCCGTCGTTCGTTTGAACTAACGCTCCGGTCAGCAGACGCCAACAAAGTTGCCATTCGCGGGCCAAAACTCGCGCTGCGGAACCGGCCGCTCGTTCAGCGACAGGGGCCGGTCGGCCCTGCAAAACGACATCGCGCCGAATCGCAGGGCCGGAGATTCATGCCGCTTCGCGGGCGCCGGCAGTTTCATCGAGCGCGATTGCCCGCTGCATGGCCGGGCGGGCCTTGCAACGCTCCACATAAGCGTCGAGCAGGGCGCTTTCGGGGAATGCCTGGCGCGCGAAGTTGACGGCGCTTGAGACCAGCAGGTCAGCGCCCGTGAAGGCTTCGCCCATAAGAAAGGGGGCTTTGGCCAGCGCACCTTGAATCCGCGCGATCACGGCATCGTAGTTGCGCTGCTTCATCGGATTACCGCCCAGCTCGCCGCCCATCGCCGCGAACATCGCCGGTTCCATTTCGGCGGCATACCAGGCGAGCCAGGTGAGGTAGGTGCCACGGTCGACTTCACCTGCCGCCGGGCCGAGGCCCGCTGCGGGAAAGGCGTCGGTCAGGTACAATACGATCGCCACTGATTCAGCGACCAGTTCGCCATCGTGGACGATCGCCGGCACGCGCTTGTTCGGGTGAGGGTTGGCGGGATCCGGCGCGCCTTCGCCACTCATCGGACGAAAAATCGAAACCTGACGGACCTCGTAGGGCGCCCCCAGTTCCTCGAGCAGCCAGAGGATACGGGTCGAACGTGACCGGGGCGAGTGGTAAAGCGTGATCATCGAAATATCTCCTGCGTTGCGGCGCGATGGTTTCGCGCTCCGCGGAGATTTGTAGAGAGGTGCTGCTGACAGCATGTTGTCAGCAGGGTGGGGCGGTATACAAAGGATCATGCGCCGCGCCGACCGCCTCTTTCAAATCATCCAGGTCATGCGCCGTACGCGCCGGCCAGTGACAGCCGATGCGATCGCGGCGGAACTCGAGGTGTCGAAACGCACGGTCTATCGCGATGTCGCTGATCTTATCGGCCAGCACGTGCCGATCCGTGGTGAAGCGGGGATCGGCTATGTGCTCGATGGCGATTTCGACATGCCGCCGCTGATGCTTACCCCTGACGAGATCGAGGCCGCGGTGCTGGGCGCGCAGTGGGTCGCTGCTCGCGGTGATACGGTACTGGCGCAGGCGGCGCGCGATCTTGTCGCCAAGATCGAAGCCGCCGTGCCCGAGCGGCTACGGCCCTTCGTCGAGGAGCCCGCGAGCGGCTCGCCGCCGCGCCGCGTAAGCGAACCCGACCGGGTCGACATGGCGAAGGTGCGTGCAGCGATCCACGGCGGGTGCAAGATGCACATTTCCTATCGCGACGAACAGGGTCGCACGAGCGAACGGACGATCTGGCCGGTGATGATCGGCTATTTCGAGACCGTGCGCATGCTCGCTGCATGGTGCGAATTGCGGCAGGACTTCCGGCATTTCCGGATCGATCGCCTCGCCTCGGCGGACTTCACGGAGGAACGCTTTCCTGCGCGCCGCGCGGACCTGCGCAATTGCTGGCGCAGGACGCTCGCGATGAAGCACCGGACCGAAGTAGCTCCCGCCCTGCACAGATGAGACGTCAGGCGTTTCCAAGTTCGCCAACGCACTGCCCGAAATCGAAATCGCCATAGACCACCGCCTGCGGCCCGCGGGTTCGGGCACCGCCGACTTTCCGACGCCTCGCGGCGTCCGAAACTCTAAACGGTTGCTGACGAGCCGCTTTCGAATGCCACGGGTTTAGAAGCGGACATTGCGAAGGCACACCTCAGCGGTCGTTCGCCGAGAGGCGCCTGACCAGCCAGCGTGGCAGCTGGTCGCAACGATGCAGCGCCATTGTCGGTCGATCGTAGGTTTTGCAGAGGCGCCGCCAGAGAGTGCGCGCATGCGGAAGAGCAATTCCGCGTCTCATAGCATGCGCCTGCACCCGCCGCACGCAATCGGCCCAGCTGGGCCGTTCGGGGCGCAGATAGTCTGCCGCCAATCGGTCCAGCAGACTGCCTTCGATTGCAGCCGGGCGCCCGCCCCCTTTGAAGCGCGGCACGAGATAGGCGAGCCGGTCATGACGGCTGATGCCCGACACCGCACCCAGCCAATTCCAGATGCTCGCGGCGCTGGCGTTGCCAAGACTGGCGAGCGCAGCGACCGCGGCGGATTTGGTCATACCCGCCTCCACCAGCGCCTCGACCTGATTGACGACCGCGAGCCGATCCATAGCACGCTGCTTCGCCACGCCGCTCTGCCGGGCATAGTAGTCCCACTTTCTCTCCGGGGTCGTACGCTCCGCCATCGTCACCAACTTCCTTCACAAAGCTGAGCACCGGAACACTGCAATTATGCACAGAGGCAGATCATAGCGTGAATCCTCGTGAGTTTGACACAGCTTGCACCACATGAGAACAAATATTGAACAATGTTGATGAGTCGCCACGCCCGAAGGATAACCCCAACCAGCAGTTGGAAATGCGAGATGCAACGACAGCGCACGGTCCAGTCCGCAGTTTTCGAAGCGCCGCGCGGCGAACTCACGGTCGATGCACTGATGGCGATGGAGCCGGGCGCGTGGGAGCACCTTCGCGGTGAGATCAACTTACGACGAAGCAGCGCGCCCGACCGGCCGCTTGCGCGGTGCCTGTTGTGCAAAAGTCCAGTCTATATCAAGGCGCAGGCGACAGCTGCCGGAAATGTCCCGCTCTTCGCCCACTATGCCGACGCAGAGCCTGACTGCCCTTGGTATCAGGGCAAACCGCTGATCCCCGATGACGCGCGCGCGGCGCAATATAAGGGCCAGCAGGAATGCGCCCGTCATCGCTGGATGTGCGACACCATCGCCGACGCCCTCCGAACCGACCCGCGCGCGACCAAGGTCACGGTCGACCAGTATCTCAAGCCCTCTATCGAGGAGCGCGGCCGCTACCCCGATGTATATGTCGAGTTGGAGGGCGTCGGCAAATTCGCGATCGAGGTGCAGCTGTCTAAGCCGTTCGCGTTCGAGATTGCGGCGCGGCATCTCCATTATCGACGCGAAGGCGTCTCGCTCATTTGGGTATTCAGCGAACTGGTCGGTGAGTTGCCGCAGGGCTTTCGCGACGTGATCACACTTCAGCGCGGCAATGCTTTCGTGTTCGACGCGGCCGCCCTTGCCGCCTCGAGCGAGCGCGGCGAGCTCATACTTTCCTGCAATCTCGAAAGCGACGGCGGTTGGCTCAAGCCGCAGCTTGCGGCGCTCGCTAGCCTCAACCGCGGTAATGGCCGATCGATGTTTCTCGAGGATCGACGGACCAAGAAGCTGCTCGATTATTGCGCGATCGGGCGCGCCAAATGGATCGACCGGCTGGCGATCGGCGCGCCGTTCGACTTCGAGGATGCTCCGGTCGAGAATCTGTTCGGCCCCTGCTGGGACTCGATCCGGATGTTTGTGCCCCGCATCTCTGGCTGGAAGGACGCCTGGTATCGACAATATCTACGGCACGGCCGGCCCCATTTCCTCGATCTCATGGCTATGCTGTTCTCGATCCAGCGCAGTGCTGAGACCGGCCACGATCATGTCTACGTAACACGCTACAAAGGTGACGGCGCTTTAGTCGCGATGCTCAATGCCCGACTCTCGGCCGAACTCTTCAAGCGCTACGCCGACCTCCTCGAGACGATGCTGGCCTCAACCGCTGCACGGCATTGGCTAGAACGACCCTCCCTTCAGAACGCGCTCGCCAAGGCACGCGCTGAAGCGCCGCAGATTGCCGCCGGTCATCCGATCTGGGACGCCGCCGCCCGGCTGTTTCCCGAAGTCTATGATGGAATGCTCCGCGCCGAGCTCACTGATTGCGATCAACTGCCAGCCTGGGCCGCCTCTCCCCCCGCAACCGACGCGCGGGCCGCCTGATGACTATGCCGGTCCGCTGCCCAAATCGACCCGTGAGATGTTCGCGTCCGCTTTCAGGAAATCAGCTATCAGCCCGAAAGATCGACGTGAGGTTTCGAGCGCACAAAAGAGGTAGGCCGACATTCGGATGCGCGGAACTCCGCCAAAGGCGGAAACCAGACCGTTAGCTGGCCCAGGTCTCGATCAGCAGCGGTATGGAAGGCGACATAACCGCATGTTAGGTTCTACCGGATACCAACCCATCGCGTTGACCGTCCGCCGTTCCTCCCGTCGGTCTAGGTTTACAGCCGCATCGGAGACGAAAAAAATTGGCGCATTCATAGGACATTGCGTCAATATCATTGACCCGCGCTACGAGGTCGCGACAGTTGTACTTAGGGGCGGGCGAAACCAAGGGGGGCGCGCTTGAGCATCAGTTTTCACAACCCTGACCAATATATGGCATCGCTGCGCACGATTATCGCGCAGGGGAGGAAGCGCGTTGGGCTTTTGATCGGCGCCGGCGCGCCGGCAGGCATGGCTCGCGCAGACGGAACGCGCCCCTTGATTCCCGCGGTCGTCGGCCTGACGGAGCAGGTACTAAGCGCGATCGAGCCTAAGTACGGTGCGCAGATTGCCGGATTGAAGACCGATCTCGCGAAACACGATATCGAAACCCTTCTGTCGCGCATTCGCTCACTCAGCACCGTTATCGGGGTGACCAAGGTCCATGATCTGGATGGCGACGGATATCGCGCAATGGCAGAGGCGATCTGCATCGAGATCGGCCGAGTTGTTCAAGCTCGCCTGCCTATCGGAACCACCGCCTATAGCGAGTTGGTGAGCTGGATCACCGGGGCGCCGCGAACTCACGCCGTGGAGATCTTCACCACCAATTACGACCTTCTGTTCGAGGAAGCGTTTGAACGAGTGCGCGCGCCGTACTTCGACGGATTCGTCGGCGCGCGCGAAGCCTTTTTCGATCCTGCCTCAGTTTCGGGCGACCAGTTTTCGGCGCGCTGGACACGCCTGTGGAAGATCCACGGATCGCTCGGCTGGAAGGCGAACGAACACGGCGAGGTAGTCCGCACGGGGCAGCCGGATGCAACCCATCTCATCTTTCCAGAGCATCTGAAATACGATCAGACACAGAAAGCGCCCTATGCGGCGCTGCTTGATCGGCTGCGCGCTTTCCTTGCCACCGAAGACACGTTGCTCCTTTCGATCGGGTTCTCCTACGCCGACGCCCACATCGCAGCACGCATCGACGAAGCCTTGGCGGCCAATCCCGCGGCAAGCGTCTTCGCTTTCCAGTTCCAGACGCTGGATAAGGAGGTCTGCGCGACCGAGCTTGCGTCACGGCGGCCGAACTTTAGTGTCTATGCCCGCGACAAGGCGGTGATCAGTGGCGTCGCAGCGGAATGGCAGGCGCCGGGCGAGCTCCCCACTAAGGACTGGGGGCCGATACGGAACAGCTATTGGGCGCCGCCTGCAGCGGGCGGAAAGGCCGAATTCAAGCTCGGCGCCATCGAGGAATTTGCGCGCTTCTTCGCAAATTCGCGGTCGCCTCAGGCATTTGAAACAACTTCCGCTGCCGCCGCTCCCACGGCGACGATCGCGGCGGCGGCGGCGGGCGCGTGACGAGCCCGACCTTTCTCGGCCGCGTCGGAAGCGTCGCCGGCTCCACCGTCAGTGTGCGTCAGGCCGAATCCATCGCATCGGGAATCGCGATCATCGACGGTCGCAGCTACCGCGTCGCACAAGTCGGCAGCTTCGTCCGTATCCCGCAAGGCTACCACGATCTCTACGGCGTGATCTCGGAAGTCGGCGCGCAGGCGACGCCGGAGACGCTGGTCGACGCGCGCCAGCGCGGTGAGAGTTGGATGACCGTCCAGCTCGTCGGCGAAATCGTCGAGACGAGCTTCGAGCGTGGCATCAGCCAATATCCTGGCATAAATGATGAGGTTCACCTCGTTGCCGAGCAGGATCTTGGGCGCATTTATGGCGTGCAGGAAGAAGGCCAGATCACGATCGGCCGACTGGCCGGCGCCGAGAGCATCCCGGTACGTATTGATCTCGACCGGCTGGTGACGCGGCACAGCGCGGTGCTGGGCTCGACGGGTTCCGGTAAGTCCACCACCATCTCGAGCCTATTGCGGTCGGTCTGCCACTCGGGTGGCGGCAAGCGCTGCGCAAGCGCGCGTATCCTGCTCCTCGACATTCATGGCGAGTATGGCGACGCGCTGAAGTCCGCGGCGCAGGTGTTTCGCGTCAATCCGTCCGAGGACGAACAACCGCTGCACGTTCCCTATTGGGCGCTTGATACGCAGGCCCTGCTCGACTTCCTGATGGGGCCCATGAACGAGGCGGCCTACACGGGCGTGCTCGACAAAATTCAGGCGGCCAAGCTGTCCGTCGCTGAGGGTGTAGCTGGCGTCGACGTCAACGCGCTCACTATCAACACGCCGCTTCCGTTCAGCATCAAAAAGCTTTGGGCGGACCTTGTCGAACCGGAATACAAGACCTGGGCCGACAAGGAGCGCACCAATCCTGCGCTCGAAGATGCTGGCGATGCCGCTACGCTGAAGCTGCCGCGCTATCAGGTGCCAGGCGTCGGGAGCGCCGCACCATATATAAATCAAACCGGCGTGCTCGGCATCAAGCGACAGCTCACGCAGATGCGCTCGCGCCTGCTCGATCGCCAATATGATTTCATGCTGCATCCCGGCGCCTGGGAGCCCAACCTGGAGGGCAAAGCTCTCAAGGATTTGCCCGAGCTGCTCGAGGCCTGGTTCGGCCATGACAAGCCGATTACTGTGCTCGATCTCTCCGGCGTGCCAAGCCAGGTGCTCGTGCGGCTTATCGGTGGCATTCTCAACATCACCTATGAAGCGATGTTCTGGGGGCGGAGCCTGCCCGAGGGTGGGCGGAACCGGCCCGAGCTTGTCGTGATGGAAGAAGCCCATCGCTATCTGGGGAAGGATAGCGACAATCCGGCGCGCGACATGGTCCAGCGCATCGTCAAGGAAGGGCGCAAGTTCGGCGTCGGCGCGATGATCGTTAGTCAGCGTCCTTCCGAGATTGACGAGACCATCCTGTCGCAATGCGGCACCTTATTTGCCCTGCGCCTGTCCAACAGTGCTGACCAAACCAAGGTGAAAGCGGCGCTCCCCGACAGCCTGACGGGTTTGGTGGACACCCTGCCGGTGCTGCGGACAGGCGAAGCCCTAATCATGGGCGAAGCGGCCCGACTTCCGATCCGATGCCGGATCAACTTGCCGCCTGAGGGTGAACGGCCTTCGAGCGAAGACCCGAAGGTCAGCGCGGCCTGGGCCAAGGCCCGTACACAAGAAGACTATGAGCGATTGGCCGCAGCCTGGCGATCCCAGGATCCCAAATGGGGGCAGGAAACCAAACAGGAGAAAACATAATGGAGCGTCAGCCCGTCAGTTCTAGCACCATTGCCTCAGTGGGCTATGATGGTTCCAGCGAAACGCTGGAAATCGAGTTCCACAAGACCGGACTATATCAATATTTCAACGTGCCCGCTGTGCTCTACGATGCCATGATGGCCGCACCATCCCAAGGCGTCTTTTTCAACGCGAACATCAAGAACCAATTCCCCTACGAACGATTGTAGCGGGCCCGATCGGCAGCCGAATCGTCCGAGGCGCAGCCTCAAGAAAGAAGGCAAATGTTGCGCTTTCCGCGAACAAGGACCCCGACGACGAAGCTGGCCGCCCGAGACGAGGATTCAACCGGAACCAGTGTGCGCGCATCACGACCGATGCTCGAGCTCAACGATATTCGCACCTCCTTCCTGCGCAAGGGCGGCACCGGCATCCCGGACGCTGCGGTGATGGGTAAAGAGCAGCACCTGGTTTGATTGGCCAAAGCTCGCGAGCAACTCGAGCGTAGCCTGGGTACGGGTATCGTCGAAGTGGACAAGGATATCGTCTGCGATGAATGGCAGCGGTTCGGTCACAGTTGCGTAGTTCTCGAGACTCGCCAGCCGAAAGGCCAAAAAGAGCTGGTCGCGGGTACCGTCGCTCATTGTCGCCACAGTCGCAGCGCCACCGCTCGCCCGGCGGCCGACGACGATCGGCTGTCCCTTCTCGTCGATATCGGTTTCGATTCCGGCAAACTCCCCGCGGGTGGTGGCCGCGAACAATGCGCCAGCCCGTGCGATGAGCGGATCCTGCTGCTCGGCCCGGATCCTCGCCACCGCGGCCGTCACGAGATCGCGGGCAAGGCTCAGCTCGAGATAACGTTCGAGCGCCAGATGCATCCGGGCGCTGGCGCTTTCCCGTTCGACCATCGCGCGGTTCACCTGGGATTCGCTGGTGAACGCTGCCAGCCCATCGCGTGCATCCTTTTCGGCAAGGATCGCCGCTTCTAGTTCGGCGTCGATCTCGGTGGAACGTGCCTGCGCCTCCTGCAGGCTGGCGCGTAAGGCATCGAGATCGCGCGCCGCCCATTGCTCGATGAGCTCGGCGATGGACAGGCGATCTCCGGCCTCCATCGCGGTACGCTCGACCTGTTCCAGCCGCGCCGCGAATTGATCACGCTCGTCCTGCCGGTCGGCCGCGGCCTT
Organism: Sphingomonas sp.; assembly: GCA_035776635.1. Taxonomy (GTDB): domain Bacteria; phylum Pseudomonadota; class Alphaproteobacteria; order Sphingomonadales; family Sphingomonadaceae; genus Sphingomonas. Next base: position 50,945 of record DASTWI010000047.1, on the reverse strand, counting down.
GAGGCCGCTGGGCATCAGGCCAGCGCCCTGCGCTAGACCGACGAGGGCCTCTTGGGCCTCGGCCAGCGTGCGCTCGCCAATCTCCACCTCGACCTTGGCCTCTTCAAGGTCGGGCGCGACGCTATCATGTTGCACGCGCACAGCCTCATTGGCGTTCCAATGATCCTGCAGCATCTTCGCACCCGCCACTGGGTCAGAAGGAATCTCGATCTCCAGCCGTTTCGCTAAGGTCGCGACATCTCCCGCCAGGTCGGCCTCGTCCTCGTCCATCCGGGTCAGGCGCTGTCGGGTCTGGGCTATGGCGGTGAGGATGCCCCGTGCACCCGCCCATTCGGTCGTGATCGCACTCGCGCTCTGCGGCGTCGTGATCGCGGGCAGGCCGAGCGCCGCAACCGCTGTGGGCCATGCGTCCTCCCATGCGACCTGCTCGCGTCGCAGGCCGTCGCGCTCGGCGGTCGCGGTCTTCAGCTGGCGGGCTAGGACGTCGCGCTCGCGGCAATCGCGCTGATAGTCGCTGCGCGTCGCCTCATGGCGCGCCAGCGCTGCCTGCAAGGCCTGGACGCGCGCCGCGAACCCTGCGCTGGGTGGAAGGCCGAGCCGTGACTCGGCGAGTTCGAGCAATTCGATTGTGGGGCCAAGTTGGGCGGCATCGACCGCAATCTCGTCGGTCTGGACGGCGAGCCCCTCAGCGAGTTCCAGCAGCTGGTTACGACGTTCAGCAAAGGCGAGCAGCCCGGCCAATGTCGCGTGCTGCGCAGTGATCGGGTAATCGGCGGCGAAGGCCGCTTCCCGGTCCCGCACCTGGTCGTCGAGCGCGGCCAGCTCGCGCTCGGCAATCCGGAGCTTTTCCTTCGCCCGAGCCACCCGTCGCTCGGCCTCGATCAAGGATGCGGCGCGTTCGGCTCCATCGGCGCGCCGGTCCGCCAGATCGTCGGCATCGGCGATGTGCGCTTCGAACGTCGTAGCGGCCTCGCCCCTGGCTTCGGACGTTCCCTCTGTCTGGCCTTCGATGAAAGCGGTGCGGATCGGCGCCCACAACGCGGTCCTGCGCGTGCGCGCCTCGAAGATGGCCGATTGCGTCGCTATGCGGCCCGAATCCTGAAGCGAAGCGATCTCAGCCTCTCCGGCTTCGATCTCGGCCGCGGCTTCCCGCATCAGGCGCTGCTGCTCGACCTGTTGTGTCTTGATCGCCTCGCGCGCCGCCTGCTCGGAGCGGACCAGCTCCGGTGCGGGGGATCGGATGTCCGCCAGCGCCGCCGCGCTCGCGCAATCGAGGGCGGCCAGTGCGTCGCGCAGCCGGGCCGCAGCGGCATCCGCGCTCCGCTGACGCGCCTCTAGCCCTGCCTTTTGTGCCGCTAGACTGGCGAACTGCGAGGCGGCGATGTCCAGGGGCGTGTCGAACCCCTCGCCTTTGGCGGCGGCGATCCGCCCATCGATGGTGGTCAGGTTGTCGGTCAGTTCGGCGACGCGGCGCTCGGCAGCGGTGAGTGATGGCGCACGCTCGATCGCCTCCGCCGCAAGCGCGCGCACCTTTTCGATTGCGGCGGGCTCGGGAAGCTTTTCGGCGAGGTCCGCATCCTGATCGGCCTCCAGCATGCGCCGTAGGCCGGCGAGCTGCGCTTCGCCCTCATCTATCTCGCGCTGGCGATTGGCACGATCGCTCCGCCCCTTGGCGACATGGAGCGCCCGCTCACTCACCGCGCGAATGTCCTTCTCGGCTACGGCAAGTGGCTGCGATACGGGCAGGCTGGCAATCCGTGCCGTAAGCTTGTCGCGCCGCTGGATGGCCATCTCCAACGCATTGCCCGCCTCTTCCTGCTGCGCGAGCGCCACGCGCGCGCGCGTCGAAAAGTCCGCCGAATAGTCGGCCGCATCGGCATAGGCAGCGAGCTCTTTCAGCAGCTGCTCGCGCTCGCGCAGGTGCGGCGCAACCCTCAGGATCCGCTCGAGGCCCGCAACATTGGTGGCGAGCCGACGGCGCTCCTCGCGCAGTGTTTGCGCGGCCTGCGCCGCTTTGTCGGCTGCCTTGCGGGTCTGCTCATAAGCGTCGCGCGACAGCTGGTTGGCTCGGACGAACTTGTCCGCCTCCTCATAGGCCGCTAGCCCCTGGTAGAAGGCGCGCGAGCCGGCGCGGGTCTTGGTGAAAAGCGCGTTCGCCTCAACATCGAGCGCCTCGAGCCGCTGGACCAAGGTGCGCAGGCCGCCGCCAGCTTCGACGATCAGGCGTCCGATATCGCCTTCGGCGAGGAGCAGCCGGTCGCCCCCGGTACGCAGACTTTCATGATCAAGCCCGAACAGCGTTGTGAAACGCTCGCGGGTAATGGCGCCGAGGATCGGGGCGAGCGCGTCCTCATCCAACGCGCAGCCGTTAGCATCGATCAGCGTTTTGCCATTTCCTTTACGGCGCCGCAGCGTGATCAGCTTGCCGTCGGTCATGCGCATCGATGCGCCGAGACGCATCCCGTCATAGCCGAACAGGTTGCCGCGGGGCGTATTCTTGGGGATCGTGAAGAGGAAGTCGCTGATCGCCTCAAGACAGGTACTCTTACCGGCCTCGTTGGGCCCATAGATTATCGTCAGGCCAGCTTCTTCAGGGATGGTCAGCGTTCGGCGATCATAGCAGCCGTAATTTTCGATCGTCAGCTCAGTCAGACGCATGCTCGGCCTCGCTGATCAGGCTGCGGGCAAGCGCCGCGGCGCGCGCCGGAATTTCCGTGCGCATCTGCTCGAGAAATGCGTCGGCATGGGAGCCTGCAGGCAGCTTGGTGCGGATCTCCACCAAGCGCTCTTCCAGCGCCGCGGCGATGTGGCCGTCGGCAGCCAGATGTTGCACCTCCCGGTCAATCCGTCCGGCGATGCTGGGGTCGATCGATTCGGCGAGCGGCGGCGGCTCGGTCGCAAGGACTAGCTTCTCCAGCCACACCTCGTGCGAAAGCGTCGCGAGCAGCGCTTCGATATCCTCGCGCAGTGTAGCCGCGTCGAGATGCAGGGTGCCGTGCAGCGAGGAGGTGCCGGCCAACGCAAGACGCAGGGCAACCGGGCGTTCGCCCGCGTCGAGACAGCGCCCGCGAATTTGGTCGCGTATCATATCGAGCATGTCGGTACGGGTCGCGCATCCCGATATATCGACGGAGAGCGCCACCCACCGGACGGCATCGAGCGGGCGATGCTCGAGCGCGGCGACGGCGCCATCCGCGACATGCACCAGGACGGCGCCTTTGGGCCCTTCTTCGCGCGGATGCCGGCCTTGGAGATTGCCAGGATAGACGACGAAGGGGTCATCGCTCAGCACGACGTGGGCGTGGATGTGCCCAAGCGCCCAATAGTCGTAGCCGTGATTGGCGAGCTGCTCGAGCGTGCACGGGGCATAGCGCGCATGCGGGCCCTCGCTACCAGCGCAGGCGGTGTGGAGTAGGCCGACGTTGAACAGCGCTGGCACGGCTGGCGGATAGTCGCGGGCCATGTCCTCGTCCATGTCCCAGCGCGGAAAGCTTCGACCGTGAACGACGACGCCGATATCGTCGAGCGTCTTCGAGCCGGCCTTCGCCTTGGGGAAGAGATGGACGTTTGCCGTGAGCGCAAGCTTGTCGGCAAACCGATTGGCCGAGTCGTGATTGCCCAGCACCATGAACACGTCGATACCGGCCTCGCCCAATCGACGCATACCGTCGAGAAAGTAAAGTCCGGTCTGGAAGTTTCGCAACTCGCCGTCGAAGATGTCGCCGGCAAGCAATACGAAGCGGCACTGTTCCTCGATTGCCAAGGCGACGAGATTGTCGAACGCCTCGCGCGATGCAGACTGGACCCTTGCGGCAAACTCGGCCGACTTGCCCGCTAGCCCGAGCAAGGGGCTGTCGAGGTGCAGGTCGGCGGCATGAATGAAGCGAAAGCCGGACAGCATTATTTCCTCCCCGTGGGCGAGCATTGCATTATTCGAACGACGTGTCTGCGGGAAGCGCCGTCTCTTCCGGTGGTCTTGCCTGAGCGCGTCAAGTGGGCGCAATCGTCGAAGACGGCTCATATAGAGGCGCGGGCGCCGAGACTGAGGCTTGCGGTAATGGCCGCTATCCGGACTGACGCTCCTGAAAGGAGCCGTTCCGGATCGTCCGACATCGCAGCCATTCCAGCTCCAGCAAACTGATGTCCGCTTTCGGCCTTGCAAGAATGATCGCTAACGTCCGAGATTAGGGCGCGAAGTTGCCGCACGCAGGATGATCAGCTTTTGCGGACCCAGTCTCTCGTCTCCCGAAGCGGGATAATGCCGCGAACAAGACGAATGGGAACCCATCTAAATGGGCCCTCCAATTCTCTCCCCCCCCAGCGCCACTGGCCGCGATGGCGGGTTCCATGCTGACGTCAGCTCGACCGGTCATCTCCGGAACTGCGATCGGGATATACGGCGCTTTCCACAAACACCGCCGACTTGCTCTCCAGCGCTTCCCGCCCTCGCCAAGTACGACGGAAAGGGCAAAGTCTTGAGGAGCATTGCGAGGTTATGCAGCGATCGGTCGCCTCATGCGCCGGTTTCTTTCCGCTTCCTCCGCCTGGAGCCGGGCTATCGCATTATAGCGCGCAATGAGCTGCCCGGTACCTTCATCCGGCTGCGCAAGGGCCGCCACCAAGCGAAGCGGCACAGCCCGCTCGCCAGCATTTCCGTCATAGCCCTCGCCTGTGCTGTAATGATTTCCAGTGATATAATCGGCGAACTGGTCGAAAGGTGCATTGAACGTCGCGGTCAGCTCATCGTTGGCCCAGGAGCAGTCCGCCAGCACAAGCGCAAGCAGTTGGCGCTTCAGCGCAATGGGCAGGCTGGGGAGAACGAGATGCGCCGTACGCACCATATCGAGAAGGGCAATGCTGTTCTCGGCCAGCGCCCCTACCCGCATCCGCCGGATCTTTCCGGCCTCTCCCGACGTCGGCTGCACATCATGCGATAGAACTGCTCTCTGCAACCGTGCAAAATCGCCTGGACTGCAGCGAAACCGCTGGAGAAGTTTGACGAAGCGTTCCTCCAACTTCTCTTGGCGAAGAAATGGCTCAGGGCATTTCCCTCGATAGCCGGAGCAATGGTAATAAATATACCGGCCCTTCTTGATCTCGCAGACCAGCGAACATTCGCAATGACCGCATTTGACCAGGCCGTGAAAAGGGAAGCCTCCCTTCAGAGTATGGACATTGGCATGGTTGCGCCCGTCGAGCAGGTTCTGCACAGCCTCCCAAAGCGCAGATGACGTCAAGGGCTCATGGACACCATCATATGTCGTGTCCAGCCAATCGAATCGGCCGGTATATATCCGGTTGCGCAGCATGTTGTGCACGGTCGCCGTGCCAATCGGCTTGCCGCTCTTGCGATATCGAAGGCCGGCCTGACGCGCCTTGGCCGTGAGCGACTTCACCGAATATGCGCCGGTGCTGTACCAGTCGAATAATCGGGCGACGAGCGGGCCCTGTTCCGGATCGATCGCGATTGTCCGCCGTCCCGCTGGATCGACGACATTGAGGTAGCCGATCGGTGCGACGCTCGGCCAAATCCCCTGCTGCGCTTTCTCCCGCATACCCTTGCGAGTCTCCTCCGAGAGATTGTCGATGTAAGCTTTGGCCATTAGCACCTTGATGCCGTGCACGAACTTCTCGGAGGAGCGGCAGTCCTGCGACATCACCGCATTCTCCTTGACGAAGTGAATCTCGAGACCAAGCTCGTCGATGATCGCCCAGTCCTTGAGATTCCGGTACAGACGGTCGGTCTTTTCCACGAGCAGGATGCGGACCTGTGGGCGCTTGCGCAGATAGCGGAGCATCTCACCGAAAGCCGTCCGCCCGCTCTTGCGAGCTGTCTCCACATCGATGTGCGAGCTGACGATGTGGATGCCGTTCAATACGGCATAGTCTTCGAGCAGTCTGATCTGTGCCGGGATCGAATACCCCTCCCGCTGCTGCTCTGGTGTTGAAACGCGCGCGTACAGCACCGCCTCGCGCATGACGACTTTCATATCGTTCATGCTACGCCGACCAAACCGTCTCGCTGCACTTCTTTGTCTTGACAACTCGTTGCTCCTGCTTGTCGTTTTCAACAGGGGGCTGCATGGTGGTGTGCGGTTTTCAATGCCAGAGCCATCTCGCCGAGGCATAGAAGGCGCATTTCAGGCCAGTCGCGCGCAGCCGCGGTCGAGCAGAGCCCAAAATTCCAAGTGGACGACACACGAGAAAATCCAGTTTCCCGGCAGAACACGAGCTGAGCCGCTCCTCTCGCTTTATGGTCTTCACTGGTGTTCCACCGTCCTCACGTTCTCACCCTCGTGCAGGTTGGCGAGTGGGGCCGACATTCACGGCCTCTTCATTGAAGACTGTCAGAAACGCGCTTATATTCCTGACAGGAGCACCCGCATGCCGACGTTAAGCGAAGAGATCCTGTCCCGCGCCGAAGCGCTGCCCGAAGGCGAGCCGATCTTTGCCAAGCAATTGCTTGGGCTGGGGTCGCGCTATGCTGTCGATCAAGCCCTTTCGCGTCTGACCCGCCGCGGAGCCCTGCTGCGCGTCGGCCGCGGCATCTATGTGCGCCCGCTTGAGACGCGCTTTGGCAAGCGGCCGCCGGCGACCGATCGTCTTGTCGAAGCGATTGCCGAAGCGCGGGGCGAAACCGTCGCCTCGCATGGCGCCGCCGCGGCCAATGCGCTCGGGCTGACGACGCAGGTGCCGATGCGCAGCGTCTATCTCACTTCGGGTCCGAGCCGGACGCTTGAAGTGGGCAAGCTCAAGGTCGAGCTCCGCCATGCTCCCGCCTGGCAATTGACGCTGGCCCGCGAGCCTGCCGGCGAAGTTATCCGCGCGCTTGCCTGGCTCGGTCCGGAGCGTTCGGAGACATTGGTCACGAAGCTCAAGCATGTCCTGCCGCGGACTGCGATTGACGCCGTCCAGAAGGTGAGCATGCGGCTGCCGTCCTGGGTGGCGCAGCGGGCAAGCGAGCTGGCGGCGTGAGTAGCGCCTTCCTGGCGCTTGGACCGGAAGAGCGTCGCGAGGCGCTCGGCTATGCGGCCGCGGCCACCGGTCGGCCACCTCATCTGCTGGAGAAGGACGTCATGGTCGTCTGGGCCTTGGCGGTTCTCGGAGCCTCGGCGTACGACGAGCATCTCGTGTTCAAGGGCGGGACATCGCTGTCCAAGGCCTATGGTGCGATCGCGCGGTTTTCCGAGGATATCGACCTCACCTACGATATCCGCGCCATCGCCTCCGACTTAATTGCCACCGGCAAGGAGGGGCTACCGGCGTCCAACAATCAGCAAAGGGCGTGGACCAAACAGATCAGAGACCGCCTGCAGCGGTGGGTCGAGACGGATGTGGTGCCGATTTTCAACCGCGCTATCGCAGCCGACAAATTAAAGGCCAAAACCGAGGTTCGCGACAACGCCACACTCGTGATCGAATATGCGGCAGTCGCAGAGGGCACCGGCTACGTTGAACCGCGCGTGCGGCTTGAGTTCGGTGCACGATCCACCGGGGAGCCGGCAGAACGTCGCGAGATCGTTTGCGACGCGGCCGAAAGCTTGCCTGAGCTCAACTTTCCGACCGCTCGTCCGCGTGTCATGCTGGCCGAGCGCACCTTCTGGGAAAAGGCGACCGCCATTCACGTCTTCTGCAAGCAGGGCAGGTTCCGCGGCGGCGAACGGTTTGCGCGACATTGGTATGACCTGGTTCGTTTGGATGACGCCGGCATCGCCGCCCGTGCGCTGGCCGATGCCCCGCTGGCCGCGGAAGTTGCGCGTCATAAACAGATATTTTTCACCGAGAAGGACGAAACAGGCGCCACGATCGACTATGCCGCTGCAGTCACTGGCGCACTGGCGCTCGTTCCGCATGGCGAGGCCCTGCAACGCCTCGCGACGGACTATGCCAAGATGGTCGAGGACGGATTGCTACTCGACGAAGCGGCTCCGTTCGAAGAACTCATGGCCAGATGCGCTGCTCTCGCTGATCGGGCGAACGCGTCGAACGCCGGGTGATACGTCCAGCATCGAAACCAAATATTACCTTGCCTGTCACGGACGGCGACTGCTGCTCAGTCCATGTTTGCCGATCGAGAAACAATTTCCGTGGAAAGCGGTGGCTCCGTCGCCAAGCGGTACGTGTGGTGTATCTCTTCACGGTTCTCTATGCAGGCCGTTCGAAAATCGTTCGCGAAGGGGAGCCACTCCGCAATTGCCGCGCCATTGCCCAGCTCGTAAGCCATGCGACGATGACACTTCGGTTGCAATTGCAGGATGTCCATGCCGAGCTGCTCGGCGAGATCGCCCGGCTGGAGGCGGCGACTTCGGCCGCTGCGCCCGACCCCGATCTCGCCGCGATCCGCCTGCGGCTGAGCCGCGCGAGCGGACGGCGAATGCGGCTGATCGAACAGCAGATCGTCCCGTTCCTGCTGAACCGCGCGACCGGCGGCGAGGCAGACAGCCTGGCGCGGCTGCGCGCCGACATGGCTGCCGCGCGCAGCCGTTCGTCGCAGCACGTCGCGCGCTGGTCGCTCGACGCGGCGAAGAAGGACTGGCCGGGCTATTGCGAAGCCTCGGCAGAAATCCGCGTCGAAATGCGCGCGCAGATCGAACGCGAGCGCGCCGTCCTTGACCCGCTGCTGCGCAAGGCCGAGGTTTCGTAACGCGTTCGGGCCCCGGTTAGTCCCAGGCGAGAATCAGCCTCCCGCTCGCCGGCACTTCGAAATCGATCCGGTCGCTCGAGGCATTCTCCGGCTTCAGTTTCTCTCCCTTGCCGTTCGCCAGCGTGATGCGAGGCAGTTTGCGGCGCTTCAGCCGCACCACGCGCAGGTTGGCGGTGCAATTGTCGCCGCCATCGAGGCGCAGCGCCATCGCGCGCTCGCCGGTGCGCTCACTCGACAGGATGAATAGGTCCGAGAACAGGCGGAACGGGGCATCACCGATATTGTGGAACGCGCGCGTGGCAAAGATGAACGCCGCGCCTGCGCCATAAATCTCCTGCCCTACCTGTCCGGCAGGCTGACCATCGACATAAAGGTCCTCGAGCGGGAACGAGAGCTTGCGGTCGATATGGCCGTTGCGGTTCTGCGTCGCGAGCAGATCGTTCGGCAGCACGTCGGGATAATAATACCAGGCGCGATCGACCGCATATTTGCAGAATTCGCCGACCAGCACCCGCGCTGCGGGCTCCAGCTCAGGTCCGCTTTCCTTCAGGAGGTATTCGAACGCGGCGAAGCTGTCGAAACATTCGTAAATTGCCATATAGGGGGCGTCCTGAAGGCAGCTCGGGCCGAGGAACACGCCATAGTGCGCGGCTCCCGCAATCTCCGATTCCCACAGCACGCAATTATGGAAGAAGCTCGCCAGATAGACATAGCTCTGCTCGAGGTAGCGCACGTCGTTGCTGATCCGCCACAGCCTGAGGCAAGCGGCGGCGCCCCAGGCGGTGAGATTGGCCTGATAGTTGAGGTTGAAGCGCATGCCCTTCGCGGCGTCGATCGCCGCCTGCGCCTCGTGGAGAAACCGTTCCTCACGAGTCAGATCGTAAGCCTGCAGCATCACCCATGCGTACATGCCGCCGACATCGGTCTGCCCGCGTCCGTCGTTGGCCGTCTCGGTGATCACCGAAAAATCGGTGACATCGTACTGGATCGGCCATTTGTAATCGAAATGGTGCGCAGCCTTGATGCCGAAGTCGATCGACTTGAAGAGCAGCGCGCGCGCTTCCTCATCGCCAGCGAGCGCCAATCGGCCGAGGTTCATCAGCGGGTGATAGAGATACCAGGAATCGACCGCGTCGGCGTTCTTGTCGTCGCCGACATCGGGCAGGTAGCGGCGGATTGCTCCGAGCTTCGCATCGTAGAACTTGCCCAGGCCCTTCATGAACTCGGCGTCGAGCGCGATCGGCTTGCCGCGCCAGTGGGCATAATCGCGCATCGCCGCCATCAGCGACAGCTGGACCATGCTGTCGGGATATTCGCTCGCCGTATAGGGATGTGCATAACGGCGGCCGTAGTGCTTCGTCGTCGCCTCGGGCGCGTGGTCGAGATCGACGAGCGTCCGGTCGGCGCGCGCGATCCAGTCGTGATAGTGGACCGGCGGATGATCAATCGCGGTGTAGGCGGCGCCCAGCATCTGCAGGAACTGACGCGCCGATTCGCTTTCGTCGGGGGCGGTCGAATCGCGCACGACCAGGAACGCGTCCGACAGCGTCACCCCCTCGTTCGCCGGCAGCGGATCGACCGGCGGGCTCGGGCTCTGCCGCGGCGTCGGCAGCAGGTAGCCGAGCTCGGGCCATTCGCCGCCGACCGCGCCGTCGGGTTTGGTGCCGGTCGCGCGGAAATAGGCGTTGAGCGCGGTCAGGTTCTGGAAATAGAGCACATTGCCGAACGCCGGCTCGTCGAGATGAAAGTAGAGATAGCCGCCGTTGAGTCCACGCTGTGCCGCCTCGACTCGCCCGCGTGCCGCCGCAGGATCGTCGCCCTCACCGAGCGGGTAGAGGTCGCGCGGAATGAACGGCACGAGCAGCGGCACCGAGGGTGTGAGGCGCACCGTCGCGCGCAACATATGAAGGTCGTAGCCGAAAGTCCTGAGGCTGATGTCGTGCCGGCCGATCGCGCTCTCCACTACCACTCCCAGCACCTCGCCGGGCTCGCCTTTCCGCGTGCGGCAACGCAGGTCGCCGCCCGGCACATAGGCAAGCCTTAGCGCGAGGCCGCCGCGCCTTGGCCGGCGCACCAGCGCCCAGAGCGAACCGGCGCCCGACGCGATTTCGACCGCAAGACCGCCGAGCGCGAAGCTGGCCAGGGTGCGCATCGCGCCGCCGGAAAGCTCCTTGTGCAGCGCGACGACGAACGGGCTCACGCCGGAGATGTCGGCCGTCCTCGCGTGCGATCTCCCGTCCATCGGCTGATTGTCTCGTTCGCGCCATGCGGGCGAAATATCCCTCATTGATGTGCAACGAGCATCGCCCGCGGGAGTTCAGCGAACATTGGAAATCGCCGCGGCAGACCGCTGCGAGAAAGGCCCACCCATGACTGCCGGCGCGCCGAAATTGAGCGGAAAGCGGATTTTGATCACTGGCGGCGCCGGCGGCGTCGGCCGCGCGGTGGCTGGGTGCATGGTCGCCGAAGGCGCGCGCGTCCTTATCGCCGATCGGGAAGAAGCCGATCCGCGAAACATCGCCGAGCGGCTCCGCGACGGGCCCGGCCAGGCCGCGGCGGTGGCGAGCGACCTTTCGGAGCCGGCGGGGATCGCGCGCATGTTCGCGAGCGCCGACGAATGGCTGGGTGGCCTCGATATGCTCATTGCCTGCGCCGGTGTCGGCTCGGGCCCGCTGATGGAGATGGACGACGCCGGCTGGCGTTATGTGATCGAAAGCAACCTATCGAGCTACGTCGCCTGCACGCGCGGTGCGATCGAGCGGATTCGCGCGGCCGGCATCGAGGACGGGACGGTCATCCTGGTCGGCTCGATCAGCGTCCATATCAAGGCCGTCGGCGAGAGCGTCTATAACGCAGCCAAGGGCGGTGTGGCGTCGTTCGCCGAGACGTTGCGCAAGGAACTGATGCCCGAACATATCCGCCTCACGCTGATCGAACCCGGCGCGATCGGCACTGCGATGCAGCCCTGCTCGCCCGAGGAGCGCGCTGCACAGGTCGAGGAACACCGGATGCTCGCTCCTGCGGATGTCGCCGAGGCGATCCTGTTCGCCGCGACACGCCGGCCGGGAGTCGATGTCGTGACGCTCCGCATCGAACCACAGATCCAGAAAATCCACTGACGCAGCGGCTTCTTTCGGGACTGCCCTTTCGGCCAGTTGACCGAAGTTAATGCGATTCGCCGTCCGACTTGCCAAGCAGACTGATCGGCATAAAAGGGACGTTCGCCCGGATTTCGCCGCCACGGGAGCTCCATGGTCGAACAATCGCAATTCGATGCGCATCTCGCCGAGCGGCGTTTTCAGCTGCTGGTCAATTCGGTCACCGAATACGCGATCTACATGCTCGACACCGACGGTTACATCCGCAACTGGAACGCGGGCGCCGAGGCGATCAAGGGCTATACCGAAGCGGAGATCGTCGGGCAGCACTTCTCGCGCTTCTACACGCCCGAGGACCGCAAGGCCGGCGTGCCCGCGCTCGCGCTGGCGACCGCGCTCAGCCGCGGCAAGTACGAAAGCGAGGCGTGGCGGCTGCGCAAGGACGGCAGCCGCTTCTGGGCCCATGTCGTACTCGACCCGATCTTCGACGAGGCGGGCAGGCACGTCGGGTTCGCCAAGATCACCCGCGACATCACCGATCGCAAGGACGCGCAGAAGCAGCTCGAACATGCGCGCGAGGCTCTGTTCCAGGCGCAAAAGCTGCAGGCGCTGGGCGAGCTGACCGGTGGCATCGCCCACGACTTCAACAACATGATCACGGTGATTCGCGGCGCCGCCGAGTTGCTCCAGCGCGAGGATCTCGCCCCCGACCGCCGCCGCCGCTACGCCGCGAGCATCGCCGAGACCGCCGACCGCGCGGCCGAACTCACCAGCCATCTGCTGTCGTTCGGCCGTCGCCAGGCACTGAAGCCCGAGGTCATCGACCTCAACATCAGGCTGGATGCCTTCGTCGACATGCTCGCCCGTACGATCGGCGGAGCGATCGCGGTGCGGCTCGAAAGCGCGGGCGACCTGTGGCCGGTCAAGGTCGATTTGACGCAGCTCGAGACGGCCCTGCTCAACGCAGCGATCAACGCGCGGGACGCGATGCCCGACGGGGGAACGATCCGCATTTCGACGAGCAATGTGCCTTCGTCCGATGGCGACAAGGTCTGCATCGCTGTCTGCGACACCGGACCGGGCATGACCGAGGAGGTGCTGAGCCGCGCGTTCGAGCCGTTCTTCACGACAAAGCCCGTCGGCAAAGGCACCGGCCTCGGCTTGTCGCAGATCCACGGCTTTGCCGCGCAATCGGGCGGTCGGGCGGAAATCGAATCGGCGCCGGGCGAAGGCACGATTATCCGCGTCCTGCTGCCCCGCGCCGAAGGCGAAGTCAGGCCGCCGGTCCGCCGTGCTGCCGCCGCGGCGGATAGCGGGAACCGGCGCGTCGTGTTGCTGGTCGAGGACAACGACCGAGTCCGCGACTTCGCCGAGGACCTGCTGACTGCACTCGATTATCGCGTGATCGCGGTCGGCTCGGCCGAAGAAGCGCTGAAGGTCCTTGGCGACGCGCGGGTCGACATGGTTTTTTCCGACGTGATGATGCCGGGCATCAGCGGCGTACAACTCGCGCGCAGGATCGCGGCGCAACATCCCGACCTGCCGATCCTGCTGACCAGCGGCTACAGCCTGGAACTGATCGAAGGCGCGCGCTCGGAATTTGGGGTGCTGTCCAAACCCTATAGCGCCGAGACGGTAGCGGAGGCGCTGGCGCGGGCATTTGACGCCGCTCCGGAAGACGCCCATCGCGTCGAGGCGCTCGCGAAGACGAGGTGACAGCGGCATGGATTGTTCTTATCCTGTTCCGCCGTGGACGTGCGCAAGATCATCCATGTCGACATGGACGCCTTCTTCGCGTCGGTCGAGCAGCGCGACGCGCCCGAGCTGCGCGGACGGCCGGTGGCGGTCGGCGGGTCGAGCGGGCGCGGCGTCGTCGCGGCGGCGAGCTACGAGGCGCGGCGATTCGGGGTGCGCTCGGCGATGCCGTCGCTCACCGCGGCGCGGCTGTGCCCGGAGCTGATCTTCGTCCGTCCGCGCTTCGACGTCTATCGGGAGGTGTCGCGCCAGATCCGCGCGATCTTCGCCGATTACACCGACCTGATCGAGCCGCTGTCGCTTGACGAAGCCTATCTCGACGTGACGGCCAACCGGCGTGGCCTCCCCTCCGCGACCGCCACCGCAGAGGAAATCCGCGGACGCATCCGTGCCGAGACGGGACTCACCGCCTCGGCGGGCATTTCGTACAACAAGCTGCTCGCCAAGCTTGCCTCGGACATGAACAAGCCCGACGGCCAGTGCGTCATCACGCCTGCGCGCGGCCCCGCGGTCGTCGCGATGCTGGAGGTCGGACGGTTTCACGGCATAGGTCCCAAGACCGCAGCGAAGCTGAACGGCCTCGGCATCTTCACCGGGGCGGACCTGCGCGCGCAGGACATCGCGTATCTGGAGGCGCGGTTCGGCAAGGCGGGACGCTGGTATCATGCGATCGCGCAGGGTGAGGATCACCGCCCCGTCTCACCGCACCGCGCGCGCAAGTCGTCGGGTTCGGAAACGACGTTCTCGATCGACCTCACCGCCGCGACGGACATCGAGGCCGGCGTGCTGGGTCAGGCCGACGCGGTATGGGCGTGGTGCGAGAAGGCGGACATGCATGGACGCACCGTCACGACCAAGATCAAGTTCGCCGATTTCCGCATCGTCACCCGCAGCCGCACGCTGGCTGCGCCGGTCACCGAGCGCGAGACGCTGCGCCGCGTGGCGATCGAGCTGGTGCGGACGATCTATCCTCCGCGCACCGGCATCCGCCTGCTTGGCGTGACGCTGTCCAATTTCGATACCGCGGAGGCGGCGGCGGGGCAGATGGCGCTGGTCTTCTGAGACATGTCCAAGCCTTCGGAACAGAGCCGGTCCGCACGAGTTGGTCATGACAGGCCGAACCGGCACAAGAACGGAACCCGTCATGACAAGCGCGACCAAGACCACCGATCACGATGCCATCCGCCGCTGGATCGAGGACCGCGACGGCGCGCCCGCGCGCGTCAACGCCAAGGGCCACAAGCAGGGTGGCGGTATCCTGCGTGTCGATTTCGACGACCCGGGCGGCGAGAACGACGATGCCCTGGAGCATATCGACTGGGACACCTTCTTCCGCACCTTCGACGAAAACGACCTGGCCTTCCTGCACCAGGACAAGACCTCCGACGGCGAGGTGAGCCGTTTCAACAAGTTCGTCAGCCGCAGCGACTCCGGCTGAGCGGCGAGTCCGCAAAGCGGCGGTGAGGCAGCGGACCCATTAGGCCGGGCGCTCGATGCGGTACAGGATGTGGCGCTTCAGCGGACTGCCGTCGGGAACCGCGGGATGGTCGAAGTCGCCGCCGGCCACTCGCGCCATGCCGAGCCGCTCCATCAGGCCCCAGCTGCGGGTATTGGCGGCGACGGTGATCGCCGCGATGGTCGGCGCGTCGAGATGCCGCCAGCCCCATCCAAGGCTCGCCGCGGCGGCTTCGCGGGCATAGCCTTGCCCCCAGAAGTCACAGCCGAAGCGCCAGCCGATCTCCACCTCGCCTTCGATCGGGGTGCCCGCCGCACCGGGCTTGAGCCCGCAGAAGCCGAGCAATGCAGCGTCGGCGCGCCGCTCGACCGCCCAGAAGCAATAGCCGTGGCTGTCGAGATAGCCGCGCTGCCGGTCAAGCGCGGCGTCGGTCTCGGCGCGGCTCTGCGGCCCACCGAGATAGCGCATCACCTCAGGGTCGCTGCATTGCGCGTGGAAGACCGGCCGGTCACGATCGGTCCAGCCGCGCAGGACGAGGCGCTCGGTCTCGATCACCTCGCGAGCAGCCGAGCGGCGTGCGCGGCGTGATAGGTGAGGACGCCCGAGCAGCCGGCGCGCTTGAACGCCAGCAGCGTTTCGAGCACCAGCGCGTCGCGATCCCCCGCGCCGCACGCCGCGGCAGCCTCGATCATCGCATATTCGCCCGACACTTGATACGCGAATACAGGGACTTCGAAGCGTTCCTTCACACGCGTGACGATGTCGAGATAGGGCAGGCCCGGCTTGACCATCACGCTGTCCGCGCCCTCGTCCAAGTCGAGCTCGACCTCGCGCAGCGCCTCCTGCCAGTTGGCGGCGTCCATCTGGTAGGTCTTCTTGTCACCCTTCAGCAGTCCGCGACTGCCGACCGCATCGCGGAACGGACCGTAGAAGCCGCTGGCGTATTTGGCGGCGTAGGACATGATCTGGACGTTGACGAAGCCCTCGCCCTCCAGCGCCTCGCGGATCAGGCCGACGCGGCCGTCCATCATGTCGCTGGGCGCGATGATGTCGGCGCCGGCGCGCGCCTGGTTGAGGGCTTGACCGACCAGCACCTCGGCGGTGGCGTCGTTGAGGACGTAGCCCGTCTCGTCGAGCAGGCCGTCGTGACCGTGGCTGGTGTAGGGGTCGAGCGCGACGTCGGTCAGGACGCCGATTTCGGGCACCGTGTCCTTCAGCGCCTGAATCGCCTGGCACATCAGATTGTCGGGGTTGAGCGCCTCGCGCCCGTCGTCGCTGCGGCGGTCGGGCTGGGTGTAGGGGAACAGCGCCACGCACGGGATGCCGAGGTCGCGCGCCTCGCGGCCCTTCGCGACGATGCCGTCGACCGACCAGCGCGACACGCCGGGCAGGCTGGCGATCGGCTGCTCGACCCCCTCCCCTTCGACGACGAACAGCGGCCAGATGAGGTCGGCGGGGGTGAGGACCGTTTCGGCGTGGAGGCGGCGGCTCCAGGCATTGGCTCGGGTGCGGCGGAGGCGGAGGGCGGGATAGCGGCTCATGCCCATTCATTGGGGTGCAACCGCCGGTGGTGCAAGCGTCGAGGCGCCCGTAAAATCGGCCGCAACAAGGAGCGAGCCCGCGCATGACCATCCGAACGGCGACGATGATCGTCAATGCGCAGTCGCGCAAAGGGCGCGACCAGTTCGCCGAAGCCTGCGCCGCACTGGAACGGCTGCCGTTCGCGGTCGATGCCCATGCGGTCCGCGATCCCGCCGAGCTCGACGCGACGATGAAGCGCGCGCTTGCCGCCAAACCCGACCTGATGATCCTCGGCGGCGGCGACGGGACGATCAGCGGGCTCGTCGATGCCCTCGTCGGCACCGATACCGCGCTGGCCGTGCTGCCGCTCGGCACCGCCAACAGTTTCGCGCGCTCGCTCGGCATACCGCTCGATATCGCGGGCGCGGTCGAGGTGATCGCTTCGGGGCGGCTCAAGCGGATCGACCTCGGCATGATCGACCAGGACTATTTCGCCAATTGCGCCGCGATCGGCATCAGCCCGCAAATCGCCGAGACGGTGCCGCACGGGCTGAAGCGCATCCTTGGCCGCGTCGGCTATATGGGCTGGGCGGCGCTGGAATATGCGCGGTTCCGGCCGTTCACGCTGATCGTCGATGACGGCCGCGCGGAGAAGCGGCTGCGCGCGCTGGAAGTCCGCATCTCGAACGGCAGCTTCCAGGGCGGGACCGAAGTGGTCGATGCCGCGCGAGTCGATTCGGGCGAGATCGTCGTCCAGGCGGTGACGGGCCCGTTCAAGCGCCGGCTGCTGCGGAACTGGGCGGCGAGCATGTTGCGGCTCGACGCGCGGCACGACGATACGGTGGAGTTCTCCGGCACAAGCCTGCACGTCGCGACCGAGCCGCCGCTGCCGATCTCGATCGACGGCGAGGTGCTGGCCAAGACCCCGGTGACGGCGCATGTCGCGGCGGGCGCGATTCGGGTGATGGTGCCGGCCTGACCGGCGGGCGACCGGCGCGAAAGGTCACAAAGGTCATTCCCCGACACGCGCGATGGGCCGCCTTTCCCGCACATGAGGTGTCGATATTCGCGATGTCAAAGAGCGTTGTCGAGGAACATTAGCAGAACACTGGCTTGTAGGAAAGTGGGTGCGAGCCGCCGACCGGCGGTTCTCCGCAAGCGGGAATCCGCGATGGGGAGCGTTGCGCTTCGAACCCTGGCCGCCCGCTTTCGCGGGGGGAACAGGTGTACGATGAAGGGGTAGCGATTACCCGAGCCGCGCCAGCGCGGCCTGGAGGCGTTCGGCTTCGGCGGCCTTGTCGGCGTGGTCGGCGCGGGCCTTCTCGACCGCCTCGGGCTTGGCGCGCTCGACGAAATTGGCGTTGGCGAGGCGGGCGGCGAGCGAATCGCGTTCCTTTTCGGCGGCGGCGATCGCCTTGGTCAGACGCGCCCGCTCGGCGTCGAGGTCGATGACGCCGGCGAGCGGAAGGACGAAGGTCGCCTCGTCGACCACCAACTGCGCTGCGCCGCCCGCGGGGGCATCTCCGGCGACGACATCGGTGCGGGCAAGGCGGCCGAGTGCGGTCGCTTGCCGGTCGAGCCGGGCCAGCGTGCCGGGGGACGCATCGCGGGCATGGAGCGGCAGCCGCGCGCCGGGAGACACGTTGAGTTCGGTGCGTGCGGTGCGCAGTTCGGAAACGAGCCGGATCAGCCAGTCGATCTCCTGCACCGCCTCCATGTCGATCGAGTGGGCGTCGGCGTTGGGCCAGTGCGCCACGATCAGGTCGTGGTCGCGTTCACCAAGGGCGTGCCACAATTCCTCGGTGATGAACGGCATGAAGGGGTGGAGCAGGACGAGGATCTGGTCGAGCACCCAGCCGGCGACGGCGCGGGTTTCGATTGCCGCACCGCGTTCGCCCTGAACCTGTCCAAGGGCGCTCTTTCCGGCTTCGACAAGCTCAGCCCGAACGGACGTGGGTTGCGCCACTTCGTCCTCATTGAGGACAGGCTTGATGAGCTCCAGATACCAGTCGCAGAAGCGGCTCCAGACGAACTGGTAGATCGCGTTGGCGGCGCCGTCGAAGCGCAGGTCGGCGAGCGCGAGGTCGACCGCCTGGATCGTCTGCACCGTCTCGGCGATGATCCACTTGTTGACGGCGAGGCTGGCCTCGGGCGCGTCGAGCGTGGTGCTGGCGCCGATGCCGTTCGCCTGACAGAAGCGCGCGGCGTTCCACAACTTGGTCGCGAAGTTGCGATAGCCGGCGACGCGGCTTTCATCCATCTTGATGTCGCGGCCCTGGCTCTCCATCGCCGCCATGAAGAAGCGCAGCGCGTCGGCGCCGTAGGTGTCTATGAGGCCGAGCGGATCGACCGTGTTGCCCTTCGACTTCGACATCTTCTGCCCGTCCGATGCGCGGACAAGGCCGTGGAGATACAAGGTCTTGAAGGGCACATCTCCCATGAAATGCAAACCCTGCATCATCATCCGGGCATCCCAGAAGAACAGGATGTCGAAACCCGAGATGAGCACGTCGTTGGGATAGCGGCCGTTGAGCTGGGAGCGGACCGGTTTTTTCCCGTTCGTGTCGAGCGAAGTCGAGACACCGTCGTCGGAAGAAGGCTTCTCGACTTCGCTCGAAGCGAACGGCGAATGGTTGCCCGCTTCCGGCCAGCCCATCGTCGCGAAAGGCCACAGCGCGGAGGAGAACCAGGTGTCGAGGACGTCCTCGTCGCGGCGGAGCGGGACGCCTTCGCCGGCCTCGGCCTGCGCTTCCTCCTCGGTTTCGGCGACGAAGATACGGCCGTCCTCCGCATACCACGCCGGAATCCGGTGCCCCCACCAAAGCTGGCGGCTGACGCACCACGGCTGGATGTTCTCCATCCAGTTGAAGAAGGTCTTCTCCCACGTCTTGGGCACGATCTTGATCGCGCCCGAGCGCACCGCCTCGATCGCGGGCTTCGCCAGCGTTTCGGCGTCGACATACCATTGGTCGGTCAGCCACGGCTCGATCACCACGCCCGAGCGGTCGCCATAGGGGGTCTGGATGACGCGGTCCTCGACTCGCTCGAGATAACCGGTCTCCTCGAGTATCGCGACGACGCGCGCGCGCGCCGCGAAGCGGTCGAGGCCGATCAGCTTCTCGGGAATCCGGCCGTCTGAGGTCTGGGCGACGTGCGCCTGGGCGTCGAGCATGTTGAGCATGTCGGCGGGCTTGACGCCTGCGCGAACTCCGACCTCGAAGTCGTTGAAATCGTGTCCGGGCGTGATCTTGACCGCGCCCGAACCGAGCTCGGGATCGGCATGGTCGTCGGCGATGATCGGGATCGGGCGCCCGGTGATCGGCAAGCGGACATATTTGCCGATCAGATCCGTGTAGCGCGCGTCATCCGGGTTCACCGCGACCGCCATGTCGGCGAGCATCGTCTCGGGGCGCGTCGTGGCGACCGAGATGAAGCCCATGCCGTCCTCCAGCGGATAGCGCAGGTGCCAGAACTTGCCCTGCACCTCGCGCGTCTCGACCTCGAGATCGCTGATCGCGGTGCCGAGGCCGGGATCCCAGTTGACGAGACGCTTGTCGCGGTAGAGCAGGCCCTGGTTATAGAGATCGACGAACACCTTGAGGACCGCCTTCGAGAAGCCCTCGTCCATCGTGAACCGCTCGTTGGCCCAGTCCATCGAGCAGCCGAGACGGCGGAGCTGCCGGGTGATCTGGCCGCCGCTCTCCGCTTTCCATTGCCAGACCTTCTCGACGAATTCATCGCGGCTGTAGTTGGTGCGCTTGTCCTGCCTGAGCGCCATCTGGCGCTCGACGACCATTTGCGTGGCGATGCCGGCGTGGTCGGTGCCGACCACCCAGAGCGCATCTTTGCCCTGAAGGCGCGCGTGGCGGACGAGGATGTCCTGCAGCGTGTTGTCGAGCGCGTGGCCGATATGAAGGCTGCCCGTCACATTGGGCGGCGGGTTGACGATCGTCCAGGGCTCTGCGCCGGGGCGGTCGGGATGGAACTCGCCGGTCTCCTCCCAATGCGCGTACCAGCGCTTTTCGATGGCTGCGGGGTCGAAGGTTTTGGGGAGCTCGCTCATGCCAGCGGCCTTAGCGAGCGCGGCGCAAAAGGAAAAGCGGGCGCGGAGGGGGAGAGTCGGGTCAGCTCATGACACCCGTTCGCCCTGAGCTTGTCGAAGGGCTGCTCTTCTTCGCATGTAGGAAGAAGAACGGTGCTTCGACAGGCTCAGCACGAACGGATTAGGGGTGCTCCGATAGCGTTCAGATCGTGTCGGGATCAATCGGCTTGGCAGCGGGCTTGGTGTCGACGGCATGGACCGGCTTGGCCGGCGCCGCGCTGTCGGCGACCGCCGGGATGGCCTTGGCGCCGTCGCACTTGCCGGCGCTGGTGCGGATCACCTGCGGCTGCTGGCTCGATCCGTCGGAGGTCATCCGCACGGTCTGGGTGCAGCCGTTGCTGCTCGTCGTCGAGACGTAGGAATAGCTGACGGTGCCGGCAGGAAGCTTTTGCAGGTCGGCGTGCTGGAGCGGCGCGTTCGCCGCGGGCATCCGGGCGAGCATCGCCGCCTGGCGCATCATCGCGTCGGTCTGGGCATCCATCGCGGCGAACATGCGGTCGAACGCGGCAAAGGCCGGATCGACCATCACCACCGGCATCGCGCGCACCGCGACCGGCACGATGCGCACCTCGGGCGCCTGGTCCCCGACATAGCGCACCTTGGCCACCGAACCGTCGGGCAACGCGACGTTCATCGTGTGGACCGCGTGCTCGGCGGCGACCGCAGTTCCCGCCAGCGCGACGGTGGCGAGCCCGCCGACCAGAACCTTCGACATCAAGCGCATCATGCACCTCCGCTGTGATGAATCGGGAGCGCAAAAGCTATGGAGCGCTTGCTGAACGTCAGATGACCGGGCTCAGCCGGCGGCCGGCGCGGCGGCGACGCGCATCGCGTCGAAATCGAGCGTCAGCGCACCGAGCTGAGCGATGACGTCGTCGCCGAGCCGCGCGGCGCCTTCGCGATCCTGCTCGACGATCGAGACGTCGGTCAGCGTCACCGGCACGCCTGCCACCTTCAGCGTCAGTTTCGGCAGGACCTTCTGACGCGCCTGCACCACGCCGCCGGCGCCGCCGATCCGCCGGTCGTGAGTCGCGGCGGAGCCCTCCTCGGCGCGGCTGAGCAGCGCATGGCCGGGCGCGCGCAGGTAGCTGGCGTTGGCGCCGGTATCGAGATGCGCGCCGCGAGTGCCGCGCGCGGTCGCAATCGGAACGCCCACCCCTTCCTCGTGCCAGTAGAGCCGGGGCGCGCCGGCCGGAACCGACGGCGCGGCATTACCCAGCGCCAGCTCGCCGCCGCGATCGAGCCAGGCGACACGGTGGAAGGCAACCAGCGCGGGCAGGCCGAGGATCGCCGGAATGGTGGCGATGCCGGCGATCGTCAGCTGCGCGTCGGGCAGCACCAGCACCGGCAGGTTCTCGACCGAGGCGGAGCCGATCGTCAGCATGTCGACCACGCCCATCCGGCCGCGCACCGGCGCGGTGGTGGTGCCGACCTGGACGCTGCCGGGCAGCATCCGCACCTTGATGCGGTCGGCGACCGATTGCGAGACGACCGAAACTTCGGCGCCGCTGTCGACGAACCACGGCAGCGTGAAACCGTTGACGGTGACGCTCGCACTACGGCTGCCGAGCTTGTTGGCGACGAGCGGCACCCGCGCCGCGCCGATCGCGCGGATCGGCGGGAGTCCCTGCAGGATCCTGGCCATGGCGATGTCGTCGTCGGCCTCGCCCTTGGGCGCGACACCCCCTTCGGCCGAACAGGCGCGGAGCGCCGCCGCGTACCAGCCGTGGACGCCGTAATCGCCACACAGCCGGTGCCACAGCGCCGCGCGATCGGCCTTCGCGCCCTGAGGATGAGCGGCGAGCCAGCGCCGGATCGCGGCATCGGCGCCGGGCGCGCCGAATTGCGCCTGGCGCAGCAAGGTCTCGACCGCGCCGTTGGGCGGCGCGGCGAACGGATCGGGAAGCGGCGGGAGCGAAGGTCCGCTCGCAGCGGAAAGGGCAAGAGCCGGCAGCAACGCCGCGACGCGGCCGAGCCGCCGGCCCCGCACCTTGCGTCAGCCGGCCTGGCTGGTGATCCGGGCGATCTCGCGCGAGACCATTTGCTCGACCATTTCGGGCAAGTGGGTGTCGAGCCACTCGCGCAACATCGGCCGCAGCATTTCGCGCACCAATCCTTCGAGCGTATCGCCGCCCTCGACCTCGGGCTTCACGACCAGCCGCGACAGCGCCTCGAGCGCGCCGCGGCTCGCCTCGGCGGTCTGATTGGACAGGATCGTGTCGCCGCTACGCGGCGCGAGATTGGGCTTGGACGCGGGCACGGGATCGCTCAGCTCCAGGATTTCGTCGTCATCATCGTCGTCGTTCGCCTCGGCGATCGACGCGGCGGGCGCGCGCTGCGCAAGCGCCGCGGGCTTGACCGGCTTCTTGACGCGCGGCGGTGGCGCCGCCTCGCCTTCTTCAGCAATGATGCGCTTGATCGAGGACAGGATGTCCTCCATCGACGGCTCGGCGCTCACGTCCCCCATCGGCAACCTCGTCCGCATTACGGTTAGCGACCTCAACCGGCCGTAACTGACGGATTTGGCGGGGTGCTGTCAACAGGCGTGTCGAGCGCAGGCACCGCGGAGGAATGCACCTCGGCGCCCTGCGGCGGCGTATCGGCCGTGCTGGTGGCGATCGGCCGCGGCTTCGGATCCTCGTCCCAATCCCAGATCTTGTGGTGGACGCGATTGTAATTGGCCAAGGGGTTGTAGAGCGCTCCCCCGTCGAGTCCGAGGTCTCGCGCCTCGGCGTGGCCCATCGAGGCGAGCAGCGCGAAGCCGGCGACATAGGCGTCGCGCTGCGCGGTCACCAGCGTCACCTGCGAATTGAGCAGTTCCTGCTCGGCATTGAGGATGTCGAGAATCGTGCGGTTGCCGACGCTGTTCTCCGCGCGCACCCCCTGCAATGAGAGCTGGTTGGCATCGACCGCGACCTGCGAGGACTTGATCACTTGCTCGGCAGCCTGCCACGCGGCGAAGTTCGAGCGTGCGTCGTCGATCACCTGACGCTCGGCCCCGGTCGCCTGCTCGATCGCCTGGCTTTGAAAGGCCTGCGCCTGACGCACCTCCGCCGCCGGGCGCCCGCCCTGGAAGATCGGGATGGTCAATTGCACGCCGGCCTGGGCCGCGGTGCCCGATTGCGGCACGCCGCCGGCACCGACCGACTGCAGCGAGTTCAGGTAGTTGTAATATTGGCCTTGGGCGACGAGGCTCAGCTTGGGCAGCCGGTCGGCGCGCGCCACCCTGACGTCGTAGCCATAGGCTTCGCTGACCTTCTTCGCCGCGAGCAGCGTCGGATTGTCCGAAAGCGCGATCTCGACCGCCTCGCCGGGGCTGCGCGGCAGCAGCGGGAGCGCCGGCGGCGGTTCGAGCTCGCCCGGCGGGGTGCCGACGAGACGGACGTAATTCTCGCGGCTGGCGATCAGGTTCGATTGCGCGGTCTCAAGGTCGCTCCGCGCCTGCGCGAGCCGCGCCTGCGACTGCGCGACGTCGGTGCGCGTGAGGTCGCCGACCTGAAAGCGATCGTTGGTCGCCTTGAGGTTGACCTCCAGCACATGGACGTTCTGCTGGTTGAGCCCGACGATCGCCTCGTCGCGGATCACGTCCATATAGGCGGCGACGACCTGAGTGAAGAGATCGGCCTCGGTCTCGCGCAGGTTGGCGCGGCCCGCCTCGACGCGGGTCTTCGCCGCCTTGACCGCATTGCGCACCGCGCCGCCCGAATAGAGCGGCAGCGACACCTGCGCGGTGGCGTCCACCTGCCGCGCCGGCGAGACGTAGTTGTTCGAGCTGACCACCAGGTTCTCGGTATAGTCGCCGTTGACGTTGACCTGCGGCAAGCCGTTGGCGCGGGCGAGCGGCACCGTCTCGTCGGTCGCGCGCAGCCCGGCGCGCTGCCCGGTGATCGTCGGATTGCTCTTATAGGCTTGGAGCAAGGCCTGTTGCAGCGTGTCGGCCATTGCCGGCGACGCCAGAACCGTCGCCATCGCGGCGCCGCCGAGAACGAGGTGTCGAATCATAGGCGGCGTCTCGTATCTCTCTATCAGAAGGTGAAGGCCTTGGGGCGCGCGAAGCCGGGAAGCGCGACGCAATCCACGTCGGCGAAGGCCGACAGGCCGAATCCGCCCTCGGTCCGGACGCCCGACGCGAGCCGGGTGACGCCGCGGTCGATCAGCCCGGCGACGACACGGCCGCCCGGCTTGACCTGAGCGATCAGGGCGTCGGGAATCCGTTCGACCGCCCCGTCGATCATCATGAGGTCATACGGCGCGCCCGCCGGCGCCCCGGCGATGAGGTCGCCCTCGACCAGCGAGACGTTGGCATAGGGCTTGAGCGCCGGGCCGGCGATGGCGAGAAGCGCCGGATCGCTCTCGACCGCGACCACATCGGCGGCGAGCAGCGCCAGCACCGCGGCGGCATAGCCCCCCGCCGCACCGACCAGCAGCACATGATCGACCGGGCGAATCCGCGCCTGGGTCAGCAGCTTGCCCGTCGCGATCGGCAAGTTGGCGGCGCGGCCGTGCGCGAGCGGCACCGCGGTGTCGCGATAGGCGAGCCCGCGCTGCGATTCGGGAAGGAACGCCTCGCGCGGCACCCGCGCCATCGCCGCCACCACGCGCGGGTCGTTGACCGCGTTGGTGCGCAGCTGGCTCGCCACCATCGCATCGCGCATCTTCTCGAATTGAGCCGGATCGATTGTCGCCTGAGTCATCTTGCCTGCCTCTGTCGCACAACTGTTATAGTCATGCAATACACTTGTTGCCTTGCCGGCTTCTATCGTGACACCCCTGCCCCGCCAAGCGTGCCAGCGGCAATTTTCGCGTTCGGCGGTTGACACGGCCCGCGCCCCCGCGCATCTGCCCCGCTTCCGGCCCGATGGCGGAGTGGTTACGCAGAGGACTGCAAATCCTTGCACGCCGGTTCGATTCCGGCTCGGGCCTCCAGCTTTTTGTCGCGAACGGCTAGCAAGATCAGCCGATCATCCCGCCGTTTTCGGCGTCGCGCGCGAGCTGGCGGCCAATCGCGTCGAACAGCGAATCCATCGCCACCGGCTTGAACAGCACCTCGTCGGCGCCGATCGCGAGACAGCGCTCGCGCAGATCGACCGCGGTGTCGGCCGTGACGACGATGATCGGCAGCTTCGCCTTGGCATCGTCGCGCGCGCGAATCCGGCGAATCGCTTCGAATCCGTCCATGCCCGGCATACGAAGATCGACCAGCACGACGTCAAAATCGCTTTCGTCGACCAGGGCCAGGCCACGTTCCGCACTGTCGGCTTCGGCCAGGCGCGCACCGGCGACGTCGAGCATGTCCTTGACGACACGCCGATTCATCGGATCATCTTCGATGAAGAGCACGTTCATCGGCATTCCGCGCAAGTTGCGGTTCGTTTCGTTTGCAGATTCATTTTGCCGCACTCTATCGACTTAAGCGGCGTCTGACACAAGGTCGCTGTCGGGCGGATCGTCTCGGTTCGGCGCGTCGGGCGGATAGAGCGCGTCGCGCAGCGCCGGGCCGGCGATCGGCTTGGCGATCACCTGGCCGATCCCGCTCACCCGTAGCGTTTCGGCTTCCTCGCCTTCGGGCCGGTGCCAGAGAATCGCGGTTCCGGCAGTCGTGCCGGCGGCTTCGACGACCGTCCGGAGGGCCGCCGACCAGCCCTCGCCTTCCGCGCGGGCGGTCGCCTCGTCGATCAGCGCGAGCGCGATGCTGCCGCCCGCCAGATGTTCGGCCGCTTCGGCGAGCGACGCCGCAAACGCGACGCTCCCGGCGCGCTCCTCGAGCAGCGCGCGGAGCATCGACCGGGTGATCGGGTTGCGATCGACGATCAGCAGCGCGGCGCTCGATTCGGCGTCGGCACGTTCGACGGCACACGCCGCCAGCGCCGATTCGACCAGCGGCAGGTCAATTGTGAACGTCGTCCCTTCGCCGAGCACGCTTTCGGCATGGACATCCCCTCCCATTGCGCGCGCGAGATTGCGGCAGATCGCGAGCCCCAGCCCGGTCCCGCCGAAGCGTCGCGTGGTGCTGGCGTCGGCCTGGCGGAAGGATTCGAACACGTCCTCGATCTTGTCGGCCGCAATCCCGATTCCCGTATCGCTGACGGCGATGCGCACGCGCCTGCCCTCGGCGCAATCGACCGTCGATCCGCCGAGCGTGATCCGCCCCGCCTCAGTGAACTTGAGCGCGTTCGACAGGAGGTTGAACACCACCTGTCGCAGCCGCGCGGCATCGCCCACCACGATCGCCGGGCAGCCATCGAGCGCCAGCTCGAACTCCAGCCCGCGCGCACGCGCCTGATCCTCCCAGACGCGCGCGACGTCGCGCAGCACTTCGCACACGTCCATCGGCGCATGCTCGATCGTCATGTTACCGGTCTCCATCTTCGCGACGTCGAGGATGTCGTCGACCAATGCCCGCATCGTCACACCGGCCGAATGCACGACGCCGAGCCGCTCGCGCGTCGCATCGGGCAGCGCGCGGTCGGCGAGCATGACCTGCGTCATGCCGAGGATGCCGTTGAGCGGGGTGCGAATCTCGTGGCTGGTGGTCGCGAGGAATTCGGTTTTCGCGGCGAGCGCCCGGGCGAGCGCGTCGTTGGTTTCGGCGAGCGCATCCTTGGCAGAGCGCTCTTCGTTGCGGCTGCGGCGAATCGTGACGATGCCGAACACCAGCATCGCGATGATCACGACAGTCACCCCGCCCGCCGCGATGAACGCCAGCCGCACCGTCCGCGCCTGCGCGCGCTCGTAAGTAATCCTGCGCTGCAGGTCCTGCGCCTGGAGCTTGGCGATCTTGAGGTTCTGGTTGGTATAGTCGAATCGCGCCGCCATCAGCGCGGTATTGGCCGACGCCGCGAGGCTGGCGGTCTGGTCGTCGAGTCGCTTCAGGGCTTCCAGGTGCTGGAGCGCAAGGTCATCGCGGCCGAGGCGCTTGTAGATTTCGTACGCGGTTTCATGGGCATCGCGCAGCGAGACCGTCGTCTGCTGAAGATCGACACCCGAAAAGCACTGGGTTATCAGCCGCTCGGCCTCGGGAAGCGCACCGCGCTCCAGATCGACCCCGGCCGCGATGGCCAGCAGCGGGCGACGCCAGCCTTCACCCCCGCTGTCGTCGACGACGTTCAAGGCCTCGGTGATCGTGCGATGCGCTTCCCCGGTCTTTCCCCAGGTGAGGTCGTTGCGGGCGATATTGCCGAGAATGCGCGCGACGAGCGTCGGGCTGGCGATCTTGCGGGCGAGCCGGAGCGCCTCCCGATATTGACGATCGGCCTCGGCATAGCGGCCCAGCGCGTTGAGGCTGTTTCCCTGATTGTTGTGGGTCGAAAGCGACAGCCCGTCGTCGTCCTTATAGACGTCACCGGACTCGCGATCGTAGCGAAGCGCGGTCTTGAGATCGCCGCTGACCCGATAGAGCGACGCGATATATTGCAGCGAGATCGCCTGGCTGCGGGGCTCGCCGACTCGACGGAAGATGTGAAAGGCGCGCTGATAGTCGGAAAGAGCAGCGGAGACATCGGCTCGCGCCGTGTCCACACCCCCTTTCGACAGCAGCAAGTCTCCATGGAGCTTGCTGATCTCCTGGGGGCCGTCGAGGCTTTCGAGGCCCGCCGCGATCAACGGCGCGGCCTTTTCGGGATTGTTCAGCCGCAGATAGGCTTCGCCTTGCAGCCAGCGGATTTCAGCCAGGCGCCTGTGGCGATCGCCCGATGAGGACCCGAGTTGCCTTTCGGCAGCGTCGGCGAGGTCGAGCGTCGTCTGCGGGCTCCCCCGCATCTCGGCCTTGGCCTGTTCGATGAGCCGATCGACCGGCTGCACCGTCCCGGCCTGCGCCTGTCCGGCGGCGGCGAGAAAAAGGCAAAGCAGGAACAGCCGGAGGCGCCTGGCGCCAAGCCCGAAGGTGCGGCCTGCCGCGTTCGTTGCGCCCGTCACGCGCTTTTCCAGAAACTCGCCGGCTGGTTGAAGGAACCGCGCAGGGGCTCGGCGCGTGCGAGGTGCTGATCCTCCTCCAGAAAGCCGAGCAGCGCGTCGAACGAAACGGGACGGCTGATCAGGAATCCCTGGACCATGTCGCAGCCCATCACGCTGAGCAGCGCCAGCGCCGCCTGCGTCTCCACGCCTTCGGCGGTGACCTCCATCTCCAGCGCATGCGCCAAATCGATCGTCGAGCGCACGATCAGCGGGTCGCGGTTGCTGCTGGTCAGCTGCGTCACGAACATCTTGTCGATCTTGAGCTCGCGCGCGGGCAGCTGCTTCAGATAAGCGAGCGAGGACAGGCCCGCACCATAATCGTCGATCGCGATCGGCACGCCGATTTCGGCGATCTGCTTGAGATGCGCGATCGCCGTGTCGGGATCGCGGATCACCGAGGTTTCGGTGATTTCGAAGCCGATCCGCCCCTGCGTCTCGGCGACCAGTTCGCACGCGCGCGCGACGAACGCGGAGTCCGCAAGCAGCTGGCCCGAGATGTTGACGAAGATCTCGATATCGTGCCCCGACGCAGCCAGGCGACGTTGATCGGCGATGACTTGTTCCAGCGTCCACAAGGTGAGGTCGACGATCGCCCCCGCCTCCTCGGCGGCCGGAATGAAGTCGCCCGGCAGGATCAACCCGCGAACCGGGTGATGCCAGCGGATCAGCGCCTCGACTCCGGTCACTTTCTGCCGGCGGACGTGGACCTTGGGCTGGTAGTGCAGGAACATCTCGCCGCGCTCGATCGCGCCGGCGAGGTCGCGGCTCAGCGACAGGCGATCGAACGACGGGGCGGCCGCCGAAAGGTCGCGGACCACGATCCGGCGTTCGCTGCGGGCGACGACGAGCGCCTCATCGAGTTCCTCCGCGAGGCGCAAGTCGTCGCATTCGCACGACGGAGCGCCGGTGCCGGCAAGGACCAGCTCGAAACACTGCCGGCGCCCATCGATGTCGAACGGAACCGCAAGCGCGGCATCCAATCGGGCGAGCATCTCCCGCAATTCCTCGACCGAGCCGCCGTCGAAGCCGAACTCGACCGTTGCCCGGCCGACCGCCGTAAGGCGCGCCGTCGGCAGAATTGACGTGATCCGATCGCCCAGATCAACGGCCAGCCGCTGGGCCCGCACGGTTCCGACGAGCCGGCGCAATTGCGCGAAATTGGCGATCTCCGCGGCGCAGAGAAAGCGCCACGCCGGCAAACCGGTGTCGCCCGGTTCTCCTGCGCGCGGAAACCCGGCCTGCCGCACCTGGCTGAGGCGCAAGGGCGTGCCCCGCGAATGCCGTCCCCGGAACGTCGGAAGCATTTGCGCAACGGCAGCGCGCCGCAACGGAGCGTGCCGATCGGTCCTGAAGAATGAAACGCGAGCCATCGCGCCACGCCTAGCGCAGCCGCGTTGAAGAACCCTTAAGGCGGACCTGTCCCACAACTGGACCCGAATTTGCCACGGCTCGTTGCATTATGCCTAATTCTCCGTTAATTAGTCAGGACGCTCGAAAGGGCGTGCTACGGGAGAAAAGACAATGCTCATGCTGTTTCTGGCGACGTCGCACGGCGACGAGATTCGCCCCTGGTAAAGGGTTTTTGATCAACCCGTCGTCCGATCTCGTTCTTTTCATTAGGAAATGAAGTCGGGGGACGGGTTGATTTTCGCCGGATTGCGTCCGTGACGCCCGGCTTTCGATGAACCAAGTTACACGCGTATACTTGCGGCGAATCGATGATCGCCGGACGCGCCTTTGTGTTCCTGTTCGGAACACTCATCACTATTTCGGGGCTACCGCGCCGCGCCGCGATCAGCGCGGCAATCCGAGAATCCGGTGGTTACTCGGCCGTCGACGCGCCGGCCTTTTCCTGCCATCCGCCGCCCAACGCCTTGAATAGCGCAGCAGTGTATTCGCGCAGTTGGGCGTCGCTCATCGCCACTTGCTCGCGCGCCTTCAGCACGTCGGTCTGGGCGTTGAGCAGCGAATCCTGCGCGACGAAGCCAGTGCGGTAACGGGCCTCGACCGCGTTCGCGGTCTCCTCGCTGTCGGCCAGCGCGCTGCGCAGCGTCGCATTGCGGCGGCGTTCGGCATCGATCTGCGACAGCGCGTCCTCGACGTCGCGCAGCGCGCCGAGCACTGTTTTGCGATAGGCGAGATACGCCTGCTCACGGTCCTCCTTGCGCATCCCCACCGTCGCCTTGCGCCGTCCCCAGTCGAGCAGCGGAAATTTCGCCGCGCCCGCGCCGGTCAACTGCAAGCTGTCTCCGGTGAACAGGTTGGACAGCGCCGAGGAAATCAACTCGGCGACCCCAGTCAGGGTGAACTTGGGATAAAGATCGGCGACCGCCACCCCGATATCGGCGGTCGCCGCCGCGAGTTGGCGCTCGGCCGCGCGCACGTCGGGGCGGCGGCGCAACAGGTCCGACGGCAACCCCGCCGGCACTGCCGGCACCGGGCCGAGCGCCGCGCCCGGCTCGGCCAGTTCCGTCGTCAACGTCTCGGGCGGCTCGCCGATCAGGATGCCGAGAGCGTGGCTGCGCATCGCAATGTCGGCGGTGATCGGGTCCAGTTCGGCGCGCAGGCTGGTGATGCTGGCGTTCTGCCGCGTCACGTCGACATGCGGCACCAGCCCGGCCTGAGCGATATGCGCGGCGATCTCGAGCGCGCGCTGCTGGCGGGCGATCTCTTCCGTGACGATCCGCGCCCGCTCCTGATCGGCGCGCAGCGCGAAATAGGCGTCGGCGACCTCGGCGGCGAGCGTCACCGCGGCGTCGCGGCCGTTCCAGACGGCCGCCTCTTCGCGCGCCCGCGCCGCCTCGACCCCGCGCCGGGCGCCGCCGAACAGGTCGAGCTCCCAACTCGCGTCGAACCCGGCCGAATAGGTAGTGATGCTGTCGCCCGGCAGCGCGATGCCGCCGCCCGATCCGGAACCCGAACCGCTCCCCGACCCTCCGGAGAATTGCTGCGCCAATGATGCAAGCCCGGCATTTTTGGAGAAATGGATATAATTGACGCCGGCCTGCGCATCGAGGGTCGGCTTGCCCCCCGCCTCAGCGACGATCTCGGCGAGCCGCGCCTGGCGCACGCGCGAGGCGGCGACCTGGATGTCGGGATTGCCGGCGAGCGCGCGCTGCACCAGCGTATCGAGCTGCGGATCGCCGAATGCGCGCCACCAGGTCGCCGGATCGACCGACGCGCCGGGCGGCGGCACCTTGGCAGCAGCGCCCTGATACGCGGCGGGGACGGCCATCCGGGGAGCATGATAATCGGGCCCGACGGTGCAGCCGGCGACGAGCGCGAGCGGCGCAAGGCCGGCGAGCAGGCGTTTCGCGGTCAATGTGCCATTCCTCCTCCGCGCTGGCCGCGCTTGGGCGAGCGCATCAGCAGCGCGACCGGCGCCACGACGATCACCACGATCATCAGCGCGTGGAACACGTCGAGGAACGCCAGCATCGTCGCCTGCCGCTGCATCTGCTGATAGAGCACTGCGAGCGTCGTCGTGCTCGGGCCGCTCGCGCCGCCGCCGCCGAACAGCGATCCCGCGGTCGCGATCCAATCGTTGTAATTGGGATCGAGCGGGTTGAGCCGTTCGACCAGGAACGACTGGTGCCGCTGCATCCCCGAAGCGAGCATCACCTGCGAGAAAGAGATGCCGATCGTGCCGCCCAGGTTGCGGAACACATTGAGCAGGCTCGATGCCTGCGCGGTCTTGGTCTGCGGCAGGCCGACATAGGCGACCGCGTTGATCGGCACGAACAGGAACGGCAGCGCGACCGACTGATAGAGCCGCGCCATCGCAGCGTCGCCGAAGGACATGTCGGGGGTCAGCCGCGACATGTTCCACAGCGCCGCCGCCTGAATGATCAGCGCCGGGAACAGCAGGAAGCGCACATCGACCTTGTCCGACAATCGCCCCGCGATCGGCACCGCGAACAACGTCGCGACGCCGCCGGCGGTCAGCGCCAGCCCCGCGTCCATCGCGCTGTAGCCGAGCACCTGCTGCAGCATCTGCGGGATGAGCTGCGTGGTGCCGAACAGGATCATGCCGACCGTTCCCATCACCAGGATGGTGAGCGCGAAATTGCGGTTCCGGAGCAGCCTGAGATCGACCACCGGATCGTCGTGATTGAGCTCCCAGAGCACCAATGCGATCAGCGACACCGCGGAAATCGTCGCGGTGGTGATGATGAGGCCGCTGGCGAACCAGTCTTCGCGCTGTCCGCGATCGCACGTGATCTCGAGGAAGCCGAGGCCCAGCGCGACCAGCAGCACGCCGATATAATCGATGCGGATGCCGCGCGCGATCAGCTTGCGCCGCTCCGCGCGGATCGCCTCCGGCTCATCGACGAAGATCTCGGTCAGGGTGAAGGCGATGATGCCGACCGGCACGTTGATCAGGAAGATCCAGTGCCAGCTCGCATGGTCGGTAATGTAACCGCCCAACGTCGGCCCCAGCACCGGCCCGACAATGACGACGATCGCGAAGGCAGCAAACGCCATGCCGCGCTTTTCGGGCGGGAAGGTGTCGGCGAGGATCGACTGTTCGACCGGCGCGAGCCCGCCGCCGCCGATCCCCTGAAACACGCGCGCGAGCACCAGCGTCGTTAGGTTGGGCGCCATCCCGCACATCAGCGACGACACCGTGAACAGCGCGATCGAGATCATGAAATAGCGCTTCCGCCCGACAACATCGCTCAGCCAGCCCGAAATCGGGATGACGATCGCGTTGGCGACCAGATAGCTGGTCAGCACCCAGGTCGATTCGTCGTTCGAGATCGACAGGCCGCCGGCGATATGCGCGAGACTGACGTTGGCGATCGAGGTGTCGAGCACCTCCATGAATGTCGGCAGCGAAATGATGCAGACGATCAGCCACGGGCTGTACGGCCCCGCCGCCGACCGGGTCGGCGTCCATGCCGGAACGGCGGCGCTCGCCACTTCAGCGGACCTTGACGGTCGGCACCACGGACATGCCCGGTCCGATCGGGTATTTGTGCGGATCGGGGCCGTTCTTGGTATCGAACTCGATGCGCACGGGCACGCGCTGCACCACCTTCACGTAATTGCCGGTCGCATTCTGCGGCGGCAGGATCGAAAAAGCCTGGCCGGCGCCGCGCTGGATCGAATCGACATGGCCTTCGAACTCGACATCGGGGAAGGCGTCGACCTTGATCGAGACCGGCTGACCGACGCGCATCCGCGTGAGCTGCGTTTCCTTGAAATTGGCGGTGACCCACATGCGATCGGGAATGATCGCCATCAGGTTCGTTCCCGGCGCGACATAGCTGCCGAGGTTGACCTGCCGATTGACCACCTGCCCCGCCACCGGTGCGGTCAGGCGATAGTCGCCCAGCGTGACCTGCGCCTGACGGGCTTGCGCGCGCCGAGCGGTGATCATCGCCTGCGCCGCCGTCACCTGCTTGCGCGCGACCGCGATCTGCGCATCGGCATTGCCGATCTGCTGGCGCGCGGCGGCCGCTTGCGCCGCGGTCGAGCGCGCCTGCGCGCGCGCCTGGTCGAGCTGCTGCCCGGCCACCGCGTTGCGATCGATCCGCGCCAGCGACTCGTAGCGTTTGAGGTCCTGCGCCGCCTTCTGGGCCTCGGCGATCGGCGCGCGCGCTTGCGCCGCGGCCTGGTCGCGCGCGGCAATCGCGGCGGTGACCTGCGCCTCGGCCTGCTTTTCCTGAGAGACCGCCTGTTGAACGTTCGCATTGGCCTCGGCGAGCTGCGCCTCGGGCGTCGCCGGCCGGATCACCGCGAGCAGCCGGCCTGCCTCGACATGCCGGTTATCGACCTGCGCGACCTGGACGAGCGTGCCCGACACGGTCGGCGCCAGCCGCACGATGTGCGCGTCGATGAAGGCGTCGTCGGTCGACTCATATTGCCGCGCGTGCAGCCAATAGAGCAGCGCGCCGACGGCGATCACCGCGACCACCACCACCAGGACGATCCAGAAGATCGGCTTCTTGAACAGCGACGGCTTGCGCGGCGCCTCCTCGTCCGTGTCGCCGCCCGTTTCGGGGTCCGATGCGGTTGCATGTCCCCGATTGTCGGGTGCGACCTGATCCTCGGGCCTCGCGACCGCGTCCTGACGCTGATCGTCGTCGCTCATCGTGACTCCTGTCGCTCGGAAATCAGCTGGTCGAGAATGGCGTCGGTATTGGCTGCGATCCGCGCCTTGACCTCGGCGATGAGGTCGGGCGACTCGAGCGGCCGCTCGAACAGCCGCGCACAGGTCGCTCGCGCCGCACGCATCGCCAGCACCTGGCCGAACAGCGTCGCCACCGCGATCCGCGCGACACTGCCTTCGCGACGACCGGTGGCGGTGCAGACCAGCTCCACGAACGCCTCCATCATCCGCCCCATCGGGCCGGCGTAGATGCGGTCGAAGGCTTCGGTTGGGTTCATCTGTTCACGGACGATGAACAGCGACCAGGGCGCGGTTTCCGAACTCGCCATCTTGTCGATCATCCGCGCGAGCATCGTCTGGATCGCCGCGCGCGCATCCGCCGGATCGTCGGGCAAGCCGTCGCGTTCGGGCACAACGCCTTCGGAAACCTCGCGCATTTGCGCGGCGATGTAATCGGCGGCGGCAAGATAGAGCCCCTCCTTGCCGCCGTAATGATAGGTAATCGAGGACATCGCCGTGCCCGCCGCGGCGGCGATGCCGCGCGTGCTTGCCCCTTCGAGCCCTTTTTGCCCGAATTCACGAACTGCGGTTTCGAGAAGACGATCATGCGCCATCGCGATCGCCGTTAGTTCGTTCGACCGAACATGGCAAGCGATTCTTGCTGTGAGATGAACGGGAGGATTGTGTCAGGTGAACGTAGCCGTTCGACAATGGTTCCGCGGGCATGCCGGCACCGAGGTCCGTGCCCGGACCGAACGTGCTCTCGCGACGGTGGGCTCCTGCTTCCGCAGGAGCGCTGTCGGAAACGATCTACGCCGCCGCCCGGCGTCTCGGTTCGGGATTGGAAAACTCCATTGCCGTATCGATCGACCCGAATCGCAGCGCCATCACGTCGAGCGCGTAATTCTGGTTGAGCCGCCACGGCTTGCGATTGCCCTGTCGGGGAAATTTGTCGATCGCCCGCCGCACATAGCCCGATGTGAAATCGAGGAA
Source organism: Sphingomonas sp. (assembly GCA_035776635.1). Taxonomy (GTDB): domain Bacteria; phylum Pseudomonadota; class Alphaproteobacteria; order Sphingomonadales; family Sphingomonadaceae; genus Sphingomonas. The sequence continues at coordinate 15,308 of DASTWI010000047.1, read as the reverse complement.
CGGCACCGGCTCGGGCGCGGGATCGTCGATCCTCGGCGTCGCCTGGCGCATCCCCCGCCGCCGCATCGCGTTGAGCAGCCGGCAGACGTAGAGGCAGGTGAGGTCCGCCTTCAGCGTCCACGAGGCGTTGGTATAGCCGAACGACGAGGCGAGGTTCGGCACGTCCGAGAACATCATACCCTTGTAGTTGAACGTCTTGGCAAGATCGACGCGTTCGCCGTCGACCGTGAAGGCGACATCGCTCAGCAATTGTAGCTCGAGCCCCGTTGCGGTGATGATGATATCGGCGGGCAGCGTCTCGCCCGACTGGAGCCGGATGCCCTCCGGCACGAAGCGGTCGATCTGCCCGGTGGCGACCGATGCGGCGCCGTCGCGGATCGCGGCGAACAGGTCGCTGTCGGGGACGAGGCACAGCCGCTGGTCCCACGGATTGTAGCGCGGCGTGAAATGCGTCTCGACGTCGTAATCGGGACCGAGTTCGTCGCGCACCATGTCGATCAGCCGTTCCTTGACCTTCTCCGGCTTCTTGCGCGCGCGATTGAAGAAATAGATGCCGAATAGCACGTTGCGCCAGCGCACCAGCCCGTAGGCCAGCTTCGCCGGCAGATGCCGCCTGAGCCAGTTGGCCATGCGATCCTCGGCCGGTCGCGACACCACGTAGGTCGGCGAGCGCTGGAGCATCGTGACGTGGCCGGCCTGCTTCGCGATTTCGGGCACCAGCGTCACCGCGGTCGCCCCGCTGCCGATCACGACGACGCGCTTGCCGGCGTAATCCAGGTCCTCGGGCCAGAATTGCGGATGGACGATTTTTCCCGCGAAGTCGGGGGCGCCGACGAACTCGGGCGCATGGCCCTTCGCGTAATTGTAATAGCCCGAGCACATGAAAAGGAAATTGCAGCGGATCTGCACGTCTTCGCCGTCGGGGCCGGTCGCGGTCACCGTCCACACCGCGTCTTCGCTCGACCACGATGCCGATGTGACGTGGTGGCGATAGCGGATGTGCCTGTCGATGCCGTAATCGGCGGCGGTTTCCTTGAGGTAGTTGAGGATTGCCGGCCCGTCGGCGATCGCCTTCGCCTCGGTCCACGGCCGGAAGGCGTAGCCGAGCGTGAACATGTCCGAATCCGACCGAATCCCCGGATAGCGGAACAGGTCCCACGTCCCGCCCATCTCGGCGCGGCCTTCCAGGATCACATAGCTGCGATCCGGGCAATTCGCCTGCAGGTGATAGCCAGCGCCGATACCGGAAATTCCGGCGCCCACCACCACGACATCGACATGGTCCATCGGCATTCTCTCCTGGACAATACCCAATATTCGGTTTCCAACTGCAACGCAAAAGCTTTCGGCGCGCGCCGGACGTTCCGGCCGCGCGAAACGCACGGGTTGCGTCGGCCGTCGACGCGGCGCAGGAGAACCCATGTCCGCCTATGCCATGCGCCTCCATGCCATCGGCGAACCGCTTCGGCGGGTCGAGTTTACTGTGCCCTCGCCTGCCCCCGGCGAGGTGCTGATCGAGGTCGCGGCGTGCGGCGTGTGCCGCACCGACCTCCACATCATCGACGGCGAGGTGCCTGCACGGCTGCCGATCGTGCCGGGGCACGAGATCGTCGGGCGCGTCGCCGCGCTCGGCGAAGGCGTGGAGGCGATCGCGATCGGCGACCGTGTCGGCGTGCCGTGGCTCGGCGGCACTTGCGGGCATTGCCCCTATTGCCGGACGGGCCGCGAGAACCTGTGCGATCATCCGGTCTTCACCGGCGCGACCCGCGACGGCGGCTATGCCACGCACGTCACCGCCGATGCATGCTTCTGCTTTGCGCTGCCCGAGAGCATCGACGACGTCGCCGCGGCGCCGCTGCTGTGCGCCGGGCTGATCGGCTGGCGTTCGCTGGAGATGGCCGGCGACGGACGGCGGGTCGGCCTCTACGGCTTCGGGGCCGCTGCACATATCGTAGCGCAGGTCGCGAGCTGGCAAGGGCGCACCGTGTTCGCCTTCACGCGTCCCGGCGACGCGCGTGGACAGGCCTTTGCGCGCGGGCTCGGCTGCGCCTGGGCCGGCGGTTCGGACGAGCGTCCGCCCGAGCTGCTCGACGCGGCGATCCTCTACGCGCCGGTCGGTGCGCTGGTGCCGGCGGCGCTCAAGGCGGTGCGCAAGGGCGGCCGCGTCGTCTGCGCCGGCATCCACATGACCGGCATTCCCGCCTTCCCCTATGCCGACCTGTGGGAGGAGCGGTCGATCGTCTCGGTCGCCAACCTGACCCGCGCGGACGGCCACGCATTCCTCAGCATCGCCGGCGAGGCGCCGATCCGCACCACGACCACCGCCTATCCGCTCGGCGAGGCGAATGCGGCGCTCGACGCGCTGCGGCGCGGCGCGCTCGATGGAGCCGCGGTGCTGGTGCCATGAGCCGGACCGGCGACGGATTCAGCGCGGGCGTGCTGCTCTATCGCCGCGCCGATGGCGCGCTGTCGGTGCTGCTGGTCCATCCGGGCGGCCCCTATTGGCGCAATCGCTGGGCGGGCGCATGGCAGATCCCCAAGGGGCAGGCGATGCCCGGCGAAACCGCGCTCGCCGCCGCGCGGCGCGAGTTCGAGGAGGAGCTGGGCACCGCGCCCGTCGGCGAGGCGGTCCCGCTCGGCCGCCTGCGCCAGCGCGGCGGCAAGCTGGTCGAAGCCTTCGCGATCGAAGGCGAGTTCGACATCGCGACGCTGACCAGCATCGCCTTCGAGCTCGAATGGCCGCCGAAGAGCGGCGCGTTCCGCTCCTTTCCGGAGGTGGATGCCGCACGCTGGTTCGCGCTCGACGAAGCGCGCACGCAAATCCTGCCGAGCCAGCAGCCGTTCCTCGACCGCCTCGTCGACACGCTCGGAAACTAGCCCGTCTATGCAGCCTCGGCCATGCCGGGCTTGAGCACGACCTTGGTGCAGGCATTCTGGTTGTTCTTGAACATCTTGTAGCCCGCCGGAGCCTGCTCGAGCGGAAGCCGGTGCGAGATCAGGAAAGTCGTGTCGAGTTCCCCCTTCCCGATCATCTCAAGCAGCTTCGGCATGTATTTCTGCACATGCGTCTGCCCGCTCTTCACCTGCAGCCCCTTCTCCATCAGCGCGCCTATCGGGAATTTATCGACGAACCCGCCATAGACACCGGGCAGCGATACGCGTCCGCCCTTGCGGCACGCGACGATCACCTGGCGCAGCACATGCGCGCGATCGGTGCCCAGGAAGGTCGAGACCTTGAGCTGATCGACGACATTGTCGACGAACAGGCCATGGCTCTCCAGGCCGACCGCGTCGATGCAGGCATCGGGACCGATCCCGCCGGTCATCTCCATCAGCGCGTGATAAGTATCGCTTTCGGTGAAATTGAGCGTCTCCGCGCCGAACTGCTCGGCAAGCTCGAGCCGGTGGGGAAAATGGTCGATCGCGATCACGCGATGCGCGCCGAGCTTGAACGCCGACTGCACCGCGAACAGGCCGACCGGACCGCAGCCCCAGACGGCGACGGTATCGCCCGGCTCGATATCGCAATGCTCCGCCGCCATCCAGCCGGTCGGCAGGATGTCCGACAGGAACAACACCGTGTCGTCGTCCATCCCGTCGGGCACGACGATCGGGCCGACGTCGGAAAACGGCACGCGGACATATTCGGCCTGCCCGCCGGGATAGCCGCCGGTCAGGTGCGAATAGCCGAACAGGCCGGTCATCGGATGACCATAAAGTTCCTGCCCCAGGTCGGCATTGTCGGCGGGGATGGAGTTGGCGCAGCACGAATATTGCTGCTTGCCGCAGAAGAAGCACTGGCCGCACGAAATGGTGAACGGCACCACGACGCGCTGACCCTTCTCCAGCGTGCTGCCCGGCCCGGTCTCGACCACTTCGCCCATGAACTCGTGACCCAGGATGTCGCCGGCCTCCAGCGTCGGGATCATCGCGTCGTAGAGGTGCAGGTCCGACCCGCAGATGGCCGTCGAACTGACCTTGATGATCGCGTCGCGCGGGTTGAGAATCTGGGGATCAGGCACCGTGTCCATGCGGACATCGTGCTTGCCGTGCCAGGTGAGCGCGCGCATTCCGGCCTCCTCTCAGGCTTTGGGTTCCGGATTTGGCGGGGTCGTGGTCGCGATCTCGCCCGTCTCGAGAAACTGCTTGAGCCGCCTCAGGTCGCGCCGCGTCTGGATGTTCGGCTCTTTCTGCGTAAGCTTGGCCGCCGCCTTGCCGATAAGGCCGCCGGGCGGCTGATAGCTGATGACCGCCGTGACACAGGTCCCGCGCCCCGGCGGCGCGTCGCGAAACCCGATCCAGCCGCGGTTCGTGACCTCGGCGTCGTCGACCGACTTCCAGGCAATCAAGCGGTTGGGATCGTCATCGGTGATTACAGAATCCCATTCGTATTCCCCGCCCGGTCCGGCGACCTTCCAGTGGGAGCGGTCGCGATCGATCGTGTGGACCGCGGCGACATTCTCCATCACCCGCGCCAGGTTGGCGAAATCACGCCAGAAGGCGTAAACCTCCGCCCGCGGCCGATTGATCGTTTCGGTATGGCCGAGGACCGAGCCGGGGCCTACGGCTTCGCGCTCGTCCGCATCCTTCGAGTCATAGGCCGGGGCGTTGTCCTTGGCTTCGTCCTTGAGCTCCGTCATGCCACCGTCTCCGCTGAAGCTTCAGATCGGGAGCTTGTCGTCCCGGTGCGGATAATCCTCGGGCTTCGCCTTCCCCTGGTTGAGAACGGACTGGCGGCTCTCGTGCCGGAGGGCGGGATCCTCCTCGTCATTCTTGAGGCTGGAGCGCCGATCCTTGGCGCCGCCTTCGGCCAAGCGCTTGTCTTCGCTCATGTGTCGCGCTCCTCGGCTAATCCATGTTATTGAAATCGCTTCGGGAACGAAGCGCCTTCGCGATGTGCCAACTTGCGGCGCAGGCTTCCGTTCCCCGCAGCCGTGGGCATTGCGACGAGCCGAGCCGATGCCGCCGCCGCTCCCGCCACCTGCAGGCCGTCGACAGGCCTATGCCCGCGCGTTTCGCTCGACCTCGAGCGCGCCGAGCAACGCCCTTGACCGCACCGGCTTTTCGCAGCGCGGAACGCGTACGAAACGGTCCGGAATCGAGCCGGCGTCATAGCCGGTGGCGAACACGAACGGGATGTTCCGTGCCGATAACGCGTCAGCGAGGGGGAACACTGCGTCGCCCCGGAGATTAATGTCGAGAACAGCCATGTCGGGACGGTGTTCGTCTAGCCTCTCCAGCGCGTCGTCGAGCGTTGCGAACGGGCCGATCACGGTGGCGCCCTGACCGGCGAAGTCGCGGGCGAGATCGTCCGCGATCAGATATTCATCCTCGACGATCAAGATCGTCGAACCCGCGAAAGAGGACTGAGCCGGCATAGTTCCTTGGGCGCATGAGGGTCGAAACGGGACGGGTACAGGCGCTGAAAACGCGCGCGAATCACATAGGTGAACGAACAGGCGCTGGTTCGTTTTGTTCCGGTCAAAGCCATCGGGAGGCTCTATGCACAACCTGCTCGCCATGAAACTCCAACGCTTTGCCGCACTGTCGCAGGAGGACGTTCAGGCGCTCGGCCACATCTGCCGCCAGAGTATCAGGACCGCGCGCGCGCGGCGCGACATCATTCGCGAAGGGGACGAGCCGCACCACGTCAAGCTGATCGTCGACGGCTGGGCGATCCGCTACAAGATGCTGCCCGACGGTCGACGGCAGATCGTCTCGTTCCTGCTGCCGGGGGACATGTGCGATCTCAACGTCTTCCTGCTCGATTACATGGATCATTCGATCGGAGCGCTGACGCCGGTCACTTATGCCGAGATGCCGCGCGACCTGATGGAGACGATGTGCGACACCCGCACGGCGCTGTCGCGCGCGCTGTGGCTCGAAAGCCTTGTCGTGGCGGCGATCCAGCGCGAATGGACCGTCAACCTCGGTCAGCGCACTGCGCGCGAACGTATCGCTCACTTGTTTTGCGAGCTGTTCGAGCGGCTCGATGCCGTCGACCTGACCGAGGGCGACCGCTGCGAGATGCCGCTCACGCAGATCGATCTCGGCGAGGCGACCGGGATGACCGCGGTCCACGTCAACCGCACGCTCCAGGAGCTGCGCCGCGACGGGCTGATCGTGCTCAACAACCGGATCCTGACCATTCCCGACCGTCAGGCATTGATGGCGGTCGGCATGTTCAACCCCGCCTACCTCCACCATCGTCTTCCGAAATACGCTCCGGCCGTGACGTCTGCTATGACCTAGCCATGAAGGCGAGTCTCGACGATCTTCTGGTGACGGGCGAACTGGCCGGCCGTCCGTCTCGCGCGCCGGACTATGAAATCGAGGCGGCTATCATCGCGCGACTCGTGCAAACCGCCGCCGAGCGACCGGGCGATGCGCTGCAATGTCTGACCGACGCGATCGTCGAGGCGGGCGTTGCCGAGTCGGCCGGCGTCAGCTTGCGCGATGCGGAAGCGGCGGAAGTCAGATGGCAGGCCGTTTCGGGCCTATGGCACCGGCACCTCGGACGCGCGCTGCCGCTCGACCGAACGCTTTCGAGTGCGGTCATCGCGCGCGACGCCGCGCTGCTGTTCCGGGACCCGGCCCGTTTCTTCCCGCAGCCGGCGGTGAAGCCGCCGATCGACGAAATCCTGATGGCTCCCGTTCACGCCCGCGGCGAACCGGTCGGCACGCTCTGGGCGGCGTCGCACAGCCGGACGCGGCGGTTCGAGCGCGAGGATCTACGCCTGCTCACGCGCCTTGCCGCCGTCGCTTCGGTCACGTGCCGGATGGACCGCGCGGCGAACCGGGCGGAAGCCGCCGACGATCGGGTCCAGGCGGAGCTCAGCGAAAGCAGGCGCCGTTTTCGGCAGCTCGTCGAAGGCATACCGCAATTGCTCTGGCGCGCGACCGATACCGGCCGCTGGACCTGGGCCGGCCCGCAATGGACCCGCTTCACCGGCCAGTCGGAGCGCGACAGCCATGACTATGGCTGGCTCGACCGTGTCCATCCCGACGACCGCCGCTGCGCGCGGCAGGCCTGGGGGCAGACCGAATGCGCCGAGACGTTCGAGGTCGATTATCGCGTCCTGAGCGCCGACGGCGACTATCGCTGGTTCCAGGCGCGCGCCGCGCCGACCCGCGACGAAGCCGGCGCGATTGTCGAATGGCTCGGCGCCTCGACCGACATCGACGACCTCAAGCGCGCGCGCGAACACCATCGCGTCCTCGTCGCCGAATTGCAGCACCGCGCGCGCAACACGCTGGGGATGGTCCGTTCGATCGCGCGGCGCACCGCCGAGAACAGCGACAGCGTCGAATCGTTTCACATGCATTTCGACGGCCGGATCGGCGCCTTCGCGCGGTCGCAGTCGCTGGCCACCGGCGATCCTGTTTTGGGCGTCGATCTGGAAACGCTGGTCGCCGAGGAACTGCTCGTGCATCATGCTCATGAAGGCGGCCAGGCGACGATTGCCGGCCCGCCGGTTCGCCTGAAGCCGAAGGCGGCCGACATTCTCGGCCTGGCTCTCCACGAGCTGGCCGTCAATGCCGTCAAATTCGGCGGGCTGAGCAGCGACGCCGGTCGGGTGGAGGTGGTATGGACGCTTGACGATTCGGACGATCGGCCGGTCCTCGTCCTCGATTGGCTCGACAGCGCTCCCGACCGGCCGGTCGCCCGGCCGCGATATCAAGGCTTCGGCAGCGAATTGATCGAACGCAGCCTGCGGTACGAGCTCGACGCCGAAAGCCAGTTTAACTTCAACCCCGACGGCGTGCGCTGCGCGATCCGGGTGCCGCTCGCCAAGCACATCGCCTGAACGAAGCGCGGCGGCGCGCCGGGCCGGGCGCCGCCGCGATCAATCACTCCACGGTTTCGGGGACCGGCTTGGTCCGTCCGGCGCCTTCGCCGGCGCCGAGATCCGCGCCCGTCGTCGGATTGCCCGAGGGATCGGATTTGGTCCGCGCCGCCATTTTCTTCAGGCAATCGAGCTTGCTGCTGTCGAGTTCGACGCTCGCCATGCCGTCGCCGTCGTCTGCGGGCAGCGTGTTGGCAAGATCGTCGATCCGGTCCCATTCCTCGCCGCTGTTCCAGGGCCCCTCGGAATCGCCTTCGCCCTGCGAGGTGTTCACATAGACGCTGGCGAACTTCTCCTTGCCCGGCAGCTTTCCCGGCGGGAAATTGGGCTCGATCGCGAACAGCGCCTTTTCGAACGACTTCTGGTGCGCCACTTCGCGCGTCATCAGGAACGTCAATGCGTCCTTGATGCCCGGATCGTCGGTGACGTTGATCAACCGTTCGTAGACGATCTTGGCCCGCGCCTCCGCGGCGATGTTCGAGCGCAAGTCGCACGTCGGATCGCCGCGGCTGTCGATATAGGCGCCGCTCCACGGCACGCCCGACGAATTGGTCAGCGTCGGCCCGCCGCCGTAGAGGATCGCCTGCGTATGGCTGTCTCCGCCCTTGGTCAGCGACATGTAGAGCTCCGCCTCATCCATATCGCCTTCCGAAATCTCGGCCTTGATCCCCTTGTTGAGCATCGCCACGATCGAGCCGACAACTTCGAGATGGCTCAGTTCCTCGGTCGCGATGTCGAGCAGCATGTCCTTGCGGCCGGCATCGTCCTCGGCCAGCGCCTGGGTGAAATAGCGCATCGCTGCGGCGAGCTCGCCGTCGGGCCCGCCGAACTGTTCGAGGATGAAGGATCCCAGCACCGGATTGGGCTCGCCGACGCGGACGGTATATTGCAGCTTCTTGTTGTGCATGAACATGGAATGGTCGCCTCCTTCGCGAACACGACCAACCCAAGGCAGCGCGGGCAGTTGCCGCAAAGCCGAATGATGAAATCTTTTCGTTATTCACGCATGTTGTTGAATGCCGGTATTTCCGCCGCGAACAGGTTGCGCGGCCGAAATGGACAGCTCCGATTCTCCCGCCGCGTAGATGCGGTCGATCACTTCGGCGACTGCGGTGATTTCGTCCGCCGCTGGATCGAAGCCGCGGTCCTTCGTCAGCCGCCGGGCCCAGGCGACCGCGGCGCGACCGCCCCAGAGATCGGGCGGTGCGCTCAGCGCCTCGGTCGCGGTGCCGTGGTAACGTTCGGCGACGAAATCGTAGAACGAGCCATCGACATTGCGCAGCGCCGCCCCGCCCTGCGTCCCGTAGAACTGCGCTTCGATGATCGCGTCTCGTCCCGCCTGGAGCCGCCACGAGCAGGAGAGCCGCACGACCGCGCCGGTCGCGGTGCGAAGCTCGGCAGTGGCGAAATCCTCGACGTCGGTAGCGGGATCGATCGGCGTGCCGCCGCCGAACAGGTTCGCCGCGACATGCTCGACCGCCGGAAAGCCGAGCGTCCACAGGGCGAGATCGACGAGGTGGACGCCAAGGTCGATCAGGCAGCCGCCACCCGAGCGCACGCGGTCGTAGAACCAGTCCTTGTCGGGGCCGTAGGCGTTGTGGAAGACGAGATCGACCGCGAACACCTTGCCGAGCTCTCCGTTCGCGACGAGCGCCGCGATGGCCTGCATCGCTTCGGTCAGACGGTAGGAGAAATCGACCGCGAGCAGCCGGTCGGCCGCGCGCGCGGCATTGACCACTGCGCGCGCTTCGGCAGCGTTGCGGCCGAGCGGCTTCTGGCAGAACACCGCCGCGCCCGCTTCAAGCGCAGCGATCGCCTGTTCGGCGTGAAGTGCGCTGGGGGTGGCGATGACCACGCCGTCGAGCCCCATATCCAGCATCGCGTCGAGCGTCTCGACTTGGGCCGCATCGGGCGCGAGCTTCGCCGCTTCGTCGCGGCATTCGGGCGAGGGATCGCAGATCGCCGCGGCGGTGATCGCGCCGCTGTCGAGCATCGCCTGCATCCGATGGCGGCCGATCCAGCCGGTGCCGAGGAATCCAACCCGCGGGCTCATGCCAGCACTACCAGCGCCTTGACGAAGCCTTCGGGCTTGTCGCGCGTCGCATCGAGCGCATCGCCGAGCCGTTCGAGCGGGTAGCGGTGGGTATAGAGCGGCGCCGGATCGAACCGCCCGCTCGCCACCGTCTCGGCAGCTTCCTCGATGCCGCGCCGCTGCACCGCACGATCGCGCTCATGCGCGTTGATCACATCGATCCCCTTCCAGTTCCACATCTGCATACTGACTTGCCGCGGCCCGTCCTGGTGATAGCCGGCGACGACCAGCTTGCCGCCCTCGCCGACCAGCTCGCCGGCGAGGTCGAGCGGCCATTGCTTGCCGACTGCCTCGATCACACGCTCGCACAGTCGGCCGCCGGTCAGCTCCTTGACGCGGTCGATGATCGCATAATGGTCGTCCATTACGATGGCCTCTGCCGCGCCGTAATGCGTAGCCAGATCGAGCGACGATTGCCGCCGGGAGATCGCGATCACCCGTGCGCCGGCATCGCTGGCGAGCTTGGTCAGGACCGCGCCGAGGAAGCCGATACCGATAATTGCGACGGTTTGCCCGGCGCGAATGTCGCTGCGGCGGAAGATGTTGAACGCGCAGCCGAGCGGCTCGCCGGGAAACGGCCGGCCATCCAGCGCGGCGGGGAGTTTCACTACCGCATCGGCGTCGGCGAGGTCGTATTCGGCATAGCTGTGGTACGACAGCGCCGCGACGCGATCACCCGCCGCGACCCCCTCGACCCCCTCGCCCACGGCATCGATCACGCCCCAACCCTCATGGCCGAGCCCGCCCGGCTCTCCGGGATAGGGCGTCCATTCGTTCCCCGCCCACGGCTCGAGGTTCGAGGCGCACACCCCGCAGCCTTCGAGCCGCAGCCGCACTTGCCCCGATCCCGGCTGCGGAAGGTCGAATGCACGGACATGGATCACGCCCGGCTGCTCGAGCACCGCGGCGCGCATCATCGTTGCTGCTCCTGCAACCAATGGCCCGACTGCGGATTGCTCCCCGAAAGGAGAGGCCGATGTCCGACACCGACCCCGATCCGCTCGGTATGCAAGGCACGCTGCGGCAGAACATCGCCGCGCTTACCGAGCGCCATCGCCGCGAGACGGAGACCGCGCCATGGTCCGATCGGCTGGCATCGCGGATCACCGATTTCGCCGGATCGATGGGCTTCGTCCTGTTGCATTGCGTCATCTACTCCTTGTGGATCCTGATCAATCTGGGCGCGATCCCGGCTGTGCCGCGGTTCGACCCCACCTTCGTCGTGCTGGCGATGGAGGCGTCGGTCGAGGCGATCTTCCTTTCCACCTTCGTGCTGATCACGCAGAACCGGATGGCCGATGCCGCCGATCGCCGCGCCGACCTGGACCTCCACATCAACTTGCTCGCCGAACACGAATTGACCAAGCTTGCGACGCTGGTCGGCCAGATCGCGCGGCGGCTCGGGGTCGAACCCGACACCGCCGCCTTCGAGGAGATCGAGGCCGACGTTCAGCCGACCGAGGTGATCGACGCGCTCGACGAGCGCCGAAAGACCAATCACGACCACGGCTCCTGACGGTCGATCGGCGACCTCAACGTGCCGCCGCAATGCGGCGCGCCTGGCGAGCGGGCGCGTAGCGGTCGATCATCCACGCGCAGAAATCGGCGAATTGCTGCGGGTCCCTGGGCGCGCTGGTGTGGTGCTCCGCCACGCCGAGCTCCTCCGGCGTGAAACAGAAGGTGACCGTGGTGTCGAAATCGGCAAGCGCCTCCATCTGGCGGTCGAACCAGTCGACCGCATTGGGCCGGAAGCTGTCGGCCCACGACAGCCCGGTGCGCAGCTTCGTGACTCCCAGTCGCTTCATCCACGCGACGGCTTCGTCGAGCCGCGGGTCCTCGAAATGGAACCATTGCATCAGCCCCATCTCGCCCGCGACCTTCGCGTAATCCTCAAGCGCTGGCTTGGGTGTGCTGTCGGGCCGGATCAGCCCCATGTAGAAATGGCGGTAATAGGACGAGCCCTCCGCCTCGCGGTGCCGCGTGGTCGCGCCCCATTCCTGCGGCAGGTCGAACAGCGAATACCAGAAGACGCGCGGCACGCGCCCGATCAGCAGCTCAGCGGTGCGCCTCAGGCCGAATACCTGCACCTCCTCGGCTCCGAACGAGCCGACGCCGACTTCCGTCACCCACACCGGCTTGTCGGGCGCGACCGCCTCGATCTCGGCGATCTTGTCGGGCCAGGCGTGGATCGGCCACAGGTTCCAGTCGAGCGGGAAGCCGTGGACCGCCACCACATCAACCGCGTCGAGCGCGCCCAATCCGCGCATCCGCTGCACCCAGGCCGGATCGATCGGCGACATCCCGCCCAGCACGCGCGTCACCGCCGGGTTCATCTCGGCAATCGCCGCACCGGCGCGCTTCACCATGTCGGCGTAGATCGTCCATTCGGGGTCGAGCTCGGGGTCCCAATGTGACTTGTTGTTGGGCTCGTTCCAGATCATCGCGGCTTCGATCATGCCCCTTCTCCTCTCGTGGCTTCTCCCCTGGCTGGATAGACGGCCGCATCACCCCATTCGGCATAGGGAACCGGGGCGACGCGGCAGATGAAGACCTCGGCTTCGGGATTGGCCTCGATCGTGAAGCCGGCGGCGCGCAGCATCGCCGCGCTACACGCTCGATTGGGCGCCCACCAATTGGTCCAGTCGTTGGCGAAGGCGCGCTCGATGAAGTGCATCTTCGGATAGGCGGGATTGTCGAAATAGGTCGGCGGGTGGGTCGTGCCGGGGACGTGGAACGGATGATCCTCAGGCACCTGCAGGATGTCGGCCGAACCCTGCTGCATCGTCTGGAACAGCAGCATGTCGCCGGCGACATGCTCCCGGATCAGGTCGAGCGCGAGCAGCGGGTGGCGGAGGTGATAGAGCACCCCCATGAAGATCACGAGGTCGAAATTCTCGCCAAGCTTCGCGACGTCGTAAACATCGAGCAGGCGAAATTCGATACCGTCGAAGCCAAGTGCTTCCGTCGCAAGCCGTGCCTGCGCGAGATAGCGCTCGTCGCTGTCGATACCCACGACACGCGCGGCGCCGCGGCGTTTCATCTCGACCGAATAGAAACCGGCATTGCAGCCGATGTCGAGCACGGTCTTGCCGGAGAGATCAGCGGGCAGCGCGTCGGCGAAGCGGGCGAACTTGAACGCGGGATAGTCGCCGAGGAAATGATCGGGCGCGGTTTCGATGCCGTCGCCGAGATCGATGTTGTGGAACCACGGCCCCAGCGCCTCGACTTGCTCGCGCAGCTCCTGACGGCGCGAGGTCAGTGGACGGACGTTACTCTGCTGAGGCGGCATCACTGGACCCTTTCGTTGAGCTGGACGAGGCGCGCACCGCCCCGATCGACCGCCAGTTCGGTGATCGAGGCCGGTGCGACCTCGAAGCGATGGACATGGTCGAGCGAGACGCCGAGCACATATGCGACGCCGGCGCGAATGATGTCGCAATGCGTGACCATCGCGATCGTGCCCGAATAGCGCGCGGCGCTGGCGAACAAATGCTCGACGAAACGGGCTTGCGCGTCCGCCATGCGCTCGCCGCCGGGACAGCAGGCCTCCGCGCGCCGTTCGTTCCAGTGTCGCCAGCCGGGATCGTCCTCCAGCTCGTCGAAGCTGCGGCCCGTCCAGTCGCCGAAGTCGATCTCGATCAGTGCCTCCGCGGGCTCGACCGCGCATCCCGCTGCCGCCGCGATCCGCTCCGCGGTGTCCATCGTCCGTTCGAGCGGGCTCGCCTCGACCGCCTCGATCGCCTCGCTCGAAAGCCGCGCGGCGACCGCGTCAGCCAGCCGGTTTCCCGTGTCGGTCAGCCGCAGCCCCGGCATCCGGCCCGAAAGCCGCTGGCCGACGTGCGCATGCGGAGCATGGCGAACAAGAATGATCGTGATTGCCACGTCTTCTGCCGTGTTCCCGTCAAGTTTTGTTTCGCCGCCGATCCGACAACTCCGAGCTTCTACAAAGATGCTTTGGCGATAAAGTTCCGAAATTAACCTGGGATAGTCTTGCACTAACCTTTGTCAGTATTCCGGCTCCCAGGGAACTTAGAACAACAAGAAGCATTTCCTTACAAGCATCGCGATTGGGGTCGCAATGTCAAATAGTTGATCCTGGTTGTAAACAAAGATTAGCGAGGTGAACATGACGGTGAGTTCGCGCCATGGCTGAACGCGTCCTCGTCACCGGCGGCGCCGGCTTCATTGGCCGGTTCGTGTGCGCCGAACTGCTCGACCGGGGCGATCGGGTCCGCGTGCTCGACAGCTTGATCCCGCAGGTCCATGGGCGCGATCCGGATACGTCGCACCTTCCCGACGATGTCGAGGTGATCCATGCCGACGTGCGCGACGGCGACGCAGTGTCGCGCGCGCTGGTCGGCACCGACGCGGTGATCCATCTTGCCGCGGAAGTGGGCGTCGGCCAGTCGATGTACGAGGTCGAACGCTACACCTCCGCCAACGACGTCGGCACCGCGGTGCTGTTCGAACGTCTCATCGATCATCCCGTCCGCCGCGTCGTCACCGCCTCCTCGATGAGCATCTACGGCGAGGGTCTCTATCGCGAGGCCGACGGCAATCTCGTCGAGGATGCCGAGCGTGCGCCGCTCCATGATGGCCAGCGCAACTGGGAGCCGACCGACGCGCAAGGGCGCCCCCTCACGCCGGTCGCGACGCCTGAATGGAAGCGGCCCAACCTCGCCTCGATCTACGCGCTCAACAAATATGTGCAGGAACGCACCACGCACATCATGGCGCGGCCCTACGGCATAGAGGGCGTGTGCCTCAGGCTGTTCAACGTCTATGGCCCCGGCCAGGCGCTCTCCAATCCCTATACCGGCGTGCTGGCGATCTTCGCCTCGCGGCTCCTCAACGGCCAGCAGCCGCTGATCTTCGAGGACGGCGAGCAGCGGCGCGATTTCGTCCATGTCCGCGACGTCGCGCGCGCTTTCGCCGATGCTTTGGTGCTGCCGCAGGCGGCGGGCGAGACGTTCAATATCGGATCGGGCCACGACCGTTCGGTGACGCAGATTGCCGAGGCGCTGGCGACCGCGATGGGCAAGAACGACATCGCGCCCGAGATCGCCGGCAAGGCGCGGATCGGCGATATCCGTCACTGCTTCTGCGATACGAGCAAGGCGGCGGCCGAGCTCGATTTCACGGCGCGCGAGAATTTCATCGAGGGGCTCGCCGAGCTCGCCGAGTGGGTCCACCAGCAGACTGCCGAGGATCGCGTCGACGAAGCGCGCGCCGAGCTCGAGCAACGGGGGCTGGTGGCATGAGCGCGCCGCCGCGCAAACCGCCCGTCCTCGTCACTGGCGGCGCCGGGTTCATCGGCTCGAACCTCGCCGACGCGCTGGCGAGCGACGGGCACGAGGTGCTGATCTACG
>DASTWI010000046.1:0-2156 GCA_035776635.1 Sphingomonas sp. | reverse complement strand
CCTGCGCAAAGCCGCCGAGCGCACCATCCACGGCCTCTGGAACGCCATCGGCCGCATCCTCGATCTGTTCACGCCTCAAGAATGCGCCAACTACTTCGCCAATGCCGGTTATGACGCAGAATGATCGGAAACCGCTCTAGCTGGTGCTGCGCGACGCGGCAGCCGGCGCTTCAACGGCAGCCGGATTGGACGGGGTTCTGTCGTCGCCCGCCAACTGGCCGGCCGTGGTCGCTTCGCCGCCGACCGTCAGCGGCGGGTGATGGTCAAATACCGTATCGTGCGCCTCAACAAGTTGAACGGCAAAGAAGCGGCACGCGCTCACCTTCGCTACATTCAGCGCGATGGTGTGACCCGCGATGGCGAACCCGGCCGACTTTACTCGGCCGATGCGGATCGGGTGGACGGCGGGGCATTCCGCGAACGCTGCGATGGCGACCGCCACCAGTTCCGTTTCATCGTCTCGCCCGAGGACGGCCAGAATTATGACGACCTCAAATCGCTGACCCGGCGGCTGATGGCGCAGATGGAACAGGACTTGGGAACGACGCTCGACTGGGTGGCGGCTGATCATTTTAATACGGGTCATCCCCATACGCATATCGTCGTTCGCGGCGTCAATGATCGGGGGCGGGATCTCGTCATCGGCGGCGAGTATCTGACCAGCGGCATCCGCGAGCGCGCGCGCGAGCTGGTGTCGCTCGACCTGGGACCGCGCACCGATATCGAGGTGGAGGATCAGCTTCGCCATGAGGTCGAGGAGGAGCGGATGACCCGCCTCGACCGACGTCTGCTGCGCGACATGGACGTCGACCGGATCGTAGGCGCCGCCGACCGCGACCCTTTCAATCAATCGCTGCGCGCGGGCCGCCTGCAGAAGCTCGGTCATCTCGGGCTGGCCCAGGAGATCGGCCCCGGCCGGTGGCGCCTCGCTAGTGACATGGACTCGGCCCTGAAGCGGATGGGCGAGCGGGGCGACATCATTCGCACCAAGCAACGGGCCTTCACCACGCACGGCCTCGAACTGGCCGCGACCGACTATGCCATCGCCGATCCGTTGAGCATGACGTCGCTCGTCGGGCGGGTCGTGGAGCGCGGTCTATCTGACGAACATAACGATCGCCATTACCTGATCGTGGACGCGACCGACGGGCGCGGCCATTACATCGACATAGGCAAGGGCGAGGGGACGGATTTCGTGCCCATCGGCGCGGTGGTAAGGATCACCCCCAAATCGACCGAGGCACGCGCCGTCGATCGCACCGTGGCCCGGGTCGCCGCCGCTAATGGCGGGCGCTATTCGATCGACCTTCACTTGGCCCACGATCCAACCGCGCGGCAAACTTTCGCCGAAACCCATGTCCGCCGGCTGGAGGCGATGCGCAAAGCTATGGGTAGCGTCGAGCGCGAAGCGGACGGCACCTGGATCATCGCGCCCGATCATATCGAGCGCGCCGCCGCATTCGAGGTACACCGGGCCAGGGCCGCGCCCGTCGTCGTCGAAACGCTCTCTCCGATCACGATCGAGCGGCAGGTCGGCACCGATGGCGCCACCTGGCTCGATCGCGAACTGGTCGCCGATCGCGCGCAGCCGTTGCGCGATGCCGGCTTCGGTCGGGACGTGCGAGACGCGCTGGCCCGGCGTCGGCAATGGCTGATTGAACAGGATCTGGCGCGCGAGGAGCAAGGCCGGATCGTCTATCGGGCGAACCTGCTTGCCGTCCTCCGGCGGCGAGAATTGAACCGCATCGCCGGCCAGTTCGCCGACGAGCTGGGGATACCCTATGCCGAAGCTCGGTCGGGTGAACGGATCGAGGGCATCTATCGCCGCCCCGTCGAGCTTGCGTCCGGCCGTTATGCCCTGATCGAGAAGAGCCGCGAGTTCACCCTGGTGCCGTGGCGGCCGGTGCTCGATCGCCATGTTGAAAAGCAGGTGTCGGGCATTATGCGCGGCGACGCGACCAACTGGACGATCGGGAGACGGCGCAGCGGGCCATCGATTTCATAGCCCGCCAATAGGGTTTGGACTGCAGCATCATGAAGCAGCCGCTACTATCTGCCACACATATTCTGAGCCCTCATGGTGGCGGGCATTTTCCACTTAGGCATCCGGATTTGCAGCTTCCGTCGCGATCAGCAGCACGACTGAGGCTTCGTCC
>DASTWI010000045.1:0-15176 GCA_035776635.1 Sphingomonas sp. | reverse complement strand
GGCACTGGCGGGTCGAGGCTTCGAGCACGCCGGTGCGCAGCCGCTGGCGGCTCATCTCCATCAGCCCGAACGACGAAATGCGGCCGACCTGAATGCGCGCGCGATCGTTCTTGAGCGCTTCCTTCACCGCCTTCTCGACCTTCCGGACGTTCGATCCGTGGTCCATGTCGATGAAGTCGATCACGATCAGCCCGGCCATGTCGCGCAGGCGGAGCTGACGCGCGATCTCGTGCGCGGCCTCGAGGTTGGTCTGCGTCGCGGTCTGCTCGATATTGTGCTCGCGCGTCGAACGGCCCGAGTTGATGTCGATCGAGACGAGCGCCTCGGTCGGGTTGATGACGAGGTAGCCGCCCGATTTGAGCTGCACCACGGGGTGGTACATCGCCGCGAGCTGGTCCTCGACATGGTGGCGCTGGAACAGCGGCACCGCGTCCGAATAATGCTTCACGCGTCGTGCGTGCGACGGCATCAGGAGCTTCATGAAGTCCTTGGCCTGGCGGTATCCTTCCTCGCCCTCGACGATCACCTCGTCGATGTCGCGATTGTAGATGTCGCGGATCGCGCGCTTGATGAGGTCCGAATCGCCGTAGATCAGCGCCGGCGCGGACGATTTGAGCGTGGTCTCGCGAATCCCGTCCCA
This sequence comes from Sphingomonas sp., assembly GCA_035776635.1. Classification (GTDB taxonomy): domain Bacteria; phylum Pseudomonadota; class Alphaproteobacteria; order Sphingomonadales; family Sphingomonadaceae; genus Sphingomonas. The sequence goes on along the minus strand of DASTWI010000045.1, from coordinate 14,536 downwards.
CAGCCGGGCGAGATAGTCGAAGTCGCGCTTGATCTCGGTCTTGGTGCGCTGGAGCCCCGCGGTGCGGACGATGCAGCCCATCGTCGAGGGCAGCTTGAGGTCCGCCATGATCGACTTCAGCCGCTTGCGATCAGTGGCGTTGGAAATCTTCCGGCTGATCCCGCCGCCGTGCGACGTGTTGGGCATCAGCACGCAATAGCGGCCGGCGAGGCTGAGGTAAGTGGTCAGCGCCGCGCCCTTGTTGCCGCGCTCTTCCTTGACGACCTGGACGAGCAGCACCTGACGGCGGCGGATCACGTCCTGGATCTTGTAGCGGCGGCGCAAGTTCATGCGGCGTTCGCGCAGTTCCTCGACCGCAGCGTCGGTCTTGCCGCGCTTGCCCCGGCGGCGGCCGCGCGGCGCGTCGTCTTCGTCGGCCTCGCCGTCGCCCGTTTCGGCCTCCTCGTCGTGATCGACCGTCTCGACGCCGGCCTCCTCGTCGTCGAGGCGGTCGAGCACCGCATCGTCGGGCTCGAGCGCCTCGGCCTCGGCGTCCGACTGCGCGCGCAGGGCGGCTTCCTCGGCGGCGTGCTCGGCCTCTTCGCGGAGCAGCGCGTCGCGATCCTCCTTGGGGATCTGATAATAATCGGGGTGAATTTCGCTGAACGCGAGGAAGCCGTGGCGGTTGCCGCCGTAATCGACGAACGCCGCCTGCAGCGACGGTTCGACCCTGGTCACCTTGGCGAGATAGATATTGCCCTTGAGCTGCTTGCGCTCGGCGGATTCGAAGTCAAATTCCTCGATTCGGTTCCCTTTGACGACCGCCACGCGGGTTTCCTCCCGGTGGCGTGCGTCGATCAGCATACGCATGGTCATTGATGAGTCTCCGGGCGCGCGGCGGAGCGCCAGCGGCTGAGGGCCGCGCGCGATGAACGAGCGCGTGCCGGCAGGCGAACGGGTCGCCGGCGCCGGACGCGCAGGGTTTGATGAATGCCTCTGCTCGCCGCGCACGCCCGGACCGGTGGTCCGGGACTCCGTGCCGGTTCGCGCCGCCGCCGGCCTGGGCCGGGCGGATCGAACTGGACGGGAAATGCCGCATACGAGTTTCAACCTGATGGGCCGGGCCGACAGGCGTCGGCGGCCGATGGAGCCGGGCGGGACGGATTCCGCCGTCATGACCGGTGGGGTTCGTGCCTAGCATCGCCAGCGCCGCGCGGCAACCGCCAGATCGTTGCGGACTCGCACCGAGCGGGCGCTCGGGGTCGGCGAGATTTCGTTAACCGTCCCGCTTCACGTACGCTTGACCGGACGTGCTTAACGTCGCGGTGAACACGAATCGACCGACGAGTCCCCGATGCCTTTTTGCTGGACCGGCGCGGCACCGTCGCGGCATTACGCCCGCGTGTCGTTCCTCCTCGCCTTGTTGGTCTGCTGGTTTTCCGGCACGCCCGGCTGGGCATCGACCGTCGAGCGGGTCGAGGTGCATCGTGACCGAATCGTCATCACCTTCGATCGCAGCGTCGCGACCGCGGCGAGCTTCATGCTCGGCGATCCGCAGCGGATCGCGGTCGATATCGACGGCGCAGCGCCGGGCAGCGCGGGCGATCCGGGCGGGCCGGTCGCGGCGATCCGGCAAGGCGCGCGCGACGACGGGGCGCGAGTGGTGTTCGACCTCGCGCGGCCGGCGATCGTCACCGGCGGTGCGTTCGGCCGCAGCGGCCGGACGCTGACGCTCGAACTCGCCAGCGCCGATGCCGACGATTTCGCGCGCGCGGCGACCGGGCGGCTGACTCGCTACCGCTCGCCCGCCGCGGTGACGGTGGCGGTGCCGAATGCCGCGAAGGGGCCGCCGCTGCCCCGCGTCTATGGCGACGCGACGCGGCCGTTGGTGGTGATCGATGCCGGCCACGGCGGGCACGATCCCGGCGCGATCTCGCCCGATACCGGCCTTGAGGAAAAGGACGTGACGCTGAAGATCGCCAAGGCGATCCGCGACGATCTGATCAAGTCGGGACGTGTGCGTGTCGCGCTGACGCGCAGCGACGACCGGTACCTGCAGCTGCGCGAACGCTATCAAATCGCGCGGCGGCTCCACGCCAACCTCTTCATCTCGATCCATTGCGACAGCGTCGGCACGCCCGACGCACAGGGCGCCACCGCCTATACGCTGTCGGAGGTCGCTTCCGACAAGGAAGCGGCGCGGCTCGCGGCGCGCGAGAACAAGGCCGACATCATTTCCGGCGTCGACCTCGACGCCACCTCGGACGACGTGTCGTCGCTGCTGATCGACCTTGCGCAGCGCGAGACGATGAATGCGTCCTCGGCCTTCGCGCAACTGCTCGGCCGCGAGGCGAGGCCGCTGATTCCGGTCCGCGACAATTTCCATCGCATGGCCTCGCTGATGGTGTTGAAGGCCGCCGACATGCCGTCGATCCTGTTCGAGACGGGCTATATCTCGAACCCGGAGCAGGCCGCGTTCCTCGATTCGCCCGAGGGCGAGGCGCGGATCGCCGAGAGCGTGCGCAAGGCTGTCGAGATCCACTTCGCCAAGCGGCTGACGCGCGGGCAGGAGATCGCGTCGAAATGACGCGAGATGTGACCCTGAACCCGTTCGGTTCGAGCGCAGTCGAGAACCGCTGTCGAGCGAAGCCGAGGTAAATTCTCGCTGCGCTCGAACACGTGTCTCGACTTCGCTCGACACGAACGGAGTTGGGGCATCTGATTACATCCCCCTGTCCGCATGGATGATGTGGGGACTTGAGCGATGCGGCGTTCCCTCAGATCACAACCCGCCGCTTGTGGCTGGCAACGGCGCGCGAAGCTGCTACAGCGGGCGCGCGATGGCGGGAAGTGAATCGAGTAGCGTCAAGGTGAAGGTGCGGCGCGAGGTCCGGGGGCTGGGCGTCGGCTTCCGTCGGCTGTGGCGGCGCTGGTGGGGTAAGGCCCTCGTCGTGCTGGTCGGCCTGTTTCTGGTCGGCGTGTTCCTGATCTGGTTGCTGTTCGCGCGCGGGCTGCCCTCGGTCGACAAGCTTCGTGCCTACGAGCCGCCGCTCCCCACCTATGTCCGCGACATTTCGGGCGCGCCGATCGATTCCTACGCGCGCGAGCGGCGCGTCGAACTGAGCTACGACGAATATCCGCCGATGCTGGTCCACGCGTTCCTCGCGGCGGAGGACAAGACGTTCTTCCAGCATCACGGCGTCGATGTCGGCGGCACGTTGGGCGCGGTGGTCGATTACGTCTCCAAGATGGGCACCGGCGAGCGCGCCAAGGGCGGCTCGACGATCACGCAGCAAGTCGCCAAGAACCTGCTGATCGGCGACGCCTATTCGCCGACGCGCAAGATCAAGGAGGCGATCCTCGCCTGGCGCATCGAGGATGCGCTGACCAAGCAGCAAATCCTGGAGCTTTACCTCAATCAGATCTTCCTCGGCCGCAATGCCTATGGCGTCGAAGCGGCGGCGCGCGCTTATTACGGCAAGGACCTGAAGGACCTCGACCTCGCGCAATTCGCCTATCTCGCGATCCTGCCCAAGGGTCCGGCCAATTACGATCCCGAGCGCGATACCGAAGCTGCGCTCGCGCGCCGGCATTACGTGCTGGGCGAGATGCTGGCGAACGGCTGGATCAATCGCGCGCAATTCGCCGAAGCCGATGCCGAGCCGCTCGGCACGATCAAATATCGCCTGCCGACCTGGCCCAATGTCGGCGGCTATTTCGTCGAGGCGGTGCGGCGCGAGCTGATCGACAAGTTCGGAGAGAACAACAAGGACGGCGAACATCCCTACAGCGTCTATGCCGGCGGACTGTGGGTGCGCACCTCGCTCGACCCGGATGTTCAGGCCGATGCCCAGCAGGCGCTGCGCGACGGCCTGATCCGCTACGACCGCGGGCGCGGCTGGAGCGGGCCGATCCGCCACGTCGATATCGACGGCGGCAACTGGCGCGGCGCGCTGATCGCGAGCGGGATCGCGCTCGATTACGACGATTGGCAGGCGGCGATCGTCACCGGGCTCGACGGCGGCGAAGCGGCGCTGGGCTTCGCCAATGGCAAGACCGGCACGATGGCGCCCGGCGACGCCGCGATGCCGATCCGCGGCAAGGGCGGCAACGCCTTCTCCGCGCTCAAGGTCGGCGACATCATCGCGGTGGCTCCGGAAGGCAGCGGCTACGGCCTGCGCAGCATCCCGAAGATCTCGGGCGGCATGATCGTCGAGGAGCCGGGCACCGGACGCGTGCTGGCGATGCAGGGCGGGTTCGATTCGCGGATCCAGGCGTTCAACCGCGCGATCCAGGCCGAGCGCCAGCCAGGCTCGACGATCAAGCCGATCGTCTATTCGGCCGCGCTGATGCACGGCATGACACCCGCGACGATGATCGAGGACGCGCCGTTCTGCGTCTATCAGGGCGCGGCGCTGGGGCAGAAATGCTTCCAGAACTTCGCGCATGAGGGCGGCCATGGCGCGCACACGCTGCGCTGGGCGATCGAACAGTCGCGCAACCTGATGACCGTGCGCGCCGCCGCCAAGATCGGCATGAAGCCGATCGTCGCGCTGGCCAAGGATTTGGGGATCGGCGACTATCCGCCGTATCTCTCGATCTCGCTCGGCGCGGGGGACACCACGGTCGAGCGGATGGTCAACGCCTTTGCGGTGATCGCCAACCAGGGGCGCTGGCATCCGCCGTCGCTGATCGATTTCGTCCAGGACCGGCACGGCAAGGTGATCTGGCCCGACAATTGGCGGCCGTGCGAGGGCTGCAACATGCCCGACTGGAACGGCAAGCCGATGCCGCGCCCGTCGATCCGAGGCCGCCAGGTGATCGATCCGCTGACCGCCTATCAGATGGTCCACATCACCGAGGGCGTTGTGAAGCGCGGCACCGCGGTGCGGCTGCGCGACATGGACCGGCCGATGATCGGCAAGACCGGCACGACCAACGGACCGACCAACGTCTGGTTCATCGGCGGCGTGCCGCAGATGATCGCCGGGCTCTACGTCGGCTACGATTCGCCGAGGAGCCTGGGCGGCTACGCGCAGGGCGCGACGATCGCTGTGCCGATCTTCAAGCAGTTCGCGTTGAAGGCGTTCGCCGACCTGCCCAAGATGGAGTTCCGCGCGCCGCCGGGGCTGCGCTGGATGCGGATCGACCGCCGCAGCGGCCGGCCGGTCTATGGCGCCTGGCCGAGCGACGATCCGCTGTCGCCGGTGATCTGGGAGGCGTTCAAGCCGGAGACCGAGACGATCCACCGCATCATCCACAACACCACCGAAGCCACGCCGACGCCGACGCCGACCGCGACCGCACGGAGCCCGAGCGATAGCGACTTCTTGCAAAGGCAGGGTGGGATTTACTAAGTCCGCGCGCCAGTGTGAAACTGTCCTACCCAAGGCGGACCGGCCTGGCGTGACGGTTGTGATGTTCCCGGATTAACTTTCCAGCCGGCGCTGGAATAAACGTAAAATTGGAGTTCAACCGATGCGCGCCGAAGCGCATACCCATGTCGAGCAAATCAACGAGGCGCTCGCGCTGCTCAGGCGGTTCCTCGATTGGGATCGTGCGCTGCGCCGTCTCGACGAACTGAACGCGCGCGTCGAGGATCAGTCGTTGTGGGACGATCCCAAGCTGGCGCAATCGGTGATGCGCGAGCGGCAGCGGCTCGACGAAGCGATCTCGGCGACCCGCGCGATCGAGCGCGAGCGCGACGATACGGTCGAGCTGATCGAACTCGCCGAGGCCGAGGGCGACGAGGAAATGGCGAGCGAGGGCGTCGCCGGGCTGGCCGCGCTCGCCGAGCGCGCCGAGGCGGACAAGGTCAAGGCGCTGCTGTCGGGCGAGGCCGACGGCAACGACACCTATCTTGAAATCAACGCCGGCGCGGGAGGGACCGAAAGCCAGGACTGGGCCGAGATGCTGCAGCGGATGTATTCGCGCTGGGGCGAACGCCACGGCTACAAGGTCGAGCTGGTCGATTATCACGCCGGCGAACAGGCAGGAATCAAATCGGCGACGCTGTTGTTCAAGGGCGAGAACGCCTATGGCTGGGCCAAGACCGAGAGCGGGGTGCATCGGCTCGTCCGTATCTCGCCCTACGACAGCTCGGCGCGGCGGCATACGAGCTTCTCGAGCGTGTGGGTCTATCCGGTGATCGACGATTCGATCGAGATCGAGATCAACGACAGCGACTTGCGCATCGATACCTACCGGTCGTCGGGCGCCGGCGGGCAGCATATCAACACGACCGATTCGGCAGTGCGCATCACGCATCTGCCCACGGGAATCGTCGTCGCCTGCCAGAACCAGCGCAGCCAGCACAAGAACCGCGCCGAGGCCTACAACCAGCTGCGCGCGCGGCTCTACGAGCACGAATTGCGCAAGCGCGAGGAAGAGGCGAACGCGGTCAACGCCACCAAGACCGACATCGGCTGGGGGCACCAGATCCGATCGTACGTGCTGCAACCCTATCAGCTGGTGAAGGACCTCAGGACCGGCGTCACCTCGACCAGCCCGTCCGACGTGCTCGACGGAGCGCTCGATCCGTTCATGGCCGCAGCATTGTCGCAGCGCGTGACCGGGGAGACGGTCGATGTCGAGGATGTAGAATAAGCATGTCCGGCATCCCGCCTCGTGCTCCCGCGCAGGCGGGAGCCCAGGAGCGGCGGAGACACGGCTTCTGGCGTTGGGCCCCGGCCTTCGCCGGGGCAGTGGTGCTGTGCTTCGGGTTTTCGCTTTCCGCCTGCGACGGCTCGAAGCCGCTGTTCAAGCACCATCGGGAGGAGCCGGGGCCGTTCCCCGCGCCCGATCGACCGGTGGCGAAGATCGTCTCGCCGCGCTGGTCGACCGAAGAAGCGCGCGACCGGCTCAACGAGGCGAGCGAGGTGATGGACAAGGCGGGGATCACCCGCGGCATGACGGTTGCCGATATTGGCGCGGGCGAGGGCTATTATACCGTCCGGCTCTCCGCGCGCGTCGGGCCGAAGGGTCGCGTGCTGGGCGAGGATATCGTGCCGGCGGTGCGCGACGCGCTCGCCGACCGCGTCGCACGCGAGCGGCTCGACAATGTCAGCGTGCGGCTGGGCGAACCTGCCGATCCCAAGCTGCCGGCGAACAGCTTCGACCGTATCCTGATGGTCCATATGTACCACGAGATCGCGCAGCCATATGAATTCCTCTGGAACATCCGCCCGTCGCTGAGGGCCGATGGCGAGGTGATCGTGGTCGATGCCAACCGGCCGACGCAATATCACGGCACGCCGCCGGCGCTGCTCAAATGCGAATTCGCCGCGGTCGGCTATGGCCTGGTGCAGATGGTGCCGATGCCGTCGGCTGGCGGCTATCTCGCCGCGTTCAAGGCGGTCGGGCCGCGCCCCGAGCCGGCCGCGATCAAGCCATGCCGGCTGACACACCCGTCACAATAAGCCGAGCGCGCGGAAGCTGATCGTCGTATCGCCGGCGAGCACCAGATGATCGAACAGCTCGACACCCAGCGTGTCGAGCGTGACGGCAAGCCGCTTGGTCAGCGCGCGGTCGGCACCGCTCGGCGCGGCGTCGCCGCTCGGATGATTGTGCGCCATCACCACGCGCGCGCAGTCGAACGCGAGCACATCGGCCGCGAGCGCACGGATCGGCACGTCGAGCGCGATCGCCGATTCGGACCGCGACAATCGCATCCCCAACAATCTCCATTCCGGATCAAGATAGGCGAAGGCGGCGACCTCGACCGGCTCGGCGGCGATCGGCGCGAACAGCGTATGCGCCGTTGCCGGATCGATGATGTCCGGCCAATCGGGCTGGGGATGTCGCGCATCGTTCATGATCGACGCTGGCACGGGACCCCCGGGCGGGCGAAGGCCGATCGGCTCCGATCCGGAGCGTGCCGCGAGCGGCTTGGCGCGCGGTGCGGGAGGCGCTAGAGCAAGTTGCACGAAATCGGACTTGCTCCTCCCTTCGTTCGTGCTGAGCTTGCCGAAGCGCCGCTCTTCCTGTGTAGGCATCTCATGCGCCAGTATCTCGACCTCATGCAGCGGATCCTCGACGAAGGCGTTCGCCAGGACGACCGCACCGGGGTCGGCACGCTGTCGGTGTTCGGCGCGCAGATGCGGTTCGACCTCGCCGCCGGCTTTCCGGTGCTGACCACCAAGAAGCTCCACCTGCGCTCGATCATCGTCGAATTGCTGTGGTTCCTGCGCGGCGACACCAACATCCGCTGGCTGCAGGACCGCAAGGTGTCGATCTGGGACGAATGGGCCGACGAGCGCGGCGACCTCGGCCCCGTTTACGGAAAGCAATGGCGCGATTGGGTCACGGCCGATGGACGGCATATCGACCAGATTGCCGAGTTGATCGGGCAAATTCGCGAGCATCCCGCCTCGCGCCGTCAGATCGTCACCGCCTGGAACCCCGGCGAGCTCCACGCCATGGCGCTGGCGCCGTGCCATTGCCTGTTCCAGACGCACGTCGCCAACGGGCGGCTGAGCCTGCAACTCTACCAGCGCTCGGCCGATATCTTTCTCGGCGTGCCGTTCAACATCGCGAGCTACGCGCTGCTGACTCATATGCTCGCCCAGCAATGCGGGCTGGAGGTCGGCGATTTCGTCTGGACCGGCGGCGACTGCCACCTTTACCTCAATCACGTCGAGCAAGCGCGCGAACAGCTTGCCCGCGCCCCCGGCGCGCTGCCGCGGCTCGAGATCCGGCGGCGGCCGGATGCGATCGATCACTACGATTATGAGGACTTCGTGCTGCACGACTACGTCGCGCAGCCGCATATCAAGGCGCCCGTCGCGGTCTGATTCAGCTGGCGTTCAGCCACACTGACTACAAGCGTAGTCGTAGAACGCGACCGCACGGGAGGACCAGGCGATGAAGGAAGCGCGCAAGACGATCATCGTCGCAACATTGGCGGCGATGCTGCTCAAGCTCGAGGCGCAGCTGCCGTTCGGCCACGCGCAGGCGTGGCTCGAATGCGTCCGCATTTCGGCGGCTGGCGCAGCGGGATCGGCCGGCGCATAAGCGCGCCATGGCCGAACCGCAGACGATCACCATCATCCTCGCGCGCGCCGACAACGGCGTGATCGGCCGCGACGGGCGGCTACCGTGGCACCTGCCCGCCGACCTCAAGCGATTCAAGGCGCTGACCATGGGTAAGCCGATGATCATGGGCCGCAGGACGTTCGAGAGCTTCCCGGCGCCGCTTCCCGGCCGTCGCCATGTCGTGCTGACGCGTGATCGGGATTGGCGGGCAAACGGAGCAGAGGTGGCGCATTCGGCCGAGGAGGCGCTGGCGCTCGCCGGACCGGGAGAGGTCGTCGTGATCGGTGGGGCCGAAGTGGCCGCACTGTTCCGCAACCGCGCCGATCGCATCGAATTGACCGAGGTCCATGCCGCGCCGGACGGCGACGCTTCGGTGCCGCCCTTTACCGGCTGGCGCGAGGCGGCGCGGGAGGACCATCCGCCCCGGGACGGACGGCCGGGGTACAGTTTCGTCACGCTCGCAAACGGCTGATCTCGCCGGAACCGCGGTAAATATGGCCATAATGCGTCAGTGATAGGTCACTATCACTGGCCTAATGCTGCAGGTATGTGGCATTTCGGATACAGCCCGCCGGAAAGTCACCGGTGAAACCTGTATGCCGCCTTTACAGCGGCACCCCGTCGTTCCATCCATCCCGGCCATGTCTCTTGGGGCCGCATTTCGACGGCCAAGGGGGCTTGGCACCAATCCCGGGCCATTCGCGAAAGCGCCTCCCCGGGATCAAGCGAGGGATCATATCGTGACCACCACCACTCACTTCAAGCGGAACACGCTGCGCGGCGGTTCGGCGCTGCGCGCGCTGGCCCTGATGGGCGCCGGCCTGACGCTCGGCGCCGGATTCGCGTCGCCGGCATTTGCGCAGGCTGCAGCGACGCAGGCGCCGGAGAATCAGGCGACTCCGTCCGACACGACCAACCAGGACCAGACGGCGCAGCCGACCCAGGACATCGTCGTCACCGGCACGTTGATCCGCAACAGTTCGACCGCAACCGCCGCGCCGATCACCACGCTGTCTTCGGCGGATTTCCAGTCGCGCGGCCAGAACACCGTCGCGGAAGCGCTGCAGACCATTCCCGCCAACGGCGCCGGCACCATTACGCGTGCCTGGAACAGCTACGGTTTCTCCTCCGGTGCGACGGCCGTGTCGCTGCGCGGCCTTACGACTGGCAACACGCTGACTCTGTTCAACGGCCAGCGTTCTGCGGTCTATCCGCTGGGTGACGACGGTCAGCGCAGCTTCGTCGACCTCAACACGATTCCGGAAGCGGTCGTCGACAAGGTCGATGTGCTGCAGGACGGCGCCTCGTCAACATACGGCGCGGACGCAGTGGCCGGCGTGGTCAACGTGATCGTGAAGAAGGAGATCACTGGCGTCCACGCCAACGTATCGGCTGGCATCTCCCAGCGCGGCGACGCTGGCGAGCAGCGCGCCGACGTCACCGCCGGCTACGGCAAACTCAGCGAGCAGGGTTTCAATGTTTATGTCGGCGCGGAATATCAGCGCAACGACGCGCTGTACGCGCACGACCGTGGTTATCCGTGGAACAGCAACGACTACAGCCACGTCTGCAATGCGGCAGGCGCGTGCCTTCCCAACGAGTCGATCAACGGCGTTCAGGCGGACGGATCGTTTGGGGGCCTCGGCTCGACCCGCGTGCCGGTCGTCCAGGCCTATCTCAATGGCGCTCCGGTCTCCGCTACCACGCCGTTCGAGTTGCTAAATCCGGCGGCGGGCTGCCGGGATCTCAAGGCGATCACGCTGACGCCGGATCAGCAGGCGCAGGCCGCCGATGCCGGCACGCCGACCGGCCCGTTGGTCTGTTCGCAAGACAATATCCACGATTATCTCCAGGAAATCCCGCAGATAACGCGCTGGGGCGCTACCGCGCATCTGACCGCCAACATCGGCAGCAATGCGCAGGCCTATCTGATGGGCAATTTCTACGAGACGAAAACGACCAGCAGCATTTCGCCGCTGAGCTTCGCCGGCCAGACTGCGGCGGGTGGTACCCAGTTCACGCTGAGCCCCGTGATCCTGCCGACCTATGTCTGCCCGCGCGGTACGACGGTGGCCTGCACCGCGGCGAACGGAACGCTCAATCCCAACAATCCGTATGCGGCGCTGGGCGAGCAGGCTCGCGTGAACTATCGTTACGATCGGCCGCGCGAAACCTTTACCGACGCCAAGACCTACCGTATTTCGGGCGGCATCTCGGGATCGTTCGGTCAGGGCTGGGACTATGACGTCAACGGGACCTATTCGCAGGTCAACCTGAAGGTCACGAACAAGAACTTCCTCAATGCGCAGCATCTGATGGACGTCATCAATGACGGGTCGTTCAATTTCGTCGATCCGTCGCTGAACAGTCAGGCCATCCGCGATTACATCGCACCGGTCAATGTCACCAATTCGAACTCGAAACTGTGGCAGGTCCAAGGCACGTTGTCCAAGGCGCTCTTCGCGCTGCCGGGCGGCGATCTCACGGCAGCTGTCGGCATCGCCTATCGGCACGAGTCGGTCTACAACCCGAGCGCGAATCCGCCGAACGAGGTCAATCCCGCGGATCGCTATTACAGCGTGAACTCGGTCAGCACGATCGGCAGTCGAAACGTCAGGTCCGCGTTCTTCGAAATTGATGCGCCTGTGGTCGACATGCTGTCGCTGAACGCTTCGGGTCGGTATGACGACTATTCGTCGGGGCAGACCAATTTCTCGCCGAAGATCACTGCGATCTTCAAGCCGATCCAGCAGGTCCGCTTGCGCGGCACCTTCTCGAAGGGCTTCCGCATCCCGAGCTTCAACGAAGCTTATGGCCAGCCGACAACGGGTTACATCACCGACACCGTTACGGCTGATCGGACCGGCGGACAGGCGTATCTCGATGCCCACGGCAACGATGCCTACGCGACGTTGCCGTACAGCTATGGCCTGACGTCGACTGGTAATCCGAACCTGAAGCCGGAACGTTCGACCAGCTTCACCGGCGGCATCGTGATCGAGCCGAACAGTCACTTCTCGTTCACGGTCGATTACTACCATATCAAGATCAAGGGTCTGATCGGCGCGCCTGATTATTCCGGCGTCGCCGAGGCGTACTATGCCAATAACGGTGTGGTGAATATCCCGGGCATCACGGTAAAGCCGGGCGTCGCCGATCCGAATTTCCCCAATGCCCTGCCGCAGCTCGGCTTCATCGAGTATTCGTTCGTCAACAATAACTCGGAGACGACCTCTGGCCTCGATTTCTCGGGCACGGCTCGGTTCGGTCTAGGTGGTGGTACCACCTTCACCAGCCGGGTCGACGCGTCATACTTGATCGATCTCGAGCAGGTGACGCCGGCTGGCGACACGCAGCGGTTCGACGGATCACTTAGCCCGTGCAACGTTACTTCTTGTTCGGGCGCGCCGAAGTGGCGCGGTAGTTGGCAGAATACGCTCGATTTCAACGGGCAGGGCTCGCTCAGCGCCACCGCTTACTACACCGGCGGCTACAGCATGGCGTCGGTCGATTACGGCGGGGATCCGCATAGCTGCGCGGACAGCCTCGGCGCGTCGGTCTATACCTACGCCGATGGCACGCCGTTCAAGTGCCGTGCGAAGCGCTTCATCGACGTTGACCTGACCGGCACGGTGAAGGTGGACGATCGCTTCACCCTCTATGCGAACGTCCTCAACCTCTTCGATGTGAAACCCGACTTCAATCCGGGCCAGACCTATGACACGGGCTTTTCCTACAATGTAGCGTGGGAAAGCCAGGGCTTTATCGGTCGCTTCATCCGCGTCGGCGCGAGGGTCGACTTCTAAGATCGATCCCTTCGGACAAAATGAGGGGGCGCTTCCTTCGGGGAGCGCCCCCATTTTTTGTCGGCCGACCGGTCAGGCGACGCTGAGTTCCAGTTTGCCGTCGCCTTCGTCGACCTTGACCGTCGCGCCGTCCTTGACTTCGCCTTTCAGGATCAGGTCGGCGAGGGGGTCCTGGAGGTATTTCTGGACCGCGCGTTTCAGCGGGCGCGCGCCGTAGACGGGATCGTAGCCGACGCGGCCGAGCCAGGCTCTCGCCGCATCTGTGAGGTCCAGCGCGACCTTGCGGTCCGCGAGCAGACGCTGAACGCGCGCGACCTGGATATCGACGATCGGGCCCATATGTTCCGCGCCGAGGCGGTGGAACAGGATAATCTCGTCGAGACGATTGAGGAATTCCGGGCGGAAGTGGGCGCGGACGATCTCCATCACCTGCGGCTCGACATCCTCGACCTTCTGGCCCTCGGTCATGTTCGACAGATACTGGCTGCCGAGGTTCGAGGTGAGGATGATCAGCGTATTCGTGAAATCGACCGTGCGGCCCTGGCCGTCGGTCAGCCGGCCGTCGTCGAGCACCTGGAGCAGCACGTTGAACACGTCGCCATGCGCCTTTTCGACCTCGTCGAACAGCACCACCTGATAGGGGCGGCGGCGAACTGCTTCGGTCAGCACCCCGCCTTCCTCGTAGCCGACATAGCCGGGAGGCGCGCCGATCAGGCGGGCGACGGCGTGCTTCTCCATGAACTCGCTCATGTCGATGCGGACCATCGCGTTGGGGTCGTCGAACAGGAATTCGGCGAGCGCCTTGGTCAGCTCGGTCTTGCCGACGCCGGTGGGGCCGAGGAACAGGAACGAGCCGAGCGGGCGGTTGGGGTCTTGCAGGCCGGCGCGGGCGCGGCGGACGGCGGTGGAGACGGCCTTGACCGCATCCTCCTGACCGATCACGCGACGCCCAAGCTGCGCTTCCATCTGGAGCAGCTTCTCGCGCTCGCCCTCCATCATGCGGTCGACGGGGATGCCGGTCCAGCGGCTGACCACCGCGGCGATGTCGTCGTCGGTCACCTCCTCGCGCAGCATCGCGCCCTCGCTGGCGCCGTGCGCCTCGGCGAGCTGCCTTTCGAGCGCGGGGATGGTTCCGTAGCTGAGCTCGCCGGCTCGCGCGAGGTCGCCCGCGCGCTGCGCCTGCTCCAGCTCGACGCGCGCTTGGTCGAGCTGCTCCTTCAGCTTCGCCTCGGACTGGATCTTGACCTTCTCGGCCTGCCACCGCTCGGTCAGCGCGGCCGACTGCTCCTCCAGCTCGGCCAGCTCGTCCTCCAGACGGCCGAGCCGGTCCTTCGACGCCTCATCGCTTTCCTTGCGCAGCGCCTCGCGCTCGATCTTGAGCTGGATGATGCGGCGGTCGAGCGTCTCGATCTCCTCGGGCTTGGATTCGACCTCCATGCGGATGCGGCTCGCCGCCTCGTCCATCAAATCGATCGCCTTGTCGGGGAGGAAGCGGTCGGTGATGTAGCGGTTGGAGAGCGTCGCCGCCGCGACGATCGCCGCGTCGGTGATGCGGACGCCGTGGTGCAGCTCGTATTTTTCCTTGAGGCCGCGCAGGATCGAGATGGTGTCCTCGACCGTCGGCTCGCCGACGAAGACGGGCTGGAAGCGGCGCTGGAGCGCGGCGTCCTTCTCGACATATTTGCGATATTCGTCGAGCGTGGTCGCGCCGATGCAAT
>DASTWI010000044.1:0-16795 GCA_035776635.1 Sphingomonas sp. | reverse complement strand
ATGGCAACGGCGTCGCGATCTTCACCCGCAACGGCCACGCCGCCCGCGAGTTCGCGCATCGGGTGAACGTCGGCATGGTCGGCATCAATGTCCCGATCCCGGTCCCGGTTTCCTACCACACGTTCGGCGGCTGGAAGCGCTCCGGCTTCGGCGATATCGACCAATACGGAACCGAGGGAATCCGCTTCTGGACCAAGAACAAGAAGGTCACGCAGCGCTGGCCCGACGGCTCCGCCACCGGCGAAAACGCCTTCGTCATCCCGACCATGGGGTGACGATGCACGGCCTGCCCTGCTTCCGTCATGCCGGCGCCCTCCGTCGTCCTGCCGACGCCTCTCTCCGTCATGCTGACGAAAGTCAGCATCCATTGTCGCTCGGCGTCGTCTCGGGCGTAGTGCGAATGGGTCCTGACTTTCGTCAGGACGACGGACGTTTGCGAATCGGAAGCGGCGCAAAGCCGAGACCGATCGCCCGATCCTCCCAAAACGGATTGTCGCGCTCGATCAGCGCCACCTTCCAGTCGCGTCGCCACGCCTTGAGCTGCTTCTCGCGCAGGATCGCCGCCTCCATCGTCTCGTGCATTTCGAACCAGACGAGCCGTTTGACGTCGTACCGCTTGGTAAACCCCGCAATGGCCCCTTCGCGATGCTGATAAACCCGCCCGAGCAGATGCGAGGTGACCCCCGTATAAATCGTTCCGCTCCGCCCGCTCGCGACGATATAGACTGCCGGCTGTTTCTCCATGCCCGTTCCCCCCGCTCGTCATGCCGACGAAAGTCGGCATCCGGCGTCATAAGCGCTAGCTTCCGCGACTCTGGATGCCGGAGCAAGTCCGGCATGACGAAGGGCCTGTCATCTCACGCCTCCCGACGCAGCATCCCGGCGCTGGCGCTACTCGGCGCCCTGGCTGCCTGCCACGGCAACGACAGCGCCGGCCTTTCCCCTCAGGACAACGCCGCCGCCGCAGCGATCAGCAACGCCATCGCCGCCAACAGCACCGCGGCGACGCTGGAGGGCCTGCCCGTGCCGCAGCCGAAGGCGAGCGCGCTTGCCTATGACGTGCCGCCGAGCTTCGTCGGGCGCTGGGGGCTGACGCGGGCTGATTGCGATCCCGACCGCGCCGACACCAAGGGCCTGCTGACGATCGCGCCGGACAAGCTCAGCTTCTACGAATCGAAAGGGCGGGTCGATCGCATCGTCCGCCATTCGCCCTACGACGTCACGCTCCAGCTCGACATGAGCGGCGAGGGGCAGAGCTGGACCAGCACCATGCGCCTTACGCTCGACGCCGCGAGCACGCGGCTGGTCCGCACAGAGGGCGACCGCTCCTACCGCTATCAGCGCTGCTAGAAAGACCCGAATGACCGACCAGTTCGACCTCACCGACGACCAGCGCGCGATCCAGGAGATGGCGCGCAAATTTACCGCCGATCGCATCACCCCCAACGCGGCCGAGTGGGACGAGCACCACATCTTTCCCAAAACGGTGATCAAGGAAGCCGCCGAGCTCGGCTTCGCGGCGATCTACGTCAGCGAGGAGAGCGGTGGAATCGCGCTCGGCCGGCTCGAGGCGGCGCTGATCATGGAGGCGATGGCCTATGGCTGTCCGTCCACATCCGCATTCATCTCGATCCACAATATGGCGTCATGGATGATCGACCGCTTCGGCAATCAGGCGGTGAAGGACAAGTATCTGCCGAGCCTCGTCACGATGGACCGGATGGCGAGCTATTGCCTGACCGAGCCGTCGTCGGGCTCAGACGCTGCGGCGCTGAAGACGAAGGCGGTACGGGACGGCGATCACTACGTCGTCACCGGCTCGAAGCAGTTCATCTCGGGCGGCGGCGAGAACGAGGTCTATATCTGTATGGTCCGCACCGGCGAGGAGGGGCCGAAGGGGATCACCTGCCTGGTGGTCGAAAAGGACATGCCCGGCGTGTCGTTCGGCGCGCAGGAGCGCAAGCTTGGCTGGCATTCGCAACCGACCGCGCAAGTGATGTTCGACGGCGTACGTGTGCCGGCAGAGAATGTCGTCGGCGGCGAAGGCGAGGGGTTCCGCATCGCGATGATGGGGCTCGACGGCGGGCGGCTCAACATCGGCGCCTGCTCGCTGGGCGGGGCGCAGCGCTGCCTTGACGAGGCGGTACGGTACACCCGGGAGCGGCACCAGTTCGGTCAGGCGATCGCGGACTTCCAGAACACCCAGTTCACGCTCGCCGACATGGAGACCGAGCTGCAGGCGGCGCGCGCGCTGCTCTACACCGCCGCGGCGAAGGTGACGGCGAACGCGCCCGACAAGACGCGGTTCGCTGCGATGGCCAAGCGGTTCGCGACCGACACCGGCTCATCGGTGGTGGATCGCGCGCTGCAGCTCCACGGCGGCTACGGCTATCTGATGGATTATCCGGTCGAACGCTTCTGGCGCGATCTGCGGGTCCATTCCATCCTCGAGGGCACCAATCAGGTGATGCGGATGATCGTCGGGCGGGAGCTGACGCGGCAGTGACCGACGACGTACTCGCCTTCACCGAAAGCCGCATCGGCCGCATCCGGCTCAACCGGCCGAAGGCGCTCCATGCGCTTAATACCGCGATGTGCGCCGCGATGCTCGACGCGCTCGACGGCTGGGCGGGCGATCCCGCGGTCGAGGCGATGCTGATCGATCACGCGGAGGGCAGGGGCTTCTGTGCCGGCGGCGACATCCGCATGGTGGCGGAGAGCGGCAGAACCGATGGCCGGGCGGCGCGCGCCTTTTTCTTCACCGAATATCGGCTCAACCACCGGCTGTTCACCTATGCCAAGCCGATCGTCGCGTTCATGGACGGCATCACCATGGGCGGCGGGGTCGGCATCGCCGCGCCCGCGCGCTTCCGGGTCGCGACCGAGAACACCCGGCTCGCGATGCCCGAGACGGGGATCGGCCTGTTTCCCGATGTCGGCGGCGGCTGGTATCTGTCGCGGCTCAAAGGAAGAATGGGCCAGTATCTCGCGCTCACCGGTCACCGGCTCGACGGTGCCGAATGCCTCGCGCTCGGCCTTGCCACCCATTATCTGCTGAGCGACCGGCTCGATGCGGCCAAGGCGGAAATCGCCGCCGCGCCCGACGCGATCGCGGCGATCCTCGACCGCCATTCGGCGCCGCCGCCCGATCCGCGGATCGTCGCGCACCGGGGCGCGATCGGCCGGCTGTTCGCCTCCGACCGGTTGGAGGCGATCCTCGCCGCGCTGGCGGCCGACGGCGGCGACTGGGCGACTGAGCAGCTCGCGATCCTCAAGACCAAGTCGCCGCAGACGATGAAGGTCTCGCTCCGCCTGCTGCGCGAGGGCCGCGACATGCCGACCTTCGCCGACGAGATGCAGCAGGAATATGCCGTCGCAAGCCGTGTGTGCATGCGCCCGGACTTCATCGAGGGCGTCCGCGCGGTGATCGTCGACAAGGACAACGCCCCGCGCTGGAATCCCGCGACGCCCGAGGGCGTGACCGACGCGCTGCTCGACCAAATCTTTGCGTCCTTGCCCGCGGGCGAGGCGTGGACGCCGGGTTAGCCGTGACGGATTGGAGAGAAGAATGCCGGACTATCAAACCCTCCTCGTCGAGCAGCGCGGGCCAGTCACGCTGGTCACGCTCAATCGGCCGCAGGCGCTGAACGCGCTCAACGACCAGGTGCTCGCCGAGCTGCTCGACGCGATGGCCGCGTTCGACGCCGACGCGGGACAAGGCTGCGCGGTGCTGACCGGGAGCGAGAAGGCGTTCGCCGCCGGCGCCGATATCAAGGAAATGCAGGCGATGGGCTTCGCCGCGATGTACGGCACCAACCACTTTTCGGGCTGGGAACAGTTCACGCGCACGCGGAAGCCGGTGATCGCCGCAGTCGCCGGCTATGCGCTGGGCGGCGGGTGCGAGCTCGCTATGATGTGCGACTTCATTCTCGCCGCCGACACCGCGAAGTTCGGCCAGCCCGAAATCAAGCTGGGCGTCTCCCCTGGCATGGGCGGGTCGCAGCGGCTGACGCGCGCGGTCGGCAAGGCCAAGGCGATGGAGATGGTCCTCACCGGTCGGATGATGGACGCCGCCGAGGCTGAGCGCGCCGGCCTCGTCAGCCGCATCGTCCCGGCAGCCGAGCTGGTCGAGGAGGCGGTGCAGACCGCGACCCTGGTCGCCGGCATGGCGCCGGTCGCGGTGCTCGCCAATAAGGAAATGGTCGATGTCGCGTTCGAGACGATGCTCGCGCAGGGCGTCCAGTTCGAGCGGCGGCTGTTCAACGGCCTGTTCGGCACCGAGGACCAGAAGGAAGGCATGGCCGCCTTCGTCGAGAAGCGGCCGGGCAAGTGGCAAGGTAAGTAACAAATGTGCTCCCGCAAAGGTGGCAGGACCTCGCCACCCTTCGCGGGGACACAAGGGGAGAGAATGAATGGCACGCGTCGGTTTCATCGGGCTTGGCAACATGGGCGGCGGGATGGCCGCGAACCTGGCGAAGAAGGGTCACGACGTGCGCGCCTTCGACCTGTCGGCGGACGCGCTCGACCGGGCGAAGGCTGCCGGGTGCTTGCCCGTTGACTCGGCGGCGGAAGCTGCCGACGCGGCGGAGGCGGTCATCACCATGCTGCCCGCGGGCAGCCATGTCGAGCAGGTCTATGAGCAGAGCGTGTTCGGCGCCGCCTCGACCGCGGCGGTTCTGATCGACTGCTCGACGATCGACGTCGCGACCGCGCGGCGGCTGGCGGCGGCGGCGGCGGACAAGGGGCTGACCGCAGTCGATGCGCCGGTCTCCGGCGGAATCGCGGCGGCCAATGCCGGGACGCTGACCTTCATGGTCGGCGGCAGCGAAGAGGCGTTCGGCCGCGCCGAGCTGTTCCTGCAGGACATGGGCAAGGCAGTGATTCGCGCGGGCGGCAATGGCGCGGGGCAGGCCGCCAAGATCTGCAATAACATGATCCTCGGCGCGACGATGATCGTTACCTGCGAGGCGTTCGCGCTCGCCGAGAAGCTCGGGCTCGACGCGCAGGCCTTTTACGATATCTCTTCGGTCTCGTCGGGCCAGAGCTGGTCGATGACGAGCTATTGTCCGGTTCCCGGTGTCGGCCCGGAGAGCCCGTCCGACCACGATTACCAGGGGGGCTTCGCCACCGCGCTGATGCTCAAGGACCTCCGCCTCGCCATCGCGGCTGCCGAGGAATCCAACGCCGATACCCCACTCGGCGCCCGCGCGCGCGACCTCTATGAGGCGTTTGCTGCGGTAGGCAACGGCGGCCTCGACTTTTCCGCGATCATCACATCGCTAAATCGCGAACCGCAGGGCTGATTGTTGGTCCAGGCGAAACGGACGGGACATTTTCGCCAAGTGCGGACATTGAGGGCATTGTGCGAAATCGCGAGATGGTCGTTGGCTGAGCGGCTTGCGCCTCAGTTCACCGTCTCCGGGAGCAGCGCGTTCACTTCCTGGACGAAGCGGGCCAGGCTGATCGGCTTGGAGACATAGGTATCGGCGCCCGCGGCGCGGATGCGGTCTTCGTCCTCGCGGCCGGCATAAGCGGTCACCGCCATGATCGGAATGCGCCGCAGCCGGTCGTCGGCCTTCAACTCCTCGATCAGCTCGAACCCGCTGACGTGCGGCATCTGAATGTCCATGATGATCAGTTCGGGATCGAACTCGCGCGCGCGCGCCATCGCGTCGCGCCCGTCACGCACCGGCTCCGCCGCGAAGTCGTGCGCACGCAACAGGTCGCAGAAGAGTTTCAGATTGAGTTCGTTGTCCTCGACAACGAGCACCCTTTTTGTCACCTGCGTAATCGTCCTTCGTCGCTACCGTCGATCTTTATCGTATGTGCCCAATCGAGACAATCGAGCCTGATGATGCCGCGCTGGCGCTCAGCGCGCTGACCTGGACGCTGGGCGAGCCCGACCGCGCCGCACGGCTGCTCGCGCTGACCGGCCTCAGCCCCGCCGATCTCCGCGCCCGTGCGGATTCACCCGACGTGCTCGCTGCAACCCTTTGTTTTCTCGAAAATCATGAGCCAGATCTGATTGCCTGTGCCGAAGCGATTGGTTCCACGCCGGCGGCGCTGGTGGCGGCGCGGCGCCATCTGGAGGTCGAATGAAGCCGCTGCTGATCTGTGATTGCGATGAAGTGCTGCTCCACATGGTGCGCCATTTTGGGACATGGCTGCATGAGCGGCACGACATCGCCTTCGCTCCCGACGGTGGTGATTTCGCCGATAGCATGACTCGTGCCGATGGCTCGCGTCCGACTCGGGAGGAGATGTGGGGGTTGCTCGGCGGCTTCTTTCCGGCCGAGATGGAGCGCCAAACCCTGGTGCCGCACGCTCGCGAGGCGCTGGCCGCGCTCGCCGAAACCGCCGACGTCGTCATCCTCACGAACCTTTCCGATGCCTGCCGCACCGCACGGATCGAGCAACTTGCCGCCTTCGGCATCGCGCACCGCGTCGAATGCAATCAGGGTGGCAAGGGCGATCCCGTGGCGCGCCTCGTCGCCGAACATCGCGCAAGCGTAACGGTATTCGTCGACGATCTCGCTGTCCATCATGAATCGGTTGCCCGACACGCGCCGGGGGTACACCGACTGCAGATGATCTCCGAGCCGAGCCTTGCCGCGACCGTATCGCCTGCGCCGGCGGCACACGCGCGGATCGACGACTGGCGTGAAGCGCGCGGGTGGATCGCCGCGCGCTTCGCCGAAGGACATCCAGCCGGGGCTTGACCGCGGTAGCCCGGCTGGGCCACCCCGCGGACCATGACCGATCGAGTCGAACGCAAGCTGGCCGAGCTCGGCCTGACGCTGCCCGAGCCCGCTGCCCCCGTCGCCGCCTATGTCCCTGCCGTCGAGGCGGGCGGGCTCCTCCACATTTCCGGTCAGCTGCCGTTCGACAGCGGAGTGCTGATGACCGGCCGGATCGGCGACGACCGCGATCTCGACTATGGCCAGCGCGCGGCGCGCGCGTGCGGGCTGATGCTGGTCGCGCAGATCAAGGCGGCATTGGGCGGACTTCATCGCGTCGGCCGGATCGTCAAGCTCGGCGTATTCGTCAACTCGGCCGCCGATTTCGTTGATCAACCCAAGGTCGCCAACGGCGCGTCGGAGCTGATGGTTGCGCTGTTCGGCGACGCTGGCCGTCATGCCCGCTCGGCGGTCGCGGTGCCGGTGCTGCCGCTGGGCGCGGCCGTCGAGATCGACGCGATCGTCGAGATTGCGCCGGGTGAAGGGGCGATTTGAGTTCCCTCGTCCGTCCTTTCCTGACCCCTGAAAAGTGCGGCCCTTCGGCAAGCTCAGGGCGAACGGGCTTGGGAGCCGTGTAGTGCGATGGCGCGTTAAGCTGCCATGCGCGCGTTCGCCCAGCTTCTCGACCGGCTGATCTACACGCGCTCGCGCAACGGCAAGCTCAAGCTGATCGGTGATTACCTCAAGGCGACGCCCGATCCCGATCGCGGTTGGGCGATGGCGGCGTTGACCGGCGAGCTCGACCTGCCGGCGATCAAACCTGCGCTGATCCGTGGGTTGATCGAGGCCCGCGTCGACCCGGTGCTGTTTCATATGAGCCGCGACTATGTCGGCGATTCGGCCGAAACGGTCGCGCTGTTGTGGCCCGGCGATATCGAAGGCGAGGGCGAGGACCTCAGCTTGTCGGCCGTCGTTGAGCGGCTCGCGAAGCTGTCGCGGTCCGATGCGCCGGCGATGCTGGCGGCGATGCTCGACCGGCTCGACGTCGAGGAGCGGTTTGCGCTGATCAAAATGGCGACCGGTGCGCTTCGCATCGGCGTGTCGGCGCGGCTCGCCAAGACCGCGCTCGCGCAGGCGTTCGGGCTCGACGTCGATCTGGTCGAGGAGGTCTGGCACGGCACCGCGCCGCCCTATTCGGCGCTGTTCGCCTGGGCCGAAGGGCGCGCCCCGCAGCCGCGCGCCGCCGACCTGCCGGTGTTCCGTCCGTTCATGCTCGCGCATCCGCTGGAGGATGCGACGGTCGATCTTGCCGAATATGTCGCCGAATGGAAGTGGGACGGCATCCGCGTCCAGCTCGTCCGCGTCGGTGGAGAGACGCGGCTATTTAGCAGGGCCGGCGACGATGTGACGGCGAGCTTTCCCGATGTCGCGGCGGCGTTCGTCACGCCGGGGGTGCTCGATGGCGAGTTGCTGGTCAGAGGCGCCGACCAGGGCGGCGGGCTTGGCGAGGGTGCGGGGGCGGCGAGCTTCAACGCGCTGCAGCAGCGGCTCGGGCGCAAGAAGGTGTCCGCGAAGATGCTCGCCGACTATCCGGCGTTCATCCGGCTTTACGACATCCTGTTCGACGGAGCCGAGGATGTGCGCGAGCTGCCGTGGACCGAGCGACGGACGCGGCTGGAGGCGTTCGCGGCGCAGCTCGACCCCGAGCGGTTCGATCTGTCGGCGGTGATCGACGCGGAGCATTTCGAGGCGCTGACCGAAATTCGCGCCGGCGCGCGCGATGCGGCGATCGAGGGGGTGATGCTCAAGCGCCGCGATTCGCCCTATGTCGCCGGCCGCCGCGCTGGCCTGTGGTACAAATGGAAGCGCGACCCGCTCGTTGCCGATTGCGTGATGATGTATGCGCAGCGCGGCAATGGACGCCGCTCGTCCTTCTATTCGGACTATACGTTCGGCTGCTGGACCGAAGCGGGCGAGCTGCTGCCGGTCGGCAAGGCCTATTCGGGGATCACCGACGAGGAGCTGAAGTTCCTCGACCGCTGGGTGCGCAACCATACGGTGGGCCGTTTCGGCCCCGTGCGCGAAGTCGAAAAGACGCTGGTGCTGGAGATCGCGTTCGATTCGATCCACGCGTCGAGGCGCCACAAGTCCGGCGTCGCGATGCGCTTTCCGCGGATCAACCGGATCCGCACCGACAAGCCCGCCATGGAGGCCGATCGGGTGGCGACGCTGGAGCGGATGGCGACCTGATTCGACGAGCGGGCAACCATTCGGCGGGTTGGTCGGTTGACCATGGACGATCACCTCAAGGGGATTTGTCATGCGTAACTCTTTTGCCGCCGTTGCTCTTCTTTCGGTTGCCGTCATGCCGTTGTCGGCGTGCGCCGGCGACAATGGCGGAATCTTCAGCTCGGGCGACCGCGTCTACAACCCGCAGGCGGTCGCAGAGGGCGCGCGCGACGGCGACGTGATCTACCGCGACGCGCAGGGCCATTATTACTGCAAGCGCGAGGACGGCACGACCGGCACGCTGGTCGGCGCCGGGATCGGTGCGCTGCTCGGCAACATCATCGCGCCGGGCGGATCGAAGACCGTCGGCACGATCCTCGGCGGCGCGGGCGGCGCGCTCGCCGGCCGCGCGATCGACCGCGCGGACCTCGCCTGCAAATGATCCTTCCCTCCGGCAGCTGACCGCGGGGGTGCCGATCTATTGGCATCCCGGCGGACGGATGGGGATTCACGCGCCGCGCCCGATCGGCTAACGCCCGGCGATGCCGTCGTTCGGGATCGCCGCGCTGCTGATGATCGCTTCGGGCTCGATCCACGCGGTTGTCAACGCGATCGTCAAGGGCGGCCGTGACAAGATGGCCGGCCGCGCGCTGACCGACGGATCGAGCGCGATCATCCTGTTGCCGGCAACGCTGCTTGTGCCGCTTCCCGCGGGCGCATGGGGCTGGCTTGCGGCGAGCGGGCTGCTCCATGCCTTCTATTTATGGGCGCTGGTGCGCGCCTATCAGGCCGGCGATCTGTCGGCGGTCTATCCGGTGCTGCGCGGGACCGCTCCGCTGGTTACCGCTCTGGTCACGCTGGGCATCCTCGGCGAGCCCGCGAATGCGCGGGAAATCGCCGGAATCGCGCTGGTCGGGGCGGCGATGTTCGCGATGATCGCCGGGCGGCATCTGGGGCGTGCGGCGCTCGGCTGGGCCTTGGCGACGGGGCTGTTCATCGCGAGCTATACCATCATCGACGCCCATGGCGTCCGCGCTGCGCCGTCGCCGGCGAGCTACATCGTCTGGCTGTTCGTCATCATGGGCGCGGTGGTGGTCGCGATGTTCGCTGCGGCGACCCGCGGCGCGGTGTTCGCGGCGGCGATCCGGCAGTGGAAGCCGGGCGTCATCGCCGGCGCGCTGTCGATCGTCACCTATGGAATGGCGCTGTGGGCGTTCGCACTGGGGCCGACCGCGCCGCTTGCGGCATTGCGTGAGACCGGGATGGTCACCGCGCTGGTCATCTCGGTCGTGGTGCTGAAGGAGCGCGCCACGATCGGACGCGCGGCGGGCGTGCTGGGCATCCTCGGCGGCGCGGCGCTGATCCTGACGGCATAGGCCGGCCAGGGTTGCCCTGCACGGGCAGAAGCCCGGAACCTGGACCCCTGAGCCCCTGCTTTCGCATAAGCACGGGCGCGAAAGGTCACAAAAGTCCCACCATTACGTGCGCGGGGACGCTCCGGGGCCTCGAACTGTTTCGGTTGTCAAAGAGCAGTTCGGAACGTTAGCAGAACATGCGCCTGTAGGAAAGTGCCGCGTCCCCTCAGGTCCACTGCGCCAGCCAATCGGCAAGCGCCTGCGGGTTCATGTGGCGGGCGTCGGCGAGCGCCTCGGCGTGGCCGGCGTTGACCAGGCGATCGGTGCGCGGATCGACGATCAGCACGGCGGGAACGCCTTGCATCTTGCTGATGCCGTAATGCGCAGGGATCGCGAGATTCTTGTCGAAACGGCCGACGTCGACCATCACCTCGACAAAATGCTTGTCGAGAAACGGCTTGAGCCGGGGCAGCGCCATCGTGCCGGCGAGGATGCGGCAGTCGAGGCACCAGTTGCCGCCGAGGTCGATCAGCAGCAGCTTGTGCTCGGCACGTGCGCGCGCCTTGGCGGCGGCGACCGCCTTCGCAGCGTCGGCCTGTCCGTCATACGGGAGCGGCAGCGGCTTCGGCAGCTGATCGAATACGGCGATCGCGACCCGCGGCGACGGCGCGTGACCGGGGGCAGCAAGCGCCGCGCCGGCAGCGGCGATGGCGGCGAGCGAAGCGAGAGCGAGGCGCATGGCAGCATTTCCTATCGAGCGATCCTGCCGCTCGATCTCGCCGGGCCGGGCGCCGCCGTCCAGCTAGTTTCGCTTGGCCGAGCGAAAGCGCAACGAAAAGGCCCGCCCGGACAGGTGCCGGACGGGCCGTTTCGAATCGGCAGAGCGAGTGCGTCAGCCCTCGGGCTGCAGGTTCACCGCCGCATATTTGCCGCGGCGATCGACCTCGAGCTCGAACGACAGCCGGTCGCCCTCGTTCAAGGTCGGCATCCCGGCACGCTCGACCGCCGAGATGTGGACGAACGCATCGGGCTGGCCGTCATCGCGCTGGATGAAGCCGAAGCCTTTCATGGCGTTGAAGAACTTGACCGTCCCGGTTGCCTTTTCGCCAGTCAGCTGGCGCTGCGGGCCGCCGCGATCGCCGCCGCCGAAGCCGCCTTCGCGCGGCGGCCTGGGAGCGCGCTCTTGCACCGGCATCGGCTCGCCGTCGATCTTGAGCTCGGTCGCCGAGATGCGGCCGCCGCGATCAACCAGCGTGAAGCTCAGGGGCTGGCCCTCGGCAAGGCCGGTCAGGCCGGCCTGCTCGACCGCCGAGATGTGAACGAACACGTCCTCGCCGCCGTCATCGCGAACGATGAAGCCGAAGCCTTTCTGGCCGTTGAAGAACTTGACGGTTCCCGAGCCCTCGCCGACGACCTGGGGCGGCATGCCGCGGCCACCGCCGCCGCCGAATCCGCCGCCACCACCGAAGCCGCCACCGCCGCCGCGGAATCCACCGCCGCCGCCGAAGCGGTCACCACCGCCGAAGCGGTCGCCGCCGAATCCGCCGCGATCCTCGAAGCCGCCGAAATCGTCACCGCCGAAACCGTCGCGCTTGTCCTTGCCGCGCCCGCCGCGCTCACCACGGCGTCCTCTATCGAAACTCATGCCCTGTTCGTCTTCCCGGTTCGCCCAAATTCGTGTACAAAAAGCCCAAGCGCCGGACGACGAACGCAGGTCTTCGGGCGCTCCGCCTAATGCGCCACGGACTCGTCATAGCCCAAAAGGCAGCGGCCCGCGAACAAAATCGTGTTTTCGTCGCGCCAAGCGCATCAATAGTTGCGCGAGCGTTGCCGTAACGGCACAGCTTGCGCCATGACGATCATGCAATTGCTCGCCGATCCCGCCATTTGGGCGGCCTTCGTTACGCTGGTGGTGATGGAGGTCGTGCTGGGCATCGACAACCTGGTGTTCGTCTCGATCGTGTCGAACAAGGTGCCCGAGGCGCAGCAGACCCGAGTGCGGCGGCTGGGAATCGGCCTGGCGCTGATTCTGAGGCTCGCGCTCTTGTCGATGATCGCCTGGATCGTCGGATTGACCCAGCCGGTGTTCGATCTCGGCCTTGTCGGCCCGACGGGAGCACACGGCGCGCCGAGTTTCGAAACCGCCTTTTCGGCGCGCGACCTGATCCTCACTGCCGGCGGGCTGTTCCTGATCTGGAAGGCGACGAGCGAAATCCACCAGACGATGTCAGGCGAGGGCCATGGCGAGGGCAAGAGCGGCGTCGCGGGCAAGGCGGCGATGAGCTTCGCCTCGGCGATCGTGCAAATCCTGCTGCTCGACATGGTGTTCTCGATCGATTCGATCCTGACCGCGGTCGGCATGACCGACGAGCTGCCGGTGATGATCGCGGCGGTGATCGTCGCGGTGGGGCTGATGCTGGTCGCGGCCGATCCGCTCGCGCATTTCATCGCGCGCAACCCGACGGTGGTGATGCTGGCGCTGGGATTCCTGCTGATGATCGGCGTGGTACTGATCGCCGAAGGGTTCGGGGCGCACATTCCCAAGGGCTATATCTATACCGCCATGGCGTTTTCCGCCGGGATCGAGGGCCTCAACATCGCCGCGCGGCGGCGGCGCGAGCGCGCCAAGGATTGAGCACGGCGCCGAACGGCGCTAGGCGCGGCGGATGGCCGTCTATACCCACGAAGAAGACATCCCCGAGGGCGTGTTCGCCGCGGGCGCGATCGCCGTCGATACCGAGACGATGGGGCTCATCACTCCGCGCGACCGGCTGTGCGTCGTGCAGCTTTCGGACGGCAAGGGCGACGAGCATCTGGTCCGCTTCGCGCCCGGCAGCGACTATGCCGCGCCGAACCTCAAGACGCTGCTTGCCGATCCGACGCGGCTCAAGCTCTACCATTTCGCGCGGTTCGACCTTGCCGCGATCCAGCACTATCTGGGCGTGGTCGCCGCGCCCGTCTATTGCACCAAGATCGCGTCGCGGCTGGTCAGGACCTATACCGACCGGCACGGGCTGAAGGAGCTGGTCCGCGAGCTGTTGGGCCAGGAGATTTCGAAGCAGCAGCAATCGTCCGACTGGGGCGCGCCCGCGCTGACCGACGCGCAGAAGGATTATGCCGCGTCCGACGTGCGCTTCCTCCATGCCTTGAAGGAGGAACTCGACCGGCGGCTCGAGCGTGAAGGGCGCGCGACTCTGGCGCGGGCGTGCTTCGATTTCCTGCCGACCCGCGCCGCGCTCGACCTCGCCGGCTGGCCCGAGGTCGATATTTTCGCGCATGTGTGATTTCGTGCCGCACCGCCCTCCAGCGCCATTCCAACGATGCTGCGCATCGCCGGAACCCTGGGCGCTTCGGCCCGCTCCCCCACCCGGCCACCCATATGATACCGCCGTTGGGTGGCCGGGTGGGGGAGCGGGCTGGTGCCGAGCCGCCGAAGGCGACAAGAATGTCTGATATCGCGCAGCGGATGCATTCGGCGCGGCAGGTGTGGGCGGCGCCGGGCAGCAGCCATGACCGGTTGATCGGGTTCCTGCGCATCGTCCTGCCGATGGCGATCGGGGTGCTCGCGGCGTTTCTCGTCATGGCCCCGCTGACGCGCAACGGCGATGCCAGCTTCCTGCTCGCCAAGAACAATGTCGCGGTGGCGCAGGAGCGGCTGAAGATCGAGCGCGCTCGCTATCGCGGGCAGGACAGCAAGGGGCGGCCGTTCCAGCTTACCGCAGATTCGGCAATCCAGAAGAGCTCGGCCGAGCCGATCGTGCGGATGAACGGGCTCGCCGCCGAAATCGGGCTCGCCGACGGCCCGGCGCGAATCGTCGCGAACCACGGCCGCTACAATATGGATACCGAGAAGGTGATGCTCGACGGGCCGATCCGGTTTCGCGCGGCGGGCGGGTATCAGCTCGACACCGCGGACGCGACCGTCGATCTCAAGACGCGGACGATGAACAGCGCGGGCGCGGTAACCGGCTCGGCGCCGCAGGGCACGTTCAGCGCCGACCATATGTCGGCCGACCTCGAGAACCGCAGCGTGTCGCTCGACGGCCATGCCCGCTTGCGGATCGTGCCGGGAAGGACGAAATAGCGCGCCATGCCGCTCGCCGCCCGCGCCTTGCTGCCGCTCGCCCTGATCGTCGCCGTGCCCGGCATCGCCGCAGTGCAGCACAATTCGCGCGCGCCGATCGACTTCAGCGCCGCGCATATCGAGTTGCAGGACAAGGCCAATCGCGCGGTTCTGTCGGGCGGCGTGACGCTGCGGCAGGCCGAGATGACGTTGCAGGCCGACCGCGTGACGGTGAGCTATACCGGGCAAGTGCTGAGCGGCTCGCCGCAAGTGTCGCGGCTCGACGCGGCGGGGGGCGTGACGATCACGCGGCCCGACCAGACCGCGCGCAGCCAATATGCCGTCTATGACCTCAACAAGCATGTCGTCACGATGCTCGGCGCGGTGACGCTGACGCAGGGCGGCAATACGGTGAGCGGCGGACGGCTGACGCTCAATCTCGATACCGGCCGCGCGGTGATCGACGGGTCCTCGGTCGCGGGCAGCGCGGGGCCGAGCGGCGCGCCCGGAACGGTGACGAGCGGCAACGGCCGAGTGACGGGCCGCTTCTCGGTGCCCGATCGCGGCAACGACCAAGGCAGCCAGTCGAACAGCCAGTAAGCGCGAATTTGCAGGCGAGGGGCGCAGCCGGGCTTTGAACCGGTGGCCGCGATGGCTTACATGAACGCCTTGTCGTGCGCGGCCTGCCAGTCGCGGGGCGTGCGCCGGGGTGAACGCGAGTACGGAAAAAACAGCCGCGATGGACGATGTGACCAGCCTCGCCGAGGTCGAACCGATCGTCGAGACGCCGTCCGCCGACGGACTGGCGGTGATCTCGATCGCCAAGGCCTATGACAAAAGGCCGGTGCTGACCGATGTGTCGGTGTCGGTCGGGCGCGGCGAGGTGGTGGGGCTGCTCGGTCCCAACGGCGCGGGCAAGACGACCTGCTTCTATTCGGTGATGGGGCTGGTGAAGCCCGATTCGGGCCGCGTGATGCTCGACGGCAACGACATCACCGGGCTGCCGATGTACCGCCGCGCGATCCTGGGGCTGGGCTATCTGCCGCAGGAGACCTCGATCTTCCGCGGGCTGACGATCGAGAAGAATATCCTGACCGTGCTCGAGCTCGCCGAGCCCGATGCGGCGGCGCGGAGCGAGAGGCTCGACCGGCTGCTCGACGAGTTCGGGCTGACGCGGCTGCGCGACGCGCCGGCGATGGCGCTGTCGGGCGGCGAGCGGCGGCGCGCCGAGATCGCGCGCGCGCTGGCCGCCGATCCGTCGATCATGCTGCTCGACGAGCCGTTCGCGGGGATCGACCCGATCTCGATCGCCGACATCCGCGAGCTGGTGCGCGACCTGAAGCGGCGCGACATCGGCGTGCTGATCACCGATCACAACGTCCGCGAGACGCTCGACATCGTCGATCGCGCCTACATCATCTACGACGGCCGCGTGCTGTTCTCGGGCTCGCCGGAGGAGCTGGTCGCCGACACCAACGTGCGGCGGCTGTACCTGGGCGAGGGGTTCTCGCTGTGAGTCATTTGCTCGGCAAAGCCGAGGTGGCGGCGCCGGCCCACTCCCCCACCCGGCCACCCATAGGATCCTGCCGTCGGGTGGCCGGGTGGGGAAGCGGGCCGGTGCGGGGCTAAACAAAATGTCGCTCGCGCCGCGCCTCGACCTGCGCCAGACCCAATCGCTGGTGATGACGCCGCAGCTGCAGCAGGCGATCCGGCTGCTCGCGCTGTCGAACCTCGAGATCGAGGCGTTCATCGCCGAGGAAGTCGAGAAGAACCCGCTGCTCGAAAGCGCTGCCGACGAGGACGCGCCGGCGCCCGAGCCGGTCGAGGCCGAGGGCGGCGACGAACCGGCGGGGGCCGACGCGCTGATCGAGGGGCGCGGCGGCGACGAGGCGGCGCTCGACGTCGATTTCGCGAGCGAGAGCTTCCACCACGACAGCGCCGCCGATTCGATCGGCGGGATCGACGGCGGGCTGGGGCTGAACGGAGTCGCCGCGGGCGGCGTGGGCGAGGACGGGCCCGATCTCGACGCCCTCGCCCAAGGAGCCGAGAGCCTGGCCGAGCATCTGCTCGCGCAGGCGGGGGCGACGCTGAGCGGCGCGGAGTTGGTGATCGCGGCGCACCTCATCGATCAGATCGACGAGGCGGGCTATCTCACCGTTCCGCTGCTCGACATCGCCAACAGGCTCGCCGCGCCGCTCGCGCAGGTCGAGGCGGTGCTGAGCGTCATCCAGACCTTCGACCCGACCGGCGTCGGCGCGCGCAGCCTGGCCGAGTGCCTTGCGCTGCAGGCGAAAGAGGCGGATCGCTACGATCCGTGCATGGCGCGGCTCGTCGATAATCTCGATCTCGTCGCGCGCGGCGACCTGCCGCGCCTCAAGCGCCTGTGCGAGGTCGACGACGAAGACCTTGCCGACATGATCCGCGAGCTTCGCGATTACGATCCCAAGCCTGGCCTGCGCTTGGGCGGCGAG
>DASTWI010000043.1:0-28394 GCA_035776635.1 Sphingomonas sp. | reverse complement strand
TGTCGAAGGGCGTTCGGGAGAGCGTGCTTCGACAAGCTCAGCACGAACGGGAAAGCGGGCGATCCGGATAATGATCGCTGCTCGAGAGCCGCTTCAAAAGGGCGAAAAAGCCAACCGCCGCCCGATCGCAAGACCGGACGGCGGTCGTATTTGATGGGTGCGGACTACTTCTTGATCTTGACCGCGACGAAGCGGTTCTGCCCGCGCGGCAGCGCGACGTAGAGCACCACCTGATCGTGCCCCGCGCGCTTGGCCGCCGCGACCTGCGCGGCGAGCTGCTGCGGAGTTTGAACCGGCTGACCATTGGCCGAGACGATGACGATGCCGCGCTGGAGCTTCTGCGCGGCGTCGCTCGACGGATCGACCGCGGTGACGATCACGCCCTTGGTGGCGGGATCGACCCCGACCTCGCTCGCGATCGACGGCGTCAGCGTGATCGTCGAGACGCCGATCGAATCGGAGGTCGCCTGATCCTGCTGGGTCTGGTCGCCCTCGTCGGGCATGCTGTCATCGTCGCCGCTCTGGCCGTTGAACCCCGCGAGCTCCTCCGCAGAGGGCCGCGTGCCGAGCGTCACCGTCAGCGTCATCGGACGACCACTGCGCAGAATTTCGAACGGCACGCGCGTGCCGGGCTGGAGATTGGCGACCAGATAGCTCAGCGACTGATCGGAGGTGACCTCCTGGCCGTTGACCTTCATCACCACGTCGCCAGCCTTGAAGCCGCCCTTCGCCGCCGGGCTGTCGGGGGTGACGCTGGCGATCAGCGCGCCGCGGTTCTTGGGGATGTTCATCGACGAGCTGAGATCGTCGCTCCACGGCTGGATGCTGACGCCCATATAGCCGCGCTTGACCGTCTCGCCCTTCATCAGGATGTCGACGACGGGCTTGGCTTCCTCCGCGGGAATCGCGAAGCCGATGCCGACATTGCCGCCTGAGGGCGACAGGATCTGCGAGTTGATGCCGATCACGTTGCCGTGCATGTCGAACATCGGACCGCCCGAATTGCCGCGGTTGATGGAGGCGTCGGTCTGGATGAAGCGGTCATAGGGGCCGCCCAATTCGGTCGTGCGGTGCAACGCCGAGATGATCCCGGCGGTGACCGACGAGCCGATCCCGAACGGGTTGCCGATCGCGATCACCCAATCGCCGACGCGCGCGTTCTTCGAATCGCCGAACTTGACGAACGGGAAGGGCCCGCCATCGATCTTGAGCACCGCGAGGTCGGCGGTGTCGTCATGGCCGATCAGCTTGGCCTTGTATTCCTTGCCGTTGGTCAGCGTGACGGTGATCTCGTCGACCGTCGCGCCCTGCACGCCCGCTGAAATGACGTGGTTGTTGGTCACGACATAGCCGTCGGGCGAGACGATGAAGCCCGATCCCAGCGACTCGGCCTCGCGCGTGGTGGTGCCGCCACCACCCTGCCCCATCTGGCCGAACAGCTCCGCGAACGGCGTGCCCGCGAACGGGTTGTTGGGCACCTTGACGTGCTGTGTGGTCGAGATGTTGACCACCGCCGGCTGGAGCCGCGCGACCATGTCGGCGAAGCTCATCGGCGCGCCCTGATGCGGCACGACCTGCTGCATCGTCCCGGGCTCGTTCTGCGCGGTCTGCGCGCCGGCGGGGGGTTGCAGGGTCATCGCGGCGGCCGCGCCGCCAAGGAGCAGAGCGCCGGTAATGCCGTAGGCGTATCGCACTTGGGGAATTCCTCTTCTTTTAGCCGTTCATCTCAAGAATGCGTCGGCTGATGGCCGAACCTTGCTGAACGAGGATTGAATATGAACGAAACGACAGGGTTCGCCGGTCACTTCCCTTCGAACTGCTTCAAATACGCATTATCGGGCGAAAGGATCACTTGCGTCGATCCGTGCGGGGTCGAGGTGTCGCCGTCGGCGGCGAAGGTGTGGTCGTAGGACTGCATCGCGCGATAGAAGTCGTAGAATTTCGGATCCTGGTTGAAGGCGTCGGCATAGATGTGCGCGGCCTTGGCCTGGGCGTCGGCGCGGACCAGCTGCGCCTCCTTGTTGCCTTCGGCGCGGATCGTGATCGCCTGCTGCTGGCGCGCGGTGCGCATCGCCTGCAGCGCCGAGGTCAGCGGGCTGCCCTCGGGAAGATCGGCATGCTTGATCCGCACGTCGACGATCCGCACGCCATATTGGCTGGCGAGCCGCTGCAAGCCGGCCTGGATATTGTCCATCACCTGATCGCGCTCCGGAGTGAGCAAGGTGGCGAAGGGGTGTTTGCCGAGCTCGTTACGAATTGCGGTGCCGAGCAGCGGTTTCAGCGCATCGGTCACCCCCGTCTCGCCCCCCGCGGTGATCACCATCTTGAGCGGATCGACGACGCGGAAGCGCGCATAGGCGTCGACTTCGAGCCTGAGCTGGTCCGACGACAGCACCTGCTGGTTGTCGTAATCGACATCCAGGATGCGCTTGTCGACCCAGACCAGCCGATCGACGAACGGAATGCGCGCGATGAGGCCCGCGCCCGAGCGGCCGAACACCTGCCCGGGCTGCCAGGCGTTGACGGTGCGCACCGGCTTTTCGAAGCGCAGCACGACGACCTGCTGCGTCTCGGGCACGATGGTGAAGGTGCTGGCGACGACGATCACCGCGATCAGCGCGAGAATCCCGATCGCGACGGGATTGCGAAGCAGCGCGCGGCTCATTGCCCGTTCCCCGAAGGCGCCGGCGCGCTGGATTGCACGGTCGAGCCGTCGTCGGGCGGCGGCGGCATGGCGCGCCCGCCCTGCAGCTTGAGATACGGCATCACGCCCGGCGAATCGACGATCACCTTGTCGGTGCGCGCCAGGATATTCTCCATCGTCTCGTAATACATCCGCCGCTTGGTCACCTCGGGGGCGAGCTTGTACTGCTCGTAAAGACGGTCGAACTGCCCCGCCTCGCCCTCGGCTTGGGCGATCACCTGCTGGGCGTAGGCCTGCGCGTTGTTCTTGGCGGCGACCGCATCGCGTTGTGCGGCGGTGACGTCCTTGAACGCATCGTTGACCTGCGAGGGCGGATCGGCCTGCTTGATCGCCACGCCCTGGATCAGCACGCCGGCGCGATAGGTGTCGAGAATCTGCTGCATCCGCTGCTGCACCTTGGCCTCGATCGTGGTGCGGCCGCGGCCCATCGCGTCGTCGAGATCGACATTGGCGATCACCTCGCGCATCGCGCTTTCGGCGGTGGCGCGGACGGTCGAGCGCGGATCCTTGATCTGGAATGCGAAATCCTGCGCGTTGGCGACGTTCCAGCGCACCGAGTAAGCGAGATCGATAATGTTCTGGTCGCCGGTCAGCATCAGGTTCTCGCCGCCGCCGTCGGGAAAATCCTCGTTGCGGATATTCTGCACGTCGATCGCGTCGACGCGGTTGATCGGCGCGGGGAAGGTCATGTGAATGCCCGGCCCCAGCGTGCGCGAATAGCGGCCGAAAAAGGTGACGACGCCGCGTTCCTCCGGGCCGATCGGATGGAAGCTGGTCACCGCGATCCACACCACGACGACGAGGCCGACGCCGATCAGCCACAGCGATCGCCCGCCCGGGCCGCCGGGCAGCGAAAAATGCCCGCCGCCATTGCCGCCGCCCCCGCCGACGCGGGCGCGCTTGATCCATTCGTCGAGCGCGGTCGGCTTGCCGCGCTTGCCCGCCGGCGGCAGCGTCCAGGGATTGGGCGGGCCCTCGTCCTTGCCGCCCTCGTCGCCGCCGCCCCAGGGGCGCTTGGATTTGTCGTTCATGGAGGATTTCAGCCCCTGACGAAGCCGGTACGGAATAAGCATAGACGCCCTTTATAGGAGAGCGGGCGCGGAAAAACAGTGGCAAGCGCGGGCGCGGGGCTTATGTGCCGGGCATGACCACCGACACCGCTTCGCTCGACGCCGCGCTCGCGGCCGTCGCCGGGTCGCGCGCCACCGCCCGGCGCGACGGCGGCCGCGCCAGCATCATTCTCGACGTGACCGGGCTCGATCGCGCCGCGCGCGACGCGCTCGAAGCCGAGGTGACGCAGGCCGCGCGCGG
Source organism: Sphingomonas sp. (assembly GCA_035776635.1). Classification (GTDB taxonomy): domain Bacteria; phylum Pseudomonadota; class Alphaproteobacteria; order Sphingomonadales; family Sphingomonadaceae; genus Sphingomonas. The sequence goes on along the minus strand of DASTWI010000043.1, from coordinate 24,379 downwards.
CATCGCCGGGATCGAGCAGGTCCGCGTCGCCCAGACCAGCCAGCGCACCGCGCGCCGCCTGATCGCGGTCGCGAGCGGCAAGGGCGGCGTCGGCAAGTCGACCGTCGCCGCCAACCTGGCGATCGCGCTTCACCGGCTCGGGCGCCGCGTCGGGCTGGTCGATGCCGATATCTACGGACCCTCGCAGCCCAAGCTGCTGGGGGTCGAGGGCACGCGGCCGCACGCGAAGGACAAGCTGCTGCAGCCGGTCCCGACCCCGTTCGGCGTGCCGCTATTGTCGATGGGCCAGCTCGTCGCGGCCGATCAGGCGATCGCGTGGCGCGGGCCGATGGCCTCGGGCGCGCTCGGCCAGCTGGTCGAGGCGGACTGGGCCCCGGCCGACACGCTGGTGCTCGATCTGCCGCCCGGCACCGGCGACGTCCAGCTGACGATGATCCAGAAGCACCGCCCAGCCGGCGCGGTGATCGTCTCGACCCCGCAGGACCTGTCGCTGATCGACGCGCGCCGCGCGATCGACCTATTCGCCAAGGCGGGCGTGCCGATCGTCGGCGTGATCGAGAACATGGCCGGCTATCTCTGCCCGCATTGCGGCGAGGTCTCCGATCCGTTCGGCCGCGGCGGGGCGGAGGCGGCGGCGAACGATCTCGGCGTGCCGTTCCTGGGCCGCATCCCGCTCGACCTCGCGATCCGCACGGCGTCGGACGCCGGCACGCCGCCCGTCGCGGGGAACGGGCCAGAGGCGGCGGCGTTCACGTCGGTGGCGGAGCGGGTCCTGCAGTGGTTGGAAACCTCCACCCGTTCAGGCTCAGGGCGAACGGCTGAAGGACCCGGTTGATGCCGCTGACTCGTGACGAGGACATCAAGGCGCTGCTCGACGCAACGCGCACCATCGCGATGATCGGCGCCTCGGATCGGCCCGACCGTCCCTCCAACCGGGTGATGGCGATGCTGCAACGGCACGGCTACCGCGTCATTCCGGTCAATCCGCAGATCACCGGCGAGCACGTCCACGGCGAGTTCGTCTGGCGCGAGCTCGCCCAGATCGGTGAGCCGATCGACCTCGTCGACATCTTCCGCCGGCCGCAGGCCGCGGGCGAGGCGGTCGATCAGGCGATCGCCGCCGGCGCGAAGGCGGTGTGGATGCAACTCGGCGTGGTCAACGAAGAGGCCGCGGCACGCGCCGAAGCCGCCGGCCTCGCGGTGGTGATGGATCGCTGTCCCGCGATCGAGATTCCCCGGCTCGGGGTGGCGCCGGTCGGCTGACGCCATCGGCCAGGACAAGGAAGCGTTTGCCGAGGCGCTCGGTTCCTGCTGATCCGCTGCGCTTCCCATCCGCTTGCCTTTGCGTCACAATGCCGGCTTCGCGGCCGGAGGCGATGCGATGATCGGGGAGCTTGCACTGCTGCTGCTCGCGCCGCAAGCGCAGCCCCCGGATGCGGCGGCGCTGGTCTCCAACTATCGCAACATGACCGCGGTCGCGCCGCCGGTGGTGCCGAGCTGCGCGCGGGACGATGGCGCCGACATCACCGTGTGCGGCCGCCGCGATTCGGACCAGCGGCTGCCGCTCCGCGAGGAACGCGAGACCGCCTCCGCAGGCCGAAGCTCGGGCCGCGACGAGGCGCTGTGCGTCGCCGATACCGGCGGCCCGTGCCCGGTATGCCCGCCGACCGGCTGCACCGGCGTCAACCTGCTGGCGGTCCCGTTCAAGGCCTATCGCATCGTCAAGGCGCTGATCGCGCCGGACGATTGATATCATCCCCAGCGCGTATGCCAGTCGGCGTCGCGGCCGGCGGCGAGCAGGCGGGCCTGTTCGCGCCATTCTTCGCGCGCGATCGTGCCGTCGCGCAGCGCCAGGCGGCGTTCGAGGTTTGCGGCGTCGGCGTCGCTCAGCCGTTCGACATCGCCATAGGACACGACGCCCGCCTCGCCCAGCTGCCTCGCCAGCGGCTCGTCGATGCCGCGGATTCGCGCGAGGTCGTCGGGCCGGCCCGATCCGAGCCATTCGCCGCGCCGCGGCGCATCGCCGGGAAGCGGCGCGGCAGGGACGGCGCCGTTGGCGGCGCGCAGATCGCGTTCGAGCTCGGCGTTGCGGCGTTCGAGCTCGGCGATGCGGTCATCGGCGGTTTCCAGCCGCGCGTCGGCGTCGGTGCGGTAGGCGGCATGCGCATCGCGCTCCTCTTCATAGCGCGTGCGCCACTTGCGGCCGCCGGGATGGCTCGCCAGGCCGAAGAACCAGCCGGCGACGAGCAGCAGCACCAGCACGGCATATTGGGTGGGGGTGTGGAAAAGCATGTCTCCGCTCCGCAAGTGTTACGGAGCGTCAACGACCGGCAGGCGCGGCGCGTTCCGAGTCCTTGTAGAGAACGGCGCCAGTCCGCTCCGCCACCCGACCACCCATAGGATAATCGCATTGGGCGGTCGGGTGGGGCAGCGGGCGGAAGCGTCGAAGGTTCCGGCGATGCACAGCATCGCTGGAATGGCGCTGGAGGGCGGCGCCACGCGCGAAGCGTCAATCAATGCTTGAACGCGTCGGCGATCGAGCAGGCGGCGGGGCCGAGAATGACGACGAACAGCGTCGGCAGGATGAACAGGATCAGCGGCACCGTCATGATCGCGGGCAGCCGCGCGGCCTTTTCCTCGGCGCGCATCATGCGCTCGTTGCGGAACTCCGCCGACAGCACGCGCAGCGCCGAGGCGAGCGGGGTACCGTATTTCTCGGTCTGGATCATCGTCGTAACGACGCCCTTGACCGCATCGAGATCGACGCGCTGCGCAAGGTTCTCGAACGCTTGCCGCCGCTCGGCGAGGAAGCCCAGCTCGATCGCGGTCAGCGTGAATTCGTCGCCCAGTTCCGGATAGGCCCGGCCCAGCTCCTTGGCGACGCGGTGGAACGCGGCGTCGACCGTCAACCCGGCCTCGGCGCAGATCACCAGCAGGTCGAGCGCGTCGGGCAAGCCCTTGCGGATCGCGGCGCTGCGCTTCTGGATCTTGTTCTTCAGATAGAGGTCGGGCATCTTATAGGCGAGCACGAAGGTGCCGGCGACGAGCATGTAGCGCTTGAACGGGCTCCATGTATCGAAGCCGTGGGTGACATAGACCCAGAACACCATCAGCCCGCCGAGCACGATCGGCAGCACCAGCCGGCCGAAGATCACCGCGACGGCATATTCCTTCTTGCGGATGCCAGCCTGCATCAGCTTGACTTGCGCGGCCTTGACCTGGCTGTCCTGCAACACCTTCAACGACGACAGGAAGGTGCGGATGCGGTCGGTCGCCTGGTTCTGGCGGACCAGCTTGGCGCGCCGCTTCGAGGTCGAGGCGGTGATGCCCGCCTTCAGCTGCTCGCGGCGGTCATTGAGCGCCTTGACGCGCTTCGCCATCGGATCGCGCGCAGTGGTCGCGAGGTAGATCGCGAACATCACCGCCAACGCCGCCATTCCGGACAGCACCGTCGCCACCCAGATGACGTCGACGCCCAGAAGCTTCGGTCCGCCGGTCTCGCCCATGTCTCTCGCGCGCTCCCCGTCAGATCTCGAAGCTGACCATCTTGGCCATGATGAAGCCGCCGATCGCCATCCAGATGAGGCCGCCGATGCCCGCGACGGTCAGCCGCTGGTCAATGAAGAACTGCTCCATGTACGGCGCGTCGATCATCATGATCAGGCCGAACACGACGAACGGCAGCGAGCCGACGATATAGGCCGACGCCTTCGATTCGGACGACATCGCGCGGATCTTCAGCTTCATTTGCATCCGCTGGCGCAGCACCGTCGCGAGGTTGGCGAGCGTTTCGGCGAGATTGCCGCCGGTCTCGCGCTGGATCGCGATGGTGATGCAGAAGAACTGGAATTCGGGAGTGCCGAGCCGGTCGGCGGTCTCCTGCAGCGCCGCGTCCATCGTGCGGCCGATCTTCATCTTGTCGGAAATCGCGCGGAATTCCTCGCCGACCGGCCCTTCGATCTCGTTCGCCACGACCCCCAGCGTCTCGGAAATGGGCAGGCCCGAACGCAGGCCGCGCACGAGCAGCTCGATCGCGTCGGGGAACTTCGCGTTGAACTTCTTGACCCGGCGCTTGATGAAATGGCCGACCACCATGTGCGGCAGCCCCGCGCCCATGAACAGGCCGAAGAACAGCCCGAACAGGATCGGCATTCCCTTCATCGCCAGCAGCAGCGCGACGATCACCGTGATGCCCAGCGTCGCCATGCCGTACTGGCCGACGGTCCAGCTCTTGCCGGTCATCGCCAGCCGCTTCTTGAGCAGCGCGGGCTTCGGCAGGAAGCGCATCGCCGCGGCGTCCATCCGGGTGTCGCGGCCGGCGGTGATGCGGCGCATCTTGGCTTCGACCGCCGCGGCGGCCGACGCGCTGTGCCGCTCGCGCACCGCGGCAAGACGGCGCGAGCGGATTCGGTCGGGCGACGGCCCGCTGAACGCGAACGCGACGAGCAGCAGCATCAGCGCCGCGCCGCCGAGCAGCAGGATCAGGGGCATCATCGGCATCGCGCCTCGACTCTCCACCTCGTTGCGACGGCCGCCGGCGATCGGCGGCCGGCGATCACTTCGCCCGCTTGGGCATCACCGACTTCAGGTCGAACTTGCTCATCAGCGAGCCGCCCTTGGGCTTCTTCTTCGTCGCGCCGCTTGCCGCCGTTTCTTCCTCGGCCGCTTCGCTCGCGCCCATCACGCGCTCGGCGAGCTGGGCGAGCGGGGCGACCGTCTTCGATCCCTTGCCCGCCTCCGCAACGGTCTTGCCGAGCTTCGCCGCCTGCGCCGCGAGCTTCTGGTCGTAGGGGACGACGACGTCGATCTTCCGCTCGATCGACCCTTCAAAATCCTTGCGGCTGATCTCCAGCGTTCCGCCCCCCGGAACCCGGCTGGCGGCGACGATCACCTGAGTCTGCGGCGCGTTCGACTTGAGCCAGGACAGGATGCGGATCGTGTCGCGCGCCGCGGCGAGCGTCAGCTCGGTGACCACGACCGCGACGTTGATGTCGCTCATCAGGTGCGGATATTGCACCAGCATGTTGCGCGGCAGATCGACGACGGTGCATTCGAACGCCGAGCGCATTTCTTCCTGAAGCTGGAAGAAGGCCGCGCCGTCGGACATCACCGGCGAATTGATCGGGGCCTCGGCCGACAGCACCGCGAGCTTGTCGCTGGCGCGCACCATCGCGCGTTCGATGAACAGGCCGTCGATGCGGCTGGGATTCTCGATCGCATCGGTCAGCCCGCGGCCGGGCTCGAGGTCGAGCGCCAGCGCGCCGGTGCCGAAATGCACGTCGAGGTCGAGCAAGGCGGTCGAGCGGCCGCCCTTGTCGCTCAGCAGCCACGCGAGCGAGGTGGCGATCGTCGAGGCGCCCACTCCGCCGCGCGCGCCGATCACGCCGGTCGAGCAATGCGGCCGTTCGACCACCGCTTCGGCGTGCTTGGGCGCGTTGAGCACCGCCTGCGCGTGCGCGAACGCCTCGCGCAGCACGTCGGGGCCGAGCGGCTTGAGCAGATAGTCCTGGATGCCGCTGGCGACGAGGTCGCGATAGAGGCGGACGTCGTTGACCTGCCCCGCCGCGATCACGACGGTGCCCGGCTCGCACACCTCGGCAAGCGCGTTGATGTCGTTCAGCGGATCACCCGATTCGCTGAGATCGACGAACAGGACCTGCGGGCTTGTCGATACCGACAGCGACTGGACCGCGTTGCGCAGCCCGCCCTTGTTCACCTTCTCGGGCGACCAGCCCATCTCGACCGCGATCGGACGCAGCGCCTCGGCGGTGGTCTCGTCGCAGACGAAGGCGACGAACGGCTCGCGATGCGCGGTACGGGCGGGACTCCAGGGCGCGTTCATCGATCAACCTCCGGTCGGGGCTTGGGTGGTGGACTGGCTGGGCAGCGGCTGCTTGCCGGTGTTCGGCGCCTCGCGGAACGTCTGGATCGCCTTGGTCGAGACCGCGGGATCGGCGATGTCGGTGCCGTCCTGGCCGCGGATCAGGTCCGCGGGCCGCGCGACCATCGCCGCAAGGTTCGAATTGGTCGCGCAGCCGAAGTTCGAATTGGTGTTGTTGCTGAAATCGGGGGTCGCCTGGCGGCTGTGGTCGGGGCAGCCGGGGACCGAGGCGGTCATCCGGCTGACGACGACGCGCAGCGTTCCCGGCGTTACCGGCGCGGGCATCACCGGCGCTTCGTTCGACAGCAGCAGGCCGTACCGGGCGACTTCGCGCGCGACCGCCGCGCGGGCCGCCGGGCTGACGCTGCCCGAATCGTCGATCGCGACTCGATCGCCATAGGCGAGCCGCATCGACGCCAGCCAGCCGTCCAGCCGGTCGGCCTCGCCGGGCGCGAGCCCGTGGCTGCTGGTGTTGACGTCGAACGCGAAGTCGCTGCGGCTGACCACCGGCTGATGCACCGATTCAAGGCCGCGATTGACCGTCCCGCCGCATCCGGCGAGCAGCAGCGTCGGCGCGAGGACGGCGAGGATCGAGGAACGCTTGGGCATGATCGTCTCCACCAGGGCGCGCATCAGTTGAGGCTGAAGCCGGGCGCGACGTCGCCGGGCTTGTCGGGCTTGGTCGCCTGCTGCGCGGGCGGCGTGTTCTTCGGCTTGGGGCCGGACGGCAGCGCCGGGCCCGCAGGCAGCGGGGCGCTGACGCCCAGCGCGGGCGCGGCGGCGGGCGCCGGCGCCATCGTCGGCACCGGCCGCGGCGTCGAATCGCCCTCGGCGAGCTTGCCGAGCAGCACGCGGCTGAGGTCGGTCGGCTGCTTGTAGCCGTCGGTCGGCAGGACGATCTGGCTCGGCGAATCGACCGGCTTCACCAGATACGGGGTGATGACGATGACCAGCTCGGTCTCGTTGCGCTTGAACGCGTCGGACCGGAACAGCGTGCCGACGATCGGCAAGTCGCCGATGCCCGGAGCCTTGGAAATCTGGTTATCGTTACTGTTCTGTAACAATCCCCCGATCATGAAGCTCTGGCCCGAACCCAGCTCGACCGTCGTCTCCATCCGCCGTGTCGTAAGCGCGGGGATCGTGAAATTCTGAATCTGCACCGCCCCCGCATCGGACAGCTGCGACACCTCGGGCTTGACCCGCAGCGAGATGCGGCCGTCCGACAGCACCGTCGGCGTGTAGGCGAGGCTGACGCCGTACTGCTTGTACTCGACCGACACCGCACCGAGTCCCTGGCTGATCGGAATCGGAATCTCGCCGCCGGCGAGGAAGGTCGCGGTCTCGCCCGACAGCGCGGTCAGGTTGGTGTTGGCGAGGGTCGTGACCTGCCCGTCGGTCTCGCCGAGGTCGAGCGCGCTGAGCAGGTCGAGCCCGAGCAGATGACCGGCCATGCCGATCGTCGTCTGGCCCTTTCCGGGCGTGAACGTATAGGCCGTGCCGGGATGGGCCGGGTTGATATACTTGCCCGTCGCGGGATCGTACGGCAGGTTGATCGTCGCACCGCCCGGCGTCGTCACCGGAACCGTCGGATATTTCGAAATATCGATATCGCCGATCGTCCCCGGGCTCCGGCCGGAGCCGACTCCGAAGGTGAACCCGCCCGACTGGTCGCGGGTCAGGAGGTTGGCGCCGATGTCCTTGACGAAACTGCGGCTGACCTCGGCGACTCGGACCTGCAGGTTGATCTGCAGCGGGGTCGCGGTCTTGAGGCGGCTTAGTACCTGCACGTCCTTGCCGACGAACGCCTGGGTCAGGCGCTCAGCCTCGGCCGCGTCGTCGGGCTGTGCGACGGTGCCGGTCAGCAGGATGATACCGTTCATCGGCGTCGCGACGATGTTCGCTTCGGGCATCGCCAGCTTGAGCATGTCGCCGACCGACGTGATGTTGTTCCCGACGCGAACCGTGGTCGAATAGACCACCGCCCCCGACTTGCTCGTGGCATAAACGGTGGTTTCGCCCGCCGCCTTGCCGAAGATATAGAGCTGGGTCGGAGAACGGACGTCGACGTCGGCGGTCTTGTCGTCGGCGACGAACACGTCGGTCATCGGGCGCGCCAGCGTCACCAGACGGCCGCGACCGATATCGATCTGGATCGTCGAGGTCGGCTGCGGCGCCACCGTCTGTGCGAGGCCCGGCGCGTTGGCGGCGGGCACGGCGCCGGCGGCGAGCGCAGCCGCGAGCGGCCAGCCGATCGGCTTGAACGAGACCTTCATGTTCATTTCCCCCCAACCGGGACGAGCGTCACGGCATTGCCGCGCGCAACACGCACGACAGGTCCCTGGACCGGCGCACCGGCCGGCGTGGCGCCGCCTTGCGGAACGCCCGCCATCTGCGGGGTGCTGTCGGTCGCCTTGCCGGGCACCGAGCTCCGCTGGAAGCGCGAGACGTCAGCGCCGGTCGAATAGGTCGGATCACCCGACATCGGCGTTGTATCGGCACGGGCGAGCATTTCCTGCTCGGCCTTGGGATCGTCGGGCACGTCCACCGCCCCGGAAGCGATCGCCTGCTCCAGCTGGCTCTGGTCGTCGGCCAGCGAGCGCAGCGAGAGCGACAGCTCGCCGATTGTCTGTGCAACGGCGATTTCCTCGGCGATCTTCGGCGTCGCCTCGACCGTGACGTTGGAGAAGGTCTTGACCACGGTCTTGCCGTCGTCGCCGACCTGGTTATCGGTGCGCTGATCGGTGGCGAGCACGCGCAGGTTGCGGATCACCGTTTCGGAGACCTTGAGCGGCGGGCCGTCGCCGCCGCCCGGCACCGACTGCGTCAGCACCAGGTCGACATGATCGCCCGGAAACACGAAGCCCGCGACCGCGCTCGCAGCCGACACCGGCACCGTCACCGCACGCATCCCCGGGCCGAGCGCCGCGGCAAGGAAGCCACGGTCGCCGGGCTTGACCAGCGAGCCCTGCGTGACCGGCTGGCCCGCGGTAATCGCGTTACGCACCACGGTCCCGACCAGCGACTGCAGGTTGGTGTCCTTTTGAAGGTAATAGGCGTTGTCGACCAGTTCCTTGGGCCACGGCTGGAACTTGAGCGCCGAGGCGTCGAGAATCGTGCCGACTGGCAGCGCGCGCGTCGCCACGAGCACTTCGGGCCCGTCGACCTTTTGCACCACCTGCGCATTCGCCCTGGGCGTCGCCGCGCCTTGCATCAGGCTGCGCGCCATGAACGCGGTCACGCCCGCCACGACGAGCGCGCCGACCAGCAATATCAGTTTCCTACCATCCATGACGCTTCAGGCCTTTCGGACGAGGGCCGGTTGATCCGGCATTAAGCATTCACCCAAACCGGTTAAGAATCGGTTCGCGAAACGCGAACAGCGCGGCGATGACGATCGCGACGCCATAAGGCACTTCGATCGCTGTCCGGCTCTTCAGCCACCACCGTTCGACAACGAGCAGCACGGTGAGCGCGCCGCCGATCAGCGACATCGCGACGAGCATCCAGGCGAGCGGTTGAAACGGCAGCCACAGCGCGACCGCGCCGATCAGCTTGGCATCGCCGCCGCCCATCTGGCCAAGCGCGAAGGCGCCGACGAAGATCGCGAAGACGGCGGCGGCGAGCCCGATCTGAATCACGACGCCGGGCCACAGCGGCAGACCACTCGCCATCCACCACAGGGGCGCGAGACAGGCGATCGCCGCGTTCTTCCAATTGGCGATCTCGCGCTTGCGCACATCCTCGATGCCGGCCGAAACCAGCAATACGGCGAGTGCGCCAAGCAGAATCGTCGAGAAAATTCCCCACCCCATCCGGACAATGCCTAGACGACATGGCTTTCCAAAAAGTAACCACCGCGGATGGCCCGTCCTGCAGACTTTCGCCGCGCCCTGCCGCCCGGCGCCCGCTTCTCAGAATGGCACGCCGCCGACGGGTGGCCGATCCGCCGATTCGACTTGCCGGCCAAGGCGGGATCAACGCGCGGCGCCATCCTGTTCCAGGGCGGGCGCGGCGACATGATCGAGAAATATCTGGAGCTCGTCGCACATTGGCACGAAGCGGGCTGGGCGGTGACCTCGTTCGACTGGCGTGGGCAGGGCGGCTCGGGCCGGATGCTCGCGAACCGCGGGATCGGACATATCGACTCATTCGAAAGCTATGTCCGCGATTATCGCGACTTCTATGCTGCCTGGACGGCCGAGGCGGAAGGGCCTCGGGTTGCGATAGGCCATTCGATGGGCGGCCATTTGGTGCTGCGCGCGCTGGTGGAGGGCGCGGCACGGCCCGACGCGGCGGTGCTCGTCGCACCGATGCTGGGCCTCCATAGCCCGATCGGCGCGTGGGGCGGCGAGCAGCTCGCGCGGCTGATGTGCCGGGTCGGCGATCCCACGCGACTGGCGTGGAAGGTCAACGAAATTCCCGCCGCCCAAGCAACGCGACAGGCACTGCTGACTCACGACGTCGATCGCTACGCCGACGAATTGTGGTGGCGTGAGGCGAATCCCGATCTCGCGATGGGACCGCCGAGCTGGCAATGGCTGCGCGAGGCATTCGTTTCTACGCGCAAGCTTCGCGCAGATCCGCGACTCGCGGCAATGACGGTTCCGACGCAGATGCTGGTCGCCGAAGCCGACCGACTGGTTCGTGCGAGATCCGCGCTGGCGATCGCGGCGCGGCTGCCCGAGTGCGAGGTGGTGCGCTTCGGCGCCGAGTCAGCGCACGAGATTCTGCGCGAAGCCGACACGGTGCGCGATCGCGCGATCGCGGCGATCGACCGCTTCCTCGACGCGAGGGCTGCGGCACAATGATGATCGAGTACGTTCCTGTCTCCGTTCGGGCTGAACCTGGCAAAGCTCGGTGCTCGGAAACACCCTTCGACAAGCTCAGGGCGAATCGGGGCTGGGTAATCTGATGGCCCAGTACGACATCGCCATTGTCGGTGCCGGAATGGCCGGCGCGAGCCTCGCCGCCGAGCTGGCGCCGCACGCACGCGTGCTGCTGCTCGAGGCCGAGGCGCAGCCCGGCTACCACGCCACCGGACGCTCGGCAGCCTTCTGGTCGGAAACCTACGGCGGGCCGGGCGTGCAGCCGCTCACCACCGCGTCGGGGCCGCTGCTCGAGGCGGCGGGCGTGCTGGCGCCGCTCGGCTCGTTGCACATCGGGCGAGCGGAGGATGATGCGGCGATCGACGCCTTCCTCGCCGCGTTCGAGGGCAGTGGCGTCGCGCTGGAGGAGCGCGATCCCCATGCCGTCGTCCCAGGCTTGCGCGCCGACTGGAAACGCGCCGTGTTCGAGCCCAGCTGCGCCTATATCGATGTCGCCGCGCTCCATGCCGGCTATCTCAAGCGGGCTCGGCTGGCGGGCGCGGCGTTGACGACCTCCGCACCGCTCGAAGCGGCGACTCGCGCAGCCGGCGGCTGGCGATTGGAGACCGGCGCCGACGTATTCGCCGCCGATATTCTGGTCGACGCCGCCGGCGCGTGGGCGGACGCGGTCGCAATCCGCTCGGGCGTCGCGCCGATCGGTATCCAGCCCTACCGTCGCACGATGGTGCAACTGCGCACCGATCCGCCGCCGGCCGACGGGATGCCGCACGTCGCGCATATTGCCGGCAGCTTCTATTTCAAGCCCGAGGCAGGGGGACGGCTGTGGCTCAGTCCGCACGATGAGATCGCCAGCGATCCGTGCGATGCGCAGCCCGAGGAGATCGATGTCGCCATCGCGATCGACCGGTTCGAACATGCGGTCGATTGGCGCGTCGCCGCGCTCGAGCACAAATGGGCGGGCCTCAGGAGCTTCGCGCCCGATCGCCTGCCGGTCTTCGGCTTCGCGCCTGACGTTCCCAGCTTCTTCTGGTGCGCGGGGCAGGGTGGGTTCGGCATCCAGACCGCGCCCGCCGCGGCGCGCCTCGCCGCCGCGCTGTTGCTGGGCAATACGCCTATTATCGATCCGACCGCTTATGCGCCCGCACGGCTGCTGACCGGCTGAACGGCGCGCCCGGCGGCGAGCGCAGCGTCGCTGGCGAGCTTGTCGGCGCGCTCGTTGTCGGGGTGACCGGCGTGTCCCTTGACCCATTCCCAGGTAATGCGATGGCGCGCGGTCGCGTCGATCAGCGCCTGCCACAGGTCGGCGTTCTTGACCGGCTGCTTCGTGGCGGTCTTCCAGCCGTTCTTGCGCCAGCCCTGAATCCACTTCGTGAGACCGTCCATCACGTAACGGCTGTCGGTCGATAGTGTCACGGCGCACGGCCGCTTGAGCGCGTTGAGCGCCTCGATGACCGCGGTCAGCTCCATACGGTTGTTGGTGGTCATCGGCTCGCCGCCGGAAAGCTCGCGCTCGTGCGCGCCTGATCGGATCACCGCGCCCCAACCGCCGGGGCCGGGATTACCCTTGCACGCGCCGTCGGTGGCGATCTCGACACAAGTCAGCTCGGTCATGCGAACGCCCGGGGGTTGGCGCGATACCAGTCGAGCCGGTTGAGATAGGCGAGCGGGTCCTTGCGCGTGACGAGCGCGTCGGCGGGGGTGTTGAGCCAGTCCCACGCGCGAGTCAGCGCGAACCTGATGCACGCGCCCTCCGCGAGCACCGGCAAGGCGCGGCGCTCGCCCGGCGTCAGCGGCTGAACCGCTTCATAGCCATCGATCAGCGCACGGCCAACCGTCGGGTCGGCCTTGCTTCCCGTCGCATCGAACGACCAGGCCGAATGCATCACCGCCAGATCGTAGGCGCGGATGTCGGTGCAAGCGAAATAGAAGTCGATCAGCCCCGTCACACGATCGCCGTGCATCAGCACATTATCCGGAAACAAGTCGGCATGGATCGCCGAGCGCGCGAGGTCGTCAGGCCAGCAGGAGAGGATGTGGTCGAGCGCTGCCGACAGGCGCCGTTCGAGCCCCGGCGCGATCGATTCGAGATCGCTGCCGCAGCGGGCGAGCAGTGGTGGCCAACTTTCGGGGCCAAGCGCGTTCGGGCGGACCGGGGCGAAATCGGCCAGCGCGCGGTGCATCTCCGCCATCGCCCGTCCCGCCGCGAGCGCCTGCGCCGGGGTCGGATGCGACAGCGACACGCCAGGCAGGAACTCGATCAGGCAGGCGGGGCGCCCCTCGAGCTGCTGGATCGCGACGCCCTGCCGATCCTTGAGCGCGGGCGGCACCGGCACGCCGCGTCCGGCGAGATGATCGAGCATCGCCAGGAAGAAAGGCAGGTCCTCGGCCGAAACGCGCCTTTCGTAGAGCGTCAGGATGAACCGGCCGCCGCTGGTATCGACTAGGTAATTGCTGTTCTCGACCCCTTCGGCGATGCCTTTGGCCGAGATCAGCTCGCCGACATCGTAGCGCGCCAGGAACGCCGCCAGCGCCTCGGCGGAAACGTGCGTATAGACTGCCACCTCACCCCCCGTTCGGTTCGAGCGACATCGAGAACCGCCGGCGTGCTTTCACGCCGTTTCGAGCGCGCGCGGCAGCTTGAAGGCGATGTCCTCGCGGGCGGTTTCCACCTCATGCTCCGCGACCGTGAAGCGGTCCGCGAGCCGGTCGACCAGCTCGCGCACCAGCTGTTCGGGCGCCGAAGCGCCGGCGGTGATGCCGAGCGTGCGCACGCCGGTCAGCCACTCGAGGTCGAGTTCGGACGCGCGCTGGATGAGCCGCGCGCGCACGCCCTGCCGCTCGGCGACTTCGACGAGGCGTAGCGAATTGGACGAGCTGGGGGCGCCGATCACCAGTATCGCGTCGCATTTCGCGGCGATCGCCTTGACCGCGGCCTGCCGGTTCGAGGTGGCGTAGCAGATGTCCTCGCCGCGCGGTGCGTGGATATTCGGGAAGCGGCTTTGCAATGCGGCGACGATCTGGGCGGTGTCGTCGACCGACAGCGTGGTCTGCGTCAGGAAGGCGAGCGCCTCGGGGTCGGCGGGTGCCAGATGCTCGACATCGGCGACCGTCTCGACCAACGTCATCGCGCCGGCCGGCACCTGGCCAAAGGTGCCGATGACCTCCGGATGGCCGGCGTGGCCAATGAAGACGATGTGCCGCCCCGCCGCGACCAGCCGCTCCGCGTTGCGATGCACCTTGGAAACCAGCGGGCACGTCGCATCGAGATAGGCGAGCCCGCGCGCCTCGGCCGTCGCGGGCACGATCTTGGGAACCCCGTGCGCGGAGAACACCACCGGCGCGCCATCGGGCACTGCATCAAGCTCGTCGACGAACACCGCGCCCTGGGCGCGCAGCCGTTCGACGACGAAGCCGTTGTGAACGATCTCGTGACGCACATAGACCGGCGCGCCATGCTTCTCGAGCGCCATCTCGACGATTCGGATCGCGCGATCGACGCCGGCACAGAAACCGCGCGGCGCGGCGATCAGCAAGGTGAGCGCGGGTTTTTGAGGGGCGGACATGCTCCGTCGCTCTACGCGATTGCTTGCTTCGGCGAAAGGCGCTTCCTATGGTGCGCGCCAATTGGGGGCCGGCACCCGCCCGGGCCGGCCCCTTGCTTGTGAGAAGGTCCCGTGTGCCTGTGACAGCCTGGAAACTCGTCGTTCCCGCCGCCCTCGTCCTGCTCGCCGGATGCGCGGGCAAGGGTGATATCACCGAAGGCGGCATCACCGCGGTGCGCACCGCTTGCCCGACGGTCGAGATTCCTGCCGGCACCGGCGACGTCACTCTGTTCAACCCGGCGACCAGCCACGACGAGAGCGCGCTCGATCTCGTCGCGACGATGACCGACGTGCGCTCGACCTGCAACGACGCGGGCGCGCAGGTCGTCACCACGATTACGTTCCAGGTCAACGCGATCCGATCGCATACCGAGGCGGCGCGCGACGTCACGCTGCCCTTCTATGTCGCGGTGGTTCAGGGCGGGACCGCGGTCGTTTCCAAGCATACCAGCCAGGTCAGCCTCCACTTTAATGCCGGTCAGGCCCGCGCGACGACCAGCGGTCAGGCGACCGCCAACGTGCTGCGCTCGGCGGCGACATTGCCCGAAGACATCCGCCGCGAACTCACCAAGCCGCGCAAGGCGGGCCAGGAGGACGCCGCGATCGACCCGTTGTCGCGGCCCAACGTCAAACAGGCGGTGCTCCGCGCCACGTTCGAGGCGCTGGTCGGTTTCCAGCTCACCGAAGATCAGCTCAAATATAACGCGACGCGCTGAGCCGATGCACGCGGGCGATTGACTCGTCCGCGGCGCTGCGTCAGGGCGTGGGGCGTCGATGGCGGGCGACCGCCATGGCATCGCGCGGGAGAGACCCCGGATCCGGTCCGGGGCGCCGAAGGAGCAACCGCCCCGGAATCTCTCAGGCACCCGAACCGCGCGGGGCTGATCGACACTCTGGAAAGCGTTCCGGACCTGGTCCGGGGCCACCGAAGGGGTAAGCCGTTCCTCGCGAACGGTGAAAGCTCTCAGGTCTCGTGACAGAGGGGGCGGCGCAGGCGGAACCGGGGCACCGGCCGATGCGTCGTTCGCCGATGCCGCGTGGGACCCGATGTGAGCGACGACACCGATACGATCGACGACCTCGAGCCGCAGACGCTGCCGCTCGATGCCTGGCACCGGGCCAAGGGCGGCCGGATGGTCGAGTTCGCCGGATACTGGATGCCGGTCCAGTATGAGGGAATCATGGCCGAGCACCTCTGGGTGCGCGAATCGGCCGGGCTGTTCGACGTCAGCCACATGGGGCAATTGCTGCTTTCGGGCGACGGGCTCGACGACGCGCTCGAGCGGCTGATCCCGGCCGACGTCAAGGGCGTCCAGATCGGCCAGCAGAAATATTCGCTGCTTCTGGCCGAGAACGGCGGCATCCTCGACGACCTGATGTTCAGCCGATGGCCGGGCGGCATCTACATGGTCGTGAACGGCGCGACCAAGTGGGACGACATCGCACATTTGCGCGAGCACCTGCCCGACGCAATCACGCTCAACCATCTCGATGATCGCGCGCTGCTCGCGCTGCAGGGACCGAAGGCGTTCGAGGTGCTCAAGCGGCATGTCGCCGGCAAGTGGCCGCTCGATGCCTTGGTGTTCATGCGTGGCGGGCTGTTTCAGCTCGCGGGGGTCGACGCCTATATCAGCCGCTCGGGCTACACCGGCGAGGACGGGTTCGAGATATCGGTGCCGGCCGATGCCGCCGCGACGATCGCCGACCTGCTGACCGCCGAAGCCGAGGTGAAGCCGATCGGGCTCGGCGCGCGCGATTCGCTGCGGCTCGAGGCCGACCTGCCGCTCTACGGCCACGACCTCGATACCGAGACGACGCCGATCATGGCCGCGCTCAATTTCGCCGTCGCCAGCAAGCGGCGGCGTGAGGAGGCCAATTTCCCCGGCGCTGCGCGCATCCTCGCCGAGCGCGAGAACGGCGCGATGGTCCGGCGCGTCGGGCTGCTGGTCGAGGGCCGCCAGCCCGTCCGCGAGGGCGCCGCCGTGCTCGACGCCGACAGGTCGGACGTCGGCAAGGTGACGTCCGGCGGCTTCTCGCCGACCCTCGGCCAGCCGATCGCCATGGCTTATGTGCCGGTCGCGATGGCCGAGCCGGGCACCGCCATCCAGCTTACCCAGCGCGGCAAGGTCCATCATGCGACCGTCGCGCCGATGCCTTTCGTCCCCCACCGCTATATGCGTGCAGGAGCCTGAACGATGAGCCGCTATTTCACCGAAGATCACGAATGGGTCGATGTCGATGGCGACACCGGCACCGTCGGCATCACCGATTATGCGCAGGGCCAGCTCGGCGACATCGTGTTCGTCGATGTGCCCGAGGAGGGCAAGGAACTGGCCAAGGGCGACGAGGCCGCGGTGGTCGAATCGGTCAAGGCGGCGTCGGACGTCTATTCGCCGGTTTCGGGGGTGGTGATCGAGGGCAATGGCGACCTCGGCGATACGCCCGGGCTGGTCAATGAGGATGCCGAGGGCGACGGCTGGTTCTTCAAGCTGACGCTGTCCGACACGAGCGAGCTCGACGGCCTGATGGACGAGACCGCCTACGCGGCGTTCGTCGCGAAGTTGTAATCGACAATAGCCCCTCCCCTTCAGGGGAGGGGTTGGGGTGGGGCCGTTTCGAACGGCGGGACCTGTTGACATCCCCCACCCCCAACTCCTCCCCTGAAGGGGAGGGGTTTGGAGACTAAAATGCGCTACCTGCCTCTCACTTCTGACGACCGCCAGGCGATGCTCGCGCGCGTGGGTGCGGCGTCGATCGACGATCTGTTCGTCGATGTGCCCGAAGCGGCGCGGCTCGACGGGCCGATCCACGATCTGCCGCTCCATGCCAGCGAGCTTGCCGTCGAGCGGCATCTCTCCGCGCTGGCGCGCAAGAATACGGTGGCCGGCGACGTGCCGTTCTTCCTCGGCGCGGGGGCGTACCGGCATCATGTGCCGGCCTCGGTCGATCATCTGATCCAGCGCGGCGAGTTCCTCACCGCCTACACGCCCTATCAGCCCGAGATCGCGCAGGGCACGCTGCAGATGCTGTTCGAGTTCCAGACGCAGGTCGCGCGGCTGCTCGGCACCGACGTCGCCAATGCGTCGATGTACGACGGCTCGACCGCGTGCTGGGAGGCGATCGTCATGGCGCGGCGCATCACCCGGCGCGCCAAGGCGATCCTGTCGTCGGGGCTGCATCCGCATTACGTCTCCGTCGCCAGGACGATGGCGAAGTTCACCGGCGACGTGCTGGAGACCGCCGCGCCGGCGCTGACGGCCGAGCCCGATACCGCCAGCCTGATCGACCGGATCGACGGCGACACCTCGTGCGTCGTGGTGCAATATCCCGACATCCTCGGCCGGATCGGCGACCTCTCCCAGCTCGCCGCCGCTTGCCATGCCAACAAGGCGCTGCTGATCGCGGTCGTCACCGAGCCGGTGGCGCTGGGCGCGCTCAAGGCGCCGGGCGAGATGGACGCCGATATCGTCGTCGGCGAGGGCCAGTCGCTCGGCGTCGGGCTGCAGTTCGGCGGGCCGTATGTCGGGCTGTTCGGGTGCAAGGAGAAATACGTCCGCCAGATGCCCGGGCGGCTGTGCGGCGAGACGGTCGATGCCGAGGGCAAGCGCGGGTTCGTGCTGACGCTCTCGACTCGCGAGCAGCATATCCGGCGCGAGAAGGCGACCAGCAACATCTGCACCAACTCGGGGCTGTGCGCGCTGGCCTTCTCGATCCACATGACCTTGCTCGGCGAGGCGGGGCTGCGACGGCTGGCGGCGGTCAACCATGCCAATGCGTTTGCGGCAGCGGAGCGGCTGGCTGAGGTGCCCGGCGTCGAATTGGTCAACGGGGGCTTCTTCAACGAGTTCACGCTGAAACTGGCGAAGGAAGCGCGGCCGGTGGTTCGCGACCTCGCCGATCGCGGCATCCTCGCCGGCGTGTCGCTCGGGCGGCTGTATCCGGCCGAGGCGGGGCTGGCCAACGGGCTGGTCGTCGCCGTCACCGAAACCACTACGGCGGAAGACGTCGAGACGCTTGCCTCGGCGCTGGGGGAGGTGCTGGCATGACGATCAACCAGAGCGGCTGGCGGCCGGAAATGGGTCAAGCTTCCGACGCGGCGGCGGCGGCGACCGCGACCGGGAACAAGGGGCTGATGCTCGAGGAGCCGCTGATCTTCGAGATTGGCTCGACCGAGACGACCGGGGTCGATATCCCCGAGCCGATCCGTGCTCCTGCGGAAGCGGGAGCTCAGGCAACGGGCGATGCCGCTTGCGACTCCGGGTCCCTGCTTTCGCAGGGACATAAGCTCGGTGCGCTCGCTCGCGACAAGGCAATCGGGCTTCCAGGCCTGTCCGAGCCGGAGGCGGTGCGGCACTACACCCGGTTGTCGCGGCAGAATTACGCGATCGACCTCGGCCTGTTCCCGCTCGGCAGCTGCACGATGAAGCACAATCCGCGGCTCAACGAGAAGATGGCGCGGCTCCCGGGCTTTGCCGATATCCATCCGCTCGCGCCGGTGCAGAGCGTGCAGGGCGCGCTGGAGGTGATCCATCAGCTCGCGCATTGGCTGGTGACGCTGACCGGTATGCACTCGGTGGCGATGAGCCCCAAGGCGGGGGCGCATGGCGAGCTGTGCGGCATCCTGGCGATCCGCGCGGCGCTGGAGGCGCGGGGGGACAGCCGCAAGGTGATCCTGGTGCCCGAAAGCGCGCATGGCACCAATCCGGCGACCGCGGCCTTCGCCGGATATGCGGTCGAGAACATCCCGGCCAATGCCGAGGGGCGGGTCGATCTCGACGCGCTGAAGGCGCGGCTGGGGCCCGATGTCGCGGGGGTGATGATCACCAACCCCAACACCTGCGGGCTGTTCGAGCGCGACATGAAGGCGATTTCCGACGCTGTCCATGCCGCGGGCGGATTGGTGTATTGCGACGGCGCCAATTTCAACGCGATCGTCGGGCGAGTGCGGCCGGGGGACCTCGGCGTCGATGCGATGCATATCAACCTGCACAAGACCTTCTCGACCCCGCATGGCGGCGGCGGGCCGGGATCGGGGCCGGTGGTGTTCTCCGCAGCGCTGTCGCCCTTCGCGCCGCTGCCGTTCGTCGAGAAGACCGCCGACCCCGGATCGGGGTCCGGGGCAGGCAGCTTCCACCTCGTCGAGGAGGAAAACGCCGAGGAGCACCACGGCCGGTCGTTCGGCCGCATGGTCGCCTTCCATGGCCAGATGGGCATGTTCACCCGGGCGCTGTCATACATCCTGAGCCATGGCGCGGACGGGCTGAGGCAGGTTGCCGAGGATGCGGTGCTCAACGCCAATTACGTGCTCCGCAGCTTGGACGACGTGCTCGACGCGCCGTTCGGGGCGGCGGGGCCGTGCATGCACGAGGCGCTGTTCTCCGACGAGGGGCTGGCCGAGGGCTTCACCACGCTCGACATCGCCAAGGCGCTGATCGACGAGGGATACCATCCGATGACGATGTATTTCCCGCTGGTCGTCCACGGCGCGATGCTGGTCGAGCCGACCGAGACCGAATCGAAGGCGGCGCTCGACACGTTCATCCTGGCGCTGCGCTCGGTGGCGGAGCGCGCCAAGGCGGGCGATCCGGCGCTCAAGACCGCGCCGCACTTCGCGCCGCGGCGGCGGCTCGACGAGACGCTGGCGGCGCGGAGGCCCGTGCTGGTGTGGAAGGACCCTGAGCTGGCCGCGGCGGCGGAGTAACCTCCCTCCGTTCGCCCTGAGCGAAGTCGAAGGGCGTTTTCCCACCCGCCCTTCGACTACGCTCAGGGCGAACGGGGTGATTTTGGCTTTTCCTGGGTCTTGGCCTCGCCCAACCGTCCGCGGCGATAGGCGAAGCGGCCGAGGATGTGCGCGTGGAAATAGCGCCCGAGCGACGGCGCGGCGACGAGGCCCGCCGCGATCCGCGCCGGCACGCCCGAATAGGTGTACCAGCCGCCGTGGCGGAAACGGATCGCCAGCCGCCGGCGCTTGTCGTCATAGGCGACCTCGTCCATCGCCGATGAGCTGACGTGAACCATGCCGCCTCAACGCAGGCGCGGCGGCGGCGGTTGCGTGCCGGTCGCGGGCGCGCGCGGCGCCAAAGGTCACAAAGGTCATTCCCCTTCACGCGCGAAGGCGGTCCCATCGTGCAGCGGATCGGGGCTGTAGTCGGACAGCCCGAGCGGCTCGGCGGGGCAAGCGGTGTCGATCAGCCGGTCGATGAGGCCGGGCAGCGCGGCGCGCGCGGCGACCAGCGGGTCCTCCGCCGAAAGGCCGAGGCCGGCCAGCGAACCAAATCGGCGCGCGTCGAGCCGCGACAGCAGGAACATCAGCAGCCGGTCGGACGGCGCGCGGAACTCGGCGACGCAAATGCCGTCCTTCCACACTTCGCGCGTGCCGCCCTTGATCGCGCGGTCGAAGGCGATCGCGACGAGCCGTCCGGTGGCGACCGCCAGCGCGCGGTCCCACGCCTCGGCGAAGGCGGCGCCATCCGGGTGGCGGCGCAGGCGATAGGCCGATTTGGGCGTGAGTCCGACCGCCTCGCAGGCATCGGAAATGCAGCCGCGCTCGGCGAGCGTTTCGATGAACTGCCGCTGCCGCTCCGCGGTCCAGCCGTCGTGCCGCGGCTTGAGCCGCACCGGTGCGAACTCGGCAGCGAGATCGGGCGAAGAAGGGGATGTAGCCATGGATTTGCTCCTGTCGGTTTGTTGGAGCCGGCCTATATAACCAGATTGGTTCGTGTAGGAAAGCGGATTGTCGTCGGGCACGTGCGCGGGCACTCTGCTGCGCGGGGGAAGCGCGATGGCCGAATCGAAATTGGAGCGAATAGGCCGGTGGGCGGCGGCGCTGGGGCCGGCGCGGCTGGCGATCGGCGGTATGGGGGCGGCGCTCGGCTTCGCCTGGCTGGGCGCGATGGTCGCGCGGCTTCGCCCCGAGCTGGTGCTGTCGTCCGGCGCGATGTCGGCGGGGGGCGGCGTGGCGACCGTGATCGGCCTGGCAGCGGCGGTGGGCCGGTCGCGTGACAGGAAGGAAGGCGCGGCGCGCGCGGCGAAGGCGTCGCTGGCCTTCGCGTTCTGGGTGCCGTGGCTGCTGATGCTGTTCTGGTCATTCGATTGGGACGCCCTGTGGCGGCCGGCGAGCGCGCACGACTTCGCGGCGGTGACGGCGGCGGTGCTGGTGATCGTCGCGGCGGGCGACGTGCTGTCTCCGGCGGAAAAGGCCGAGCCCGTGCCGCGGCGCCGGGACCGCGACATCGGCGCGATCCGCCGAACCACGACACTGACGCTCGATCGCGGCGGGGCGGGCGCGTCTTGGGGGTCGGAGAGCGTTTAGGGCGCGCGTCGTGTATCAATGGTGAGATGCCGGCGAAATGCATCGGTTGGCGAATAGGCGATCGACTGGACGGCGGCGGTGATTCGCTCCACAACGCGCGAATGTCCACGCTCCACCTCGTTCCCGAGGATCTTCAACGGCTTTACCATGTCCGCGAGTGGCGCAACGCGACCGGCGTTCTGGCGACGGCCTGTCCGAACGAATGGCAGGATATCATCGATGTGTTGCGGTCGTTTCGTCTTTTGCGGTCCGAGGTGCAGGCGGCGGGTGGGCGCAAGTCGCCGATCGCCAACCAGATCGACGGCGGCTTCTACGCGCGCGGCTGGCAGGAGAAGCAGTTCCAGACCGCAATCAAGATCGACGAGGAGCTGTTCGAAAGTCCCACGCACAAGATCGATTGCCTCAAGGGGCGGGTGGCGCTCGAGGTCGAGTGGAACAACAAGGATCCGTTCTTCGATCGCGACCTCAACAACTTTCGCCTGCTGTTCGATCTGCGCGCGATCGACGTCGGGGTGATCGTGACGCGGGCGAGTGAGTTGCAGGGAATTTTCAAGACGCTCGGCAAGGGAGCATCCTACGGAGCGTCGACGACGCATCACGAGAAATTATGGCCGCGGATCGAAGGCGGCGGCGGTGGGGGATGCCCGGTGCTGACCTTTGCAATCACGCCGGAACTGTATGTCGATGACGGGGCGCCGACCGCGGAGACGATCGCGGAAATGGCGGCGGAGCCGGACGAAGATTGATCCGCCACCCCGGACTTGATCCGGGGTCCCGCTTCTTTGGCTAGGGGTCGAAAGAAGGCAGCGGGATGCCGGATCAAGTCCGGCATGACGAGGTGGCGGCTTATTCCGCCGCCGCGACCGCGCTGTTGTAGCTATAGGTCTTCCAGTCGGGCTTGTAGGCGTCGTCGGCCTGGTTGCCCCAGGCTTCCCAGCCGTTGCGGGTGCCGCGGCTGAACATTTCCAGATACGGGCCCCAACTGCAGTCCTCGATGATCCGGTATTGCTCGTCGGGCTTGCGGCTGTGCTCGCGCTTGCGCGACTGGATCATGTTGACCTGGCTGCGCCCCGGCGCGAGCGTGCGGGCGTTCTTGCCGCGCACGCCGAACAGCAGCAGTTCGGTGACGTTGCGGAAATAGAACCCCACTCCACGGCCGTCCGAACCGCCATCCTTACGCACCTTGTGCCAGACGATGTTGGCTTTGTACTGGAACCCCCACGCCTCCATTACGCGCAGGCCCTCGGGCAGCAGGGCGTTGGGCACCCACAGATAGAGGTGGGCCGTCTTCTCGGCCATCTCGCTGACGGGCATTGAGCAGATGTCGTCGGTCGACATCGTTTCGTAGCGCGTCAGCCGCCGATGCTCCGGCGCGACCTTGCCCGTGCGGTTGGTGAACCGCCACGGCGGATCGGCAAGCAGCGTGCGGTACTTTTCGCCGCGCGTTTTCCCCGCCAAATCCAGGATCGTGTTGCTGATGTGCAGGTTCACCGCGACCTCCGACACCACGAACCGTAGCGTGAGAACAAAGATAGAACAAGAGGGTTAATCTCTTGCTACCATCGTCGAGTCTGGTGAGTCTCACCAGACCGGGACTTATCCACGTCTAGAGCTAACCCGACTACTCCGCCCCCACATCCACGTCGACCGCCGGCGTTGCCGCCTTCACCCCCGCCGCCCGCATCGCCACCACGCACGCGCCGACGATCAGCGCGGCACCGAGCCAGAATGCCGGCTGCGGGATTTCCGCAAAGAACAAGAAGCCGAACAGCGCCGCGAACAGCAGGCTGGCGTAGTCGACGATGGCGTAGGTGGTAGCCGGCGTGGTGCGCAGCCCGGTGGTGATGAGGATATAGCCGAGCGCGCCGAGCAGGCCGGCGAGCGGCAGCAGCGGCCAGATCGATGCCGGCGGGACGACAAGGCCGGGGGCGGCGAGCGGGACAAGGACGAGCGCGGCGACTACCGACGTTCCGAGCGTCAGCGCTGCGGCACTCTCGTCGTGGGCATGGTGCTTCACCGCGATGATGGTGGCGGCGTAGCTCAGCGGGGCCAGGAGTCCCGCGATCCAGCCGCCGACATCGCCCGGGCCGGCGGTGGCGAAGCCGCCTCCGATCATCACCACGGCAGATCCGACGATGCCAAGGCCGATCGCGAGGCCGAGCGTTGGCACGGGCCGTTCCCTGAGGAACACGATCCCAAGCACCGACACGTAGACCGGCGCCATCATCGCCAGCGCCGTCGCGATAGCGAGCGGCAGGTGCGTCACGCCGTAGAAGAACAGCGACGCGGTGGCCACCGAAAGGGCCCCGCGCAGCAGGTGGCGGCGCCAGTTCCTGAGCGTCGGCCAGGCACCGCGGGTGAGCGCGATGTAGAGCGCCAGCCAGATGGCCGCGCCGGCGTAACGAACGAAACCGATCTGGAACGCCCCCAGTTGTGCGTGGCCCAGTCCCTTGGCGGTGGCGTCCATCCCGCACAGCAGGATCATGCCGCAGAAGCACAGAAGCAGGCCGCCGATCTTCATGAAGGGTCCGGGGTAGGGTCGCTCCACACCTCTGCCAAACGGCGGGCCGGTTGTCACGTGCGGCGAAGGCGACCATGCTGCCCGCACCATGCTGCAGCGATTCCTCGCCTGCGCCGTCACGGCGGTGCTGTTCGCTACCCCCGCGTTGGCCGATCCGCCGGCGTCGCAGCTGTTCGGCGCCATGCATACCCCTACACTCGGCGCGCCCATCTCCATCGGCTCCTACGCCAGGGGCTG
>DASTWI010000042.1:0-22465 GCA_035776635.1 Sphingomonas sp. | reverse complement strand
TTATGATTTGACGATCCAGGTCGCGATTGTCCGTCCTGGGCCGATCGAAGGGGATATGGTGCACCCCTATCTCAGGCGACGGTGCGGGGTCGAAACGGTCGATTATCCCGAGCCCGCGCCGCCGCACGATCCCAACGAGCTACGCGCGCTGCTTGGCGAGACCTATGGCGTTCCACTGTTTCAGGAACAGGCGATGAAGCTCGCGATCGTCGCTGCCGGTTTCACCTCTTCCGAAGCCAACCAACTCCGCCGCGCGATGGCGACCTTCCGCAATCTCGGCACGATCGACCAGTTTCGCGAGAAGATGGTCGGCGGCATGATCCGTCGCGGGTACGAGCGCGATTTCGCCGAACGCTGCTTCAAGCAGATCGAGGGGTTCGGCAGCTACGGCTTTCCCGAAAGTCACGCGCTTTCGTTCGCACGGCTGGTGTACGTCTCCGCCTGGCTCAAATGTCATCATCCGGCGGTGTTCGCCTGCGCGCTGCTCAACTCGCAGCCGATGGGCTTCTACGCCCCCGCGCAGATCGTCCGCGACGCGCGCGTGCATGGAGTGAAGGTGTGCGCGGTCGACGTCAATGCCAGCGATTGGGACAATGGCATCGAGATGATCCGTCATGCCGGACTTGTTCCGGCACCCACCGCGTCGCAAGCCAGGTCATTGCGAATGGAAGAGCGGCCCCCGGAACAAGTCCGGGGTGACGGGCCCGCACTGCGTCTCGGATTCCGCCAGATCGGCGGCTTTCGCGAGGAGTGGGCAAACACCATCGCCGCCGCGCGCGCCGCCGAACCGTTCGGCAGCATCGAAGCCCTCGCCCGCCGCGCCGCCCTTCCTTCGCGCGCGCTCAAGCTGCTCGCCGACGCCGATGCGTTCGGCTCGCTCGGGCTCGACCGCCGCGCCGCCTTGTGGGAGGTGCGCCGCACCCCCGCCGCCGAGCTGCCGCTATTCGCCGCCGCCCGCGCGCGTGAGCTGGGGGAGGAGCCCGATGCCGCGCTCCCCGCCATGTCCAAGGCCGAGCATGTCGTCGCCGATTACCAAACGACGCGGCTGTCGCTCAAGGATCACCCGATGACCTTCCTGCGCGCGATGCTCGCCGCCGAGGGCGTCAGCAGCTGCGCCGAAACCGATACTGCGAAAGCCGGCGCGCGCGTCAGCACCGCCGGAATCGTGCTGATCCGCCAGCGGCCGGGCAAGGGCAATGCGATCTTCATCACGATCGAGGACGAGACCGGCATCACCAATATCGTATTATGGGCGCGGCGATTCGAACTATGGCGCCGCCCGGTGATGGCGGCGCGGCTGATGCAGGTCGAAGGCGTGGTCCAGCGCAGCCGCGAGGGCGTCGTCCATCTGATGGCCAGCCGCATCATCGATCGCACCGAGCTGCTCGACACGCTGACCGATTACGGCTCCCCGCCGACTCCGCTGTCGCGCGCCGACGAGTTCGTTCATCCGCAACATCCGCGCGGCCCCGCGCCCGAACCGCACCGTCACCCGCGCAACGTCCGCGTGCTGCCGCGCTCGCGCGATTTTCATTGAGGATGGTCGGGGAGACAGGATTCGAACCTGCGACCCTCTGCTCCCAAAGCAGATGCGCTACCAGGCTGCGCCACTCCCCGGCCAGATGCGGACGCGCGTAGCGGAGCTATGCGCGACGCGCAACCGGCCCGGCCGACCTTGCGCACGCAAGGATCGTCGACGCGGTTTCGCCGCGGCGGGCGGACCGACCTTAGCGAGGAAGAACGCGCCGCCGCGGCTTGAACCGCGCCGGCCGTTCGCGCCTTCGGCCCGCAATAGCTGCGCTATCGCATTTCCCGGCGCGAATTGGTGGGCCCGGCAGGACTCGAACCCGCAACCTAGCCGTTATGAGCGGCCAGCTCTAACCATTGAGCTACAGGCCCACGCTCGCGGGTTAGGCGGGGCACGGCGCGCTGGCAAGCGCGTCGTCCGCCGCGGCGACGATCTCCTCGAGCGAGGCGGGACGCACGCCCAGCCGGTCGAGCGTGTCGAGCATCGCCTCCCACCAGGCGAAGAACCGTGCAAGATCGGCCTTGTCGCGAACATACGGCGTGTGTCCGGGCGCAACCGACGGGGAGTGGAACGAGAAGTTGAGCACGCGCACCCCTTCCCCAACCGCGACCCGCACCGCTTCCAGCGCGTCGTCGATCGGCATGTCTTCCGGAGTCAGCGCAACGCGCGACAACAGTCCCGCACGCGACAGCAGACCGCGCCCGTGCGGTATACGGCCCGCCAGGCGATAGAGTATCTCTCCACCCGCTCGCAGAAGGCCGGTATGAATCGTCGTCAGCGGCAGCTCGACAAGCTTCCGGTCGGGCCCGGTGCGGAACGCGTCATTGCCGATCGTTGCGAAATCGGGACCGCCCGCCATGCGATAATCGTAGCGTGCCCGCATCGAGCTATCGAGCCGGTACCCGCGCGCTGCGAGCAGCTTCAGCGTCGCTGGACCGATGCCGTAACGTCCCGCGCGATAGGCGATCGGCCCCGTGCCGAACGCCTGTGCAATCGCATCGGTCAGCTGGTCGAGCTTGGCGGCTTCGAGCGCTTCGGGCAGGTTGCCGGGAAAGCTGTTGGCGGGCGTTACCGGCTCGTCGAACGGCGGGTTTACCCAAGGGTGCAGCTGCGTGCCGATCGCCGAACGGCCATCGTCGAGCAGCGATTTGAGCACCTGTACCGCGCGGCTCGAGGCAACGATCGGCCAGTCGACCAAATAGGTCACCGGCACCCCGCGCGCCGCGAAGCGGCGGTGCGCCGCAGGCAGCGCGGCGATCGCAGTGGTCGCCTGCGCCTCTCGAACGAGCGGCGCACGCCAGTCGAACTCCTCCTCGGTATCCACCATGATCGTAAAGCGTTGGCCGAACGCCTCGGGCCAGACGATGCGCGCCTCTGGTGCCGGCGCGGGCGGCCGGTAGGGCGGCGAGAAAGCGTCCGCCGCCACGTTCAGTTGGTCGAGGCCTGCCCCATGTCGCCGGTTACGGCCGCGGGCAGCCGCAAAGTCAAGCGCGACGCGCTGAGCTGAAGGCTGCCGCCAAGCTCCGCCGCGAGGTTGCGGACCAGCCGCAGCGCGAACCCGACGCCGAGCAGCGGAGCGCCCTCACCCGCGGATTCCTGCTCCGTATCGATCGAGAGCAGCGCGTCGTCTTCCTGCACGGTGAGCGCCGCCGGCCGGTCGAAGCGGATCGCAACGTGCGCATCCTCGCGCGCTGCTTCGATACGGATCGTCTCGCCGCGTCCTCCCGCGGCGACCAGCGCCGCCATCAGGCGGCCGACCAGTCGTTCGACCGCGCGTTCGTCGCCGACCACGTCGAACGGCGGAAGGTCCGGATCGATCGCAACGACCGCCCCTCGCAGCTCGGCAAGCGGGGCCAAATCGCCGACGATGCGGTCGAGCAACGGCCGCAGCGCCAGCTGTCCGCCCCGCAAATCGAGCGCCTTGCCCTCGATTCGCGCCGCGAGATCGAGATCCTCGATCGCCGTGAGCAAGTCGCGGGCATGGTCGCGGATCACCGATGCACGCTCGCGATAGGAGGCGGACACCGGCCCAAGCAGCTCGCACTCGATCATTTCGGCGAAGCCGGCAATCGCGTTGGTCGGGGTGCGCAGCTCGTGGACCAGCTGGCGCAGCGAATCGGGCGGCAGCGGTACCTTGCCGGCGGGCGCAGCCTGCTCGTCGGCTCGCGGCCGGCGCGCGGTGCCGCGATAGCCCGTAAACCGGCCGGTAGCGGGATCGAACGCGGGCGTGCCGCTGATCCGCCAGTCGCCCGCCGCGTCGGATGCTCCTTCGACCACCAGGCGTGCATTGGCGAACGCCGCGCGGCGCCGGAACGCGCCCGCCGCGATCCCATCGACGCGCGAACCGCCGGGAAGCGAAGCGAGATCGAGCGACAGACCGATCAGCGGCGCACGGCTGACCCCTTCTACCCAGCGGACGACACCGGATGCGTCGGTTTCGAATCGGAAATCGCAGGCCCGCGCCGGGGCAGACTCGCTTGCCGCCTCGGCCGAGGCAGCGTCGCGCTGGCGCTGATATGCGGCGATCCGCGCGACCAGCTCGGAAATCTGAAAGGGCCCGGTCGGCGCCGCTGTCGGCGTTGCGTTCGGTGCATCGGCGTGGCGCAAAGCCTCGGTCACCGCCGGCAAGGTCAAGGCTGCCTCGCCCAGCGAAACGAATGGGCTCGGCCCCAATGGGGCGTTCGGCACCTTCGGCTTCGGGGCTTCGGCGGCAATGCTCGCCGCTTCGCCGGCGGTGAGCACGAAATCGGCATGGCCGAAGCTCGCCAGCGCCTGCTCGACCAACGAATCGAGATCGCGCCGATGGCGCAGCACAGCGCGCCCGTGCTGCCCCAGCGAGGGCAGCAGCGCGATCCAGTCCTCGGCAGGCAATCGCGCGCCGCGCAGCACCGGCGCGGCGATTTCGGGCGTATCCAGCGCCAGCAGCCGGACGATTTCGACCGGAGGCTCGGCATGTTCGAGCGCGCGGGCGCTGGCCGCGCGCACCGCAGCCGGAACGCGCTGGCGCAGCGTGTCGAGCCGCGCCATCGCCTCAGCCGAGGCAACCGCGCGCCGTCGCCCGATCAGGTCGATCAGCTGTCGCCACGCAGTTTCCGCGCCGAACGGCGTCACGATGTCGGCGGCGAGCACGGTGTCGAGGCTGTCGTCGAAGCGCAAAAGAGATCCCCGCAAGGTGCCGCCGCAACAGCGGTGCCGACGCAATCCTAATACGTCCCGCGGCGCGCTGAAACCATTGTTTTGCGCGCGTAGCAATGTGGGACAATTGCGTTGTGCGGCAATTATCTTATGCTATCGCCACGTCACCGGGCAAAAAAGTTCGTGAACTGGGGAGCATGCATGGCCTTTGATCGCATCGACCGTCAAATCCTCGCGCTGCTGCAGGACGACGGGCGGATGACGAACGTCGATCTTGCGGAGCAGGTCGGCCTCACCGCCCCGCCCTGCCTGCGCCGAGTCCGCGCGCTGGAAGAGGCGGGCGCGATTCGCGGCTATCACGCCGAACTCGATCCCGCGACGCTCGGCTATCCGATCACGGTTTTCGCGCTGGTCAGCCTCAAGAGCCAGGCCGAGCACGATCTGGCCGAGTTCGAACGCCACGTTGCGTCGATTCCCGAAATCCGCGAATGCCACATGCTCAACGGCGAGATCGATTTCATCCTGAAGATCGTGGCCACCGACCTCAAGGCGTTTCAGGAAATCCTCACCACCCACCTGACGCCCGCACCCAACGTCGCCAGCGTCAAGACGTCGCTGACCATCCGCACCTCGAAGCAGCAGCCGGGAATCCCGGTCGGCAATTGAGAGTGCGCCTCGTCGTGCCAGCGAAGGCTGCATCCATGCCTGTCCGTTACCGAGCGAGCCGACGTCTCGACAAAGGGCGGCCCTGGTCGAGCCGCCCCTGTTGTTCCGGTAATCCGATCCGATCAGCCCGCGGTCGACGCGCCTGTCGCGGCGGTCGCTGCGCTCGCCGCATTACCGGCCGAGGCCCAGGTTTGCCACAGCGTCGCGACATCCTTGTTGGGGCCTGGCTGCACCGCCGCGAACTGCGTCGCGGCTGACGCCTTGTCGCCCGCCATCGCCTGCGCGATGCCGAGATGCAGCTTGGTCTCGTCGGTGTGAGTCACGCCCTTCTGCAGCGCGAGCTGGTAGAGCTCGATCGCTTTGGCGTAATTGCCCTGGCCGAGATAGGCGTCAGCGGTCTGCTGCGCGAGATCGCCCTTCGCCGACGAAGCCGCCTTGGTCGCGAGCGACGCCAGCGAACCCTCGCTCGAAATCCCTCGGTTGGCCTGCTGCAGAATTGCCGCCGCGGTCGGGTCGCCGGCCGAGATCTTGCCCGCGGCCTTGCCCTTGGTGATCACCGTCTTGGCCTCGTCCGGAAGGCCGAGGTCGTTGGCGTACTGACCATATTGGATATAGTCGCCCTGGTCGGCAAGCGATCCGGTGACGCTCATCAGACGAAACAGGTCCATCTTCTGTGCCTTGCCGAGCTGCGCGGCGGTCGGGCCCTGGAACCCGAACACGATGATCGCGTCGCGCCAGTTCTTGGCCGTCGGATAAGCAGTCAGCCAGCGCTTGACCCAGGCGAGCGTGCCCGCGCGATCGGGGGTCTTGTACATCTTGGCGACCGCATAGCGGTAGAGGTCCTCGGGCGCCTTCTGTCCGCTCGCCTCGTCGGCCTTGATCACCTTGTCGATCTCGGCGATGCCGCCGGCGACGTCGCCCTGCTCGACCTTCGACTTGGCGATCGCCAGCTCCATGTCCTGGCTCTGGAATCCCGCCTGCTCGGCGATCGCGTAATATTTGAGCGCGTCGGCGTAGTTCTTTTCGTTGAACGCGATCTGGCCGCGCGCATTGGCGAGCTTGCCGCGTTGATCCGCCGGCGTTTTGGGATTGGCGAGCAGCGCATCGAGCGGTCCCTTATAGGCCGCATCGGCGCGCGCCAGCGCCGCCGCATCGGTGCCGCCAGCTGCCTGCTGCTGCTTGACGACCAGCTGCAGCCGCAGCTGAGCCGCGATGTATTTTTCGTCGTCGGTCTTGGCGGCGGCTTCGGCAGCGGTGATGCCCGTCGCGGCAGTCGCCAGATCGCCCGAGGCAAGCGCCTGTTGCGCCGGAGCGGCGGCCTTGCGGAACTCCGCGCTCAGCTTGGGCTGCTGCGCCTGCGTATCCTGCTTGTCCTTGGCCAGTGCCGGCCCAGCAACGATCGTGCTCGTCCCGGCGAGCAGGAGCGCGGCAAGCGCGGCCTTGGAAAACTTCGTCATCGTGAATCTCTCCTGATGCGGGCGTCGCCGCGAGCGGGGCTCTCTACCGAGCGCGCCCGCGGGGTTCAAGCGGCGGACGAACCGCCGATTTAGGGCAACAGCGCTGAACCGGATTTGAACGCGAAAAACTCCCGTCCGGCTTTGACCGGCGCCCGGCGGGCGGTTAGGCGCCGGGCATGATCGCCGTGCTCTCGCCCGCCAAGACGCTCGACTATTCGACCCCGCTCCCGCCCGTCCAGCCGACAGCGCCGCGCTTCGCTGCAGATGCGACGAACCTTGCCGCAGCTGCGGCGAAACTGGGGAACAGGCGGCTCGCGGCGCTGATGCGCATCTCGGACAAGCTCGCCCGGCTCAACGACGCGCGATTCAAGGGATTCGCCGAAGCGCCCGAGCGGCCGGCGCTCTACGCCTTCGCGGGTGACGTCTATACCGGTTTCGAGGCGCTGAGTGTGGAGGCGGCGGGAATCGATTTCGCGCAGGATCATGTGCGGCTCCTCTCGGGACTTTACGGCCTGCTCCGCCCGCTCGATACGATTCGGCCCTATCGGCTCGAGATGGGCACGCGCTGGGCTCCGCGTCGCAAGAGCCTATACGCCTGGTGGGGCAATCGCATTGCCGAGGCGCTCGCCGAGGATATCGAGGCGGAAGGATCGGGCGTGGTGCTCAACCTCGCAAGTCAGGAATATTGGCGCGCGGTCGACGGCCAGCTGCCGGCCGGTATCCGTATCGTCGAGGTCGACTTCCGCGAGCCCGGGCCCGACGGCCCGCGCTTCCTCAGCTTTCACGCCAAGAAGGCGCGCGGCATGATGGCACGCTGGCTCTGCGAGCATGGCATCAGCGATATCGAGGCGATGAAGGGCTTCGACAGCGACGGCTACGCCTTCGACGCGGACGACAGCACGGCCGACCGCTGGCGGTTCACGCGTATTCCCCGTTCGCCCTGAGCTTGTCGAAGGGCCGTTCTTCCCTTCGACCGGCTAGAAAACGATGCTCGGACAATCTCGGCACGAACGGTTCCGATCCGTCGTCCTCGCGCGTACGCGCGTGCGCGCACGCGTGGACATGAGCGGCCGCAGGCGTTAGAACCGTCGCCACAACCGAAACACACATCCGAAAGCGCCATATCTTGACCGACGAGACCGTCCTCGCCGACCCCTCCGACATTACCCCCGTCTCCATCGTCGAGGAGATGAAGACCAGCTACCTCGATTACGCGATGAGCGTGATCGTGGCGCGCGCGCTGCCCGACGTGCGCGACGGGCTGAAGCCCGTCCACCGCCGCATCCTCTATTCCGCGGGCGAGAGCGGATTTTATCACAACCGTCCCTATCGCAAGTCGGCGCGCATCGTCGGCGACGTGATCGGTAAATACCACCCGCACGGCGACACCGCGATCTACGATGCTTTGGCGCGCATGACGCAGGACTGGTCGATGCGCGTCCCGCTGATCGACGGCCAGGGCAATTTCGGCTCGATGGACCCCGATCCGCCCGCAGCGATGCGATACACCGAGGCGCGGCTCGCCAAGGCGGCAGGCGCGCTGCTGAACGATCTCGACAAGGACACTGTCGATTTCCAGCCGAACTACGACGCCAGCGAGACCGAGCCGCAGGTGCTGCCCGCGGCGTTCCCCAACCTCTTGGTCAACGGCGCCGGCGGCATTGCGGTCGGCATGGCGACCAACATCCCGCCGCACAATCTCGGCGAAGTGATCGACGCCTGCCTCGCCTATATCGACAACGGCGCGATCAGCGTCGAGGAGCTGATGGAGATCGTGCCGGGACCGGACTTCCCGACCGGCGCGCTGATCCTCGGCCGCTCGGGCGCGCGCGCGGCCTACCAGACCGGCCGCGGCTCGATCATCGTCCGCTCGCGCCACGTCATCGAGGAAGGCCGCGGCGACCGGCGGTCGATCGTGCTCACCGAAATTCCCTATCAGCAGGGCAAGAACGCGCTGGTCGAGAAGATCGCCGAGGCCGTCAAGGACAAGCGGATCGAGGGCGTCAGCGACATCCGCGACGAATCGAACCGCGAAGGCGTGCGCATCGTCATCGACCTGAAGCGCGACGCGACGGCGGAGGTGGTGCTGAACCAGCTCTGGCGGCATACACCGGCGCAGGGCAGCTTCCCCGCCAACATGCTGGCGATCCGCGGCGGGCGGCCCGAGACGCTCAACCTGCGCGACATCATCGAGGCCTTCGTCAAGTTCCGTGAGGAGGTCATCACCCGACGCGCCAAGTTCGAGCTGCTCAAGGCCCGCGAGCGCGCGCACATCCTGCTCGGCCTCGTCATCGCCGTCACCAATTTGGACGAGGTGGTGCGGATCATTCGTGGTTCATCGAGCCCCGCCGAGGCGCGCGCCGCCTTGCTCGCCCGCGACTGGCCGATCGCCGAGATCGCGCCCTATATCCGCCTGGTCGAGGCGGTCGAGGTCGAGGTGACCGGCGACAGCTATCGCCTCAGCGAGACGCAAGTCCGCGCGATCCTCGATCTGCGCCTGCACCGCCTCACGGCGCTCGGCCGCGACGAGATCGGCGACGAATTGAAGCAGCTCGCCGAATCGATCACCGAATTGCTCGAGATCCTTTCGAACCGCATCAAACTCTACGAGGTGATGCGCGGCGAGCTCACCGCGATTCGCGACGAATTCGCCACTCCGCGCCGGTCCGAAATTGCCGCCGCCGCCGATGGCATCGAGGACGAGGACCTGATCGAGCGCGAGGACATGGTCGTCACGGTGACCATGCAGGGTTACATCAAGCGCACGCCGCTCGACACCTTCCGCGCGCAGCGCCGCGGCGGCAAGGGCCGCGCCGGCATGGCGACCAAGGACGAAGATGTCGTCACCGAGCTGTTCGTCACCTCGACGCACACGCCGGTGTTGTTCTTCTCGACGCTCGGGCGGGTCTATCGCCTCAAGGTGTGGCGCCTGCCCGAAGGCGGGCCGCAGACGCGCGGGCGGCCGCTGGTCAACCTTCTCCCGCTCGCCGAGGGCGAGACGATCTCCACCGTGCTGCCGCTCCCCGAGGACGAAGCTGAATGGGGCAAGCTCCACGTCATGTTCGCCACCTGCAAGGGCTCGGTGCGCCGCAACTCGATGGACGCCTTCACCAACGTCCCTTCGAACGGCAAGATCGCGATGAAATTCGAGGGCGAGGACGAGGACGACCGGCTGATCGGCGTCGCGCTGCTCGGCGAAAACGACGACGTGCTGCTGGCGACGCGCCGGGGCAAGGCGATCCGTTTCCGCGGCGACGATGTGCGCGAGTTCCAGAGCCGCAACTCGACCGGCGTGCGCGGCATCCGCCTTGCCAATGAGGGCGACGAGGTGATCTCGCTGTCGATCCTCCACCGCGGCGGGATGCGCGACCAGGACGAGCGCGAGGATTATCTCCGCTTCGCCCCCTGGAAGGCCGAAAAGGATGGCGCGCCCGCAATGAGCGCGGAACGCTTCGCCGAGCTGGCAAGCCGCGAGCAGTTCATCCTCACCGTCTGCGCCAACGGCTACGGCAAGCTTTCTTCGGCCTATGAGTACCGCCGCACCGGACGCGGCGGCCAAGGCATTACCAATATCGATAATATCCGCCGCAACGGCCCCGTCGTCGCGAGCTTTCCGGCGACCCAGGGCGACCAGCTGATGCTCGTGACCAATCAGGCCAAGCTGATCCGGATGCCGCTCGACACGCTGCGCGTGATCGGCCGCGGCTCGGCGGGCGTGCGCCTGTTCGACGTCGCCGAGGACGAGCACGTCGTCTCCGCCGCGCTGCTCGAGGAAAACGAGGAGGACGCCGAGGCGAACCTCGGCGACGGCCCGAAGCACGACGCGCCCACGCCCGACGGCGATACCGGCGAGGACCTCGCGGCGGGGCCGGAGGGCGGCGAATGAAGTCGCAAACCGCCTACAAGGTGCTGACCGACACCGAGATGAAGGAGCTGGAAACCGGCGCCTTCGCCGGTTCGGCGATCGATCGCGCCGACGGCTTTATCCATCTTTCGACCGCCGACCAACTCACCGAAACGGTGGATAGACATTTCGCCGGTCAGCAAGGCCTGTGGGTCGCTGCGATCGACCTCGCCGCGCAAGAGCCGTTGGTGAAATGGGAACCCTCGCGCGGCGGGGCCCTGTTTCCGCATTTGTACGGTGCGTTGCTGCTCGAAGCGGTCATCGCCTACAGCCCGCTGGAACGCGATGAAGACGGCAGCGTGCGGCTGCCGGTGGCGGGGTAGCCGCCCAGCGCCCTCAGCCAACCAGCTATGGAGCCAGCCTCCGCTGGCGTGACCCGGCGGGGCGTTCGCCGCCGTTGCGTTCAATACGCCCGCGCCACCGCGAACTCGACCGCCTCGACCATCGCGTCCCTGGCCTGGCTCTGCGGAAACCCGTCGAGCGCGTCGATCGCGCGCCGGCCGTAATGCCGGGCGCGCACCAGCGTGTCCTCCACCGCCCGCGTCGACCGCACCAGCTCGACCGCCTGCGCGAAATCGGCATCGCTCGCCCGATGCCCCGCGATCGCCGCCTTCCAGAACGTCCGCGCCTCCTCGTCTCCCCGCGCATAGGCGAGGATCACCGGCAGCGTCATCTTGCCTTCGCGGAAATCGTCGCCCGCGTCCTTACCCATCGTGCCCGCGTCCGATACGTAATCGATCGCGTCGTCGACCAGCTGGAAAGCGATGCCGAGATTGCGGCCATAGGCGTCGAGCGCTTCCTCCTCCGCCTGCGGCCGCTCGGCGACCACTGCCGCGATGCGACATGCAGCGGCAAACAGGGCTGCGGTCTTGGCGCCGATGATGTCGAGATAGCGCTCCTCGCCCAGGTCGATCCGCCGCGTCGCGGTCAGCTGATTGACTTCGCCCTCGGCGATCACGGCACTGGCCGCCGACAGGATCTTGAGCGCCTTCAGGCTGCCGTCCTCGACCATCAGCTCGAAGCTTTTGGAGAACAGGAAATCGCCGACCAGCACGCTCGCCGCGTTGCCCCAGATGATATTGGCGGTGCGCTTGCCGCGCCTCAGGTCCGAACCGTCGACCACGTCGTCGTGAAGCAGCGTGGCAGTATGGATAAACTCGACCGCCGCCGCCAGCCGATGGTGCCGCGTACCCGGATAGCCGAGCAGCTTGGCGCTCGCCAGCGTCAGCATGGGCCGCATCCGCTTGCCGCCGCCGGCGATCAGATGCCCGGCAAGTTCCGGGATCAGCGGAATCTCCGACTGCATTCGGTCGAGGATGACGGCGTTGACCGCGTTCATGTCGGCGGCGACGAGGCCCATCATCGGCTCGAGCGAAGGAGCGCCCGCAGGCTCCAGACGGTGGATGGTGGCGGTCATTTCGCGCGCGATGTGGCCGCATTATCGGGCGAAGGCAAGACTCCGCGCGACATTCCGCACGACACCGGATCGCCGGGCTTACGCGAGCTTGAATCCTTCGCGGTTCATCGCGCGCGTGAGCTTGCGGTTCTGCTCTTCCGACAGGCTGGCGAACAACGCGGGAAACTGCCGGTTTTCCTCGTCGTCGATATGCTCCTCGACCTCCCGGCGGAACGCTTTCAGCATCTCGAGAAACTCGGGCGAGTTCTTCGGCATGTTCTCGAGGTCGTAGAGATAATGCTTCACGTCACCATGCTCGCGGATCAGCTCTTCGGCGCCCTCGCGATGGCCCGCATCGCGCAGCGCTGGATAGATGACATTTTCTTCCTCGATGGCATGTTTGGCGAGCGCGTGCTTGAGCTGGGTCAGCAGCATGGTCCGCTTCGCGACCGCGCGCGTCTGCGTGGCTTCCAGCGCGTCGAAGATCTTGAGCGTCGCCTTGTGCTCCATCGCAAGCGCCTTCGACCAGTCGCCGGCGAGGATGGTCGGCGCCTGGACCGCCGTTTTGCGGCCGAACATCGCGACCATGCCGACCGCTGCGCCCGCCGCGGCGGCAAGCCCCAGCTTGACCGCGGTCGCGCCGCCGCGTCGTCCCTCGTCGTCGCTGGCAAAACGGCCCTTGCTGTCGCGTTCGAGCGTGGTCATTTCAAAGCCTCCTGATCCCGTGCCCACACAATCAACTGCGGGCCGGGCGAGACGTTCCGAAAATGATCGGCCAATTGTGCGCGGCTCGTCGCAGCCGCTCAGCGCGCCTCGGCGGCGAGTTCGGCGTTGCGGTCGCGCGCAGCCGTCAGCGTTTCCGCAACAAGCCTGCGCAGCGCGTCGTCGCGATCGAGCACGTTCAATCCCTCGCGCGTCGATCCGCCTTTGCTGGCGACCCGGTCGGCAAGCTCGGCCGGGCCTGCATCGGCCCCGGCGGCGAGCATCGCCGCACCTTCGACGGTCGCGGTCGCCAGCCGCAGCGCCTGATCGGCGGGAAGCCCCAGCGCGGCGCCGGCCGCGGAGAGCGCATCGATAAAGCGATAGACGAACCCCGGCCCGCTGCCCGACAGCGCCGTCACGGCATCGAACAGCGCTTCATCGCCGATCCATTCGACAAGGCCGAGCGGCTTCATCAATGCCATCGCCGCCCTGCCCGCTGGACTCTCCGGATCGGGCCCGAAGAGCCCGATCGCGCCATGGCCGAGCGCGACCGGCAGGTTGGGCATGACCCGCACGATGGCGTGCGCGTCGAACCGCCGTGCCAGCGCCGCGACCTCGACTCCCGCCAGGATCGACAGCAGCAGCGGCACGCCCGCGATCCGCGGCGCCAGCGCCGGCGCCACTTCGTCGAGCATCTGCGGCTTGACCCCGAGCATCACCGCCTCGGGCGCGCCGTCATCCGGCAGCGCAGTCCGATGCCGCACTCCGGCGGGCACCCGCGGCGTGCCCGGATCGATCACCGTCACCGCGGCCGGATCGACCGTTCCGCTGTCGACCCAGCGGTGCAGCATCGCGGCCACCATATTCCCGCAGCCGATCAGCCACATGTTCGTCGGCGGTCCTGAAATCACGCCTCGCCCTGCGTCTCGATCAGCGCAGCGGCGATCGCCTCCTTCGGGCTCTTGCCGCCCCACAGGACGAACTGGAACACCGGATAGAAGCGCTCGCACTCGTCTATCGCGCTCTCGACGATCAGCTCGGCCGCCCCGAGCGAGAGCGCCGCGTCCTCGCCGCCGCCGACCAGCGCCGCATGGCGATAGAGCAGCACACCGGTCGAGGACCACAATTCAAAATGACCGATCCAGAGCTGCTCGTTAATCAGCCCGATCGCCTCGTAGATCGCGGCGCGGCGGTCCTCCGTCACGCGGATGTCGGGAAAGGCGAGGAACTGCAGCACGCTGTCTTCCTCGCGCCACAGCCCACGCAGCTCGTATTCGGTCCAGCTGCCCTTGACGTGCGCGACGACCTCCTCGTCCTGCCGCTCGTGGCTCCAGCCGTGCGCTGCGAAATAGCTTTCCAGCATGTCGATCGGCGCGGCCTCGTCGTCGCGCTCGAGATCGCTCTCGTCGAGCATCGCTTCAGTCTCCTCGCACGCATGGTGACGCGCCGCGTCCGGCGGCACAAGCCGCGCCGCCGTCCGCTGTGGAAAAAGCTGTGGAAAAACGGTTCAAGCTTTGGGCGCGGCCTTCTTCGCCGCGGCCTTTCTGGCCGGCTTGACCACCACCGGCGGCCCGGCGCCCTCGAGTGCGTCGAGCCTGGCGCGCAGCGCATCGACCTCGTCGCGCGCCGCTGCCGCCATCGCCTTCACCGCGTCGAATTCCTCGCGGGAAACGAAGTCCTGCCCGCCGATCCATTCCTTGAACCGCGCGCGCGCGCCGGCCTCGGCCTCGCGCCCCATGCCGGCGAAGGTGCCCGCGGCGCCGTTCACGAACTTCACGAAATCGTCGAAAATCCTGTTGTCGGCCTGCATCGCGGGGCTCCTTTGTAGAATGAAGCGGTGCCGTACCACGTCAAAGCATGATCTGGGTGCTGGCCGCCGTCGGGACAAGGCTCTCGGCGTTCGGGTTGAGCTGATGGATGCGCCAAGTCAGCACGCCCGCGAAGCACAGCCAGGCGAGGTACGGCACCATCAGCCACGCCGCCGCCGCCCGGATACGCGCGAACAGCAGCGTCGCCGCGACCGACAGCACCACCATCCCGATGATGATCGCAAAGGCTGGCACCACACGATGCCCGCCGAAGAACAACGGCTGCCACACCA
The DNA here is from genome assembly GCA_035776635.1 of Sphingomonas sp. Classification (GTDB taxonomy): domain Bacteria; phylum Pseudomonadota; class Alphaproteobacteria; order Sphingomonadales; family Sphingomonadaceae; genus Sphingomonas. The sequence goes on along the minus strand of DASTWI010000042.1, from coordinate 7,576 downwards.
GGTTGGCGACGAGCTGCGCGACGAACAGCGCGACCGCGGCCCCGCGCAGCCGCGCCCCGCGCGCGTTGAGGATCATCGCCAGCGCCACGCCGATCAGCACGTACAGGATCGTCCAGGCAACCGGAAACACCCAGTCGGGCGGCGTCATCGCCGGCTTGGCGAGCGCCGCATACCAGGCGTTGTCCGCCCCTGCCGGCACGCTCGACCCCGACAGGAAGCCGAGCAGCAGCACCGCCGGCACCGTCACCAGCGCCCAGCGCACGAACGACATCCGGAGTTGTTCTCTCGACGCCAGTTCACTCACCGCATCCGCTCCCCCAAACCGATTTCCCGGTCCGGACCTACACCGGAAGCGCCGCGGGCGGGAAGGCCCAAGAGTCCGTCCGCTTTGGTTACGCTCAGCGCTCTCGCAGACGGAGCGTCCAAGGGGCCGGGCGCGATCATCGTCACCGCGAACACCTGCGGTTGCAGGAGCATGGCGCGTCAGATCGGCGCACTCGAGCCGCCGCGCTCTGCAGCGAGCAGGAATTCGATATTGCCCTCGGGTCCCGTGATGGGACTCTGCGTCATCCCGAGCACGCGCCACCCCTGCGCGACGAACCATGCGGCTGCTTCGTCGCACACGCGCGCATGAACCGCGGGATCGCGCACCACGCCGCCCTTTCCCACTTCATCGCGCCCCGCCTCGAACTGCGGCTTGACCAGCACCAGCGCGCGGGCAGCCGGCTTGGCGAAGCCGAGCGGCACTTCGAGCACCTTGGCAAGCCCGATGAAGCTTGCATCGCAGACGATCAGATCGACCGCCTCCGGAATGTGCTCGGCGGTCAGCACGCGCGCGCTGGTCCGTTCATGCACGACAACGCGCGGGTCCTGCCTGAGCTTCCACGCGAGCTGGTTGGTCCCGCTGTCCACCGCATAGACCCGGACTGCGCCGCGCGACAGCAGCACGTCGGTGAACCCGCCGGTCGAAGACCCGACGTCGATCGCCACCGCGCCGGCAACGTCCCACTCGAAATGGTCGAGCCCGTGCGCGAGCTTGACGCCGCCGCGCGATACCCAGGGGTGATCGCGCCCGCGCACGTCGAGTATGGCGTCGGCGGCGACTTGCTGCCCGGCCTTCTCGACCTTCCGGTCGCCGACGAACACCAGGCCGGCCATCACCAGCGCCTGCGCGCGCGTCCGCGACTCCGCCAGCCCGCGATCGACAAGCAGCTGATCGATCCTGAGCTTAGCCAAGGATTGGGCTCTCGATTCGCGTCCTTCCGACGCCCCTGTCGCGATACGGAAGCGCGGACCTATTCAGCCGCGGCGACTTCCTCGGCGCGGGTGTCGCGGCGCTCGGCGATGCGGGCCGACTTGCCGGTCCGGCCGCGCAGATAATAGAGCTTGGCGCGGCGCACTGCGCCCTTGCGGACGACGGTGATCGATTCGACGTTGGGCGAATAGAGCGGGAAGACGCGCTCGACGCCCTCGCCGAACGAAATCTTGCGGACGGTGAACGACGAGCCCATGCCCTTGTTGGCGCGGGCGATGCACACGCCCTCGAAATTCTGCACGCGGGTGCGGTCGCCTTCGACCACCTTCACGCCGACGCGCAGCGTGTCGCCCGGACGGAAGTCGGGAATCCTGTTGGCCTCGTTGAGCTTGGCGATCTGCTCGGCCTCGAGCGTCTGGATGAGGTTCATCTCATTCGTCCTTCGTCTGTCGCCGCGCGCCAGAGGGCGGATGGACCGGATCGCCCCCATGGCGCTCCCATAAGTCCGGCCGCCGTAGCCGTGTATCTCTCTCCGCCATCGACTTGCGCCAGGCGGCGATCTTCGCATGATCCCCCGATCGCAGCACTTCGGGGATCGTGCGCCCTTCCCATGTCACTGGTCGGGTATAATGCGGATATTCGATGAGGCCGCTTTCGAAGCTCTCCTCGTCCCCGCTGGACGGCGCGCCCATTACGCCGGGAAGCAGGCGAATGCAAGCGTCGAGCAGCACCAGCGCGCCCATTTCGCCGCCGGACAGCACATAGTCGCCGATCGACACCTGCTCGACCGCACGCGCCTCGAACAATCGCTCGTCGAATCCCTCGAACCGCCCGCACAGGATCGTCGCCCCCGAGCCCGCCGCCAATGCGCGGACGCGGCCTTGGGTGAGCGGCGCCCCGCGCGGCGTCATCGCCAGCACCGGCGCATCGCCGGCGACGCTGTCGAGCGCCGCGGCGACCACATCGGCCTTGAGCACCATCCCCGCCCCGCCGCCCGCCGGCGTATCGTCGACGGTGCGGTGTTTGTCGGTCGCGAAGTCGCGGATCTGCACCGCCTCGAGCGACCAGAGGCCCTCCGCCAGCGCCCGCCCGGCGAGCGAATGTCCGAGCGGCCCTGGAAACATGTCCGGATAGAGCGTCAGCACCGTCGCGCGCCAGGTCATTTAGACCTCGCCATGATCGCCGCTGTCACCAAAGCGACAAACAGGCCATAGATGCAAAACATCGGCGCCACGTAATAAGCGGCAGCGTTAGTTATCGAATCTGCTTCACGTGTTGCGAAGAACAGTATCGCTCCCGGCGTAATCGAAGCGATAACGACCGTTGACGCAGCAACGAACCATCGCCGCAAAGCACCAAACCGCGCCATGCCGACAACGACCAGAGCCGGAGATGTCCACAGCAAAATGAACGCGCCGATGTCCTCCATCAAATCGTCCAATTCTCGATGCGCAAGTCGGGCACATCGGCGAAATCGCGTTCGTTGTTGGTGACGATAGTCATACCGCGCGATAGTGCCTGCGCTGCAATCAAACGATCGAGACGGCCGCGCCGAAAGGGAATGGTCGGAAATAGTCGTGCTGCGGCCAGATCGAACGGCACCGCCTCGAACAGGCCCAGCACCTCTTCGAGGGCGTCGTCTTCGCCAATGCCGAACAACGCCTCGGCGACGCACAAGGTCGACGTCACGATCGATCCCGGAGCGCACTCCTCGACGCGGTCCCGCAATTCGGGCGAAGCGCCCGCTGCGATATAGATCAGGATATTGGTATCGAGAAGAAAACGAGCATCATCCACGACCGAGAAGCTTTCCTTCCCGATCGAGGTCGCGCGGGGCCATCGGCAGCCGTTCGACCGGCTTCAATCCGGGACGGGAGCCATAAACCCCCGTCAGGTCAATCCGACCCTTTCCCGTCTCCGCCGGCTCAAATTCGAACTTGCCGCGATCCTCGCGCACGACCATTTCCTCGCCAGCCTTGAGGCCCAGCGCCTTGGGGAGCCGCAGCGCGACCGAATTGCCTGATTTGAACACCTTGGCGCGATATTCCTTCGCCATCATCCGCCTTTCGTATATACAGCATGTATATACACGCATCGGCGCTCCGTTCAAGGAACGAACGCAGGGCCCGCGCGCTCTGGCGGGGATGCGCGAGGACGAGACGATCGACTGCCTAATCGTGGGCGCCGGGCCGGCGGGGCTGACTGCGGCGATCTATCTCGCGCGCTTTTACCTCGCGACGCGAATCATCGACGCCGGAAAGAGCCGCGCGGCGATGATCCCATGCACCCGCAACACCGCCGGTTTTCCGGACGGCATCGCCGGTACCGAACTGCTCGACCGTATGCGTCGTCAGGCCGCGGAGTTCGGCGCGAATGTCGCCACCGGCCTGGTCGAGCGGCTGGAGCGAAGCGGCGAGACGCTCACCGCACATTTCGGCGGAAGCACCGTCGTGGCGCGAACGGTCCTGCTCGCCACCGGCGTGGTCAACAACCGGCCGAAGATATCGCCCGACATTCACGATGCCGCGGTGCGGCGCGGGCTGCTGCGCTATTGCCCGATCTGCGACGGCTTCGAGGTGACCGACCGGAGGATCGCCGTGATCGGATCGCACGAACACGGTGCCGGTGAAGCCGAATTCCTGAGGATGTATACGCGCGACGTGACGCTGATCGCGCCCGATTCCGCACATGACTTGCCCGAAGACGACCGCCGTCGGCTGGACGAACTCGGGGTAACGCTGATCGACGGCCCGTGCGAACCGCTGCGCATCGACGGCGGCCGAATCCTGGTGCCGACCCCCGCAGGCGAGCTTGCGTTCGACAGCATCTATCCCGCGCTCGGTTCGGTGATCCGCTCAGAGCTCGCCATCGACATCGGCGCCGAGGCATCGGGCGACGGCTGCCTCGTTGTCGATGCCCATCAGCGCACCAGCATTCCCGGCCTCTACGCCGCCGGAGACGTCGCCAAGGGGCTCGACCAGATCAGCCACGCGATGGGCGAAGCCGGGGTCGCCGCGACGACGATCCGCAACGACCTTGCCCGGCAGCGGACGCTCGCGCGGTAGCGTCGGCGCCCGCGATCGGCTACCGGCCGTATCCATGCGTTTCCTATTGGCTCTCGCGCTCGCGCTGTTCTCCGTCCCTGTCCTCGCCGCCACCCCCGGCATCATCCACGTCAAGCTGGTGACGAGCGCCGGGCCGATCGTCCTCGCGCTCGACGCGAAGCACGCGCCCAAGACGGTCGCGAACTTCATGCGCTATGTCGATGACGGCCGGTTCGACGGCACCGATTTCTACCGCGCCTCGCGCCGCAAGGGCGATCCCGCGCACGGCTTCATCCAGGGCGGGATCGCCATGGACGCCAAGCGCATCCTCGATTCGATCCCGATCGAACCGACCACCAAAACCGGCATCCGCCACACCGACGGCGCGATCTCGATGGCGCACGGACCCGATCCCGATTCGGCCGCAGGCAATTTCTCGATAATGGTCGGCGCCAATCCGGCGCTCGACGCCCGCGGGTCCTTCCTCGGCTTCGCCGCGTTCGGCCATGTCGTCTCGGGCATGGACACAGTGAAGCGCATCCTCGCGCAGCCGACCGGCGGCGGCAGCGGCGAAATGAAAGGCCAGATGCTGATGAAGCGCGTACGCATCATCAAGGCGGTCCGCCTCGACGGCACCCCGCACCCGACCGGCCGCCCCAAGCCCTGGCTGCTCGGCATCCATTACGGCGATTGACGATCAGCCGAGATAATCGGCCGGGATCGTCACCGTCTCGCCGATCTCGGCATGAACGACGGGAACCAAGAGGCGGCGGCCGTCGGGCTGCTCGATTTCGAGAATATCGCCCGCGCCGAAATTCTCGACCGCGACGACAGTGCCGACGGGCGCGCCGGCATCGGTGAGCACCGCGAGGCCGATCAAATCGATATGGTAATATTCACCCTCGCCGAGCGCTGGCAGCGCCGAGCGGGGGACGGCAAGTTCAACCCCGCGCAGGGCTTCGGCCGCATTGCGGTCGGCGACCTCGGCGAAGCGCGCGATCGCGCCGTTGCCGCCCTGGCGAAGGGATTTCAACGTCAGAGCGCCGCCGTTGAAGCGGCGATAGGCGGTCAAATCGTCGGTGAACAGCTTGAGCCGCACCTCGCCGGTCACGCCGTGCGCGCCGGTGACGACGGCGAGCGTGACCAACCGGTCTCCCCTCCCGCTTGCGGGAGGGGTCGGGGGAGGGCTTGTGTTTTGACGCGCCGGCATCCGCCCTCCCCTGGGCTCAGCCCTCGGAGGCCGGGGTCTCTTCGGCGACTGCCTCGGCGACCTCAACGGCCTCGGCTGTCGGCTCCTCGGTCGCGGCCTCGACTTCCGCGGCGATCACCGCCTCCGCCTCGGCGTCGGTCCCGGCGGTCGCCTCTTCGGCCGGCGCTGCCTTGGCCTCTGCCTCAGCTTCCTGCGCGGCCTTCAGCTTCTCGGCACGCTCCTCGGCGCGCTCCTTGGCCTTTTCGCCGGGCTCGGCCTTGTTGGGGTTGTTGCGGGCGGCGCGCTCGCGGACGCCGGCGGCGTCGAGGAAGCGGGCGACGCGGTCGGTCGGCTGCGCGCCGACGCCGAGCCAGTGCTTGGCGCGATCGGCGTCGAGCTGGACGCGCTTCTCGTCATCCTTGGCGAGCAGCGGGTTGTAGCTGCCGATCCGCTCGATGAAGCGGCCGTCGCGGGGGCTGCGCGCGTCGGCGACGACGATGCGGTAATAGGGGCGCTTCTTGGAACCGCCGCGCGACAGACGAATGCTGAGTGCCATTGTGTACCTTCTTCCTTCTTCTATTCGTCACCCCAGCGGAGGCTGGGGTCTATTTCTGCTTGTGGTGACAATCGTGAGAGACATGGATCCCAGCCTTCGCTGGGATGACAGGCTCACTTCTTCTTCATGAAATTCTGAAAGCCCGGTGGGACGTTCGGCATGTTCTTGGGGCCGTTGGGAAGGCCGGGGAGCCCCGTGTCCATGCCCTTCATCATGTCGCCCAGCTCGGGGCCGCCGAGCTGGTTGCCTAGGCCGCCCATGCCGCCCTTGCCCATCATGCCGAGCAGGCCCTTGAGGCCACCCATCTTGCGGATCTTCTTCATCGCGGTGGACATTTCCTGGTGCATCTTGAGGAGCTTGTTGATCTCCTGCACCGTCGTCCCGCTGCCCTTGGCGATGCGGATCTTGCGCTTGGCGTTGATGAGCGCGGGCTTGTCGCGCTCCTTCTGGGTCATCGAGCCGATCATCGCGTCCATGTGGATGAGGATCTTCTCGTCGACCGCGCCCGAGGCCATCGCCGCCTGCGCCTTCTTCATGCCGGGAATCATGCCCGCGAGCGCGCCGAGGCCGCCCATCCGGCGCATCTGCGCGAGCTGCCCGCGCAGATCGTTCATGTCGAACTGACCCTTGGCGAGCTTCGCCGCCATCCGCTCGGCATCTTCCTGCTGGATCGATTCCGCCGCCTTCTCGACCAGGCTGACGACATCGCCCATGCCGAGGATGCGGCCCGCCACGCGGCTCGGGTGGAAGGCCTCGATCGCGTCGAGCTTTTCGCCGGTGCCGGCGAACTTGATCGGCTTGCCGGTGACCGCGCGCATCGAGAGCGCCGCGCCGCCGCGCGCGTCGCCGTCCATGCGGGTGAGGACGACGCCGGTGAGCGGCACCTGATCGGAGAAGTTCTGCGCGACGTTGACGGCATCCTGGCCGGTCAAGGAGTCGACGACGAGGAGGATTTCGGCGGGATTGGAGACATCGGCGATCGCCTTCATCTCGTCCATCAGCGCCTGGTCGACGTGGAGGCGCCCGGCGGTGTCGAGCATCAGGACATCGTAGCCCTGGAGCTTCGCGGCCTGCATCGCGCGCTGGGCGATCTCGACCGGGCGCTGGCCCGCGACGATCGCGAGCGTTGCGACGTCGGTCTGCGTGCCCAATGTCGCGAGCTGCTCCTGCGCGGCGGGGCGGTTGACGTCGAGCGACGCCATCAGGACCTTCTTGCGGTCCTGTGCCTTGAGGCGCTTCGCGATCTTGGCGGTAGTGGTCGTCTTGCCCGAGCCCTGGAGGCCCACCATCATCACCACCGCGGGCGGCGTGACATCGAGCACCAGCTCGGCCTGATCCGAGCCCAGCATTTCGGTGAGCGCGTCGGAGACGATCTTTACGACCATCTGGCCAGGCGTGACCGAGCGCAGCACGTTCTGGCCGACGGCCTTTTCGGTGACGTCGTCGACGAACTTGCGGGCGACCGGAAGCGCGACGTCCGCCTCGAGCAAGGCGACGCGCACCTCGCGCATCGCCGAGCGCACGTCGGCTTC